>NC_014836.1:1190000-1790000 GCF_000177635.2 Desulfurispirillum indicum S5
TCAGAACGTCGTGAGACAGTTCGGTCCCTATCTGCTGTGGGCGCAGGATATTTGAGAGGATTTGTCCCTAGTACGAGAGGACCGGGATGAACGAACCTCTTGTGCACCGGTTGTTTCGCCAGAAGCACCGCCGGGTAGCTATGTTCGGAATGGATAACCGCTGAAAGCATCTAAGCGGGAAGCCAGCCTCAAGATAAGATATCCCCATGAGAGTCCAGGAAGACGACCTGGTTGATAGGCTGGGTGTGTAATCACCGTAAGGTGTTCAGCAGACCAGTACTAATTCTCCATTGTTCTTTTTCTGGCTTGATGCGCACCGTGCATTTTTTGATCTTGACGCTTCAGATCAAAAGAGATACAACCCTGAGTGTTTGGAAGAAACGCATATTCAACTCGACTGCCAGTCAGTCACGCAAAACCGTTTTTAACCGTTTTGCCTGGTACCTATAGGGCAGAGGCCACACCCGTTCCCATTCCGAACACGGAAGTTAAGCTCTGTTCCGCCTACGATACTTGGGCTTAAGCCCTGGGAAAATCGGACGGTGCCTGGCAAATTACCTTATAGATCAGCCCCGCAGGAGTCTTCCTGCGGGGCTGATTGCGTTGGAAAAGACAGGCAAAAGGTAACAGCAGACACAACAGCCGGAGAAGCTCTCCGGCTGTTTGTGCAGGGAAATCAAAAACGGTAGCGGAAGCTCAGGCGAATGTCTGACGCGCTGTCAACACCTGCTGCCAGGCGAGCTGGAAAACGGCGCTCCAGGACATATCCTTCATTATTTCAGGGCAATAAGCAGATTCTCCAGGTTTTTTCGCATAAGCGAGAAGTACGTTTGACCAGCTGCGAGATCTTCTCGTCGCAGATTTTCTATGGGATTGAGCACCAGGGTCTGAGCTCCGGTTTCGGTGGCAATTGTCTGGGCTACCCGGTTGCTGACGGTGGTCTCAAAGAAGACGTACCCGATGTCATTGGCTCGCAGAAAGTCTATGATGGCCATGACCTCACGTTGGCTGGGTTCTGAGCCCGGGTGAACGCCGGCTATGGCTATCTGCTCAAGATCATAGCGCTCTGCCAGGTAGGAAAACGCTTTGTGGGGTACGACAAAGTGACGGTTTGTCAAGTCCCGCAGGCTCTCAGTGTACTGCCTGTCCAGTTCAAGGAGTTCATCTTTGAGATGTTGGAAGTTCAAGGAAAAGAAGGGGGCATGCTCTGGCTGCAGTTGAATCAGGGTGTCATGAATTTTTTGCGCCTGCTGGAGGGCAAGGGTAGGGTCAAGCCAGACATGGGGATCGTCGGGGCCGTGGTCGTGATGATGGTGATGATGATGTCCAAAGAGGGAGCGCACTTTTCCCCAGGCGCTGCTGAAAAATCCATGGGAGTGGTCGTGATGATGGTGATCATCATCAGCTGCAAGAAGATCCATGCCCTCAGTAGTATTGACTATAGTCAGTTGATGGTCGCCTTCCAGTGCCTTCAGCAGTTTGTGAATCCAGAGTTCAAAGCCCGCGCCATTATAGACGAATATATCCGCCCTGGTTATCTCCAGCATTTGGCGGGCAGTGGGTTCATAGTCGTGAGCGTCGGCGCCTGGAGGAAGAATTGGCTTTACGTTGACTTTTTCGCCGCCGATTCGCTGACTGAATTCCGAGAGGGGATAGGTGGATGCGTACAGGGTCAGAGGAGCGGTCTGCTCCGCCCATACCGGGGTGGTAAGAAGAATCAACGCTGCCAGGAGAGAGAGGGATATTGCGCGCATGCTGGTGCTCCTTGTTTTTGAGGGTTGCATGGGGAGCACTGTACGAAATTTGCACGCTGAAGTAAAACGAAATCGTAACGATTACGATGTATGGGGTCGCTGGTGGAGTTGGGGTTCAGCTGTCGGGAAACTGCTTGCGAATAAGCCAGAATTCTTCTTCGTTGCGCAGGAAGGCATCTACGATTTCCGGATCGAAGTGCAATCCTCGCTCTTCGAGGATAATCTGATAGCACTGTTCACGGGGAAAGGCCGGCTTGTAGCAGCGTTCACTGCTCAACGCATCAAAGACGTCCGCAAGGGCGACGATGCGTGCACTGATTGGAATATCATTACCTTTGAGACCGTAAGGGTAACCGAATCCATCGAAACGTTCGTGGTGATAGAGGACGATATCCCTGGCGATACGAAGGAACTCTGAGCCGATCTCCTGATAAGCTTCATCGAGAATGGTTCCGCCGATTACCACATGTTCTTTCATGAGTTCGAACTCCTCTGTGGTAAGCTTCCCTGGTTTATTGAGAATCTCGTCGGGTATGGCCACCTTGCCGATATCATGCAGACTGGAGAGAGAGAATAACGTTGTGATAATACTGTTGTTCAGATCACTGTGACCATGCTCAGCCAGATCCTGGGCGAGCAGCCGGGTATAGTGCTGAACTCGCTCAATGTGGAAACCGGTTTCCGGGCTGCGATAGTCGGTGAGTTTTGCCATCAGGAGGATGATGCGTTCCTGGCTCTGGATGCGGATAAGTCGCTCGGATGCTTCGAGGCGAACGCGCATTTCATCGGGATGAAAGGGTTTGACAAGATAATCGCTGGCGCCGAGTGATATGGCCCGGATGATGTTCTCTTTTTCCGCCAGAGAACTGAGGACTGTGATGTGGGTATACTGAATCTCGTGTTTACGGATCTGTCGAATGAGTTCGAATCCGTCCATATTGGGCATTTCCAGGTCTGTGATCACTACCCGAGGTTGTATGGCGCGGAATATCTCTAATGCCTCCACGCCATCTGAGGCGCTGAGGACATTGTAGCCAAGGGTTTGCAGGTGATTATCAAGTATTTTTCTCTGGACCCGGGAATCTTCTGCTATGAGTATAGTAGTCGCAAAGCTGCTCTTACTTGGTGTGATCTTTTCGTTCATGGACTCAGGGGCCTCGTTGCAACCATCGCTTACTGGTTATGACGTTTGAGTGGAAAGTATACACAATTCCAGCGGTAAACATTACCATGGAACACCTTAGTTGGAAATACTTTTTCTGGAGACATATTATGAAAAGTTACCGTAAAGAATTATGGTACTGTGCTTCTCAGCGGCGGCAGCTCATCAATATTACACCGCAGTTGACTGAATGCCTGAGGGAAAGTGGAATTCGGGAAGGGCTTCTGTTGTGCAATGCCATGCACATCACTGCCAGTGTCTTTATTAATGATGATGAGGGGGGGCTGCACCAGGATTTTGAGCAGTGGCTGGAGCAGCTGGCACCGGAAAAGCCCTATTCGCGTTATCGTCATAACAGTTATGAGGATAACGCCGATGCCCATTTGAAGCGAACCATCATGGGACGGGAGGTGGTCATTGCGGTAACCGAGGGGAAACTGGACTTTGGTCCGTGGGAACAGGTCTTTTATGGGGAGTTTGATGGAATGCGCAAGAAACGGGTACTGGTGAAGATTATCGGGGCCTAGGCTGAACGGGGAGGCAAAGTGCCTCCCCGTTATCAGTTGTGGGTTACCACTCAAGTTTCGCATCTTGTTGTCTTAGGTTAAGGTGTTATTATTCTGATATTTATCGCGCTGAGACTGTATTGGTTTTGAATACTTGACTTATCTTGTATTCCACTTTTGTTTCCGGATATTGTCCTTTTTGACCGCGCAAAAAGGACGCAAAAACGCGCCCCCCCCGAACGCCCGTTTTTGCGGCTCGTTGGCTTGCCTGTTCTGGAGATCCGGCAGCAGGCTGCCCAAAGAGGCCCATCTGCTGCGTTGCCGGGCATCGCTCGTCACTGCGACGTACAGGGAGTACGCCTCCCTTCTCGCTTTGCCCGCGCCTTGCACCTGGGCCTCTTTGCGTTGCCTGACCGCTGCCTCCCTGCAGTGCTGCCGGACCACTCACTTCCTGTGAGTGTCCTGTTCAGGTCTTGCCAGCCAGGCTTCGCACTCACCGGACGGGCTCAGGGGGTCGCTTTTGCGCCACTTTTGGCGACCCAAAAGTGGCAAAAGAAACTCATAAACAGGGTGAGGGAATGTCAAGCGACGCAGTCTGTGCAGAACCATTTCCTCCATTTCAGCATGGCATGTGGGTCAGCGCCGACAACCTGCCGCTTCGGGGGTGCGAAACTTCAGTTACCAGTTGTAAGCCTTGATCTCAAAGTGATTTTTGGGGTGAGCGCAGGCGGGGCAGAGGTCAGGAGTTACCAGGTCGTCGTGGACATAGCCGCAGTTACGGCACTTCCACTTGACTGCGGTTTCCCGTTTGAATACGCGGTCTTTGATGATGTTGTCCACAAAGGCCAGGTAGCGTTCTTCGTGTTCCACTTCTACCCGCGCAATGTTCATGAAGATACTGGAAATTCCGGCAAATCCTTCTTCTTTGGCAATTTTAGCGAAACCAGGGTAGAGGATGGTGTGCTCTTCATGTTCGCCAGCTGCAGCTTCCTTGAGGTTAAAAAGAGTGTCTCCCAGGGCCACGGGATAATCCGCATTCACATTGACCATTTTGGGTTGCTCGTCAATGCCATCGAGAATTGCGTCAAAGAAGCGCTTCGCATGGGCGCGCTCGTTGTCGGCAGTCTCCAGGAAAATTTCTTCAATCTGGTTGTAGCCGTCCTTGCGGGCGCGGGAAGCGTAATAGGTGTAACGCATGCGCGCCTGGGATTCACCGGCAAACGCTTTCATAAGATTTCCAAGGGTTTGTGTGCCTTCAAGTTTTTTTGCCATTGAGGCCTCCTTCATGATCTAGTGCTTAGGGGGTTAACAGGAATGAATTCCATAGTTAGGAATTATTCTTATATAACTGAACGTAAAAGTCAAGAAATACCCCTGCGGTGGGCAAAAGAGCGCATTACCTGGAACAGGAATACATTGAATCCTATAGCTGCAAGCACCGGATTGACCAGCTCCTGGGATGATAACTCAAGCAACAGGGCGAGAGCTCCGGAAACAGTCATGGTAAGGGCGGCAGCCCATGGCCGCGCCCGCAGGCCGAGGAAGGCGTACAGAACCAGCATGGCCGGGCCAGCTGCGTAGAAGGTGTACGCAGTCTTCATCATGTCCAGGATATCCGAAAAGTACAGGGCCAGCAGAATTCCACTGATGCCCATGACCAGGCTGGCGAACTTGAGAACATTCAGAGACAGCGCATGGCGAAACAGGTCCCGGTTGAGGGTGGTAACCGCTGTCATTAACACGGTGTCAGCAGAGGATATCATGACCAGCAGAAACATGATCCGCAACAGTGCGTCAAAGGGTGAACTGAAAACCGTGTCTATGATGGTGGGGAAGAGCAGGTAGCTGTTGGTGAGCGCTGGCAGCACTGTCAGTGATTTCCATGCGATATATCCGATGGTCAGAGAAATACTAATTTTCAGGATGCCACCGAAAACGAGCCCCTGCCGGGCAGAAGCCACATTTCGCGAATACAGGGCGCGGCTGCTGACATCGGGCCCGGTCAGGCCGGAAAGAAACATCATGATGAAAAAGGCCAGCTGTTTGGCGGTTTCCAGTGACTGGGGGACGTGTTGGGGGGTGTAGGTGCTTTCGGCGGTGAACATGACCACCGCGAGGGTGATAAAACCACCGACCATGATGGCTGCCTGGAGAATATCCGTGTAAAAGACACCACGCTGGCCACTGAGGAAGATGTAGAGCAGAAAACACAGCCCTGCGGCAATAATCGCGCTGTTGCCCTGCAGGAAAAAGTCTGGTGGGAGAAAAAGCGTAAAGGACTTTATCAACAGGCCAAACCAGGTCAGCTCTACCAGGACAATAAAAATGGCACTGATGCGGCCGACCATCTTTCCGTACTGCAGTTCCAGATAGTGGGCCAGGGTGTCGGCACCGCTGTTGCGCAGAGTACGGGCAAAGAAGAGGCCGAAAACCAGCAGACCAATGCCAATGGGCAGGTCTATCAGCAGTCCGCTGGGTCCATGGTGATAGACCATATGGGCTAGCACAATGGTCGCGCTGCCCCCTATGGTCGTTGCCGCTGTGGAAAGGCCGCTGAGCCAGCCGGGAATATTCTTCCCGGCGTAGAGCCAGCCTGAGGTGTGTGTGTTTTCGCGAAAACGCCAGCCGAGGAGGATAAATGTACCGAAAATACCGGCAAACAGTATGGTAAAGGCCATTCAGCTCTTCTCCTCCAGCTGGATGCAGTCGATATTCGCTTCCTCGAAATACTGTCTGGTCATTTCGTCGGGGTAGCCATGGACGTACTTGACCTCACGTATCCCTGCGCCGATGATGATTTTTGCACAGATGGAGCAGGGTTGATGGGTGCAGTAGAGGGTTGCCCCTTCAACCGATGTCCCAAATCGCGCGGCCTGGAGAATGGCGTTCTGCTCGGCGTGCAGTCCGCGGCATATTTCATGCTGCGTGCCACTGGGTATATTGCGTTCATCGCGCAGGCAGCTGCCGATTTCCATGCTGGAACGCACACCCGGTGGAGCGCCATTGTAGCCGGTCGCAATGATGCGCTTTTCCCTTACGATAATCGCGCCGATCTGGCGACGCAGGCAGCTTGAGCGTCGGCCAACCTCAGCGGTTATATTCATGAAATACTGATCCCAGCCGGGACGCGCGCGATTCTCCATGGATCAGCAGCCCAGCTGCTGCAGCAGGTCACGGTAGAGGGGGAAGCGGGCGCTGAGTTGATGAACCTCGGTGCGTACTTCCTTCTCAACAGCTTCGTTCCCCATGTTTTCCAGTATGCGCACGATCATGCGTGCCACCGCACGCGCTTCCGCTTCTTTGAAGCCACGGGTGGTGATGGCCGGAGTTCCGACCCGGATACCGCTGGTGACAAAGGGGCTGCGCGTATCAAATGGTACACCGTTTTTGTTCACGGTGATGTCGGCATTACCCAGTGCCTTTTCCGCATCCTTGCCGGTAATGTCCTTGCTCGTAAGATCGATCAGGATGAGGTGGTTGTCCGTACCTCCACTGACCAGATGAAAGCCAGCCGCGCTCAGTTCCTCCGCCATGGCTCGTGCATTGCGAACCACCTGCTGCTGGTAGCTTTTGAACTCAGGGCTGAGTGCTTCCTTGAAAGCGACTGCTTTGCCGGCGATGACGTGCATCAGCGGGCCACCCTGCATGCCGGGGAAGACCCGTGAATTGATTTTTTTCGCGATGTCCTCGTCATTGGTCATGATCATTCCGCCACGGGGACCACGCAGGGTCTTGTGGGTGGTGGTGGTGACCACATGGGCGATGCCCACGGGGCTGGGGTGTTCACCGGCGACGATCAGGCCGGCGATGTGGGCGATATCGGCCACCAGGAAGGCGCCAACTTCGTCGGCAACCTTGCGGAAAGTGGCGAAATCAATAACACGCGGATACGCCGAAGCACCACAGACGATAATTTTGGGTTTATGCTCAAGGGCAAGGCGGCGAACTTCATCATAGTCAATCTGTTGGGTGTCCTGGCTGACCCCATAGGAGACGATCTTATAGAGCAGTCCGGAAAAATTGACGGGGCTGCCGTGGGTCAGGTGCCCACCATGGGCCAGATTCATGCCGAGAATGGTGTCACCGGCATCGCACAGTGCCATGTAGGCGCCCATATTGGCCTGGGAGCCGGAGTGGGGTTGTACGTTGACATATTCGCAGCCAAAGAGCTCCCTGGCACGGGCAATAGCCAGGTCCTCGGCCTTGTCCACCGCCTGACAACCGCCATAGTAGCGCTTGGCAGGGTATCCTTCGGCATACTTGTTGGTCAGGGTTGATCCCACGGCCTCCATGACCGCCGGACTGGTAAAGTTTTCACTGGCGATGAGTTCAATGCCTTCTTCCTGACGCATTGTCTCTTCACAGACGATATCGAAGATTTCACGGTCGACTTGCTTCAGCTGTTGCATAGGGTTCACCTCGTATATTGGAGAAAATAAAAAATGGCAGTCTGTTTGAAGGATTACATGAAGCCGTGCTGGCGCAGCAGCTCCATGGAGACGCCACCCTGGGATGCCGGGGTGGCGCCGGATGTGCCGAAACCGAGCAGTCGCTCAATGTACTTGGCCACCAGATCGCACTCAATATTCACCACATCACCGGATTTTTTTGTGGTCAGTGTGGTCAGTGACTGGGAGTGGGGTATCAGGTTGAAAGTGAAGGATGCTGTCGCGGTATCCACATCAAATACGGTCAGGCTGACGCCGTCGATGGAAGCGGATCCGCGTTCGATAAAGTAGCGGATGCACTCGGGCTGGTGCAGTCTGAGGCGAAACTTCCAGGAGTTGCCATCCCGTGAAATATCCATGATCTGCGCTGTGGTATCCACATGGCCCGCTACCATATGACCATCGAAGCGACCGGTGGCTGCCATGGCCCGTTCAACATTGACCCCGTCACCGCTTTTGAGTTGTCCCAGGGAGGTCACTCTCAGGGACTCATTGGAGATATCTGCCTGAAATCCGGCACTGTCATGCCTGGTTACGGTAAGGCAGACACCGTTGACGGCAATGCTGTCACCATCTTTGACACCACTGAGCACATGGTTGCAGCCAACACTGATGATGGCTCCGCTGTTGCTGCGGTGTATGGAGAGAACGTTGCCGACTTCCTCAATGATTCCAGTAAACATGGTGTCTGCCTTGAAAGTGTAATGTTGCCGGGGTGAGCGGAATACTGCACAGGACACGGAATGTACTGAAAGTTCCGCGTTTTGACAAGGGCAGCCTGGTTATTCAATGCCGCTGGAGCCAAATTTCTGCGTGCCGCGCTGGCTTGGAGAGAGCTCCTCGCTTATGACCAGATTGACGCGGGGTACAGGCAGGATCAGCATCTGACAGATGCGGTCGGCATTTTTTATCAGAAAGGGTTTGGCGCTGAGATTGGCGGCGATGAAGTGCACTTCACCGCGGTAGCCGCTGTCGATGGTGGCCGGAGAATTCGGGCAGATCAGGCCCTGCAGGCTCAGCCCACTGCGGGGACGTATCTGGGCCTCGTAGCCATCGGGAAGTTCAATGGCCACGCCCAGGGGAACCGGATGAATGAAATCCACATGCAGGTGGTTGCGGTCAATGCGCCTCTGCTGACACCAGCGTGCCGTGCGCTCCTGGGCGTCATCAACGTTGGACGCCCACTGGGCGGGCATCAGAAGCAGATCCTGCTCCAGGCGGGCGTAGCAGTCAAGGCCTGCGTCCCCTTCATAGGTATAGCGGGGAATGATGCCACCTTCGATCAGTTGAATGCGTATGTCGAGGGTTCTGATGTGTTCCAAGGGTGCCTCGCCTCAATCCAGGGTAATGATTTGCAGAAAGTTGCTCTCGCCGTGGTGCTCGAAGGGGTAGCTGCTGGTGATAATGACCTTGTCGCCGGTTTTCACCACGCCGCGATACTCCGAGATGCGCCGCGCGCTCTCCATCAGCTCCTCAATGGAGTGTACGGGTTCGATAAGTACGGGATGAATACCCCAGAGCAGGCTCAATCGCCTGTACAGGCTGACATGGGGAGTGAAGGCCAGTACGGGAATGCGGGGCCGGTGGCGTGAGGCCAGACGGGCAGTACCACCCTTCTGGGTATACACCCAGACCGCCTTGATGGGAAGCCGGTTGGAAATAGCTTCAATGGCGCCACCAACCGCGTGGGGAACGGCGTCCACATCGGCAAAGTTCATGGCCTCAAGACGCAGGGCGTGATCCTGCAGCATACCCCGCTCCACTTCGGTTGCGATACGCGCCATCATGCGCACGGCATCCACAGGGTATTTTCCCCGTGCCGTTTCGCCACTGAGCATCACCGCGTCGCTGCCATCCAGGATAGCGTTGGCCACATCACTGGCTTCAGCTCTGGTGGGCCGTGGATTGTTTATCATGGACTCCAGCATCTGCGTTGCCGTTATCACCGGGATCGCGCGCGCATTGGCCATGTGGATAATGCGCTTCTGGATAAGGGGAACCTGCTCCGGCGGAAGTTCAACACCCAGGTCTCCCCGCGCCACCATGATGCCGTCGGCGATGGAGAGAATCTCCTCCATGCGGTCAACAGCTTCAGGCTTTTCTATCTTGGCGATTATGGGGGTATTTTTGCCCTTGCCGGCGATGATGGTCTTGAGTTCCTGTACATCGGTGGCGGAACGCACAAAGGAGAGGGCTATGTAGTCCACCTCCTGTTCCAGCCCGAAGCACAGGTCCTCGTAATCCTTTTCCGTGATGGCCGGGATACTGACCTGAACTCCCGGCAGATTGATACCCTGCTTCTCTGCCAGGGTACCGCCGTTGAGTACTTCTGTCTGCACACTCCGGTCGTCGGCGGAGATAACCCGCAGCTCGATCAGGCCATCGGAGAGGAGAATGCGATCGCCCTTCTTGACATCCCGCGGCAGGGGGGTGTAGGTGGTGCTGACCTGTTCATTGTCGCCGATGATATCGTCTATGGTGATGGTGAATGTCTGGCCGACCCGCAGTTCCACTGGCGTGGCGTCCCTGAGTTTTCCGGTGCGCATCTTGGGCCCCTGAAGATCCTGCAGGATGGCGACGGGAATGCCCATTTCCGTGGAAACTTCACGGATCGTGCGGATCACCTCCGCGTGATCGCTGTGGGTGCCGTGGGAGAAGTTCAGGCGCGCGACACTCAGACCAGCGCGGATCAGGCTGGTTATAGCCTCTTTTGAGTTCGAAGCTGGACCTATGGTGGCAACTATCTTGGTTTTGCGCATGGTATTTGACCCTCCCAAATGGCAGAAATGTGTGTATACTACACCACAAAGCCTCTTCCTCTCCAGTTCTATTTCAAGGAGTACTCAAATGGTCCCCACCTATCACGTCTATGGCATTGGCAACGCATTGGTTGATTACGAATACAGGGTAAGTGATGCCCTGCTGGCTCGTATGGGCGTGGAAAAAGGGGTGATGACCCTTGTGGATGAGGCTCGTCAGCAGGAAGTGCTGGGTGCCCTGGGGGACACTTTCTGTAAGCGCGCCAGTGGCGGCTCGGCTGCAAACACCCTGATAGCGGTTTCCCAGCTTGGGGGTCGCGCTTTCTACTCCTGCAAGGTTGCCAGCGATTACAATGGCGACTTTTACTATCGCGACCTGGTGGCAGCCGGAGTGAATACGAATATCGGCTCTGCAAACCGCGAAGCCGGAGTGACCGGCACCTGCCTGGTCATGGTCAGTGAAGATGCCGAGCGCACCATGAATACCCACCTTGGCATAACTGCGGCCATTTCGGAAGCGGAGCTGGTGGAAGAGGCGATTCTTGACTCGCAGTACATCTATATGGAAGGGTATCTGGCCCCTTCGCCGAGTGGGCAGCAGGCGACGCTGAAGGCCCGCCAGATCGCCCGGCGTCATGGCGTCAAGGTGGCACTTACCTTCTCGGATTCCAATATGGTGCGTTTTTTCCGTAAGGAGCTCGACCTCATGGTTGGTGATGGCGTGGACATCCTCTTCTGCAATGAAGCGGAAGCACTCCTGTACACCGGCAAAGCAGACATCTTCGCTGCCGCCGACGCGCTTCGGAACATTGCTGGCACCTTCGCCGTAACGCGCGGTGAGCAGGGAGCCCTGCTGTGGGACGGCAACGCCATGGTTGAAGTGCCAACTCCCAGGGTGCAGCCAGTGGACACCAACGGTGCTGGCGATATGTTTGCGGGAGCCTTCCTCTATGGCATAACCCATGGGCTGAGCTTTCCGGCAGCTGGAAAACTGGCCTGCACAGCGGCAGCGCACGTGGTGACACAGTTCGGACCGCGATTGACCCTGGAGCAGACGCGCCAGCTACTGGAAGAAATGCACTGAATCTGCTACAAGGAGCAGTAAAGAGAAATGCTCCCGGGGTGCTTTGTGCGAGCACCGGTGGCACGCACAACACGGAACAGGATTTTTTATGTCAAGCAGTAAGCCGCGTATTGAAGAGGAACTGGATCTGGCTGTCAAGGAGCCGCGCCCCTATATGGTGTTGCTGCTCAATGACGACTTCAGCACCTGGGACTTTGTGGTCGAAGTGCTGGTGCGGGTTTTCCGTAAAACCCGCGACGATGCCGATAAAATTACCTATCACGTTCACCATAATGGTCAGGGCGTTTGTGGAATCTATCCCTTTGAAATTGCCCAGACAAAGGTTCAGCAGGTGCATGAACTGGCCAAATCCCGTGGGTATCCCCTGCGCTGCGTGATGCGGGAGGTGTGACCATGATCAGCAAAGCCCTGAACCAGGTACTGTCTGCAGCCTTTCAGGATGCCAAGGAGCGAGGCCATGAATACCTGACCCTTGACCATCTGCTGTATGTCCTGCTCGATGACACCACGGTGAGCCAGGTCATACGCGAGTGCAACGGCAACCTGGAAATATTGAAAAATCAGCTGAACGAGTTTCTGGGGACACTGGAGTGCTTGCCGGAGGGAACCCGTGAAGATCCTGTGCAGACGGTGGCATTTCAGCGGGTGGTGCAGCGGGTGATCATCCATATCCAGAGCGCCGGCAAAGAGTTTGCTGACACCACTGATTTGCTGGCAGCCATGTTCATGGAAAATCACTCCATGGGAATCTACTATCTGCGCTCCCAGGGGATTGAGCGGGTGGACGTGCTGGAAGTTATATCCCATGGTCTGGCCGTTCAGGAGGAGCGGCCGGTGGACGAGTCCCGGCACGACGAAGGAGTGACCGATGAGAAAACCGCTGACGGCAGCAAACACTCCATGCTGGAAAAGTACACGCGGGAGCTGGTGCAGGCTGCCCGAGATGGCCAGATTGACCCCATTGTCGGCCGCGAACGCGAGCTGCATCGCACCATGCAGATCCTCTGCCGACGCAAGAAAAACAATCCGATTCTCATCGGCGAACCAGGAGTCGGCAAGACGGCCATAGCCGAAGGACTGGCTCTGAAAATAGCAGAGAGCACTGTTCCCGCGCCGCTCAAGGACGCGCGGGTCTACCTGCTGGATATGGGTGGCCTGCTGGCGGGTACCCGTTATCGCGGCGACTTTGAAAAGCGTCTCAAGGCCATCGTGGCAGAGCTGCAGAAGGATGCCGCCAACAGTATTCTCTTTATTGACGAAATTCATACCATTGTAGGTGCCGGTTCTACAGGCGGAGGCTCCATGGATGCCTCCAATATCCTCAAGCCGGCCCTGGCTTCGGGAAAACTGCGCTGCATAGGTGCTACTACTTTTTCGGAGTATCGCAACAATTTCAAAAAAGATACTGCCCTGAGCCGTCGCTTCCAGAATGTGGACGTTGGCGAGCCTTCCATTGAAGAGGCCGTTGCCATCCTGCGCGGGCTGAAGTCCCACTATGAAGCCCATCACGGGGTACAGTACAATCGCACCGCCCTGCGCGCCTGTGTGGAACTTTCCAGCCGCTATATTACCGAGCGATTTCTGCCCGACAAGGCCATCGACCTCATGGATGAAACCGGTGCCGCTTTTCGCATGCTCAGCGGCAGCCGCAGGCGCAAGACTGTCACTGTTTCCGATGTGGAAAAGGTCGTGGCGACCATGGCGAAGATTCCGGAAAAAACGGCCACCCTCTCCGAGAAACAGCGTTTGCGTACCCTGGAAGAAGATATGCTCCGCCGCATCTTCGGGCAGGGTAACGCCATTACGCAACTGAGTCGCTCCATCAAACGCTCCCGTGCCGGGCTTGGCAATCCGCGCAAACCCATGGGATCATTTCTCTTCACTGGTCCTACCGGCGTCGGCAAGACCGAGGTCAGCCGGCAGCTGGCAGAGCTTTTGGGCGTTCACTTTCAGCGCTTTGACATGAGCGAATACATGGAAAAGCACGCCGTGGCGCGCCTGATCGGCTCACCGCCGGGTTATGTGGGTTTTGAGCAGGGGGGGCTGCTGACGGAGACCATTCGCCGCCATCCCCACTGTGTGTTGCTGTTGGATGAAGTGGAAAAGGCCCACCAGGATATTATGAATATCCTGCTGCAGGTCATGGATCATGCCACTCTGACCGATAACACGGGGGCCACAGCGGATTTTCGCAATGTCATCCTGATCATGACCAGCAATTGTGGGGTCACCGAACCCGCCAGCCTCGGTTTTGGCAGCTCTCTGCAGCCACGCGCCGCCGATGCCGTCGAGCGATTTTTCTCACCGGAATTCCGCAACCGGCTGGACGCCATGATCGCCTTTGCGCCCCTTGATCAGTCGGTTATGCGTCGCATTGTTGATAAATTCATTGCAGAATTGTCAATCCAGCTGGAAGAAAAGAATGTGTCCATAGCCATCAGCGAAAAGGCTGCCGACTTTCTGGCCCGCAAGGGGTACAGTCCGAAATTCGGTGCCAGGCCTCTGGCCAACCTTATTCAACAGGAGATTCACGATCCCCTGGCCGAAGAGATACTCTTTGGGCAGCTGGAAAAGGGTGGCATCGTCCAAGTGGATTACAATGACAGCGCGGATGCCCTGTGTTTTCATTACCAGTGATCGGGGCACACCGCAATGGTGGGCCTGAAAGGCAGTGCTGTGCACAACGGGCGGTGAGATGCGCGTGAACTGCTCAACCGCCGGTGTCTTTTTCCTGGCAGCGCTGCTGTTCCTGTGGCTGCTGCATGGCGCATGGCACTGGCTGTACCTGGGGCCGCCAGGTCTGACACAGCTTCTCGCCTGGCAGGTCTGGCTGTTCTGCGCCACCATTGCCCTGATGGTGACCGGGGCTGGTGCGCTGGCATGCCGCTCCTTTTTGCGTGGTGGTGCCATTGTCAATATCACGGGGCTGCGCTACGAGGAGATGTGGAACACGGCCCTTTTCTTTAGTGGTTATGGCGTCTGGGAGTGGTTTCCCTCCGAAGGCCGGCTGAAGTGCTCTATCATGTGGAGGCAGATGCAGGGGCTTTCCGACGATATTTCTGAATCCGAGGTACTGAGAGACTGGCTTGAACGCATTCACCCCGATGATATCAATATCATGCAGGCTCGGGTGCAGGAGATCATCGAAGGTGGTGGCGACGTCTTTGAGAGTGAGTACCGGGTGCGCAATGCGGCTACCTCCGAGTATATGTGGGTGCTGGACAAAGGGCGCGTATTGCGTCGCGGCAGCGATGGTCAGGCGTTGCACATTGTGGGTATCAACACCGATATTTCGCGACGCAAAACCATTGAAGAAGAATTGCGCAAAGCGAAGGAGAACCTGGCTGAAGCGCAGCAGGTGGCCCATGTGGGGAGCTGGGAGTGGGATCTGAACACCGATCAGGTCACCTGGTCCGATGAGCTTTTTCGGCTGTTTGGCTACGATCCTGGTGAAGTGGCCAACGGCTCTGTCAATACACCATCTATCTATGACCCCGGTTACTGGGATCCCAACGACTGGTATAAGCTGCAGATGGCCGTGGCCGGAGCCATGGCCGATGGCGAAGAGTATGAGCTGGATTTGAGGGTACATCGCAGCGACGCGAAGCCCTGTTACGTCTTTGTACGCCTCAAGCCCATCCACGATGAAAATGGGGCAATTGCCAAACTGGTGGGAGTGGTCATGGATATCACGGCCCGCAAGGAGATGGAACAGAAGCTCAAGGAAATCAACCTGACCCTGGAGCAGCGCATTGAGGAGGAGATGGCCAAGCGCACCAGACATCAGGAGCTCTTTGTGCAGCAGTCAAAGATGGCGGCCATGGGAGACATGATCGGCGTCATCGCTCACCAGTGGTCCCAGCCCCTGAACGCCATTGGCCTGCAGGCCCAGTTCATGATGTATGACTTTGAGAGCCATGATAAAGCCTATTTTCAGGACGCCTCCGACACCATCATGCGGCAGGTCGAGTTCATGACCCAGACCCTCAAATCCTTCCGTGACTTTTTCAAACCGACGCGGGAAAAGACCGTCTTCCACGTGGGCAAAGCCATAGAAATCATCGTGGACCTCTTCGGAGTACAGTTCACCAAACACAATATCCATATCACCATTGACGCCGGGGGGGTGGATTACGCCAGCCTCCATGTGCTGGGCCTGCCCAACGAATTCAAGCAGGTGGTCCTGAATATGCTGCTCAATGCCCGTGACGCTATTCTGGATTTCATAAAACAGCATGGGGACAGTGACGGGGAGCACTTTATCCGCGTGGTTTTCGAGGAGGAGGCTGGAGTCATCCGCATCCGTATTCTCGATACAGGTGGTGGTATCCCAGCTGAAATCAAAGATCAGATATTCGACTACTACTTCTCAACCAAGGGCAGTGCCGGAACCGGTATCGGCCTCTATATCTCCAGAATCATCATCGAGCAGAACATGGGGGGGCGGATTCTGGTCAGCAACTGGGAGCGGGGAGCTGAGTTCACCCTGCAGCTGTGTCGTGCCGAACCTGCCACTGGGCAGGAAGAAACCCTGCCGGACTTCCACTGACAGCGCCCGTTTCGTTACGATTCACCGTGAAGAGTTTCTCCACGCTTTGCCATAACCCAGTGGTAGACAATGGGTATAATAAAGAGGCTGATGGCCGTTGAGCTGAACAGTCCACCAATGACCGCGCGGGCCATGGGCGCCTGGGCCTCGCTTCCCTCGCCGATCCCCAGAGCCAGAGGCATCAGTGCCAACATGGTGGTCAGGGATGTCATCAGCACTGGTCGAAAGCGGCGCTTGGCCGACTCTATTCCCGCCTGCAGCGCGCTCAATCCGTCTCTGGCCTGCAGGCGAATGGCGTAATCGACGATGAGGATGGCATTGTTGACGACAATACCCGCCAGCATCATCATGCCGATCAGCGACTGCATGTTGATGGTGCTGCCGGAAATCCACAGCGCCATGATAGCTCCGATAAAAGCCATGGGGACAGAGACCATGACGATGAGGGGCGCTTTCACGGACTCGTAGAGGGCCGCCAGGATCATGAAGACCAGCAGCACAGCCAGGCTGATCATGATGATGAGCTCACGGAAGGCCTTCTGCTGCTCCTGAAAGTCCGACTCCAGGGTGGCGGAATACTCCGCTGACATCTCCAGCCCGATCAGCAGCTCTTCGATATCCCGTCCGATACTGCCGATATCGCGCCCTTCGTTATTGGCGGAAAGCGAAAGAAACCGCTGCTGATTGCGTCGGTTGATCTCCCGTGGCCCATCGGCACTCTCTATGCTGACCAGCTGGCGGAGTACGACTGTCTGACCGCTCTCACTGCGCACCCGCAGGTTGCCGATGGCATCCAGGTCACCCCGGCCCTCTCCCTCAATGGCAAGGTATACAGGTGATTCTCTGCCATCCTTGCGCAGCAGACTGACTTGATAACCATCCATGCTGGCGCGGATGGCGCGCATGACATCCTCCACCTGCACGCCCATGCGACTGGTCAGGTCGTGGTTGACCCGCAGGTGCGTTTCCACCGAAGAGGCAAACTGCCCGCGGCGCACATCGGTGATGCCAGGGATGGTCGCCAGCTCCGCTTCAATGATATCCCCCCAGCGCTCCAGTTCCGCGATATTGTGCCCCCTGATGACGACTTCAAGGCGGTCATCATCGGTACTGCTGAGCATGCGCATAATGAAGAGCCCCTGCTCGGCACGGGTACGCACAATGGTTCCCGGGCTGAGCTTTATCTGGCGGCGAAGGTCACTGGCGATCTGTTCGCTGGAGCGCTGGCGCTGGGAGGGTGGCAGCAGGGAAAGTCGAACTTCCGCCCGCCCGTTGCGGCTCACCCGCGTGTCGTAGGCGCGAAGCTCTGGTGTCAGCTGGCGCAGCTGTTCCTCAAGGCTGCGCACCTGTTCGTCCAGAACGTTCATGCGGGTGCCCAGGGGCATTTCCACGAAGATGCGCACGCTGCTTTCGTCAGCCGCGGGCATGAATTCGCTGCCGAGCCTGGTGGCCACATTCAAGGAGAGAATGAAGAGCAGCGCCACCATGGCAAAGGTGCCGAAGCGACGTTGCACAGAGAAGTGCAGCACCCTTTCATAGGCGTTCTGCATCCGGTTGAAGATCCGCAGCAGTGCCGAACTCCACCGGGAAGTGTGCGCCCCCCTGGTATTGCCGCCACAGTTGAGGACGGGCACCAGCAGCAGGGCCATAATCAGCGAGCACAGCAGGGCAAAGGCTACCACATAGGCCATCTGGCGAAACATCAGCCCCGAGATACCTTCAGTGAAAAACAGGGGGAGAAAAATGACCATGGTGGTCAGGGTACTGGCGATGATGGCGGGAGTTACCTGACGTGCGCCAAGGGATGCCGTCTGCCGCGTGTCCCAGGGAGGAGTGCGGCGCAGAAAGTTGATATTTTCCTGAACCACGATGGAGTTGTCCACCATCATGCCGATTCCCAGAGCAAGGCCGCCCAGGGTCATGATATTGAGGCTCAGTCCCGAGAAATAAACCGGCACAAAGGTCGCCACTACCGAGACGGGAATGGCCGTCGCCACGGCAACGGTACTGCGGATATCACGCAGGAAGAAGAGCAGCACAATGACCGCCAGGCTGCCCCCGTACAGCATGGAGTAGCTGATATTGGCAATGGCCCGTTGAATGTAGGTGGACGTATCCGACAGGGTGATCATGCGAAACTGGGGAAAGGCCCGCTCAATGTGCAGCATCTCCCGTTTGACCCGCTCGGCCACCTCAACGGTGTTGCTGCCATCCTGCTTGCGCACGGCGATGCGCACCCCAGGCTCTCCGTTGATGCGGGTTATGCGCTCCTGCCGGACATGCCCCTCTTCGATGGTGGCAATCTGGTGCAGGCGGATAATGTTGTCATTGCGCCGTTCGACGATGATATCGGGAAAGTCCTCCAGCCCCTGCAGTCGGCTTGGGTAACGCAGCTGATACTCAAAGTCACCGCGCTGAATCTCGCCGAAGGAGTAGTCGCGGTTGGCCTCTTCCACGGCCCTTTGCACCTGCTGTAGGGTCAGGGAGTAGGACTCCAGGGCCACCGGGTTGACTCTGATGGTGATTTGCCGCTCACGGCCACCCCATACCTCTATACCAGCGACACCGGCAATGCGCTCCAGGCGGGAGCCGATCTCTTCCTCGGCGATATGGCGCAGGGTAGCCGGGTCGAGATTGGCAGTGGCGCCCAGGATGAGAATCGGAGCGGCGGAGACATCGAACTTGCGCAACTGGGGGCGGTCGATCCCCTCGGGAAGAGTGCGCATGGCCCTGTCAAGACGGTCGCGGATATCGTTGGCGGCGACGTCCAGATCCGTACCCCAGGTAAAGCTGAGACGAATCACACTGGTGCCACGGGAGGAGGTGGAGTTGATGGTCTCAATACCACTGATGATGCCCAGGGCCCGCTCCAGGGGAATGGTGACCAGGCGCTCCACCTCTTCGGGGCTGGCGTTATCGTAGGTGGTGACGACACTCAGAGTCGGATAGGTCATGTCGGGCATCAGGTCGATGGGCAGCCGTGAGAGGGAAAGCAGGCCGAAGAACACCGCGACCATGATGACCATGATGGTGCCGATAGGGCGTTGTACTGCTAAAGATGAAGGGTTCATGGTTTTTTCTGCCCGCCTGAGACCGTGTCGCCGTCGCGCAGGCGCTCGTGACCAGCTACGATGACGAAACCGGAGATTTCCGGTGAGAGAACCTCCACCATGCGGGCATCTTCACGGCCAGTGTGCACCTCCACCTGTTGCACCGTGGAGCTGTTGGGATCAAAGAGGAAGATGGCCGGCCTGCCATTGCGGTAGGTAATCGCGTTATGGGGAACCTGATAGACAGGGTGTTCGCTCTCAGAGCGCCATCTGACCTGCACGAACATCCCCGGCTGCAGTTTCTGCTCGGGGTTGGGCAGGGAAATTTCCACCCTGGCGTGGCGGGACAGTTCATCAAAGGCTGGTGCCTTGCGCACAACGGTGCCATGGAATATTTCGCCCGGATGGGTAGGGACGGTGATTTCTACGGCATCGCCCGGATTCAGGGCGTAGTAGTCGGCCTGGGTCAGGAACACCGTAGCAGTGAGGGTATGGATTTTTGCCAGGGTGAATACGGGCGTTCCCGATGCCAGATAGGCACCACGCTGCACAAGGCGGCGCTCCACCACCCGGGGAATGCCATCGTTCCAGCTGGCGGTGATAGTGAAATAGGAGTGCTGCAGTTTGGCCTGCTCCAGTGCCAGGCGCTTCAGTTCCACCTGGGCCTGGGCCAGGCGCAGACGGGCCTGCTGGGCCTCCCACTCGGCTTCGGCCTGATCCAGTTCCGCCGAAGAGGTGATATTCTGTCGGTGCAGTGAGCGCACGCGTTCCATACTCACCTGAGCCAGCTGCGCCCGCGAGGCAGCGTCATCCTCGTTGGCGATGGCCACCATCAGCTCTGCACTGGCCTGGGCGACCACAAGGGACTGCTGGGAGTCCTCGAGATTTGCCAGTATCTGTCCACTGCGAACCCGGTCACCGATATCCACCTGGAGCTCCTGCAGCGTACCGGCAGCTCTGGCCGAGACATTGAACTGCTCTTCGGATTCCAGGGAGCCCGAAAATGTGCGCACCGTGTACATGGGGGCGAAGAGAACCTCGCTGATAGTAACCTGGGGCGCAGTGCGGGCTGTTGGAGACGTTGGCGCTGTGGGCTGGGAAAACTGCGGTGGTCCCTGGAACCAGAGGGAGATGGAGACAATGGCGAGGAGAAACAGCAACAGATTCTTTTTCATGGAAAGTCCGATTTCAGGTGGTGAGCAGGCTGTTGAAAATCATCTGCGACACGGACCGCTGATTTTTTCGTGTGCCTGCCGGTTCAGGGTATTGCTGGCAGGGGTTATTCATGGAAACACCCGCTTATAACGTGAATAAAGTGACCATTGCAACGGAAATCGGATCGAATGATGAGAAAGCCTCTCGTTTGCGTGGGTGCCCCGCAGAGCAGCCTGGCACAGGTTCACCTTGCCTGTGTATTGAGAATGAGGCATAGTAAGGACTGCTGTTTCGCACCCTGAAACGGCAGGTTGTCTGCGCCGACTCTGATGCCATGTTGGAATGGCGGAAATGGTTCTGCACAGACTGCGTCACTTGACATTGCCCTCATCCTGTTTATGAGTTTCTTTTGCCACTTTTGGGTCGCCAAAAGTGGTGCAAAAGCGACCCCAGTGCTGTCCTTTTCAGCCGTCCGCTTGCCTGGAACTGGGGACCGCAAACAACCGCCCTCCGTGGCTTTTGGTTTGCGGTTGCCGCCGTCGTGGCGGCAACCCTGCGGGTCCATAGCGTTCCAGTCTTCGCGTCCTGGCTGGGCCAGCCCACGGGGGAGAGACAGAAACAGGCCGTTCCCCCCCTGAGCCCGTCCGGTGAGTGCGACGCCTGGCTGGCAAGACCCGAAGGGACACTCACAGGAAGTGAGTGGTCCGGCAGCACTGCAGGGAGGCAGGGGTCAGGCAACGCAAAGAGACCCAGGTGCAAGGCGCGGGCAAAGCGAGGAGTGAGGTGTACTCCCTGTACGTCGCAGTGACGAGCGATGACCGGCAACGCAGCAGATGGGGCTCTTTGGGCAGCCTGCTGCCGGATCTCCAGAACAGGCGAGCAGGCGATCCGGAAAAAACGGGCGTTCGGGGGGCGCGTTTTTGTGCCCTTTTTGCGCGGTCAAAAAGGGCAATATCCGGAAACGAAAAGAGGAATACCAGGTGAGTCAAGCATGCAAGATCAATGCTGTTTTCGCGGGGTAAGTGTCATGTTAATAGTTCCTTAAGTCAAGATGATAGATGCAAAACTTGAGTAAGGACATATCGTTTTTATGTCATAACGCAGTTCCTGAGGAGAATATTTATGAAACGCTTTTTTGCACCTGCCCTGGTCGTTGCACTGCTGGCGTCACCGCTGTGGGCCAAGGATATCAGTATTGAAGATTTCCTCACAGAGTCAGAGCCCCAGAAGGTTTTCCGCAGCATGTCCGAAGATATCGGAGCCGCTTTCGCCTATCGTTCCGTGGCTCCCGCCTACCGGCTAGGGGGGGTGCTGCCCGGCTTTGAACTGGGTGCCGACGTCAGTGTTTCCAGCCTCAACAACACTGGCACCTGGGGAAAGGTGGGCGAGAACGATTTTTCCAGTTCACTACCCCTGGCCCGCCTGACAGCTCAGGTCGGGCTGCCCTTTATTCCCCTTGACTTTGGTGTCGCCTATACTTCCGTCCCCAGTTCCGACCTGAAACTGATGGGCTATGAGCTGCGCTACAGTATCTGGGATGGCGGGGCACTGGCTCCGGCACTGGCGGCCAGGCTGAGCCACTCCAAACTCAGCGGCGTAGACGATCTCTCTTTTGATACCACGGCAGTGGAAGTCGGCGCTTCCTACGATTTTGCCATTATCACACCCTATGTGAATGCCGGCATGGTCAAGGTTACCAGCGATCCAGACGGAGTGGATGAGCTTGACAAGGAGACCTTCTCCCTCAAACGCTTCACGGTGGGCGCGCGCATTGCCATCATGCCCCTGGTCGGGGTAACCGTGGAGGCAGACACGACGGGGGATGTGCGAACCCTTACGGCAAAAATTGCCCTGCGCTTCTAGCACAACGGGTATTGCGGACACGAGGAGGTACTCATGATCCATCATCACGGCACCAGGAGCATCGACGAACGCATCGACTGGATACTGGATCTGAGCCAGCAGCACTCCCAGGTTTTCTGCAGCCCGGAAGCGCAGCTGGCCCGTAAACTCTACCAGGCCAAGCACAATACCATGGTGATTGTGCTCAAGTGCATGGATGGACGGATCCATATCCCCTACGCTACCCAGACCCCCCTCGGCATCATCACCCCCATGCGGAACCTGGGCGGCATGTTTGACCTGGGCTGGCCCTACCTGGGAGAGGTACTCTTCAACTCCGTCAATGACGCCGTCAGCGCCGGCAAAAAAGTCCTGATCCTCATCACCTACCACTATTCCAAGGGAAGTCGTGAGCGCGGCTGCGCCGGATTTCATTACGACTGTGACGCGGCCATGGAGCACACCTACCAGATCCGCCAGCAGGTGGAGGCCATTTTCGGTTCCGCCCACCAGACAGTGTATCCCATGGTGTGCGGTTTCGAGACCGATGAAGACGCCCTGATTTTCCACGGTGACGAAGAACGCACCCTGAATATGGCGACCATCAGTCAGGCAGATGAAGAGGGCCTCTATGGAGCCATTCGCGCCCTCTGCCCCGATATGCCGGTACAGATTACCCGTGACCTGCTGCCCCTGGCCATGGGCAATATCCGTCACATTGCCCAGATGCGGCAGACCAAGCGTGAACTCAACATCGACCACCAGGAGTGGATGATCTGCGTCGGACGGGGCTTCGATTTTCTCCATGTACCCAATGTGGCCCTGATCGTCGGCCCTTACAGTCCCGATCTCAGTGGCCCCATTGCCAAGGCCGCTTCCATAATTGAAGCCAATATGCGCGAGGGGCGCATCCGCGACGACGGTTTCTTTCTGCTGGCTTCGGCGCCCTACCGCGAAGTGGGCATGGATCGCGCCCGGGCGGAGCTGAAGTCCCGCTTTCTCTCGGACTTTGCCGCCAGGGTGATCGCCGAGAGCCTGCCGCAGCTGTACCCGAAGATGATTCGCAAAACAGCGATCCTGAACTGGCAGACGCGGGCCCTGGAAATTATTCAGCATCATGGAAATGCACAAGAGGGGGCAAGAGAAGGGAAATGGTCGGAGTGAGAGGATTCGAACCTCCGGCTTCACCGTCCCGAACGGTGTACTCTACCAGGCTGAGTTACACTCCGACTACTGATTCTGTTTGACGGTCAACATAAGCGTATCAAATTTTTCGATGACGTCAATGGGCTTGATGATATCCATGACATGGGGATGGCGGACACGCTGTCCCCATCGCAGTTTGTCTTCAGACGTACCCATGTAGGTTCTGACAGCATGGGGGTAGCGGTTTACGACCCACTGCTGGCTGAGGTAAGGGCCGGTACGCAGGGGATTTGATCCGGCATAGAGGCCGATGGCCGGTGTACCCATGGCCGTGGCCATGTGCATGGGTCCGGAATCGGGGGCAATCACGGCGACTGCGCCACCGATCAGCGCCAGCAGAGTCTTCAGGGAGGTGCCCCCGATGGCATTGACGGTGGTGTCCGGGGTGAGCAGGCTGATCTGCTCACCGTACTGCAGCTCCGTACTGGTTCTGCCTCCAGTGAGGATCGTGGCGATGCCGTACTGCTGGGCTATATGCCGGATCACTTCAGCGTACCCTTGTGCTGACCAGTTGCGGAAATTGCGGGTGCGCTGGGTGGAGCAGGGGCTGAGGACAATATAGGGTGTATTCTCCGGAACCAGGAGTTGCGCCTTTTCCCGCTCTTCCGGAGGAATGGGGATATTCCAGCGCAGGCTGAGGTCACGGGCTCCCAGCATGCGGGCGAAGTCCAGAAAGCCGTCGAGCACATGCCCGTTTGCGGATTCGGGAATATGGTGGTTGGTTACAAGCCACTGAAAGTCCTTGGCCCGCTTCCGGTCGAAGCCCAGGCGCGTCCTGGCCCGGATCGCCAGGGAGAGCGCACTGGCCCGCAGTGCCACCTGCATAAGCAGCAGCACATCAAAGCACCGTTCATTCAACGAACGCCGAAGTTCCAGGAGCCCCTTCACACCACTGGCCTTGTCGTACACGATGAATTCCACACCCTCCAGGCCCTGAAGCAGCAGATATTCGGCCTTGCCGATCACCCAGGTGATGCTGGCCTGGGGGTGGCGTCGCTGGATGGCGCGCACCGCGGGCACCAGATTGCACACATCGCCCAGGGCGGAGAGGCGCAGGATACAGATGGTACGTGGACTTTCGGGCAGGGGCATGGGTGATCTTTCTCAGTCTGAAATTGTCAGGAGAATGTTATCGTTTGTGTAACTCTTCACGGTGTAGCAGCATTCGCGCCCGCATTCCTCACGGAGACACTCGCTTTCATCCGTGGCTCGAGTCTTTGCCGCTCGCCATCCGGGCTCGCTCTCGGAACACAGGCGCTCCTGCTGAAATACAACTGCGTGACCGTGAATGGTTACTCGTTTGTTAACACGGAAGCTTCACATCTTGTTGTCTTGGGTTAAGGTGTTATTATTCTAACATTTATCGCGCGGAAACTGTATTGATTTTGAATGCTTGACTTATCTGGTATTCATCCTTTTGCTTCGGGATATTGCACTTTTTGACCGCGCAAAAAGTACACAAAAACGCGCCCCCCGAACGCCCGTTTTTCCGGCTCGCCTGTTCCGGAGATCCGGCAGCAGGCGGTTAAATCAGTTTGGGTGCCCGGGGAAAGGGAATGACATCGCGAATATTGTGCACTCCCGTGACATATTGCAGCAGCCGCTCCAGTCCCAGGCCAAATCCGGCATGGGGCTGATTTCCGTAACGCCGGAGCTCCAGATACCAGTCCATGGACTCCATGTCAAGGCCGATTTCTTCCATGCGCTGCTGGAGGACATGAATGTCGTCCTCGCGCTGGGAACCGCCGATGATCTCCCCTATGCCAGGCAGCAGCAGATCCATGGCCCGCACCGTTGTGCCATCATCGTTGAGCTTCATGTAGAACGCCTTGATCTGTTTCGGGTAGTCGGTGACAAAGACGGGTTTCTGGAAGTGTTCTTCGCAAAGGTAGCGCTCATGTTCCGACTGCAGATCCACCCCCCAGGCTACGGGGAACGTAAAGGAGCGGGGAGCCTCCAGCAGGATTTCAATGGCCTGGGTGTAGGTGATGCGCGCAAATGATCCCGCAGTGGTCTGTTGCAGCTTCTGTAACAGACCCTTTTCCATATGCTGCTCAAAGAACGCCAGCTCGGCCGCAAAGGTGTCGCATACATGGCGGACCATGGATTGAACAAAGTCTTCCGCCAGTGCCATGATATCGTCCAGGTCAGCAAAAGCCACTTCCGGCTCCACCATCCAGAACTCCGCCAGGTGGCGCGAGGTGTTGGAATTTTCCGAGCGGAAGGTGGGGCCGAAGGTATAAATTCTGCCCAGGGCCGTGGCGAAGGCCTCTCCCTCCAGCTGGCCACTGACCGTGAGCGAAGCCGGGCGCCCAAAAAAGTCCTGCTCCATATGGGTGTCTCCCGCCGGCAGGGTGGTGACGCGAAACTGCTCTCCGGCGCCTTCACAGTCATTGGCCGTGATAATAGGCGTCTGCACCCAGTGGAAGCCCAGGTCAGCAAAGTAGCGGTGAATCGCGTGGCTCAGGGACGAGCGCAGGCGGAAAACCGCGTTGAAGGTGTTTGACCTGGGGCGCAGGTGGGGAAGGCCACGCAGGAACTCCAGGCTGTGGCGTTTTTTCTGCAGGGGGTAGGATTCGGGAGCTTCGCCGGTGATTTCGATGGACTGCGCCTGCAGCTCCCACTGCTGACCCGTTCCCGGCGAGGGTACCACGTGTCCGTGGCAGCGCAGGGCGGTTCCGGTGGAGATGTCTGCAGTCTGATCGGCGGGCAGTTCACTGATGATCTGCAGGCTTTCAAAGCAGCTGCCATCGTTGATGGCGATAAAGGTAATGTGCTTGGACTGGCGGCAGGTGCGCACCAGGCCGCAGACGGTCACGGACTGCTCCGTATGCTGGCCGCTGAGTATGTGGGCTATGGGGATATGCTTCATGGTGTTTCCTCGTGTGGTGGTGTTGACGGCTCGGCGTGCTGCTGCAGATACTGAACCAGGGCGCTGGCAACCCGGTCTCCGCAGAGCGCCTCCAGCTGCTGCTGGTTCTGGAGAATATCCTCGTAGCTGGAAAAGGTCGCCAGGATTTTCTGCAGGCTTTTGGGGCCGATGCCGGGAATGGCCAGCAGCGAGCTGGTCAGGGATTCACGGTCGCGCCCTCGGCTGTGGGCGGTGATGCCGAAGCGGTGCGCCTCGTCCCGCAGATGCTGCAGAACACGGTATACGGAACGCCCGCGCACGGCAATAGGATTTTTGCGGCCGGGAATATGGATTTCGTCATAGTGCTTGCTCTCCTGCCCCCGGCTCTTGCGGCTGCGCCCCTTGGAGATGGAGATAACCGCAATGCCCAGTGCCAGCTCCTCCAGAACTTTCTGGGCCATATTGAGCTGCGAGGCGCCACCATCGATGAGGATGAGATCGGGATGGCTCTCCGAGGCCAGCGATCCCTGGAAACGGCGCTGCAGGGTGCGGGCGATCATCAGGTAGTCGTCGTTCTGGTCAAAGCCCTCCAGGCGAAAGAGACGGTAGGCCGATGGCAGCAGTTCTCCATCCTTCCAGACCGACATGGAACCTATGGGGTAGCTGCCCTGGAAGGCCGAAATGTCATAGCATTCCATGCGCTCGAGCTTCGCCAGCCCCAGGCGCTGCATCAGTTCGCTGGCCTCTTCCTGGGCCTGCTTGTCGCCGTGCTTTTCCAGATTGACCTGCGCCAGTTCGAGATACCGGACCTTCTTGCCCCGCTGGGGCACGCGAAAATCAATGCGCTGGTGTTTCAGGAACGCCTCGTAGTGCTCCTGTTCCTCCTGGGGCAGTGGCAGATTGCTGACAATGAGATCCGGTGCGTTCAGCCCCGCCATGTACTCGCGCAGAATCGCCGCCACGGCTTCGGCGTCCGTGTCGCAGGAGAGCAGGCGCTTGACATAGCTGCCCGAGAGCTTGCCGTCGCGGATAATCAGGATGGAAGCCAGGTAGCGGTCCCGGGCGGGATGCTTTTCCAGGTAGTAGACGTCGATGTTTTCCCCGGCGCAGTCCAGCACCATCTGGGCGTTGATGACCTTGTGAATGGAGGCCAGACGGTCGCGGATTTCGGCGGCGCGCTCAAAATCCAGAGTGGCGGCGGCGCGCTTCATCTGATCCTCCATGCGCTGCACGGTGGCGCGGCTTTTGCCCCGGAAGAAATCCACCAGCTCCATGAGCTCCGCCTGGTAGGTATCCTTGACGGAGAAGACGCAGGGAGCCAGGCAGTTGCCGATTTCGTGCTCTATGCAGGGTTTGGAACGCTTCTGCAATTCCGTGTCACTGCAGCTGCGCAGCTTGTAAATATGCTCCAGCAGACGAAACAGTCGAAAGACGCCTGAGCCGTGGACAAAGGGGCCGAAGTAGCGGGCTCCATCGGGTTTGATCTTGCGTACCACCGTCATGCGAGGGTAGGGGTGGCGGAAATCGATGCGGATGAAGGGGTAGGTTTTGTCGTCACGCAGCAGGGTATTATAGCGGGGCTGATGCTGCTTGATGAGGGTGTTTTCCAGGATAAAGGCTTCATTTTCATTGAAGACCTGCACGTATTCGACCCGCTCCACCAGTGAGACCATGCGGGCGATCTTCACCGGCAGCTCCGAAGCCAGATAGCTGCGCAGGCGTTTGATCAGCGATTTCGCCTTGCCCACATAGAGAATGGTGTCCGCGCCGGCGTACATGGTGTAGACGCCGGGAGCATCGGGGGCCTGTTCGATCATGTGGGGTTGCAGCATCGGTTCTCTTTCCCTTTTCAGGAGGAGTCACAGGTTCAGAAACGCTTCCAGAATGAGCGGCTCAGGAGCAGGAAGAAGGTATAGCACTCCAGACGGCCGATGACCATGGCCAGGCTGAGGATCAGCTTATCGTACCACGCCATGAAACTGAAGTTGTCCATGGGGCCGACCAGGCCAAGGCCAGGACCCACATTGCCCACCATGGCCAGGGAGGCGCTCAGCGCTGTGGTCAGATCCAGGCCGCGCATGGAGAGGTAGATGGTCAGAGCGGCGTTGGTGCAGAAGTAGAGGGCGAAGAAGCCCAGCATGGCGGTCAGGATTCCCGACGTGATCTTGCGGTTGTCCATCAGCATCACGTATACCCCCCGTGGATGCACCATGCGCTTGATCTCCACCGCCAGCGCCTTGAAGAGAACCACGTAGCGGATAACCTTGACGCCACCAGCCGTGGAACCAGCGCAGCCGCCGATGACCATCACCAGTATGGTGAAGATGAGGAAGGCGTTGGTCCAGTCCACATAGTCGATACTGGCAAAACCGGTGGTGGTCATGATGGAGGCGATGGTGAAAAAGGAGTGCTTCATGGACTCATAGAAGCCGAGCTGCTGGGGTTGATGCAGGAAGATCATCAGACCCGCCAGCAGGGAAATGGCAAAAAAGAGCTGTAGGTAGAGGCGCGGCTCGCTGGTGCGGTAGCCGCTGAAGTCCTTCTTCAGCAGTTTGAAGTGGGCCAGGTAGTTGATGCCGGAAATCACCATGAAGAAGATGGTGATCCACATGATGGCGTCGTTGTGGGCATAGTGGCCAAAGGAGTCGTTCTTGGTGGAAAACCCGCCGGTGGCGATGGTGGAAAAGGCGTGGTTGATGGCGTCAAAGGGAAGCATCCCCGCCCAGTACAGCAGCAGGGCGTTGGCGATGGTAAAGGCCAGGTAGACCTTCCACAGGGCCATGGCGGTATCGCGGATGTGGGGCGTGAGCTTTTCATCCATGATGCCTTCGGCCTTGATGAGCTGCAGGGCGCCGTTGCCTACCATGGGGAGTACCGCGATGCTGAAGACGATGATCCCCATGCCGCCGAACCAGTGCATGGCGGAACGCCACATGAGCAGCATCTTCGGCAGGGCTTCGATATCGCTCATGATGGATGCCCCTGTGGTGGTAAACCCACTGATAGTTTCGAAGACAGCATCGCTGAACGAAGGGGTTGCACCGTAGAAAACAAAAGGAAGGGCGCCCACGACCCCGAGTATCAGCCAGATGGAGGTCACCACAAAGGCTCCTTCGCGGACATTCAGGTTGGCGTTATGGTGGCGCAGCCCCCACAGGATGGCGCCGCAGACAGCCAGGACACTCAGCATCAGCAGGAGGAAGGGCAGAAAAGGCTCGTCGTAGACGATGCCGGTGATGACCGGGAAGATCATGGAACAGCCCATGACAAAGGTGATGACGCTGAGGGATTTGAGCAGGTTTTTGAGAGTCACCATTACCTCGCGATCTGTTTTTTCACACTGGCAAGGCTCTCGTGCTTGCAGAAAATGATAATGGTATCCCCTTCCTGGGGCTCAAAGTCACCGGTGACGATAATGGCGGTGCCATTGCGAATAGCCGCCACGGCCAGCGCGCCTTCAGGGAACGCAATTTCGGAAATGCGCTTGCCGATGACACTGGATTTTTCGTGGACGACCCAGTGCAGCACCATACCCCGACCTCCCAGGAAGGAGCTTTCAGAGACGATTTTCTCACTGGAGAGGCGCTGGACGATGCCCGTTACCGTGGCCAGCTTGGGCCCAACGGCCACGTCGATGCCCATACTGTGGGCGGTTTCGTAGTAGTCCGCGTTGGAGTTCAGGCAGATGGCCCGCTTGATGCCGGTGCGCAGGGCGCTGATGCCCATGATGAGGTTGTATTCATCATCCATGGTGGCGGAGATCAGCAGGTCGGCAAGGTAGAGACTTTCCTGATAGAAGATGCCCTGGGTGGAGTGACGGTCGTTGATGACCAGCGCCTGATCCTGGAGGATCATGGCCGCCCTTTCGCATTCCTTTTCGTCGCGATCCAGGAGCTTCACCGAAGCGCCCTTCTCAATGAGCTTCTGGGCGACTTTGATGCCGATATTATTGGCTCCAAGCACCACGCAGCGCTTGGGGAATTTCGGCAGGGGGATTTTTGAGGTTTCGGCAAAGGTGTGCAGGTCGCTTTCAGTTCCCAGGAAGTAGATATAGTCGCGCAGGTGAATGCGGGTGTTGCCGCGGGGGATGACCAGTTCGCCGCCGTGTTCGCCGTTGTAGCGCTCGATGGCGCAGACAATGGTCCGGCCGCGAAAATTTTTCATAAGCTCGTAGACACTTATTCCATCAAGGTTTTCGTCGTCAATCTGCAGCGCCAGGGCTTTGACGCAGTCAAAGCGGAAGTGGATGATATCCCGCGCCCAGGAGTGTTCCACCAGATCGATGACCGACATAGCCGCCTGGTGGTGGGGTGAGATAAACATGTCAATGCCGGTACGCGCCCGCATCGCTTCGTAGTCAAGGGATTCATGGTTGATACGGGCAATGCGACGCGCCACACTCATCAGATCACAGATGAGCATGCAGGCGACAATATTGACCTCATCGGCATTGGTGACCGCGATGGCCACATCAAAGGCGGTATCCTTTTCCCGGAACGCCTCATAGGTTCCCGGTTCCACGGCGTCACCAAGGACAGGCAGGATATCAAGGTCCTCGGCCACCTTACTCAGGCGGTCCGGGTCATTATCGACGATGGTGACATCGTTATGGGCGGAAAAGACCTTGGCCAGCTCGCGGCCCACGCGACCCGCGCCGATTATGAGTATGTTCATGGGGAAATTCCTCGCATCACCGCATGGATTACGGTTGTTGCAGCAGCTCCAGGGCAGCTATGCGTTGTTCGATATTGCGCCTGATGCGCTGATTGTCTCCCGCCAGTTTCAGTGCCTGACGGTAGTAGTCAAGGGCATTGGCGTTGTCCTCCAGCATATCATAGGCATAGGCTATGCGATGAATGGTGTTCAGTTCCAGGCTTTGGTTGCCGCTGCCCACCTGGAGGTAGTAGGCGATTGCCCGCTCGTACTCCCCGAGCTCTATGGCACTGTTTCCCGCCATATAAAGGATAAATGGCCGCTCCTTGCCTTCCGAACCATAGGTTTCCAGGACGCGGATCAGCTCCTCAAATTCCTGGGCGTTGTAGAGGTCAGTTACATAGTTGAAGTACGCCTCGGGGGAGGGGAAGTTTTCAAAGATAAACTGGGAGATATACAGTACCGGCATGCCCCGCTGGTGGCGTATGGCATACTCGATGGCGTGGAAAGGGTACTGATCCTGGGGCTCCATGTAGAGCTCCAGGGCGCGGGATATCTCCTCCAGCGCGTCGTTTGTCCTGCCGCTTTTTTTCAGGGAGCGCACATAGAGCAGGTGCAGGTAAGCATCGGTCTGCTGGAGTTTTTCATATTCGCTGATATAGGTTGTAAATTTGTTCTCAGCGTAGAGTTTACGCAGGTAGAGCCGGGTAAATTCCTCGGAGTGGCGGGCAAAATCCATGAAGTACTGCAGGGAAACCTGGCGGAAGTTGGCCTCAAGGTACTGGGAGAGCAGTGGATAGGTGATTGTGTCCGGCGCGAAGAGCGCACAGTACTCCAGGCCCTTGCGCAGGCCGGCATCCTGATGGCCGGTGTTCAGGGCCAGCATGATGTACTGGGACATGACTTCGCGGGAAGGTTCGCTTTTAAGGCGCTCCAGTTCCTCGATGATGCCGAAGGCGTACTCAAAGTCCTCGGTGATGATGGCCGCGTTGATGAGATAGTAGAAAAAGGTGATACGGTCCTCTTCGTGGAGCTTTTCCGTTCTGAGGCGATCGGCGCGCGCAAGTGCCTGGTCGTAATCCTCCAGATGGTAGTGGGCTTTGACCAGATCCAGCAGTACCAGATCATACAGAGTGTAGTCGGCAGGGATCCTGTGCAGGTATTCCAGCGCCTCGACGTACTCACCCAGGTCGACGGCAATGCTGCCCATGGTATGCCAGGTGGCGAAATCTTCAGGTGCGGATTCTATATAGCGCTGGTAAAACTGCAGCGCGTTGACGAGGTCGCCGAGGATCTCATAGCACTGGGCCATGTACTGGTAGTTGATGACGCGGATGCTGCCGCCGTGATCCTTGGAGTCGGAAATGAGAAACCAGCGCAGGGCTTCCTTGTGATCGCCCTGCTGGTACTCGGAGATGCCCAGCATATGCAGCGCGTAGTAGTCCTCGGTGTTCTCCTGCACATAATCGCGCAGGAGGGTGCGGGCTTCGGCGGCAAAGCCGTCCTCAAGGAGTTTGCGGGCAACCTGCAGATCTTCGACGGTGCTCTGCGCCAATGAAGGTGCAGCCAGGATGAAAGACAGAAAAAATATACAGATACATCTAGACAGAATAGACACAGTTCCCCCTGAAATAGGTTGCCACCGGCAGTCCCTTGACCGTTTGGCCGATGAAGGGAGAGTTTTTGGACTTTGAAGCAAAATACTCCGTGGAGATGGTTGTGGAGCGCTCAAGGTCAACAATAACAAGGTCAGCCCACTTGCCGGCGGAGAGATCGCCGATTTCGTGGTCACGGCGCAGAATCTGCGCCGGCTTCCAGGTCAGCCGCTCAATCAGCGCGCTGAGGCTGAGCTTCTGCTGCTGGTAGAGGCGCAGGACGATGGGCAGGGCTGTTTCAAGGCCGATAACACCGAAAGCCGCATGGTCAAAATCCTTTTCCTTGTCAGTGATGGCATGGGGGGCATGATCGGTGGCGATAATATCGAGGGTTCCATCCAGCAGACCTTCAACGCACGCCTGACGGTCCTCTTCCGAGCGCAGGGGCGGATTCATCTTGAAGTTGGTATCGAAGGTCGTGATGGCACTGTCGTTCAGGAAGAGGTGGTGTGGTGTGACCTCCGCCGTTACGGGAATCCCCTGGGCCTTGGCCTGGCGGATCAGCGCGATACTGCGACCGGCGGAGACATGGCAGAAGTGAACCGGGGCACCGGTGTAGCGGGCCAGTTCGATATCGCGGGCCACGATCAGGGATTCCGTGATATCGGGAATGCCCTTGAGGCCGGTCTGGGAAGAGTAGCGGCCTTCGTGCACCACGCCGCCATGGCCCACATGGGGGTCTTCGGAGTGGCTGGCCATGATGGCGCCGAACATGGAGGCGTATTCCAGGGCAATGCGCATGACTTCGCTGTTATTGACGTTACGTCCGTCATCGCTGAAGCCGATGGCGCCGGCTTCGATCATTTCCGCCATGGCCGAAATAGTCTCACCCTTCATGCCGCCGGTGATGGTGCCAAAGGGCAGCACATTGCACTTCCCGTAGGCGCGGGCCTTGTTGACGATATATTCCGTGACCGTTTTCGAGTCGTTGACCGGTGTAGTGTTGGCCATGCAGCAGACGGTGGTAAAGCCACCCTTGGCCGCGGCGTCACTGCCTGTGTGCACGTCCTCTTTCCACTCCTGGCCGGGATCGCGGAAGTGCACGTGCAGATCAATCAGTCCGGGGAAAACGTGCCTGCCGCTGGCATCAATGATATCCGCGCCTTCATGCTGCAGGTTCTTGCCGACTTCCTGAATGCGCCCTTCACCGTTGATGAGAATATCGCAGACTTCATCGGTGGCGGTGGCAGGGTTGACCAGCCACCCGTTGCGTATGATTTTCATGGCACTGTCCTTGTTAGGGTTTGACAATGATTTTTGCAAAGCGACGCTTGCCGACTTTCAGCACGCATTCGCCGGGAACCTGAAATTCAGCGTGGGAGTCGCATATGGCGCTGCCGTCAAGGGAAACTCCCCCCTGTTCCATCAGCCGCCGTGCCTCGCCATTGCTTTTGGCAAAGCCCACAGAGGCGATAAACGTACAGATCCGCTTGTCGGCAGTGGCGCCGAGGGGCACCTCAAACACCGGCATCTCCTCGGGATTTTCTCCCCTGGCAAATACCTGCTCGAAGTGGCGTGCCGCTTCTTCGCCGGCACCTGCGCCGTGAAAGCGGTCGACGATTTCGCGACCGAGGGTGACCTTAACCTCTTTGGGGTGGAGGGAGCCGCTGGCAATGCCCTGTCGCAGCGCTTCAATGTCCGCCAGGCTGCGATCGCTGAGCAGCTCGAAGTAGCGGAACATCAGATCGTCGGAAATGGACATCACCTTGCCGAACATTTCGTTGGCCGGCTCCGTGACCCCGATGTAGTTGCCCAGGGATTTGGACATCTTGTTGACACCGTCGGTCCCCTCGAGAATCGGCATGGTGATGACGATCTGCTCTTCCTGACCGTAGCGACGCTGCAGCGTTCTGCCCATGAGCAGGTTGAACTTCTGGTCGGTGCCACCCAGCTCAACATCGGCTTTCATGGCGACGGAGTCGTACCCCTGGAAGAGGGGGTAGAAGAATTCCACCAGGCTGATCTCCCCACCGCTGCGGTAGCGGTTCTGGAAGTCATCGCGCTCCAGCATGCGCGCGACGGTGGTCTTGGCGGCCAGTTCCATCATGGCGCGGATATCCAACTCATAGAGCCAGTGGGAGTTGAAGACCACGCGGGTCTTTTCGGGGTCGAGAATTTTGAAGACCTGGGCCTTGTAGGTTTCCGCGTTGGCCAGGACATCCTCGCGGGTCAGCATCCTGCGGGTTTCACTTTTTCCGGAGGGGTCGCCGATCATGGCGGTGAAGTCGCCGATGAGAAAGTGTATTTCGTGGCCCAGAAGCTGGAAGTGGCGCAGCTTCTGCATCAGAACCGTATGGCCGAGATGCAGGTCCGGTGCGGTAGGGTCGAAACCGGCCTTGATAATCAGGGGTTTGTCCCGGGAAAGTTTTTTTCTGAGTTCTTCTTCTTCAATGAGCTCGACGCAACCACGCTTGATCAGCGCAATCTGCTCGTCGACAGAATGTGCGTTCATGCATCCTCCCCAATTCAATTGGCGACACTATACCATGTAAGGGGAGTGGTGGGGAATACGAAATCACCCGGACTTGTCGCGAAGTCCGGGTGCTCTGGAGCGATGTTACTCGCCGGGGCCGAAGTAGCGGCAGCGCGGGCTGATGCTGCGCAGAAAGCTGTCCGCTTCCGAGGGAGTACTGTACATGGTGACGCCGGGGCCCTCGGCGGTGGCCTCCAGGTAGAAGCCGGTGCCGTACTTGAGATTGTAGGGAATCCACATCAGGTCGGTGCGCACGCGGCTCCCGTTCTCCTTGACGGCGTAATAGGTGTAGATTTCCAGGGGATTCTTGCGGTTGAGACACGCTTCGGAGACGGGGCGCGTGAACTCCTGGGGATCATTGAAGCCATCGCTGATGCCGCGGTAGCGTTCGGTGACCACCTGGCGTACCGAGGCGAAGTTCCCGCCGACAACAGGGTCGGTGCGGTGAATGCGGTAGCGGCTGAAGCGGATGATGACATGATCCTCGCCATTTCGGAAGTGAAAGAGCTGGGGAGTGTTGATATCGCGTACCTGTTCAAAAGGACTCTGATCATCATACCAGAAGGGGGGTGTCACCGGTGGCGAGGTGGGCCGGAAGGCATCGGGATCCTTGTATGGCTCCAGGGCCATTTCAATGATCTCCAGGTTCAGGCTGTCGGCCTGGCGACGCAGCAGGATATTGAAGCTTTTGCCATCGGCGGTATTCCTGATGGGAAAGGTGACATAGTCGTTCGGGTCGGGTTGTGGCAGGGGCTCGATCAGGGTGATGGCGCCGGTTTGCGGGTTGACATTGACGGGCAGGTCTTCGCGGTAACTCAGAATTTCATAGGTGACACCCTCGAATTCAAAAAAGAGGGTGACGGTTCGCTCATAGCCTCCCGGAACCGCTTCGGGATCGTCGGCCTCAATGGTCAGATCCGCCAATTCGATGCCGATGCTGTTCATGGCGATCAGGCCGCTGGTAAAGGCGAAAATCGTATGGTGACTGGGATAGTTCAGCTGCAGGCTGAAGGCGCTGCTGAAGAGCAGCAGACACAGCAGCAGTGGTGTGGCGACGCGGATCATGGCTACTCCTTCACGGTCGGTGTAAAGGTCGAGATAACGATATCGGTAATGGCCGCCAGTTCCGAATTGCCCACCAGGGGATGCGTATTCTGGCCGTAGAAGTCGATGACGAAGTAGGTGTAGCTTTTGTGTTTATTGGAGTGGGCGGCTTTGGGATAGATCAGGGCTGTGCGACGGTAGTTGTCGTGGTGCACGGTACCATGATCATCGATCAGGTTTTCCTTGCCCCACATCTCCAGCATGGCGTACTTGTCGGGGTGGCCGATATACTCGACGTTTGGAGTGCCGAAGGTGGCCGAGATTTTGCGATCGGCGTATTCCTTTTCAAAGGAGTCCTTGACTTTGCCCATAATGCGGTCGTGGGTCTGGGAACCAATGATAATCCTCATGAATCCGTGCTCGTAGTGGTAGAGGGGGTTGGGGTAGAAAATCGGATAGTTCTCCGGCGTGTCGATGCGCTCCTTTTCCACACTGGCGAAATACAGGGAGTCGGCGGCCCTGGTGGTCATCTCGAAGGTGTTCTCCAGGGCGATTTCAAAGCGTGGATCGCCCTTCCACATCTCATGGATGTTCGAGGGAGCCTCCATGACCTGCAGGTGGCTCAGGACAAAGAGGTTCTCCTGGGGGTTCCAGGTATAGGTCGGTTTGACCCTGGTCTGACGGGAGGTGTCGGCGAAGGGGTAGCCGTCGATCTGCAGCAGTCCCTGTTCCTGCAGCTTGCGTGCGTCATCCACTTCGCCTGCGGTGAAGTAGACGGACTGTATGACGAAGCTGTCTTCCGAGGTGTATTCGACGATATTGTAGTAATCAACGACAATAAATCCGGCGCTCAGCACACAGAGCAGCAGCAGAGCCAGGAGAAGCAGCCTGTTCACTTTCATTTGGCACCCCCGCCACACAGACGGTTGTTGGTGCCTGCCACGCACACCACCACATCACGGTCGGGATTCCCATGGAAAATGATATGGTTGTAGGGGTGGCGCAGGGCATTCTCATGGTAGACGGCCACACCATAGATCTTTCCGTCTTCTATGGTCAGGCTGTACTCGTAATGGCGGGTGGCGTCAATGCGCGCGTGCCCCGTGGATGTCCAGCCACCGGCAGTCCGGATATCAGCGGTGTTGCGGATATCAATGCGTTGCCCGCTGGCGCCGGCTATGGCGGAACCCACATGGCTATGGTTGGCCGCCGCGCTGACCTTGCCGGAGCTGCCCGACGGTGTGTCGGTTTCCGTGACGCCACAGCCAGCCAGGGCCATCAGCGCCAGCGCTCCCCATGTCAGGAGCCGGTATTTCCATCGTACTTCTTCCATGAAGCACCACCTTGAAGAAAGATCGGTCGTCCATCCATGGACGTCTGCTGTAGCTCTTATCGGCACCAGCGGTAGAAATCTTCATCCCGGGTTATGAGTTTTTTTTCCAGCAGCTCACTGAGGGCTTTGTCAATGGCTGTGGTGTTACCGGAGCTGATGGTGGTGTACAGGTCTTGGGCGGTGCTTGGGCGCACCTGCAGGACGCGGCAGATGGCTGCCGCGATATCTTCCTCTGCCTGCAGTGCGGGAGGAGTGCCGGGGGCGGGTGTATCCGGGCGGGTGACCACTTCGGCGCCGGGAAAGAAGCGCGCTGCCAGGGAGTGCAGGTACTCCGCCGACGCCTTGACAAGGCCGGACTGTGTCCCGGGACGATCCATGGTGCCCAGTTGGATTCTGGTGTGGTCTATGGAGCGGCAGGCCGCTGCCAGGGCCTCCAGGTGGGCGGGATCGTCGTTGATGCCGGGCAGGATGAGAATCTCCAGCCAGATTTCCCCGCAAAATTGTCGCGAGAAATCGCTGAGGGCGGTGATGACCTCTTGTACGTCAATGGTGTGATGGGGCCGGTTGATGCGGGTGAAAATCTCCTGGGTGGCGGCATCCAGGGAGGGGACGACGATGTCCAGCTGCTGGCACTCCTGCCAGAGGGCGCGATCAGTCAGGGGAGTGCCGTTGGTGAGCAGGCACAGGCGGTATTGGGGGAACTCAGCTTTGATAGCGGCCACCAGCTCGCCGAAGCGACGGAAGAGCAGAGGTTCGCCGGAACCGGCAAAGGTGATGACATCGAGCTGCGGTTTGGTTGCCAGCAGGTGACGCAGCTCATGCAGCACCGCCTCCATGGGGACAAACTCCTGGCGGGTGGTGGTCAGGCGCGTGGTGGCACCGCATTCGCAGTAAATACAGTCCTCGCTGCAGGTCTTGTGGGGCAGCAGGTCGATGCCCAGGCTCATGCCCAGACGCCGTGAGCGGACGGGACCGAAGAGGTACTGACAGCGCACCATTCAGACCTTGAGCCCGTAGGCGCGGGCCAGCAGAATCGCCGGATGCAGGCCGTCCTTGCCCTTTGCCAGATGCTGTATCTGCATGCGGCAGGTGGGGCAGTCCGTGACACCGTCCACGCCCTCCTGGGACATGACTTTCCCCAGATCTTCGCCGATGGCAATGGAGAGATCATAGTTCTGCTTCTTCATGCCCCAGCTGCCGCTCATTCCGCAGCAACCGGCCTGGGACGCCTTGATGTTCAGTCCCGGAACCTGCTGCAGCACCTTGAGGGTGGCGTTGGCACCGGACTGCACGCGCAGGTGGCAGGGGCTGTGGTAGGCGTACTCATTGACGCGCTCAGGCATGGTGAAATTGAAATCCTGGCGCAGCTTGCCGTCCTTCTGCAGCATCAGCAGGTATTCGCCCAGGTGGTAGGTATTGCGGGAGACCAGGTGCGTGTCGTCGTTATCCACCGTAAAGAGCCACTCCTCCTTCAGGCTCAGGGCGCAGGAGGTGCAGCCGGTGATGATGTCGTAGCCCTTTTTGACATAGTAGGAAAAAAGACCCGCGTTGGAGATGACATCATAGCGGGCTTCCTTGACGTGGCCGTTGGAGAGTTTCGGCAGTCCGCAGCAGTGCTGCTCCGGTACCTCGACCTGAATGTTGTGGTGTTCCAGCACGTTGATAAGGGATTTCGCCACATCGGTCTGCATGTAGTTGGCGGCGCAGCCGGTGAAGTAGACGACCTTGCGGTCGGGGTTCTTCAGCTTCTGGCGACGTGAGGCGTAGTCCACCGCCGTCTCCTGGTGAAAGCGCATGGGTTCGCGTTTGCTGCTGATGCCCACCGTCTTTTCCATGATCTTGCGCATCAGGGCAGTGCGCATGACCGGGTTGACAAAGGGCGCCATGGCTGAGTTCAGGCGCGCGATGCGTTCCACCTGGGTGACCACCCGGTTCTGGAAGGTCTGGCCGTTGCGCAGGACGTAGCGCGCCTTGGCCTCCAGTACCAGCTTGGGAATGTCCACATTGGAAACGCACTCCAGATGGCAGCTCTGGCAGGAGATGCACTGATCGAGAATCTCCTTGAATTCCGGGCTGTAGGGGAACTTGCGGGTGTCCAGATTCCCCTGGATCAGGTGACGCAGAATGTTGGCCTTGGCCTTGGGCGCCGCCTTCTCGTCGCGGGTCACCTTGTAGACGGGGCACATGTTCACCACCTTGCTGACCGTGGTGCAGGTGGAGCAGCCGTGGCACATCTCAATCTGCTCCTGGTACTCCTGGTTCCCCTGGCCCCAGTGGAAAATGGTCCTGCGGGTATCGACCACAACCCGGTAGTCAGCGCCGTAACGCAGGTTTTCCGTGTCAGCGCTTTCTGATGCGTTGGTCTTGACATCGGGGTTCAGCAGGCCCTTGGGGTCGAATATCCCTTTGACCCTGAGGAAAACGGGGAAGAGATCTGGATAGACGCACTGAATATACTTGCTGCGTACCCTGCCGTCGCCGTGCTCGCCGCAGGGCGTGCCCTTGAGGCGTTCAACCACCTCGAAGAGCTCCCGGGAAATCTTGCGGAACTTCTCGATATCGTCGGGGTTTTTCATGCTGAGGATCGGACGCACGTGCAGCAGGCCTTTGCCCGCGTGGCCGTAGACATTGAAGGTGACCTTGTGGCGGCGCGAGCAGGCGTAGACCTCCTCGTAGTACTCCACAAGATGCTCCAGGGGCACAGCGGCGTCTTCCACAAAGCCGATGGCCTTGGCGTCGCCCTTGATCTTGTTAGCCAGGGGAACGGCAGCCTTGCGGATACCCCACAGCTTCTCCTTATCGGCCGTGGTGGTGGCGCTGATGAACTCAAAGGCCAGGGGCTGTTCGTCGCAGATGGCGGCGCGTACCTTTTCCAGGGAAGCGGTGCACTCTGCCAGATCGTCGCCGTCAAATTCAATCATCAGGACATTGTCCAGCTCTTTGGGCAGGGACTTGTCCAGGGCCTCATCCACTTCCCGGGCCTTACTGACCAGGGAGTTATCCATAAGTTCCACCGCTGCGGCGCCGTGGTCGACGGCAATGATGGTGGCGCGGCCACTGCTTTCGATATCCTTGAACATGGCCATGCCCAGGACTTCGTGGCGGGGAATGGGCAGCAGGCGGATTTTGATGCGGGTAATCAGCCCCAGGGTGCCTTCGCTGCCCACAAAGAGCGGCACCAGGTTGATCAGGCCGTTTTCGTAGACGCCACGCAGGTTGTAGCCACTGACGTTGTACCGGATATCCGGGTAGCCGGAAGCGATCTGGGTGCGGTTCTCGTCAATGCAGGCCATGATATTCCGGTAGACGGCGGCCTCCATGGTGTCGCGGCTGAGAATGGCCTGGAACTGTGGTGAGTCGACCTCGTAAGGCTTGACGTGGATCTTCTCGCCATTGGAGAGCACGACCTGCAGCTCCTCGATATATTCGCCTGTGATGCCGTATTTTACCGAATGGGCGCCGCTGGTGTTGTTGGCGGTCATGCCGCCGACGGTGCAGTAGTTGCCGCTGGAGGGATCGGGGGGGAAGAACAGACCATAGGGCTTGGCAGCCCGGTTGAGGTCGGCGTAGCGCACTCCGGGGTCAGTCCAGACATACTGGCCTTCGCGGTTGATCTCGTGAATTTTATGACGGTATTTGGTGAAGTCCACCACAATACCCTGCCCCAGTGCCTGACCGCCAATGGCGCTGCCCGCGCCGCGGGCGTGTACCTGGATGCCGCGTTGGCTGGCAAAGGCCAGAATTTTCTGGACATCAACCTCGTCTTTGGGGGAAACGGCCCCGAGGGGCAGGACCTGGTAGATGGAGGCGTCGGTGGAGAAGAGGTAACGGGTAGGCAGATCAAAATATACATCACCCTGGATGATGTCGCGAAGCTCTTGCGCTATGGTGTTCGTATCCAAGAAACACTCCTGGGGGAAGATGTTCAAAGCAGATAAACGCCGAGTATACCGATTTCCCTGTTGAACTGCAAGAAAGGGCGATTCGGCGCCATGGGCCTGCCTTCAGAACAGCTGGGATCGCAGGACGGGCCAGATCCTCTCCATCAGGAGCGGCTGCGCAGCCGTAGCGGGATGGATGCCGTCGGACTGCATCAGGGCGGGATTCTGCCCCACCTCTTCCAGAAAACGTTCCACCAGGGCGGTATCATACTCAGCAGCCAGATCAGGAAAGAGCCGGGCGAAGGCATCGGCATAGCGGGGGCCGTAGTTGGGTGGAATCTGCATGCCCACCAGCACCACGCGGGCACCCGCATTCCGCGAGTGCTCAATCATGGTGACGAGATTCTGGCGGATATGGTCCAGGGGCAAGCCGCGCAGGCCATCGTTGCCCCCCAGTTCAATCACCACGAGCTGGGGTTGGTGGCGCTGCAGCAGGTCATCGATGCGGCTGGCGCCAGAAGCGCTGGTATCACCGCTGATGGCGGCATTGATGATTTGGTGGGAAAATCCTTGTTCGCGCAACCGTTCCTGTAGTAAGTTAACCCAGGCTTCCGATTCGGCGACGCCGTAACCCGCCGCGATACTGTCACCCACGATGAGGATTTTCGGTGTCGGCTGGGCTGACGCCACGGCAAACAGGATTCCCATCACCATCAAAGCTGTCAGAAGGATACAACGCATATGTCAGACTCCTTTTCTTCAGAGACCATTCTTCAGGTTCACGAACTGCAGAAAACCGTACCCACTTCCGATGGTGAGCTGACCATCCTAACGTCAGTCAACCTTGAAATCAAGAAGGGCCGGACAGTGGCTATCACCGGTGTTTCCGGCTCCGGCAAGACCACCCTGCTGAGCCTGCTGGCCGGGCTGGACACTCCCTCTTCGGGCTCCATCTGTCTCGACGGACAGCGCATCAGCGACCTTGACGAGGATGGCCGCGCCGCAGTGCGCCAGCAGCGGGTGGGTTTTGTGTTTCAATCCTTTCACCTGCTCCCCCATCTGAGCGCCCTGGAGAACGTCATGCTGCCCCTGGAACTGGCTGGCGAGCGCGACGCCCACGGCATTGCCACCGGGCTGCTGCAGCGGGTGGGGCTGGAACATCGCGTCAAACACCTGCCCAAGCACCTCTCCGGCGGAGAACAGCAGCGGGTCGCCATAGCGCGGGCCTTTGCCACCAGCCCCGACATTCTCTTCGCCGATGAACCCACGGGGAACCTGGACATGCATAACAGCGCCAGAATCGCTGATCTGCTCTTCACCATGAACCGCGAGCGCGGCACGACCCTGGTGCTGGTGACCCACGATATGCAGCTGGCAGGACGCTGTCAGGATGTCTACACCATGGAAAACGGTCATCTGCGCCTGCGGGAGCGGTCATGAACCGCCCGGTCACTCTGCTGCGCCTGTTTCTGAAGTTTTTCCGCCGCGACTGGCGTGGCGGTGGGCTGCCGGCGCTCTTTCTGGCGGTGACCGTAGCCGTGGGAGCCACCACCACCGTCGCCTATTTTACCCAGCGCCTCAACCTGGCCATGCACCATCAGGCCCAGGATCTCATTGGTGCCGACCTGGTGGTTTCCGGCTCTCAGCCCGTCGATGAGCAGTGGCTTGCCACAGCAGCCTCCATGGATCTGCGCGTCAGTGTTCTGCTGGAGTTCACCTCCATGGTGGCCCACGGCGATGCGCTGGTTCTTTCCGCCATCAAGGCGGTGAGTGAAGGCTACCCCCACCGGGGCAACCTTGGCGTACGCCTTGCGGAACAGGAGCCCATGGTGGACGTACAGCAGGGGCCACAACCCGGTGAGGTATGGGCAGAGGCGCGACTGCTGGAGGAGTTGGGTGTCGGTATCGGCGCCGAAATCGAGGTGGGCAGCAGCCTGCTGCCGGTCAGCCGTATTCTTGACCAGGAACCCGACCGCACCGTCAGCGGCCTCTTTTCCATGAACCCTCGCCTGATGATGCACCTTGATGACATTGCCGCCACCGGCCTGGTGGTTCCCGGCAGCCGCGTCACCTGGCGCACCCTCTTTTCGGGAGCCAGTGATGACATCGCGGATTTTCAACAGTGGCTGCAGCCTCAACTGGGTGCCCACTACCGGATTATCAGTGTCAGCGAGGATCAGCCCGCCGTGGCCTCAGCCCTGGAGCGGGCCGGGCAGTTTCTGGGGCTGGCGACCATTGCCACCGTGGTGCTTTCCGGCGTTTCCATCTCCATGGCCGCACGCCTCTATGCCCGCCGCCACTTCCACACCAGCGCGCTGCTGCGCTGCCTGGGAGCGTCCGGCAAAACCCTGGGGGCACTCTACACGTCCCAGGTGCTCATGGCAGGGGTGCTGGCCAGTACCCTGGGTTCCCTGTTGGGGCTGCTCTTCTGTGAGCTGCTGATCATGGCCTTGCGGGAACTGCTGCCCCCCTTTATCCCTCCGGCGGGAATGGCACCGGCGCTGCTTGGCTATGGGGCCGGCGTGGTTCTGCTGCTGGGATTTGCCCTGCCACCACTGCTGCAGTTGCAGCGGGTCAGCGCCCTGCGCCTGCTGCAAAGCGACCTCTCCCCTCTGCCGCCCGCCGCCTGGCTGGTCTTTGCCGCAGCCCTCGGCAGCGTGCTGCTCTTTGTGGGATATTTCGCCGAAGACTTCCGCCTGGCCGGGATATTTGTCGGTGGCCTGCTCGCCTTTATGCTGCTTTCGGCGCTCATTGCCTGGACCCTGCTGCGGACAGTGGGCACGGTGCTGCCCTGGCTGCCCTTTCCCCTGCGCATGGGAATCCAGGGTCTGCTGCGCCGTCGCGGAACTGCCCTGCTCCAGATGGTGGCTTTCTCTGCCGGACTGTGCGCCATCGCGATCGTGGTGCTCCTGCGCACCGATCTGCTGCGCTCCTGGCAGCAGCAGGTTCCTCCCGATGCCCCCAATCACTTCGCCATCAATATTCAGCCCCACGACGCTGCCCGTGTGGCGGCCTTCATGGACGGACACGACATCAGACGCGCCTCACTCTATCCCATGGTGCGGGGCCGACTGACCCACATAAACGGGCGCTCCGCCCTGGAGGTGGTGCCCGAGAGCGCGCGGGACGACAACATCCTGCACCGCGAACTCAATATCACCTGGAGCGCAGAAGTACCCCGCCACAATGTGCTGGTGGAGGGGCAGTGGTGGGAAGACCACCGCGCGGAAGGCGAAGCGGTTATCTCCATAGAACAGGGAATGGCCAGACGCCTGGGCCTGCAGCGAGGCGATGAACTGAGTTTCTCCTTTGCGGGCCAGAGCCGCGCGGCCAGAGTCACCAGTGTGCGGCAGGTGGACTGGAACTCCTTTCAGCCGAACTTCTATGTGATATTCGCGCCGGGGCAGTTGCCGGAGCAGTGGGCCACCTCCATGACCAGCTTTTACCTGCCGCCGGAGCAGAAAGGCTTTATCCGGCAATTGGTGCAGCAGTTCCCCTCCGTGACCGTCCTGGAAGTGGATCGCATCCTGGGCCAGGTGCAGGGCATCATCAGCCAGGTCAGCCGCAGCGTGGAATACGTCCTGCTGTTTGTGCTGATCTCCGGCTTCGTGCTCCTCTTTACCATCGTACAGAGCACCATTGGCCTGCGGCTGCACGAAAGCTCACTGTTGCGTACCTTTGGCGCGTCCACAGCGTTTCTGCGCTCCAATACCCTGGCGGAATTCACCTTTCTGGGGCTGCTCTCGGGAATCCTGGCGACCCTGATTACCCATGGACTGGCCTGGATTCTCTACCGACAGGTCTTTGACCTGCCGCTGGACGCCCAATGGCTGCTCTGGGGCACATTGCCCCTGGGAGCCATGATTCTGGTGGGCAGTGCCGGGCTCTGGGCCTCGCGCTCCGTCGTCCAGCAGAGCCCGGTGGACCTGCTGCGGGAAAACCGTGACACTTGACCGTTTGTCAGCAGGCTATTATCGCTTCTGAGTACCTCCGCCGCGTGTGCGGCGATTTTCCCCTTTGCGTTTGTGGGGCAGGGGCGCGGCTGCTGCCGAGGGCGATTTGGCTTTTTTTGTCCGCGCCCTGGGGGCTTTGCTGCGTGAAGTTTTTTTTGTGTCTGCATGTTCCGGCTGGCTGCCGCTGCTGACCAGGATGAAGTCCAGCTCGCGCTTTTCCACGTCGGCTCTGACCAGCTGCACGGTCACCGGCATACCCAGGAAGAAGCGCTGGCGGGTGCGTCGTCCCACCAGTTCATGGGTCTCTTCCTGGTAGAGGTAGTAATCCTTGTCCAGGGTGGAGACGTGCACCAGGCCCTCCACGTAGCAGGTCTGAAGCTGTACGAAAATGCCCCAGCTGGTGACGCCGCTGATGATGGCGGAGAATTCTTCGCCCACAAAGGTGCGCATGAACTGGACGCTTTTCAGCAGCTCCATCTGGGTGGAAGCATCGGCGGCCTTGCGCTCCTGGCTGCTGCTGTGCTGGGCCAGGTGGGGGGCGCTGGCTTCCAGCCGTTTGTGGCGGCGGGCGCGCTTGGTAGTGTCCAGGGATGCCCGCAGGCTGCGGTGGACGATCAGGTCGGGGTAGCGGCGTATGGGGCTGGTGAAGTGGCAGTAGTGGGTGAAGCCGAGCCCATAATGCAGGCCGGATTCCGGACTGTAGACGGCGCGCTTCATGCTGCGCAGCATGAGGGTGCTGATGAGGTCTTCTTCGGGCTTGCCCCGGCTCTGCTCCAGGATGGTGTTCAGCTGGGACGAGTGGTAGCTGCGGCCCTTGAGGGGGTAGCCGAAGTTCCAGGCAATGCGGGCGAACTCTTCCATTCGCTGCTGATCCGGCTCCTCGTGAATGCGGAAGATGCCTGGATAGCCATGGCTGTCCAGGTGACGGGCCACGGTGACATTGGCGATCAGCATGAACTCCTCGATGAGCCGGTGGGCAAAGAGCCGTTCCGCCCGGCGCACGTCCAGCACCATCCCCTTCTCGTCGACAATCACCTCCCGTTCGGGGCGATCAAAGTCAATGCTTCCTTTGGTGAAGCGCTTTCGGCGCAGAATCTTCGCCAGCTTGGCCATCTGTTCCAGCGCAGCCGTGAAGGCCCGGTCGTGGACATTGCCATCCAGGATTTCCTGCACCTCTTCATAGGTAAAACGGCGGTCAGAACGGATGATGGATGGCGTGATATGATAACCCGTCACATTGCCCTGGCGGTCGATATCCATGACGCAGGTCATGGCGTAGCGGTTCACCTTGGGCATAAGGGAACAGATATCGTTGGAGAGCGCTTCCGGCAGCATGGGAATGCAGTAGGCGGGAAAATAGACCGATGTGGCCCGGTTCTGGGCCTCCAGGTCAAGGGCGCTGCCTTCGGTGACATAGTGGGACACATCGGCGATATGGACGTAGAGACGGAAGTTCCCCTGCTCTGTTTCGATGCTGATGGCGTCATCAAAATCCCGCGCCGTGGCTCCGTCGATGGTACAGGTAAGCAGCTTGCGGTAATCAGCGCGGCTGGTTGATGTCTTGACCACCCGCGAGACCGCCTGGGCTTCGCGCTCCACTTCGGGAGGGAAGTGCAGCTGCAGACCATAGGCTTCCAGCACCAGGGTGCGCTCCACCATGGCGTCGCTGGCATCGCCCACCACCTCTACCACTTCGCCTTCGGGCAGGGTGTTGCGACCGGGATAGCTGGTGATTCTGACCACCACCCCCTGCCCTTCGCTGACCGCTGCGGCACTGGTGCGATTGAGGCGAATCCAGGGTATCCCCTTGCGATAGGGGTTGAGCAGTGTCTGTTTGCCTTCCACCACCACCACGCCTGCCATGCGCTCCACTGCGCGCTGTACGATCTCCTTGATCGTCGCGCGGCCGTTGGGCAGAATGCGGAAGGTGATGATGTCGCCACTCATCAGCGTATCGGCATCGGCGGAAAGCAGCCGGTACTCATGGGAAGTAGTCTCGTCAGTCACAAAAGCCGTTCCCGGAGTCTGCGTCACCTGCACCCGCCCCTTGAGGGCAGAACTGGCAGAGAAATAACGATCGGAGGTATCGCGCCCCGCGCGCCCCTCCTTGCACAGCGAAAGCAGTACCCGTTGCAGGGTGGAAGTATCGGATTTGGAAAGCCCCAGGGCTCCACGCAGATGGCGCAGAGGCACTGGTTCGCCATAGGTATCGAGCAGGGCCAGGATCTCTTCGGCGAGAGACTTCTCGTCACGTTGCGGCATGGAGCCTCCTTGGGGCGCAGAATTACTGGGAATAACGAGGGGATAGTAGCACAGAAAGCCCGTGAAAACACCAGACCATCACGTACGTTGCAATGACGCGCGACGGCGAGCAACACCGCAGATGAGGGTTTTTCAGCAGCCTGTTAACCGTGGAAAGCTCGGTTTGCACAAAAGACTGCCAAAGACAGGAGGTCTCAATAAGGCTGATGCCGGGTGTGCTCTGGGGCTCTTACGACGCCGTTTCAACGCAGAACAATCGCCTGGCCGTGCCACGTCACCGTTGAGACTGTTCCTTATGACATGCTATAGGGAAGAGCCACAGTTACTCCGGTCAGTGGATGTTTTTTTACCGGCAAACTTGATAAATTTTGGTAAATTTGGCACAGTAAAACGGTATACAATTCAACGAAAATCCTATGTACATCCAATGAACACACCAAATCCTTGAGGAGTCGTGGAAAATGTCTTTGCCAAAATCCTTCATCATTGCCCTTTTCAGTACATTTGCGCTTTTCCTGGCTGGTTGCAGTCAGGATACTTCAACTCCCGCTGCTGGCAGCGGTTCCACATGGCTGTACGCCCACGAGGAGTTTGAAGGTGATGTGCAGGATGTCTTTGCCCATGAGTTCAAGAATTACATTGAGGCCAACTCAAACCACCAGGTTCGCATCTACCGGTTTGGCGAACTGGGTGAGTCTGATGACATCATGGAGCAGACCCAGGCTGGAATCCTGCAGTTTGTCAATCAGTCCCCCGGTTTTACTGGTTCACTGATTCCCGAAGCGCAGATCTTTTTCATTCCCTACCTGCTGCCTGTTGAGGATGAGCAGATTGTAGAGTTCTTTCGCACGAGTGTTGCCATCAATGAAATGTTTGGTGATCTCTATGCCGAGCAAGGCCTGAAGTTGCTGACCATGTATCCCGAAGGGGAGATGGTCGTGACGGCAGACACTCCGGTTCGCTCCCCGGAGGATTTCCGTGGTAAAAATATTCGCACCATGACTAATCCGCTGCTGGCGGAAACTTACCGTGCTTTCGGAGCCACTCCCACGCCTCTGCCCTGGGGTGAAGTGTATGGTGCTTTGCAGACCAACATTATCCAGGGCCAGGAGAACCCTATTTTCTGGATTCAGTCCGGCGGGCTGTATGAGGTTTCGCCGAACCTTATTTTTACTGGCCACGGGCAGTTTACCACTGCCATGATGGCGAATCAGGAGTTTTTCCAGGGGCTGCCGGAAAGTGATCGTCAGCTGATTCGCGAAGCTGCAGAACACGCCTTCAACTATATAACCGACTATGTTCCCGGACTGGGGGATCGCATGCTGGAAAAGATTCTCCAGTCCAGTGAGCGGGTGACGGTTACTCGCCTCACCGAGGAGGAGCGTCAGCCATTCCGCGCAGCTGCGGTACAGGTGGAAGATCGCTTTGTCGATATGACTGGTGAGCGAGGCAAGGCGCTGCTGGATCAATTCAAGGCAGACTTGCGGAACGTCCGCAGCAACTGAGGCAGGAGCACTCCATGTCCACCACCAGTCGCCAACCATCGCTGCCCGGTATTCTCGGAGCCATTGATCGCTGGATCGGCCATGCCGAGAGTCTGATACTGGCCGTCGGTGTGCTTTTGATGGCACTGAATACCATTGCTAATGTGGTGGGTCGCTTCGTCTTTGGTGAAAGCCTCTTTTTTGCCGAGGAAGTCAATCGCATCCTGATCGTCATGATTACCTTCGCCGGTATCGGATATGCTGCCCGCCATGGGCGTCATATCCGCATGTCGGCATTTTATGATCTCCTGCCCGTTACCGCGCGTCGTATCCTTATGATTGCCATCGCCACGTTCACCGCCATGGTCATGTTCAGTCTGTGTTACTTTTCCATTGGCTACATTGCCAGCACTCAGGCCACTGGACGGTTGCTGCCCACCCTGGGATTTCCCATTTACCTTATCTATCTCTGGGTTCCGGTGGGATTTGCAGTGACTGGTATCCAGTACAGTTTGACGGCCTACAGGAATGCCACGTCCCGCGAGGCTTATCTGTCAACCCATGTCATTGACCACTATCAGGATGTGGATCCGGAAAAACAGGTATAAACCAGGAAGGAAATTGCCATGGCAACCATAATGCTGGTACTGATGATCGCCCTGCTGGTGCTGGGCTTTCCCATGATGATTCCCCTGGTGGTTGCCGCCATGGTTGGCTTCTGGCTGAGTTTTGATGGGTTCGGTCAGATGAACACCCTTATCCAGCAAATCCTGGGGGGTATACGGCCGGCATCCCTGATTGCCGTCCCCATGTTTATTCTGGCTGCAGACATCATGACTCGTGGGCACTCGGCTGAGCGGCTGATCAATATGGTCATGGCCTTTATCGGACATATCCGGGGTGGCCTGGCGGTCAGCACCGCCGCTTCCTGTACCCTCTTTGGTGCCGTATCCGGCTCTACCCAGGCCACGGTGGTGGCCATCGGTTCTCCCTTGCGCCCACGCATGCTTAAGGCCGGCTACAAAGATCCCTTTACCCTGGCTCTCATTATCAACTCCAGTGACATCGCCTTCCTGATCCCTCCCAGCATCGGCATGATTCTCTACGGTGTTATCTCGGGCACTTCCATTGGTGAACTCTTCATAGCCGGAATTGGGCCCGGACTGCTTATACTGCTGCTTTTCTCCATCTATTGCGTCATATACGCCACTGTCAAGGGAGTTCCTACTGAACCCAAAGCGAGCTGGAAAGAGCGAGTGATTGCTGTGAGGCAGGCCCTGTGGCCCCTTGGCTTTCCCGTTATCATTGTGGGCGGAATCTATGGCGGTGTTTTCAGCCCGACAGAAGCTGCGGCGGCCTGTGTGCTCTATGCCGTCATACTCGAATTCATCATCTTTCGCGTCCTCAAACCCGCTGACCTCTACGCCATCGCCAAGTCCACCGGACTGGTAACCGCCGTTGTCTTTATCCTTGTCGGCGTCGGTAACGCCTTTTCCTGGATTCTTTCCTTTGCTCAGATTCCCCAGACTCTGCTCAGTGGACTGGGAATTTATGACATGGGAGCCAATGGCGTACTTATTGCCATCGCCATTGCCTTTTTTATTGCCTGCATGTTTGTGGACCCCATTGTGGTTATCCTCGTCCTTACCCCCATTTTTGCTCCAGCTGTTGCCAGTGCTGGAATCGACCCTGTACTGGTCGGCGTGCTCATCACCCTGATGGTCGCTATTGGCTCAGCCACCCCACCCTTTGGCTGCGACATCTTCACGGCTATAGCCATATTTAAACGACCCTACTGGGAGGTCATCCGGGGAACTCCACCCTTTGTACTCATGCTGGTCGCCTCCGCCATTTTGATCATCACCTTTCCCCAGATCGCCCTGTTCCTCAGGGACCTGGCCTTTGCCTAGGCAGGCCTTGTTCTTGCTGCTTCCCTTTCCCTGGCACCTGCCCTGGCGTGGGGGAAGTCCGTACGTATGGCATTCTGCCAGCTGCTTTTCCGAGTCTTTCGTTGGTGCTTCCTCTTCGCACGGTAGTGCTTCAATTTTCTTCATGCTCTGTGCTAAGTTGATTGCTTCAATCCAACGCTGTTTCTGGAGTTTGTATATGGATACTGCCCCTTATCTGAGCCGGATTGCCGACCGCCAGCCGGGTGCCAATCCCCTGATGGATTTCCTGCAGATTGAGCCTGTGAAGATGGGTCCCCAGGAGGTGCAGTTCTGTCTGCGCAGTTCTGGCGATCTGGCCCAGGGTGCCGGTCTGGTGGGTGGGGGTATTCTGGCGACGCTGGCCGATGAGGCTATGGCTCACCTGTGTCTGTTCCACCTGGGTGATGGCAAGGCGACGGTGACGGTGGAGTTGACGATGCGCTATCTGAAGCCGGCTATGCCGGGTGATACGCTGATTGGCCGCGCGTTTCCGGTTAAAATGGGCCGCACGATCATGCATGTTGAGGCTGAGGTGCTGCGCGAGCGCGACAATGAGTGCCTGGCCCGATCCCAGGCGGTGTTTATGGCCGTCGGGAAGTAGCATGGCCCCGACCTGTGTTCCCCTTTCCCTGAACCGGCGTCGCTGGCAGCAGTTCCGCAGTAACCGCCGCGCCTGGTACTCTCTGTGGATTCTGCTGGGCCTTTTTGTGCTGAGTCTGGGTGCTGAGCTGATTGCCAACGAGCGGCCCTTGCTGGTGCGTTTCGAGGGCACCTGGTATGTGCCGTTGGTGAAGGAGTACGACGAGACGGTTTTTGGTGGCGATCTGCCGATCAGTGCCGACTACCGCGATCCTTTCCTGCGGGAGCTTATCGAGGCGAATGGTTTCCTGATCTGGGCTCCCCTGCGCTATCACTATCGCTCCATCAATTACGCCAGCGCTCATCCCCATCCGGCTCCGCCTTCCCGTGAAAACTGGCTGGGGACCGATGATCAGGGGCGTGATGTTCTGGCGCGGCTGATTTACGGCTTCCGCGTCTCATTTCTCTTTGCTTTTGCCCTGACTGTCGCCAGCTGCCTGATCGGGGTGGCTGCGGGGGCGGTGCAGGGGTACTTTGGTGGTGCCATTGATCTGTTGGGTCAGCGTTTTATTGAAATATGGTCCGGGTTGCCGGTGCTGTTTGTGCTGATCATTCTCTCCAGTATTGTGCAGCCGGGTTTCTGGTGGCTGCTGGGCATTATGGTGCTCTTCAGCTGGACGGCCCTGGTGGATGTGGTGCGGGCGGAGTTTCTGCGTGGGCGCAATCTGGAGTATGTGCGGGCGGCGCGCGCCCTGGGGGTGAGTGACGTGGCTATTATGCGTCGCCATGTGCTGCCCAACGCCATGGTGGCGACCATGACCTTCGTGCCTTTTCTCTTCACTGGCGCCGTGACGACGCTGACGGCGCTGGATTTTCTGGGTTTCGGACTGCCGCCGGGCTCGCCTTCGCTGGGGGAGCTGGTGGCCCAGGCCAAGAATAATCTCCATGCTCCCTGGCTGGGGATCACGGCGTTTTTTTCCCTGGCAACGCTGCTGACACTGCTGGTTTTTCTCGGAGAGGGTACCCGTGACGCCTTTGACCCACGAAGACACTGAAAAAGACTCTGTAAACCTGGCTGAAGGGGAGATTCTCGATGTCAGGAATCTGCGTATATCCTTTGGTGCGATGGAAGTGGTACAGGGAGTCAGCCTGCGATTGCAGCGGGGGCAGACCCTGGCCCTGGTGGGGGAGAGCGGTTCCGGCAAATCGGTGACCGCGCTGTCGCTGCTGCGACTTCTGCCTCAAGGAGCCTCCGTTGATCCGGGGAGTTCCATTGTGGTCAGCGGCCAGCCAGTGCTGTCTCTGACTCCCCGTCAGCTGCGTCAGCTGCGGGGCGGTTCCGTGGGTATGATCTTTCAGGAACCCATGACTTCCCTGAACCCTCTGCACACCATCGAAAAGCAGATCGGCGAAACCCTGCAGCTGCACCGTGGCGTCAGTGGCCGGGCGCTTCGTGAACAGGTGCTGGCCCTGCTGGAAGAGGTGGGTATCGACAATGCTGCCAGACGCATGGGTGCTTTCCCCCATGAGCTTTCGGGAGGGCAGCGGCAGCGGGTGATGATCGCCATGGCCCTGGCCAACGATCCCGCGTTGCTGATCGCAGATGAGCCCACCACCGCCCTGGATGTTACGGTGGCCAGCCAGATCCTTGAGCTGCTGAAACGCCTGCAGCGCAAGCGTCACATGGCTATACTCCTGATTACCCATAACCTGGGCATCGTGCGCCGTTACGCGCACCAGATCGCGGTGATGCAGACGGGCCGGATCGTGGAGCAGGGCACGTGCACGGAAATATTCACGTCGCCGCGCCATTGCTGCACCCGCATGCTGCTGGATGCCGAACGTCACCATCCGCCGGTACCGGTGGTGGCTGGCGCGTCGGAGCTTCTGCGGGTGGAGGATCTGCGGGTATGGTTCCCCATCAAAAAGGGTATCTGGCGGCGTACGGTGGATCATGTGCGCGCCGTGGACGGGGTCAGTCTGCGTGTGGCCAGGGGCGAAACCCTGGGGATTGTCGGCGAAAGCGGATCGGGCAAGACGACCCTGGGCCTGGCGCTGCTGCGGCTGCTGCCCGCCAGTGGCGAGATCCACTTTGATGGCCACGCCCTGCACGCGTTAAAACACAAGGCCATGCGCCCGCTGCGCCGCGCTGTTCAGGTGGTGCTGCAGGACCCCTACGGCAGCCTCAGCCCGCGAATGAATGTGGCCCAGATCCTTGAAGAAGGGCTGCTGGTGCATGGGTTCAGTGTCAGCGAGCGCCGGGAGCTGGTGCAATGGGCGCTGCAGGAAGTGGGCCTGGATGTGGCCATGCTGGAGCGCTATCCCCACGAGTTTTCCGGTGGGCAGCGCCAGCGCATTGCCATCGCCCGCGCACTGGTGCTCAACCCCCGCCTGCTGGTGCTGGATGAGCCCACTTCGGCTCTGGATCAGAGCACCCAGGCCCAGGTCATGGCCCTGCTGCGCCAGCTGCAGGCAAAGTACGGGCTGACCTACCTGTTTATCAGCCACGACCTTGGTCTGATCCGCTCCATCAGCCACCAGGTGCTGGTGATGAAGGATGGCCGGGCGGTGGAGCAGGGTTCCACGGAAGCCATCTTCGCGGAACCACGCCACCCCTACACCAGACAGTTGATGCAGTCGGCATTGACTGTCTGAACGGGCGCTCCTTGTGTCGCGAGCGTATTTTGTGTAGTATAGCCGTTATGTATCAGGAGGTGCATCCATGGAGTTCAATAAGGATCTCAAGCTGGTTATCAGTATTGTGCGAGCCGAGCATACTGAAGAGGTGATTACCGCTTTGGAAAAAGCAGGTGCCGCAGGCTGGTCTATTGTGCGTGGCCGTGGTGCCAGTTCACGCAGCCAGTTGAAGGTTTTTGGCATGCGCCTTGAGCCCATGAAAGAGGTCATCTACACTATTGTTCCCGATACCCACGCGGTTCAGGTGATGCAGACTGCCTGTGAAGTAGGCCAGCTGAATGAGCCGGGCAATGGCATCAGCTTTATTGTGAACGTGGAAGCAGCGGCCGGAGTCCTTTTCGGCTGATCTGCCGCTTGTCTATCTTCGGTTGCAACAACCATGTCAGGTTTTGACTTCCTCTCCCTCCATATCCAGTCGTTGCTTTGTCAGTACCCGTTTCAGGCGACTGATATTTTCTTTGGCAACCAGTATGAAAAGGTGGTCATTGGCCAGGATTTTCGTATGTCCAGTGGGAGTGATGATCTGGTCGTCGCGTATGATGGCGTTGATCAACGTACCCTTGGGCAGGAGCAGGTCGCGTATTTCCTTATCCACAATAGCATCTTCAAGATTCACACAATATTCAATTATGTCGGCGTTGGCTTTCCCCAGTGATACCAGTTCAATGGTATATTTCTGCGCTTTCCCCCGCTTGCTTTCCAGGTTCAGCAGCTTTGCCAGGGGCGAGATGGTTGCTCCCTGGATGAGTGTTGAGGTGAGGACGATAAAGAAGACGACGTTAAAGAAGCTCTGACTGTGCTCTATGCCTGCCAGCAGGGGATAAGTGGCCAGAATGACTGGAACGGCACCCTTCAGTCCCGACCATGAGATGAATATATACTCCCGCACGCTGTAACGGAAATTGGACATACGTATAAAGGGTAGCAGGCTGGTGGCAACTCCCAGGGGACGAGCGATGAACATCAGCACCCCAGAGAGAATCAGGCCGACAATAAGGAATTCGCTGAGCACTTCGCCAGGGAATACCAGCAGGCCAAGGACAATAAACATGAGGATCTGCATCATCCAGGCGAAGCCCTCGTTAAAGCGAAAGATGGAGTGTCGGTAAGGGACATCGGCGTTCCCCACGATAATCGCCAGTACATAGACGGCCAGGAACCCGCTGGCATTGACCAGCGCGCTGGCGCTGAAGGCAAGGAATGCCAGACTGAGTGCCAGGAGTGGGTAGAGTCCACCAGAGTCAAGGCGTATGCGGTTCAGTATCCATACAGCCGCGCGTCCCAGAGTATATCCCATAAGCAGACCCATTCCCATCTGCCAGAAAAACTGGGGAATAAGGGTCAGCATATTGGTGTCTTCGTACTGGATCATCTGGATAAAAGAGATGGTGAGGAAGACTGCCATGGGGTCGTTGCTGCCTGATTCCGCCTCCAGGGTGCGCGCCAGTCTTTCTTTGATAGCTTTTCCACTGAAAACAGAGAAAACCGCAGCGGCATCGGTGGAACCCACAATGGAGCCCAGGAGCAGTGCCTCAAGCCAGCTGATGGGAAGAATAAGCTTGGCGGCCACGGCTACGCTCAGGGCGGTGAAGACGACGCCAATGGTTGCCAGGCTGAGCGCAGGCGCCAGAACTGGACGCACCGAAGACCACCTGGTCTGCATACCACCGTCAAAGAGGATGATGACCAGGGCGATAGTGCCGAAAAACTGCGCCAGGTAGGCGTCTGAAAAGTCAATAAGGCCCAGTCCGTCACTGCCCGCCAGCATGCCAAAGCCCAGGAAGAGCACCAGTGCTGGTACACCGAATCGCGTGGCAAAACGGGTAGCGAAGATGCTTATAATGGCAAGCAGGGCAAAGAGAACCAGGTAGTAGTTGGTGTAGAACAGTTCAGGTATTCCCGAGGAGAAAAAATCCGCGATCATGGTTGTGCTTCCCTTTTGAATCGGGTTTTCGTGATGATGTCATCATAGGAGAAAGTGTGAGTCGGGAACAAGAAGTTTCCTTGTCAATGGCTCCTGTCAACTATATAGTTGTATGGTTTTTTATATTTTTTGTGAGGTGTTCCATGAATATCGATCGCGTTGTCTTTGCTTTCGCCGGAACGGTTATCCTGCTCAGCGTGCTGCTGACCTATGCCATCAGCCCCTGGTGGCTGCTGCTCACGGCATTTGTGGGGCTGAACATGCTGCAGGCGGCCTTTACGGGTTTCTGTCCATTGGCGGTTATTCTCAAAAAGCTTGGGGTAAAACCGGGACAGGCGTTTTCCTGAGGCGGGTGCTGATCAGTCGAACAGGCCCTGGGGTTCCGCAGCGCGCGGAGAGTTCAGCCCGAAGTGACGGTAGCCGTTTTCCGTGATGATGCGTCCGCGTGGGGTGCGCTGCAGCAGGCCCTGCTGAATGAGGTAAGGCTCGCAGACATCTTCCAGGGTGCCGCGCTCTTCGGCGGTACAGGCGGCCAGGGTGTCCAGGCCGACGGGACCGCCACTGAACTTTTCAATAATGGCCAGCAGTACCTTGCGGTCCAGGTAGTCGAGGCCGGCTTCGTCCACTTCCAGCTGTTCCAGGGCGTAACGGGCGATGGCGTGGTCGATGCTGCCGTGGCCCTTGATCTGGGCGAAGTCGCGCACGCGCCGCAGCAGCCGGTTGGCGATGCGGGGAGTTCCCCTGGAGCGGCGGGCCAGCTCCCGCGCGCCATCGCCTTCAATGGCGATACCCAGGATGCTGGCGGACCGGGTGATGATGGCCAGCAGGTCGTCCACTTCGTAGAATTCCAGGCGGCTGTGGACGCCAAAGCGGTCGCGCAGTGGCGAACTCAGGAGTCCGGCCCTGGTGGTGGCACCGATCAGGGTAAAGGGTGGCAGGTCTATTTTGATGCTGCGCGCCGCTGGCCCCTGTCCGATGATGATATCCAGCTGGAAGTCCTCCATGGCGGGGTAGAGGATTTCTTCGACGGAGGTATTCAGACGGTGAATTTCATCGATGAAGAGTACGTCGCCTGACTGCAGGTTGGTGAGGATGGCGGCCAGGTCGGCGGATTTTTCGATGACCGGGCCGGAGGTGGAGCGGATATTGACGCCCATCTCATTGGCGATGATATGGGCGATGGTGGTCTTGCCCAGTCCCGGCGGGCCGGAAAAGAGGATATGGTCCACTGGCTCTCCACGGCCTTTGGCTGCCTGGAGAAAGACGGAGAGGTTGTCCTTGAGGCGCTGCTGGCCGATATACTGGGACAGGTTCTCCGGTCGCAGGCGCAGTTCCTGCTGGTCTTCTTCGTGTATCTGTCCGCTGATCAGGCGTTCTTCGCTCATTGATGGCCCCGCTGTCTGAGTACTTCACGGATAATAGAGGTTTCACTGTCGGCTCCGGCTGCCATGGCGCGGCGCGCGGCGCTGTCGGCTTCTTCGCGGCGCAGTCCCAGGGCGATCAGGCCCTGTACCGCATCGGCAAAGACCGATGGTGTCCCGGAAGTGGTGCCGGTAAAGGCCTGGGGCGCGCTGCTGGTGGCGGCAGCGGGAGTGACCTTGTCCTTGAGTTCCAGGGCGATCTTTTCAGCCACTTTCTTGCCCACACCGGGAATACGCTGAATCGTGGCGATGTCGCCCATGGCGATGGCGTTGCCCAGCTGTTGCGTGTTCAGGGTGCCCACTGCGGCCAGGGCAATCTTCGCTCCGATGCCGGAGACTTTCATGAGGAGCAGGAAGAGGGCTTTCTCTTCACTGCTGCTGAATCCATACAGGGTGATGGCATCTTCTTTGACGCCCATCCAGGTCTGAATGCTCACCGTCTGATCCACCTTCAGCGAGGTGGCCAGGGAGGCGGGGATGGAGAGTTCGTAGCCGACTCCACCGGAGGTCAGTATGGTGGCGCGATCCTGGGTGAGGCTGTGTACCGTGCCGCTGACGAGGGAAATCATCGGTGTGCTCCGCGAAGGTTGGTGCGGCCAATGGCCTGCTGGTGGGCAATGTGCTGGGAGAGGGCGATGGCAGCTGCCAGCGCGTCCGCGGCATCTTCGGGTTTCGGCAGTGTGGCGAGGCTCAGGAGCATCTGCACCATGCGGCCCACCTGCTCCTTGGGTGCCTTGCCGTAACCAGTGACACTCTGCTTGATCTGCAGGGCGCTCAGTTCCACCACATCCAGGCCTTGGCTGAGGCAGGTGATCATCAGGACTCCCCGGGCGTGGCCCAGTTTCAGGGCCGACTGAGGATTCTGGGCCAGAAAGACTTCCTCAATACAGACGTGGGCCGGTGAGTGCTCCCGCAGTACTTCATTCAGACCCTGCTGCAGGTGGAGCATACGCTGGGGAAAGGGGAGATCGACGGGTGGGCGTATGGCGCCGTGGGCACGGTGCAGAAGCTGATTGCCCCGTGCTTCCACTATCCCGTATCCCGTTATGCGGGTTCCCGGATCAATTCCCAGCAGGATCACGGGTTCAGCTGTTCCATCAGCGCGTCGTCAATGTCAAAGTTCATATAGACATTCTGCACATCATCGCAGTCTTCCAGGGCTTCCATGAGGCTGAGCACCTGGGTGGCGATTTTCTCATCCTCCACCGTGATGGTGGTGGCGGGTACCATGTTCATCTCTGCGGTTTCAATGGGAATACCTGCCTCTTCCATGGCGTCGCGCACGGCCATGAAGTCTTCAGCCGCCGCGATGATCTCAAACATGCCATCGCCACTTTTCACATCTTCGGCACCGGCATCCAGGGCCACCAGCATGACATCGTCCTCGCTGGCAGACTCGGCGTTGACGGTGATGACACCCTTGCGGCTGAACAGGTAGCCCACGCAACCCGACTCGCCGAGGGAGCCGCCGCGCTTGCTGAAGATGTGCCGAACTTCGGCGACGGTGCGGTTCTTGTTATCGGTCAGGGACTCCACCATAACGGCGATGCCGCCAGGGGCGTAGCCTTCGTAGGTAATGGATTCATAGTTGTCGCCATCCATGCCGCCGATACCGCGCTTGATGGCGCGCTGCACGTTGTCATTGGGCATGTTGACGCCTTTGGCTTTCTGCAGGGCCAGTCGCAGGGCGGGGTTCATATCCGGGTCAGCGCCGTTGCGTGCCGCGATGGCAATCTCCTTGGCGACCTTGGTGAAAATTTTGCCACGTTTGGCGTCCTGTGCGCCTTTGCGATGTCTGATGTTGGCCCATTTGGAATGACCTGCCATAAATCCTCCGAGTATAAAAATGACGTATGATTAGCGTTCTATAGTGATCTGCCGTACCAGAGAGGCGGCAATGGTGTAGCTGCCGAAACCGGTCTTACCGGAGAAGGTGCCATGGCCGTGCAGAATACGCAGCGTATCGTTGCCAGTCTGGATGACCATTTCGTCCTGTTCTATGTCGATCTGGTGAATTTTTGGCAGTTCAATGCGGATATCGGCGGAACCAAGTTTGCCCTGAATGAAGGGGGCGTGATTGTAGGTGAGTCCCTCCACCCGCACGCTTTTGCCGGAGGTGTCGGTGACAGTGGCGGTGGGGCCGGCAATGGATGGCCCCATGGCGGTAAGGGTGATCAGGGCGATCAGAAGCAGGGCAAGGGAGATGGTGAATTTTTTCATGGGCAACTCACTTTGCTGTGTATTCGTGAAGGGTGCTGAGCAGGCCGTCGGTGTCAAAGGTTGCGGCCTGGGCCAGAATCTGATATCCGCGCTGCTTTACGGTCGCCGTGGTGGGAGGTCCGATAGTGATGATGGGAACCTGCCACAGGATGCCGCTGTCCCGGACCCTGTCCAGAAAGTAGCCTGCCGCAAAACTTGAAGTAAATACCACAAAATCAGGTTTTCTGTCCACTGTGCGCTGGAGAAACTCTCCGGGGTGGGCGATGCCTTCACTGTGGTAGAGGTGCAGTTCCTCGACGGCAAAGCCGTGATGCCTCAGGGTGTCGGGCAGAATCTCGCGGCCACCGGCGCCGCGGGCCAGCAGAAATCTGGAGTTGGACGGTTTGTAGTGCTGGCAGAGTTCCCGGGCGAAGGCGGCGGCTTCCGAGGTATCTGCCACGTACTCAACGCGCAGGTTGCGGGCTTCGCAGGCCTGCCGGGTTCCCTGTCCGATGGCCAGAACCGGTGGAGCAGAAGCTGCGTCCATGTTAGCCATGGCGAGCATGCGCGCCAGATGTTCCACTCCCTCGCGGGATGTCAGCAGAATATGGGAGTAGTTGCCCAGGCACTGCAGGGCAGCAGGAAGTTGATGTTCTGCAGAGAGAGGCGCGGTGCGGCTGGCAGGAGCCACCAGCACCCGAAAACCTTCTTCCAGCAGCCGCCGGGTGAAGGTGAATGACTGGCTCACTGGCCGGGTATTGATGACGATGGGGCCATCCGTTTTGCCGAGTACCGGGTTTTCGCAATCTACCAGAATGTCACCGGATTCGCGGTAGTCGAGGTGGTGCTGCTGCGGTGCCAGGGTGATGTACTGGAGATACGCCTCATAGCTGTAGAATCCGATATTCTGCTGGTTGTGGTCGACGAGTCTGACATGGCGGCAGCTGGCAGGGATGGTGATGTGCTCCATGGCCGCTGTCAGGTCCGGTAGTCGGCATTGACCCGCACGTATTCGTAGCCCAGGTCAGAGCACCAGTAGTCGTGGGTGCCGGAGCCGAGCTTCAGGTCAAAGGTAACGGTGAATTCCGGCTGGGCCAGCACCTCGGCGCAGCGCTTTTCCGCCTCATCGCCCAGACCGATTCCGTCGGCGACCATCTGTTCGCGGTCGAAGAAGAGGTCGTACCCGTAGCGATTGATGGCCGCGCCGGAATAGCCCACGGCGGCGGCGATGCGGCCCCAGTTGGGATCGCTGCCGAAAAAGGCTGTTTTGCAGAGGTTTGAGTCGGCGATGGAGCGGGCGGCGGTGCGGGCATCTTCGTCGCTGGCGGCCCCCCTGACGACAATATGGACGGTCTTGGTGGAACCTTCGCCATCGCGGACGATCTGTTTGGCCAGTTTGAGCAGCAGTTCCGTGAGCACATCCCGGAAGAACTCCCACTCGGGAGTATCCACTTCCATGGCAGGTGTATGGGATTCGCCGTTGGCCAGCAGGCTGACCATATCGTTGGTGGACATGTCGCCATCCACCAGGATGCGGTTGAAGGTGAGGTCCACTGCGTGACGCAGGGCCTTCTGGGCTGCAGCAGGGGTCAGGTTGGCGTCGGTCTGCACAAAGCACAGCATGGTTGCCATGTTGGGGCAGATCATGCCGGCTCCCTTGCAGATGGCGCTGATGACGATTTCCCGGTCACCACGGGGCAGACGTACACCATCGAACTTTTCAAAGAGATCGGTGGTTTTGATGGCCATGGCCAGGGGCTGTGGCCGATAGGGCGACAGGTTGCCGGCAATGGCCGTGATAGCCGGGGCGATGCGATCCATGGGCAGGGGGACGCCAATAACGCCAGTGCTGGCCACCAGAACTTCGTCGGTGCCGATCTGCAGAGATCTGGCGACAGTGTCGGCCATGGCGCGGGCATCCTTTTCCCCCTGTGCTCCGGTGGAGGCGTTGGCGTTGCCGCTGTTGACGATAATGGCCCGCACGCGGCTGTCCTGCAGCGACTGGCGACAGATGTCAATGGGAGCGGCGTAGACGCGGTTGGTGGTGAAGACCGCCGCGCCGGTACACGGGGTGGGAGAGTAGATAATCGCCATGTCATCGCGACTGGTGTTTTTCGGCTTGACGGGCACCCGGCCCGCTGTGCCCAGAAAACCTCTGGGTACGGCATGCTGGTCCCAGATAACTGCTTCATTTACGCTCATGGTTCTCTCCTGATGGTCGAATCACTGACAGGTTGTGCTCGGTGCCGTCGATCGTTGCGGACGGTGAAAACCCCGTCTGTGGTCTGATCCGTGTTCCGCAGCGCACGGTATGCGGGATTCTTTCAGTTGCCTGCATGTTTTTGGTATTTCGCCGGGCCCCTGGGGTGCTGAAGGTAACTTTCATTGCGTCCGCCTGTCAGGTAATTTATCATGAAGTGCTGAATTCAAGCTACTGTTTGCAAGGGGTGAATCATGTCGGAACCGGTACAGAACAATAATGTCGAAGAGCCGGTGCTGCCGCGTCTGCTGGCTGCAAGCGCGCTGCAGGCCAATCTCACCAAACATATGGATTACAATAAGATGGCCGATCAGAAGGCCAGTGCCCTGGTGACCATTGCCACGGTGGTCATCACCATCACTCTTGCCCAGTACGCCAACATGGTGTTTCTGGTACCGGAAGTTCTGCTGGTGACCAGTGTCATCAGCATTTATTACAGCCTGCTTACCATTGTGCCCAAGGTGTATGATCACAATTTTATCGATCCCTACCACTATCAGAGCTTTTCCAAGATCTCCGAGGAGGAGTACCTGAGCCTGTTCAAGGAGCTGATTAAGGACCGTGAGAAGATGTACGATGCCTACCTGCGGGATATCTACTATCTGGGGACCTATCGGCTGAAAAAGAAATACCGCAACCTGATGCGAGGAAAATTCGCTCTGCTGGCCGGGTTGATTGCGGCGGGAGTGCTGACGCTGATCGCCAATCAGGAGTTGTCGTTGATGATACTGCTTTCAAAGGTGCTTGGACACTGAGGGTCTGTCAATAGCGGCATTGGCCGATGGAGCCTTCAGCGCAGACCTGTCCGTTGACCCAGATGGCCTCCTCAAGATTTGCCCCGTCAAATTGGGCGCTTTCGATGTTACGGCTCCAGCGGAAGTTGGCTCCGTTGAGGGCGGCGTTGCGAAAGTCGGTACTGCGCAGTTCGGCAGACTGAAAGTTCACGCCGCGCAGATTGGCGCCCTGGAAGTTGGCGTGCATGAGGTTGGCAGCCTCCATGCGCGCGCCCTCGAAGTTGCCCTCAGCCAGGTTGGCGCTGCGCAGGTTGGCTCCCATCAGGTTTTCTCCGGGGCACTGGGTTCCCGGACGCAGCTGACAGTTGCCGACTGTGCGCCCAGAGGCGTTCAGTGAGAATATGAGCAGCAGGAAAAGTGCTCCATATACGTATTTATATGCCATGGGAAAGACTCCTTAGTAAGGCTTCATTGGTGGATATGATGCCACAGAATCTGCCGGTATTCAGTAAAAATCGGCAAAGACTTGATAGATAAGAATTTGTTTCCACTGAAGAACATTTCCTGTTAGATTGGTAGGTGCGTAAGTCCTGATCGCTGACGGGGTGGAATTTGGGTATTCTGTCGAAAGAAGAACAAAGGCTTTTGTTTGTCCCCCTGGCGGGGGCCCTGGCTGTGGCCGTGGTGGTAACCCTTTTTCTGCTGCAACTGGCATCGGTCCGCACGGAACAGCGTGTCAGCCAGGCCCGCTCTGAAGGCCAGGAACGCATTGTGCAGCTGCGTGAACAACTGGAAGATGCCCTCTTCGACAGCTATCACGTGATGCATGCCACAGCCCGGGAAGTGGCTGAGCTCTCGCCATGGTCAGAAGAGAGGTTTGCGGCAGCCGGCAGCCGGGTATTACAGGCTCAGGATGCGATTTCTGCCATAGCGCTCGTGTCCCGCCAGGAGCTGGCCGCGGTGTACCCTCCCTCACTGGCGCAGAATGTGCCCTGTTTCACGTCGAAGAGTATTCACCGACTTTCCCAGAATAGCTCCACCAGCGCCACCCTTCGTGGCCCTCTTTTCCCCTCCCCGGATGAAGCTCAAGTCTGTATGGCGATACCACTTTCTGCCACTGCAGATGCTGACGCTGGCATACTGCTGGCAGCGATTAACCTGGCGAGCATGCTGGAAAAAGCAGGAAGCGTGGACTTTCGCCTTGATGGCATGTTTCTGGGGCTCAGCAAGGCGCTGAGCCCTGTGGCAGAAGGGGAATTTGCCGGCCATGAAAGGGCTTTCCGTGATGATGCCGTCACCACGCGCCTGCGCTTTCATGACGCCGAGTGGTATTTCTCCATGGCACCACAGGGTCAGTGGGGCCCGCAGGTCTACTCCTGGGTCTGGGTTATCGCGCTGTTCTCGGTGGCCGCCGGCAGCCTCTCCTGGTATCTTTTCCACCAGCTTATGCGCATGCACCGGTCCAGTCAGCGACTGGTGCCTGAGATGCGCAGCCGACGCCAGGCTCAGCAGGAGGTGCGGCGCATGAGCCGTGCCCTGGAAAACAGCGCCTGCTCGGTATTGATCACGGATATCGACGGTCTCATAGAGTACGCCAATCCGAAAACCTGCCGGGTGACGGGTTACTCGCAGGCAGAACTGCTGGGGAGCAACCCGCGTCTGTTCAGCGCGGGGGAGACGCCCGCTGAGGTGTACGATGCCATGTGGAGCGATCTGCTCAGTGGCCGCGAATGGGTGGGCGAACTGCTGAATCGTCGCAAGGATGGCAGTCTCTACTGGGAGCATGTGGCCATTTCGCCTATCTTAAATCAGAGCGGCAGGATCATGAGCTATATTGCCGTCAAAGAAGATATTACCCGTCGTCGGCAGGTGGAGATTACGCTGGAGCGGGAGCGGGGTGTCCTGGAGGCCATCGCCCAGGCCCGGCCTTCATCGGAAATTCTGCGCACTATCTGCGCTATCATACAGGAGCAGATTCCCCATTCGCGCTGTTCGTTCATGCTGCTGGACGCTTCGGGAAAGGTGCTGCAGGGCTGCATTCACACTGACCTGCCAACGGAGTATGTGGATCTCATCGTCAGCGTTCCGGTGCGGGAGGCTTCCGGTTCCTGTGGCACGGCAGCATATCGCAGGCAACCAGTGATCGTCAGCGATATCGCCACTGACCCCTTCTGGAGTGGCCCGTTTCGCGTGATGGCACTCAAGCACGGACTGAATGCCTGCTGGTCCTGGCCGGTGCTCTCCTCGACGGAAGAGGTACTGGGCACCTTTGCCATTTACTGCCGTGATCAGCGCAGGCCCGAGCCCCACGAGGAGCTTATGGTCATGCGTTTTGCCTCCATAGCGGCCATCGCGGTGGAAAAGGAGGAGTGGCGCGAAAAACTGCTGCTCAGCGAGCAGCGCTACCGCAGTTTCATGGAGAGCCTCAACGACGGGGTTATTATCACCCAGGACGGCCTGCTGCGCTATCTGAACCAGTCTATGGCGCAGATGGTCGGATACGGGCGGGAGTCTCTCACGGAAACACCATTCATGACCTATATCCATCCTGACGATCAGGCCCTGGCCATGGATTACCACCGACGCCGCATGATGGGGCAGCAGGCTCCCAGTGAATATGACGTGCGGCTTCTCTGTCACGATGGGCGGGTGATCACGGTGCGCGTAAATTCGAGCCTGATTACCTGGAATAACCGCCCGGCTGCCCTGGCAACGGTCACGGACATGACCCGGCGTCATGAGGCCCAGGAGCAGATCCGGCAGCTTAATGAAAGCCTTGAGCGCCGGGTGACCGAAGAGCTGAAGCGGCGTATGGAGACGGAAACCCTGCTGGAGGGTGTTTTTGAGAACTCTTCGGTGGGTATCGTGGCCATTGATGGCAGGGGGCAGGTGCTGAGGGCGAACGCCACCTACTGTCAGATGCTGGGGTATTGTCCTGAAGAGCTGCGCGAAGTCGGATTGGACTCTCTCCATCCCGATGACCGCCTGACGGTGGTCGAACACTTCGAATCCCTGATGGATGGTTCTGCGGCCATGTGTCAGATTGAAATACGCTATCTCACCAGGGATGGCGGGCTGCTTGATGTTCAGATAGTTGCCTCGGCACTGAATGATGAAAATGGAGATCCCAGGGCCATTCTCGCCATGGTCAAGGATATCAGCGATCTCAAGGTGGCCATTCGCCGCCAGCGCATCCAGGAACAGCTGTTGATCCAGCAGTCAAAGATGGCGGTCATGGGAGAGATGATCGGCGCGATTACCCACCAGTGGAAACAGCCCCTGAATGCCCTTTCCATCATACTGCAGGAGGCCCGCGAGGATTATCAGCTGGGCATTCTGCCACCACCGGTCTTCAGCGAAGCTGTGGAAAGATCCCTCAATCATATTGACTTCATGTCCCGCACCATCGACGATTTCCGCGATTTCTTCCGCCCTGACAAGAGCCGTGTGCTCTTTGACATTATCGAGGCCGTGGAGGAGGTGGAGAAACTTCTGCAGAAGCAGCTTCATCTGCACAGCGTCAGTATGCTCTATGAAATCTCTTCAGAAAACCAAGCGCATCGTGCCATCTATACCGTTGCCAATGAGGTGAAACAGATTGTCCTGAATATCCTCAATAACGCCATTGACGCCATAGCGGCGGCGCGGGTACAGGGCCTGCTGCACCGCAATGATAATGGCATCATTCGCGTGCGCCTGGAGACCACGCCCATGGAGCGCATCCTGCTTATTGAGGACAACGGCGGTGGTATTCCCGATGAGATTCTGCCGCGAATTTTCAAACCGTACTTCACCACAAAGGCGGACAAGGGGACTGGCATTGGCCTCTATCTCTCCAGGATGATCATGGAAAACAGCCTTGGGGGGAGTATCAGCGTTACAAATACACCGTCTGGCGCCTGTTTCCGCCTGGCCTTTCCAACGCTGCAGAAGGAGTAGTCATCCGCGGTATCCGGGTGGCTCGTACTTGCCAAAGCGTGCGTCCTTCCTGTATAAACCTGTATCGGCGATCGAACCTATCTTTTTCCGGGAGAGGAATGTAGCGTTGCCAGAAAACTGTACCCCCCCCATTACTCCCGATCTGGCTGACTTCCTGAATGCCTGCGATGAGCCGGTTCTGTTTTTTCATCGTCAGACGCAGCGGATTTGTTACGGCAATGCGGCTCTGCAAAACCTTCTGGGCATATCTGATGCATCGTCATCCTGGCCATTTGTTCATGATCTTTTTACCAATGTGGAGAGTTCATCTTTCACGACTGAGTCCGCTCGATACCAGTATCTGTGGTCGAAGCAGAGCATGCAGGATGGGATGGTGCAGCTGACGGCCTATGTCCCACGGGCCCACCCCGACTATGTTCTCATGAAGCTGCATATTGACGAGCGTTTTCTGCAGCGCTTCGAGCAGTGTCTGCACTTTTCCGGCGACGGGCTCTGGGAGTGGGAACTGCTGTCCGGCACGGTCTATCTCTCTCCGCGCTGGAAGGAAATCGCCGGATACAGCGATGGTGAGCTGGAGAACTCCTTTGCTTCATGGCGCCAGGTAATACATCCCGACGACTATCAGCGCGCCATTGAACGCATCCGATCCCTGTCCCAGTTCCCCGGCCGCGTCTTCCAGGTGGTTCACCGCATTCTCAGCAAGAGTGGAACCTTCAAGTGGGTGCTCTGCCGTGGCCAGGTTCTCCCCGGCCCCGATGGCAAGGCTGAGCGGATCATCGGCTTTCTGACTGATATCGATGAACAGCGTAAAATAGAAGAGGAGCTGGAGCAGGCCCGGCAGATGCTGCTGGATGTTCAGTCGCGGGTCAGCATGGGCAACTGGGAAATGGATCTGGAGACGGAGCAGTTCTGGTGGTCCGATGAGATGTACCGCATTTTCAATGTCTCCGCGGGTGACTTTGGCGGAAGCCTCAATGATTTTCTCGCCATGATCATCCCCGAGGAGCAGCCGCTTGTGGAACAGGTCTTTCGTGGCGATGTTCCCTTCAGTCACTTTTTCACCTTCCACACTGATCCCGTCGGGCCGCGCACGGTTTACATGGAAGCCGAAATCTACCGCAACGCGCATGGTACGCCCACCCGTATGGTGGGTCTGGCCCAGGATGTCACCGCCCAGCGCGAAGCTCAACAGCAGAACAGCAAGCTCAGCCGGGCGTTGGAGCAGGTTCCCAACGCGGTCATCATCACGGACCGCGAAGGCACCATAGAATACATTAACCCTGCCTTCGAACAGATTACCGGTTATACCCGGGAAGAGGTCATCGGCCGTAATCCCAATGTGCTGAACTCCTCTTCCATGCCCAGGGAGTTTTACCGGGACATGTGGCAGCAGATCCTTAACGGAAGCATCTTTGAAGGGGAACTGGTCAATCGGCGCAAGGATGGCACCCTCTACCAGGAGCACAAGTCCATTGCCCCTATTCGCGATACCCGTGGGCATATCACCCACTTTGTTTCCATTGGCCGGGATATCACCCAGCAGGTGCAGATGCAGCGGGAAATTGAAGCTGCCAACCAGACCCTGCAGGAATTAAACGAGGGACTGCAGCGGCGGGTTGAAGAGGGAATTGAAAAGCAGCGGCGTCAGGAGCAGCTTTTGCTGCAGCAGTCGCGCCTGGGGGCCATGGCCGAAATGATGAGCTATGTGGCCCACCACTGGCGGCAGCCTCTGAATATCATCGGCCTGCTGATTCAGAATATTCAGATAGCCCACCAGATGAACGAGCTCAACTCCCAGTTTATTGAGGATGTCTCCCGTCAGTCCATGGAGCAGATCCGCAAAATGTCAGAGGTTATCGACAGCTTCGCCAGCTTTTCCCAGGAGTCCCGTGACAAGCAGCCGTTCAGTCTGGTACACGCCATTCAGGACACCCTGCTGCTGGTGCAGCAGCAGTTGCAGGACAGTGGCATCACCATTCAGGCGACCTTTGTGCCCACCGGACAGATGATTCCCGTCAGTCAGGCCGATACCTGCCCCATAGACCCGCATCAGAACAACTATCCTGCCGTGAATGTGCTGGGGTACCCCAACGAGTTCAAACATGTGCTGCTGAGTATCATCAACAATGCCCGTGACGCCATTGCCAGTCGTTTCAAGGGTTCTGGGCAGGGCTTCATTGACATATCCCTGGATCATAACGAGCAGGAGATTGTGGTGCGGATCGCCGATACTGGAATGGGGATTGACGCTGCTATCATGGATCGCATTTTCGACCCCTATTTCACTACCAAGGATGTGGGCAAAGGCACCGGAATTGCTCTCTATATGGCCAAGGTCATTATCGAAACCCATATGGGAGGCCAACTGACGGCGCAGAATACCAATGAAGGTGCCTGCTTCACCATCCGGTTTCACGTTCCTGCACAGGTTTCTGTGTGAAGATTTTGCCCCTCGTCGCTCAGTCTGTTCTTAATCATCTGCCCTGTGGAGCCATCTGCGTGGATCGTCAGGGCAGGGTGGCTCTGGTGAACGCCATGGCAGCTCGCCTGTGGCAGGTGGCACCCGATACGGCCCTGGATATCAGTTCGCTGACCCAGTTGATGGCCAGCCAGCTGGAATCTCCTGAGCCGTTTGTGGAAGCGGTCCTGTCATACTTTTCCAGCAGCGGGCAACAGGAAATTGCTGGCCAGCTCAGGCAGGTGTGCGGGCGAAAAATCCATCATGCCATCACCGCGATCCATGATGAGTGTTTTCCCGAAGGAGCCTGGCTGTGGAGCTTTCTACCCCAGGAGGAGGCTCCGGCGGCTGTACCGGTTCCAGCAGAATCAGGGGCTTCTCTCTTTGCCGATGGCGAGATCACCCGTGATCTGAATGCCGTTGGCTCCCTTATGGAGGCCCTTGCGGAGATGGTCTTTTTTTATACCCTTGACCGCACCATGTACTTTGGTAATGTCATGGGCCGGTTTGCCCCCGAAACCCGGCTTTCCCCCGGGCACTTTTTTGCTCGCAGCATCTGGCAGATATTTCCCCACAAAACGGCGCGTATTCACGAACAAGTCAACCGTGAGGTGCTGCAGGAGGCGACGACGAAGGTCTTTGAGTGGTGTATGAGCGGCGGTGATGGTCAGGAGTTCTGGTTTCGCTCGTCCCATGCTCCACTGCTGGACGCTGGGGGGCAGGCCGTGGGTATTGTGGGAATATCCATGGATATCACCCGCCTGAAAAGCCTTGAGGAAAACACCCGCGAGCAGACAACCTATATTCGCAACATACTGAATTTCCAGGCCAATCTCATCGTGGTCATGGAAGGGTCTCGGCTGAAAACCTGCAATAAAGCCTTTCTTGACTTCTTCCACTGTGAGACCAAGGAGGAATTCCTGCAACGTAACCAGTCGCTGGAGCAGGTTTTTGTGGAGGAGGAGGGTTATCTCAGCGCCCGGGATGGTCAGTGGCTCCTCAGGTTGATGGAGAATCGACAGCGCGCTCAGGAGACGCGCGTGCTCCTCTATGATATGCGACGCGGAGAGAATCGTCATTTCCTGCTGGATTTTCGCATCATGCCCACGGGTATTGACGAGATGGTTCTCACTTTTACTGATATTACCGAACTGGAAGAATACCATCGCCTTTTGCAGGATATTAATGCGTATCTGGAGATTAAGGTTCAGCAGCGCACCAGCAAGCTTCAGCAGGTCAACGATCTGTTGCAGACACGGGAAAAGCTGGTACACACTATTTTCGAAACGATTCATGTGGGTATTGTGGTGCTGGATGAGGGCGGCAGCATTGTGCAGTCTAACAGTGCCTTCGGGCGTATCTGCAGCCTGGGCACCGATGAACTCGCGGGAAAACCCTTCGAGGAGTGTCTGCGCGGACGCAGTCGCCGCAGTGCCAGACGCATGTTCAATCGATCCCTGACGCGTTCCCAAGTCCAGGGGCCCTACCACTGGAAGGTACAGCGCCATGATGGCGCTCAGCTGCGGGTACTGTTCAGTCTGTCTCCCCTGGCCTATGGCAGTGGACAGGACTATCGCCTGCTGACCATTACCGATATCACACGGCGTCACGCCATGGAAGAGCGTGCCCGCTACCAGGAGCAGATGCTGATTCAGCAGTCGCGCATGGCGGACATGGGGGAGATGATCGGGGTCATAGCCCACCAGTGGAAGCAGCCACTCAACAGCATAGCCTTGCTGGCTCAGACCATTTCTCTGCTCTTTGATGGGCAGCCTGGTGAATACAGTCGCCAGCGCATTGCCGACTCCCTGCAGAATATCCTGGAGCAGGTCCGGTTCATGGCAGACACGATTGAAGACTTTCGCGACTTCCTGACGCCCTCGAAGGAAAAAGTGAATTTCCCCCTGGATGTTGCTGTCGCCTCCATACTGCATATTCTGGCGCCGCAACTGCAGCTCAGTGGAATCACTCCCCACACCAGCTTCCAGAGTACGGCAGGGGAGCTGATGCTGGCCCACGGATATCCCAATGAGTTCAAACAGGTCATTCTCAATATATTGGTCAACGCCCGTGATGCCATTGAGCAGGCGCGCAGCAACGGCCAGCAACTTCAAGGAGAGCACAGTATCGATATCGCCATAGAACCGTTGCCGGAACACTGGCAGCTCGCCATCAGCGATACCGGTGGGGGAATTCCCCCGCAGATGCTGGAGAAGATCTTTGAACCCTACATGACCACCAAGGGGGATCAGGGAACGGGAATCGGGCTCTCCATGTCGCGCACGATCATCGAAGACCATATGGGTGGCAGCATTGAGGCCACGAACTGGGAGAAAGGGGCGCGAATCCTTATACAGCTTCCTCGCGCGGGGAAGAGCTCCCTGTGAGAAAAGGCAGTGCTTCGCAGCCGTCAACCTGCCGCAAACTGCTGGGCGGATATAACTCTATGCGTATCGGCTGATGAATCTCCAATGAAAGGTTTCCCGTGGATTTCCTGCAGATTTTCATTCTCTCCGTCGTTCAAGGCCTGACGGAGTTTCTTCCCATTTCCAGCTCTGCGCATCTTATTCTGGTGCCGGTGTTTACCGCCTGGGAAGATCAGGGGCTGGCCTTTGATCTGGCGGTGCACCTCGGCTCACTGGCAGCGGTTTTGTGGTATTTCCGGGTGCAGATTGCCGGTATGGGCAGTGCCTGGACCAGAAGTCTGCTTTCGGGTCAGAAAAGCGCCGATTCGCGCCTGGCCTGGGCTATTCTGTGGGGAACCGTTCCCGTGGGGCTGGCGGGGATAACCATGAAGGGGCTTGTGGAGACGGAGTTTCGTTCACCGCTACTGATCGCGTTTTCCCTGATCCTCTTCGGCATTGCCCTGGGTGTCGCCGACTTTCGTCGCAAAGGCGAACGCACTGAATACGATCTGCGCTGGTCCGATGTGCTGGTGGTGGGTTGTGCTCAGGCACTGGCATTGATACCGGGAACGTCCCGTTCCGGCATCACCATGACCGCCGCCCTCTTTATGGGCCTTGGCCGTGAAGGAGCCAGCCGGTTCTCTTTTCTGCTCTCCATACCGGTTACGACTCTGGCGGTGGGGCTGCAGCTTCTGGAGCTGGTACAGATGCCGGCGGGTTCGACGGACTGGAGCTCTCTGGCGTTGGCTGCCGTGCTGTCAGGTATCAGTGCCTATCTCTGCATTCACTATTTCCTCGTTTTTATCCGGCAGATAGGCATGCAGCCGTTTGTGGCCTATCGTATTGTTTTAGGGGTGCTGCTTCTGGTCGTCTTCTGGTGAGATGGACTGGAGTATGTCGTTGACAGCCTTCCACGGGCTTTGGGTGTAGGTGTCGATCCGCAGCACCCGTTCATGGGAGGCGAAGGGTTCAAAGGACTTTTTCTGCAGCAGGTAGATGTCGAGATCCGCTTCGGAGGGGTTGTCGGCACGCTGCTGTCGTTGAATGATTCGCTGGCGGATGACCTCTTCGGGCGCCTGGCAGAGGATATACCAGTGAGGTGCGCCGGTGCCGGCCAGCAGGTTGCGCTGCCACTGGCAGGTGAAGGTAGCGTCCACGATGGCGTGGGGATGCTCCAGGGCGCGTTGAATCATGGTGGTGTAGGTCTGGCGGCTGAACGCGGGGGTATAGATATTGCTGCCGGGATGGGAAGCGCTCTGTTCCAGAGGTCCCATACCCGCCAGTTCCTTGCGGATGACATCGGACTGCAGATGGGGGTATCCAGTGGCCTCGGAAAAAAGATGGGCCAGATAGCTTTTCCCTGTTCCCGAAAGTCCGCAGAATGCGTAAATCATAGGCGGGAGAGTTCGTCGGCGTAGCCCAGGGCCAGTTCCACGTACTTGCGGGCCCGGTGGTACGCCTCATCTTTCTGCACGGGGTCAACCCCTTCATCGGCTATGAGCAGGCCCTCCACCTTGGCTCGCACCAGAGCGCGATAGAGCTTGTAGAAAATCACCAGCCCCGGTCCATCACTGCCTTCGCTGAAGTCATTCAGCAGCATTTTCTCCAGGTAGCGGGAGAACTCGTCGAAACCGTGAAAATCCATATCCATGAACAGAAAGGCGATATCATTGAGAATGTCGCAGCAGCGCAGGCTTTCGTTGAACTCGATACAGTCAATGGCGTGGATATGGCCTTCGCTGAAGCAAAGATGCTCAAGGCGCAAGTCACCATGGCCATCATAGATCTTGCCGCGCTGGGCCCGCTCGTCAAAAATGGCGCCGTATTTCTTGTAGATGGCTTCGGTGATGATGGTAAGGGTGTCATACTCATCCTGCTCAATGGTGGTGCCGATCTGGGTTTGCAGGACGTTGAAGTTCTCGTCGGTTTTGCGGGAAATGCCGGCCAGGCTGCCGTAGCGCTGGATGCCATGGTCATTGGGAGACTGGGAATAGAACTGGGCCAGGCGCTGACGAATCTTGTCCAGAAGGTTTCCCGGTGAAACAGACATGAAAATCAGCCGATCCAGGAGCATGTCATCGGGAATGCGATTCATGATGACGGCGTACTCGATGGCCTCACTGGTCTGCTGGTCAAAGAAGAGGTTGCCGTTGTAATGGTGCAGGGATGAAGCGCCCAGGTAGATGTTTTCACTCATGCGGCGATTCAGGGTGACTTCCAGCTCGCAGTACTTCTTACGCATCTCCAGGGTAGAGTAATCGACAAAGCCGAAGTTGACGGGCTTTTTTATCTTAATAACCCGTGTCTGACCGATAAAAACGGAAGAGATATGGGTCTGTTTGTTAATGAAGCCTTGCTGTCCCAGCAGGCTGCTGTGGCTGAGCAGGGAGTTGAGCTGTGCAAATTCCACCGGACACCTCCGCTTTTCGTTCAACTCTGGTACCATGGCACGATCTGTGCTGGGGGAACGCAGCCTTTGCATCCACATCGGATATTCGCTGTTTTTTCCCCGATTAAAATACGCTATAATTTTTGAATTCTCAACGAAAGACCCCCCATGAAATACGCTTTTATTGTTCTTCTGCTGGCTGTCTGGATACTGTATCCCACAAAATACCCCTTCCGCTGGGTGTTGCGCATTCTTCTCGTCGGGTTGATCTTCATGAGCATCATCACTATGATCAAACCGTGAGCGGCTGCTGAAAAAGCCGACCAGAAAAAGCACCGCTCTCTTAAGCAACTGATCATTCTGTTTCAGAGGAATCCTGTATGTCGAGTTCAACCATTGAAGTCAATCCGTACGTGCGCAAAATCCATGAGTTTCCCGAAACCATTCTTGTCCCCGGTGAGGATGGCCGCTTCGCCCTTTTTCCCCAGCTGCGCTCTGATATGCCGGTGGTGGTGGAGATTGGTTCCGGCAGTGGAAACCACATGATCCAGTACCTGACGCGCATGCCCCGGTGTCAATACTTTGGCTATGAGTTGCGCTACAAACGCCTCTACCGCACGGCTCAGAAGCTTGCTGAAGCAAAACAGCAGGGCTATGTGGTGCAGTGTTTTGCCCAGAAGATGCCAGAACACTTCGCGCCCGCTTCCATAGACACCCTCATCATCAACTTTCCCGATCCCTGGGCAAAGCTGAAGCAGCGCAAGAATCGCATCATGGCGCCGCAGAATCTGAAAATCTTCCACAGCCTGCTTAAACCCGGCGGTGTGGTGGAATTCAAGTCCGACCACCATGAATACTTCCTGCGTGCCAGGGAGAATCTTCTGGACAGTGGATTTGCGGTGGAAGCCTATACGCTGAATCTCCATGGTTCAGCGTACAGTGCCGACAATATCATCACCGAATTTGAGCGCATGTTTCTGCATAAGGTTCCCAAACGCATTGGCTGGCTGCGGGCACGCAAGGTGGGTTGAGCAGTGAAGAAGGCACCGCGACGCGTTCTCTGTGGACACTGCCGACATTACTACATCACCTGGGATACACACTTCCCCTTTGGCTGTCGGCGCCTCAACTTTAAAAGCCGTCATCAGCCTTCCCTGGAAGTCTTTCGTTCCTCCGGCATGCCGTGCCAGTATTATGAAGAGAAAAAGGAGAAGAACCATGACCACTCACCCTGAGGGCATTCGCTGGAATCTCAGTTCCATCTATACCGGTATGGACGACCACGCCATTGAGCGGGATTGCGCCATGGTGCGCAGCGAGGCTGCCGCTTTGCGGGAGCGTTTTCGCGGCAAGATTGACCAAATATTCCCCTCTGAGATGGCGGTGTTGCTGCAGAAGCTGGAAACCATCAATCAGATGATGGGAAAGCTGGGTGCCTACGCCTTTCTGCTCTTTGCGGTGGACACTGCTGACGAGGAGAAGTCGGCGTTCTTTCAATCCATGAAGGAGCTCTCCAGTGCCCTGTCTGCTGAGCTGACTTTCTTTGACATCGAATGGGCCAACCTGGATGAGGCCAGGGCTGCAGTCCACATGCAGGATTCCAGTCTGGCGCAGTATCACCATTTCCTGCGCAAAAGCCGCATCTACCGTGACCACCTGCTCAGCGAGCCCGAAGAGCGGGTGATCTCCCGTTACAGCGTGGTGGCGGGTTCCGCCATGAACAGCCTTTTCAGCAAGGTTATGTCGCGTATGAGTTTCGGTGCCGACCGGCTATCACAGGAAGAACTCATGTCAAAGCTGCGGGATGTCTCCGCTGCTGTGCGCAAGCAGGCCCAGGAGGACTTTACCGCTGGCCTGCGGGAGTATGGCCATATTCTGACCCATATCTATAATACGGTTATCAGTGAAAAGATGATCGTGGATGACCTGCGCAGCTATCCCAACTGGATTCGTTCCATGAATCTGGCCAATGAGCTTTCTGATGCTGCTGTAGAGAATCTGGTGGGTTCAGTGGTCAGCCGCTACGATATTCCCCAGCGTTTCTACCACCTGAAGCGGAAAATTCTTGGCGTCGAGACTCTCTATGATTACGACCGCTACGCGCCGCTGGATACGGTCAACCGTACTTACAGCTGGGAGTACGCCTGCGCTGCGGTGCTGGATGCTTTTGATACGGTCAGCCCGGCCATGGGCGATATCGCCCGTACGTTCTTTGAAAAGAAGTGGATCGATTCGGTCTGCCGTCCCGGCAAGCGCAGCGGTGCCTTTGCCCATCCCGTGACACCTGACGCTCACCCGGTGATCATGACCAACTTCACGGGGAACTTTCGCGATATGGAGACCCTGGCCCATGAGCTTGGTCACGGCATTCACCAGTACCTGGCCCATCAGCAGGGCTATTTCGGCTCAAGCACTCCGCTGGTGCTGGCGGAAACTGCTTCGGTGTTCGCGGAAATGGTGCTCTTCCGCAGTGAGTACGCCAAGCTCAGCGATAACCGCCAGAAGCTGGCGGCGCTCTGTGCCAAGATTGAATCGATCATCGCCACGGTTTTCCGCCAGATTTCCATGAATCGTTTTGAGGATGCCTACCACACCACCCGTCGCGAGAAGGGAGAGCTGGGTTCAGCGGATATTTCACAACTGTGGATGCGCAGCCAGCGGGACATGTTTGGTGACAGCGTCGAACTGACGGAGAACTACAGCATCTGGTGGTCGTATATTCCTCACTTTATCAACGCACCGGGCTATGTGTACTCCTACGCCTTTGGTGAACTGCTGGTGCTTTCCCTCTACAGCCAGTATCTGCAGCAGGATGACAAGGACGCCTATATGAAACGCTACATGGAGCTGCTGGGCAAGGGAGGTGTGGTTCCCCCTGCCGAGGCGCTGACATCCCTGGGGGTTGATATAACCAGTCCGGAGTTCTGGAATTCCGGTCTCGGCGCTATTGAAGAGCTTGTCAATGAGGCGGAGCTGTTATATAAGAACCTGTAATTTACCGGGAGTAACACCATGAACGTATTTGAAGGGAGCCTGATTGCTCCGCATAAACCTGTTGCCATCGTTGTCTCGCGATTTAACGCCTTTATCACCGAGAGTCTTCTGCAGGGCGCACTGGATTTTCTGAAGCGCCACGGCATGAGCGAGAGTGATATCGACGTCGTCCGTGCCCCCGGTGCCTTCGAAATCCCCCTGGTGGCTGACCGCCTGGCCCTGACGGGCAAATACAGCGGCATCATCTGTCTGGGCGCGGTGATTCGCGGTGGCACTCCCCATTTCGACTATGTGGCGTCAGAGGTGACCAAGGGCGTGGCCCATGTCTCCTTGCAGCGCGGCATTCCCGTCTCCTTCGGCGTGCTGACCACCGACTCCATCGAACAGGCCATTGAACGTGCCGGAACCAAGGCCGGCAACAAGGGTGCCGAGGCGGCAGCTTCGGTGGTGGAAATGATGAATCTGCTGGAGCAGATTCCCGGCTGAACGGTTCCCGTCCTGTAAGGCCCAGCGGAGCTTCTGCTTTTTCGTTAACAACTTCATAGCATAAAGAGAGTAAGGTGATTCCGGTGCCTACGCGCCGCAACCAAAGGGAAAACGCCCTGAAACTCAATTACGCGCTGCAGATTTTCAGCGGCAGCTTTGATGAGCCCCACATCCAGCGGACGGCCAGTCAGTTCGGCATGGAAGTGACGGAGTTCACCCGTGAGCTGGTGCAGATATCGCTGCAGGCGAACCCGGCCTGTGGACAGCTCATTGAGTCCCTGGCCAAAAACGATGACATGATCGCGCATCTCGACCGGATTCTCATGATACAGGGCATGTGCGAACTGAGTATGAAACACTCCCCTGCTCAGACGGTAATCAATGAATATATTGAACTTGCCAAACTGTATGGCGCGGAGAACTCCTTCCGCTTTGTCAATGTGGTTATGAACCAGTACAAAGAAGACCACCCGTGAAAGAGCTCGTGTATGTCTGTAAGGTCCACTCTCCGCAGATCATGTATGTCAACAGCCTGCTGGATTCCTACGAAGGTATCGGGATCATACGCACGGTGAACGAAAAGACCGGGGACGTGGTGTTCTACACCACGTCGGATACCGCCGAGGCCCTGGAGCATTTTCTGCTTTCACTGGATCAGGAATGTGGAATAGAAATACGGGAAATCCGGCAGCAAGAAGGCCTTGAGTTGATTCCATGAAATCCGACTCTTCCGACAAGGAGCAAGCCATGAACGCCGTGGAACGTCAGAAACTCCATATGATTCTCAGGGATATCATCAACACCCTCAATACCATCCAGGTGAAGTACCACCTTGAGCTGGAGCAGACCAACAAGAAGATCGACGTCATTATGTTTGTCCTGCGCCATATTGCCAAGAGCGAAGAGGTCGACCGCCTGATTCTCAAGGCCAAGGAGCAGCTCAACGAGCCGAACCTTGGCGACTCATTCAGCACGACTCTGGACAAGGAAATACAAAAGCTTGAGCAGTGGGTGAACGAGGTCATTGTACTGGAACGCATGCTGGAGGATGAACACGACACCAGGCCACATGTCGGACCCGATACCCCCCTGCAGTTTGACCCCGAGGAAGAGAGCCCGTCCTGAGGGCTTTTTGCCTTTCTGAATCACGGAACAGCTTGCTGAAATACTTCAAAATCAGGCAGGCCACTGGAAGACTCTGCGCAACACTCGCCCTGTGAGGAGTGGAGCGTGCCCGCAGGTTCCGGCGCGTGAATGTCCGGCGCCTGGCACCGCAGATGGGGTTTTTCGGCAGCCAGCTAAGGAGAGCTTCATTGCAGAAGGCAGATATCATAGCAGAAAACCTCAGACGCTTCAGGGTTGATAACTGGAGCGAAGGCTATTTTTCCATCAACGAGGCCGGCGAAGTGGTGGTGCGCTGCCAGGGGCAGTCGATTCCTTTGACCAACGTTATTGAAGCGGCCCATAACCTGGGGCTTTCCACGCCCTTCATCATTCGCTTCCCCTTTCTGATCGGCGAGCAGATCAAAAAGTTCTACCGTGCCTTTCAGCACGCCAAGGAAGAGTTCAACTACAAGGGTGAGCACAAGGCGGTGTTCCCCATCAAGGTCAACCAGAACCGTCACTTCATCGAACGGCTGCTGCACTATGGCAAGGATTTCTCCTATGGACTGGAAGCAGGCAGCAAGGCGGAACTGTTCGCCGTGCTCATCTCCGATATTCCCGAAAACGCCCTGATCACCTGCAACGGTTTCAAGGATCGCGAGTTCCTCGACCTGGCTGTCATCGGCAAGCAGCTGGGCAAGGATATCTGCGTCATCATTGAAAGTGTCGAGGAGCTGGTGGGCCTGATTGATATTTACCGGCGTGCCGAGACCATTCCCGATATCGGCTTTCGCATCAAGCTCTCCTCGCGGGGCTCCGGCAAATGGGAGAAATCCAGCGGCGAAGGGGCCAAGTTCGGCCTGAGCTCTACGGAGATCCTGCTGGCCATCGACCTGCTCAAGGAACATGACCTGCTCGACCGCGTGAATCTGCTGCACTTCCATATCGGCAGCCAGATCACCAACGTGCGCACCATGAAGCGGGCTATTCGCGAAGCGGGGGTGATCTTTGCCGAAGTCGCCAAGCTTGGTTTGAACATCAAGTACCTCAACATCGGTGGCGGTATCGGAGTGGACTATTCCGGCAGCAAGTCCTCTTCTCTGGCCAGCGCCGAGTACAGTATCGAAGAGTTTGCCAATGACGTGGTCTTTACCATGGAAGACATGTGTAATAAGCATGGCCTGGAGCGGCCCGGCATTGTGACGGAATCGGGTCGCGTGATCGCCGCCTACCACGCCATCGTGGTCACTGATCTGGTGGAGATCATGGGGGCGGAATACGACCTTTCCCATTACCAGCAGACTCAGAATGAGGTCAAGCCTCTGCTGGAGCTCAAATACGCTCTTGAATACATGAACGAGAAGAACTACATCGAATACTACCACGACGCCCTGGAATTCAAGGAAGACCTGCGTACCATGTTCACCCTGGGGCTGTGCTCACTGGTGGATAAGTCCAACGGCGATATTCTCTTCCAGGAAATTGTCGAAAAAACCATCGCCATTGCCCTGCGCAAAGGAGAAAATTTCGAGAAAGACCCTTTCCTGCGCAAGTTTCTGGCTGAAAAATACCTCTGCAATTTCTCGGTATTCAACGCCATTCCCGACTCCTGGGCTATTCGGCAGCTCTTTCCCATTATGCCTCTCAAACATCTGGACAGGCCCTGTGATAACTTTGGCGTGATTACCGACATCACCTGTGATTCCGATGGCGTTGTCAATGCCTATCAGTTTCCCGATACCGCCGAGAACGAATACCTGCCGCTGCACGACGAGATGGCTGACTACCCCATTGGGATATTCCTCACCGGTGCCTACCAGGAGGTACTGGCCAACAAACACAATCTGCTGGGGCAGATGAACGAGATCTCCGTGGATTTCAACGAAGAGGGCAAGCTGGACGTGGTTTCCAGTGAGCAGGGAGACACCGTCAAGGATGTGCTCAATGGCATGCGTTATGATGATGCCTTTATTAACAATCAGTCCAAGAGATTTTTCCAGAGTATGGATAACCCAAAGCTCTTCCGCCGTTTTCGCTCATACCTCAACAGCTACACCTATATGATCAAGGATGGCCATGATTAAGAAACTCCTCTTTATGTTGCTGTTTTTCTTCATCCCACTGGTGCTCGGCATTGCCCTGGCCCAGCAGGCCTTTGATGGCTCCTCCTTTGAGGCGGGGCGTGTTGCCTGGAACAGTGAAGAAAACCCCATGGGCATCAGCTGCGCTGGGTGTCACTTCGAGGGCTATGACGTGGTATCCCGTGGCAGTTTTCCCAGGCATAACTCCCTTGCGGATCAGCATATGACCCTGCTGGAATCCATTGAATACTGCATGCGCCACCATCAGCATCTTGATGTGCCCGACAATAATGATCTCTACGCGCTCTTTCAGCATCTGAGTATCCTGCAGGAAAACTACGAGCTGAATCTTTTTTTGCGCCAGCGCAACTGAAGCTGACCCATGCTCCCACTGGAAGTCATGATCACGTTCAGCGTGGCAGCGCTGGTGCTGGCACTGGTCCCCGGTCCCGATAACTTTTATGTGCTTTCGGTATCGGCCCTGCAGGGCCGGGTGTCAGGCTACTGCGTTATCCTGGGCCTCTGCACCGGCCTGATTCTGCACAGCATGGCGGTGGCCCTGGGTGCCGCCGTGATCTTTCAGACCTCCGCCCTGGCCTTTACCTTGTTGAAGTACTGCGGGGCGGCCTATCTGGTGTACCTGGCATGGCAGGCCTTCCGGTCGCGGGGAGAGGGGAATGGGTGCGTGTCGGTGCCCCGTGCACGCCTGCGTTCGCTCTATACGCGCGGAATTCTCATGAATATCTCCAATCCCAAGGTATCGCTTTTCTTTCTGGCCTTTCTGCCACAATTTGCCGACCCTGCCCGAGGCTCCATTCCACTGCAGATAGTGTTGCTTGGCGGCCTTTTTATCCTCTCCACCATTTTGGTTTTCGGTGCCATTGCCAGCCTGGCCGGAGCGGCAGGTGCCTGCCTCGGGCGCAGGCCAGGATTGTACGCCATAACCAGGAATATGGCGGCCCTGGTCTTTCTGGCGCTGGCAGCGCGGCTGATCACCGCCCAGCGCTGACAGACTGCTGTCAGTACTGATCCCTGGAGCAGCTTTTTCATCAATTGAAACAAATACACTTTTTTTCTTGGCGTAACTGTAGTAAGCAACAGAAAATTGACTGGATCATAGTTTTCTCATCGGGGGATTTCATGCTTGAATCGATGTTTCGACTCTCCGCAAACAAGACCAATGTTCGACAGGAGCTCATGGCTGGCGTAACGACCTTTGTCACCATGGGCTATATCATTTTCGTCAACCCGGCCATGCTCTCTGACGCGGGCATGAACTTCAACGCGGTTCTCTTTGCCACCTGTGTTTCCGCCGCCATAGCCACCATTCTCATGGGTCTCTACGCCAATTACCCCTTCGCTCTGGCTCCCGGAATGGGCATCAACGCCTATTTCACCTACGGCGTTGTGCTGGGGATGGGGTACGACTGGCAGACGGCCCTTGGCGCTGTTTTCATCTCGGGTGTGGCCTTTATCATTCTGACTCTCATCAAGGCCCGCGAGCTGATAATGAATGCCATCCCCAAAGGCATCAAAGTCGGCACGGTTTTGGGGATCGGCCTGTTTATCGCCTTTATCGGACTGAAAAACGCTGGCATCATCGTCAAACATCCCGCCACCATGGTCACCATCGGCAGTATCACCCAGCCTGCGGTTCTGGTGGCGATCTTCGGACTGCTTCTCATTGCCGTGCTGGTCAGCCGCAAAATCAAAGGCGCGATTCTCTGGGGAATACTGGCATCAACCCTCCTGGCGATCATGACAGGTGTCTCCAATGCGCCCACCGCCGTCTTCGGCGTTCCCACGCTCTCGGACGTCTCCATGACCTTCTTCCAGATGGATATCAAGGCGGCGATCACCATTGGACTGCTGGAAATTATTTTCGTCTTCCTCTTTGTGGATATCTTCGACTCCATCGGAACCATGACCGGCCTGAGCAAGCAGGCGGGGTACCTGGATGCCAATGGCAAGCTGCCCCGTGCCGACAAAGCGCTCATGGCTGACGGCGTGGGCACCACCGTTGGCGCCTGCCTCGGAACCAGCACGGTTACCGCCTATATTGAAAGTGCTTCCGGTATTGCCGAAGGCGGGCGTACGGGGCTGACCGCCGTAGTGGTGGGCGTGCTCTTTCTGCTGGCACTCTTTTTCACACCGATTATCGGCGCGGTGCCCGCAGTTGCCACAGCGCCAGCGCTAATTATCGTCGGCGCGCTCATGCTGCAGAATGTGCGTGATCTGGACTTTGATGACATGAGCGAGGTCATCCCCGCCTTTCTGACCATGATCATGATGCCCCTGACCTTCAGCATCGCCACTGGACTGGCCTTCGGCTTTATCTCCTACCCCATCATCAAGGCCCTCAGCGGCAAGCTGCGGGATGTCTCCTTCATGGTGTGGATCCTGGGAGCCCTGTTTGTCCTGCGCTTTATCTTCCTGGCGGAATAAGGGAAATTCGGAGGGGGCAGTTGTATATCAACGTCAGTGTATTCGACACAGTCAGCGGTGAACTGACACGCGGCGGCCAGGAGCTGCTGCAGAACTGGGATGCCAACCCCAACGCCATCATCTGGATGGATCTGATCAAGGTTGACCCCGGATTGGAGAGCCAGCTCCTGGAGGACTACTTTCAGTTTCACCCCCTGGCTATTGAGGATACCCTGCGCAAGAACCACCAGCCCAAGCTGGAAGTTTTCTCCGACCATGTCTTTTTTATTCTGCGTGGCGTCATCGCCGGCGAAGAGCCTCTCAGCTTCACCTATCAGCAACTGGCCATGTTTGTGGCGCCACGTTTTATCGTGACGCGCCACCAGGGCCAGATGAGCAGCGCCAGCGCCGCCCAGTGGGGCTATCTCATGTCCAGTCGCAGCGCGCTGGAGCGTGGTACTTCCTATATCGCCATTATGCTGGCCACCATCATCACCGAGCAGTACCTGCCCCTGGTTCAGGAGCTTGAGGAACGCCTGGAGGCCATCGAAGACGGCATGTTCGTCAGCCCGCGCGATGAGCACCTGAACGAGCTGCTCTACTATAAGCGTCAGCTCAAAAAACTGCGTCGCAGCGCTGCGTACCAGGAGTATATCTTCGTGCGCCTCCGCGAGGGCGGCATCCCCTATTTCCCGCGCAGCCTGCGCCATGAACTGAACAACGCCTATGAGAACCTGGAGCGGGTGGGCAGTCTGTGTACCCTGTACGGCGACATTGCCAATGACCTCATGAACGGCTACCTCTCCCTCTCGTCCCACCGCCTGGGCAGTATCATGAAGATCCTCACCATCATCACGGCAATCTTCGTTCCCCTGACCTTCCTGGCGGGCATCTACGGCATGAATTTCGAATATATGCCCGAGCTGAGCTGGAAATACGCCTACTTTGGTGTCCTGGGCTTTATGACCGCCATCGCCCTGGGTCTGCTGTGGTTCTTCCGTCGCCGTAAATGGCTTTGAAAACGTTGATCTCAAGTTTCGCATCTTGTTGTCTAGGGTTAAGGTTTTATTATTCTGACATTTATCGCGCGGAAACTGTATTGATTTTGAATGCTTGACTTATCTGGTATTCCACTTTTCGTCTCCGGATATTGTCCTTTTTGACCGCGCAAAAAGGACGCAAAAACGCGCCCCCCGAACGCCCGTTTTTGCGGATCGTTGGCTCGCCTGTTCAGGAGATCCGGCAGCAGGCTGCTCAAAGAGGCCCATCTGCTGCGTTGCCGGGCATCGCTCGTCACTGCGACGTACAGGGAGTACGCCTCGCTTCTCGCTTTACCCGCGCCTTGCACCTGGGCCTCTTTGCGTTGCCTGACCCCTGCATCCCTGCAGTGCTGCCGGACCACTCACCTCCTGTGAGTGTCCCTTCGGGTCTTGCCAGCCAGGCGTCGCACTCACCGGACGGGCTTAGGGGGGAACGGCCTGCTTCTGCCTCTCCCCCGCGTTCTTTCCCAGCCAGGACACGCCGACTGTCAGGTTGCTGAAAAGCCTCATCTGCGACGTTGCTCACCAGTGCTCGTCGCTGCGACGTACAGGAAGTACGTCTCACTTCTCACAAACAAGGTGAGGGCAATGTCAAGAAACCCAGTCTCAGAACCATTTCCGCTATTCCAGCATGGTATCCAGGTCGACGCCGACAACCTGCCGCTTCGGGGGTGCGAAACTTCAGGTTGATGGCAGCCGGTTAAAACCGGTACCAGCCGTCAGACTCATGTACCTGGACCGGTACGGCGAAGAGGCGGCTGAGCAGATCACTGCACAGTACTTCCGCCTTGGGCGCGTCGGCGAAGATACGCCCCTCCCGCAGGCAGATGACCCGGTCGATCTGGGGAATGATATCGGGCAGATGGTGGGTGACCACGATGATGGCGATACCCTCCCCGGCCAGCTGTTCCATGGTGCGATGCAGCTCCCGCTGCGCCGCCACATCAAGGCTGTTGGAAGGCTCATCCAGAATCAGCGATTGCGGCGCGTGTACCAGAGCCCGTGCCAGCACCACGCGCCTGAGTTCCCCCGACGACATCTCTGTCAGGGCCCGCTTTGCAAGGTGGGCGATACCCAGCATGTCCAGGAGCCCCCGCGCCCTGTGAACCATCTCTTCGGTTGCCTCCAGATGGGGCCACAAGCCATGAGTGGAGAAATAGCCGGAGAGCACCGCCTCCAGAGCACTGATGGAAGGACGGGTCAGCTCGGCAACCAGATCGTTGGTGACAATACCGAAACTGCGGCGCAGCTGGGCTACGTTCCACAGTTCCTGCCCCAGAATGCGCAATGCGCTGTCCGCGCTTCGCACCGGGTAGAGCTCACGGGTCAGCAGTTTGATCAACGTGGACTTGCCGCTGCCATTGGGGCCCAGAATCGCCACATGCTCACCGGGGAAAATTCGCATGGAAAGATGCTTCAGGGCCATGTTCTGCCCCTGCATCACGGTAATATTCTGCAGTTCAAGGAGGGGGGTCATGGGGTCTCCTTTCGTTCTTGTACATCTGACTCAAGTTTTGGTGCACCAAAAGAGCAGGTTGTCGACGTTTACCCTGATGCCATGCAGTAATGGTGAAAATGGTTCTGCACAGATAGCGTCTCTTGACATTGCCCTCGCCTTGTTTATGAGTTTCTTTTACCACTTTTTACCCGCAAAAAGTGGCTGGGAAGCGGCCCCCAGTGCTGTCCTTTTTGCGCGGTCAAAAAGGACAATACCCAGGAACGAAAAATGGAATGCCAGATGAGTCAAACATGCAAAATACATACGGCTTCTGCGTGCTCAACATCGGGACCATAATATCTTATCCAAGACGACAAGATGCGAAACTTCAGATCCAAGTGGGAAAAGCCTGAAAGGCGAGGAGCTTTCAGGCTTTCGTGTAAAGGATATGTTGGTGCCCGGAGCGAGAATCGAACTCGCACGATATTGCTACCGCCGGATTTTGAGTCCGGTGCGTCTACCAGTTCCGCCATCCGGGCTTCTGGATGGTGCCTGACCGTGTGCTGAAATACCATAAAACACGCAGCCTGTTAACGGTTGTGAAATGTAGCGGCATGGTAGTTTTTTGTCAATTGAAAATACGTTGGCTGTGGTGTGGCTTCAGCGCCGTCCGAGCATATACCACAGGCCGCTGTAGGCAGTGGCGGCAATGAAGACGCTCAACAGGAGCCAGCTGACTGCTATGGCACCGAATATGTCCGGGGCCTTCATGAGGGTGGTCATCAGGGACTCCTGGTAGTAAAAAAACCAGGGGTTATCGGGGGGGAAGAACCAGTCGTGGAGCTGGTAGAAGACCCTGACGGGGCCGAGGATATACACGCCGAGACTGATACACAGTGCGGTGATGCCGAGCAGGGCGGTGGCGCGCAGGGGGTGCAGCAGTCTGCTGCGCCGGTGCCACAGCAGCAGTGCCAGGAGCAGTGTCAGGATCAGGCAGGTTGCCCCGACGCGGGTGAGCAGGGTGACGATATGGGCGACATCCTGCAGGTGGGTGACTTCATCGGCGCTCAACAGGGTTCCGAGTTTCCGGCCATCAGGGGCATGATAGGTGATGGTGGCGAGGTCGCTTCGCCCATGGATGCCGTGGACGATCTGCTGGAACAGGCGAAAGTGCTCTGCGGTGGCGGTGTGGGCAAAGTTCCCCTTGCCGTGGATATTCTGCGGGGCGTACTCCTGGATGTGGGCCTCGATGTGCAGGAGGCTGTACCATTGGGGGTAGAGAAAGTTGACGGAACCGAGGAGAATCCAGCCGATGTACAGGGAGCTCAGCAGGAAAAGAAAGGGCAGACTCAGTGCTGAGGGGTGGAGGGGGCGCAACTTTTGCTTGTTCGCCATGGGTGGTGCTCCTATACTCGGTATATTCTGTGGGAATGGGTACCTTAATGAAAATTGTGGTTTTTGGCTACTCCGAGTTTACGCGGCGCTGTGTGCTGGAGCTGCAGCAGCGCGGTATGGACATTCTACTGCTGTGTCCCGAGTGCGATCGTGAACTGTTTGCAAGTTATGGCATGCACGAAATCGCGGTGCAGCAGCTCATTTTTCACGACATGGATGATCCCGTACTGCTTGACGCCCTGCGCGATTTTTCCCCTGATTATCTCTTTTCCATCATCTTTTCCCATCTGGTGCCCGATCATATTCTCTCCATGGCCCGCCATGGCTCGGTGAACTTTCACCCGGCGCCTCTGCCAGCCTTTCGTACTGCCAATGCCTGGTTCTGGCCTCTGCGCCATGGCGCTGAGTCTTCGGCTCTGTGTCTGCATTACATGACTTCGCGCTGGGACAGTGGCGATCTGGTGCTGCAGGTGCCCTTCTCCCTCAGTCCCCTGGAGACTCAGGGTACCTATGTGCAGAAAGTGTGCGAGCTGGCACCGGCGGTTGTGCAGCAGCTGATGGCTCTGATGAACAGGGGGCCGCTGCCTCGCACTCCCCAGGGCAAGGGCCGTTACTACGGCAAGGTGACGCTGGGTGATATCTTCATCGACTTCAATGAAGGCGCGCGCGGTATTGAGGCGCTGGTTCGGGCCTGTAACCCCTTCCATTACGCCCAGACCATGTTTCGCGACAAAAATATCGAAATTGTCGAGGCCGATCTGACAGGTCGGGCCAGCGATGGGGTTCCCGGCAGCCTGCTGTTTGAGGATGGTGAGCTGTACTGTGCTGCCGCCGATGAGCTGCTGCACCTGCGGATTCTGCAGGTTCCCATGGAGGGCACTTTCAGTGGCAGACGCTTCGCGCTGCAGTATGGGGTGAATTCCGGTGAGCGCCTGCGTCATATTCGCGAGTTTCCACAGTTTCAGCACCTGCTGCAGTGAGTCTGCAACTCTTGCATATGCGCTATTTGGGGGTGCTGGTGCCGGGGTTCAGAATTTTCTGTTGACATTTGGTTCGCATTGACGTATTCATTATCGCCGTTGCACAAAACACGGCAGACTCTTGGGGTGTAGCCAAGCGGTAAGGCAGCGGTTTTTGGTACCGCCATTCCGAGGTTCGAATCCTCGCACCCCAGCCATTCATCAATCAAGCAACTCTCCCAAAAAGAGAGTTGCTTTTTTTGTCGCTGTTGCGCCAAACTGATGGAGGCGTACCCGGAGGCTGCTGAGAATCTTCACGCGCCGGCTGTTTCTCAATTGACGTATTCCAAGGAAGAAGCCATGTCTGCAAGTTCGCTCGTTCAGGTCATCCAGGAGGCTCAGTGTATTGTCATCAAGGTAGGCAGCAACGTGCTGGTGCGTGGCACCGGCCTTGACCTGCCCTTCCTGTACACACTGGCGGAGGATATTCACGAACTGCGCCAGGCCGGAAAAAAAGTGGTCATTGTCACCTCGGGCTCCATTGCCACGGCCATGGTCAAACTCGCCACTCCCGCCCGGCCCAAGGCCCTTCCCCTGAAGCAGGCCTACGCCGCTGTCGGGCAGCTGGGGCTGATGTGGGAGTATGAACGGGCATTTCGCGTCTATAATATTCCTGTAGCCCAGGTGCTGCTGACCAGGGGTGATCTGGAAAACCGCAAACGGTATCTCAATTCCCACAATACCTTTATGGCGCTCTTTGATCTGGGTGTCATTCCCATAGTCAATGAAAATGACACCGTGGCCACCGATGAAATCCGTTTCGGTGACAATGACTCTCTCTCGGCCATGGTTGCCGGGGTGGTGAACGCCGATGTCAATATTATCCTCAGTGATATCGATGGCCTCTATACTGCCAACCCACAGCTTGAACCCGGCGCCACGCACATTGCGCTGGTGACCAGTATTGATGAGCAGGTGGAGAAGATGGCGGGTAACAGCCTCTCCAGTGTCGGTACTGGTGGCATGATCACCAAAATGCAGGCGGCGAAAATCTGCATGAATGCCGGCATTCACATGATTATCGGCTGTGGCAGAGGCAACCACGCTCTGCGGCGTCTGATGAAGGGGAAGACCCGGGGGACGCTCTTTGAGCCTTCCATTGACGCGGTCTCCGCTAAAAAACGCTGGATACTGCAGTCCCTCACCAGCAAGGGAAAGCTGGTTATCGATGACGGAGCCAGGCAGGCGCTGACCCGCAAGGACGCCAGCCTGCTGCCCATCGGGGTGACAGGGGTGCAGGGGCGCTTTGAGCGTGGAGACTGTGTGGACATTGTAGGCGCAGATGGCGTGGCAGTTGCCAAGGGCCTGGCCCTTTACAGTTCCGATGAGATCGTCCGTATCAAAGGGAAAAAATCTACTGAAATAGAGCAGGTTTTAGGGTATACCAATCACGATGACCTCGTTCACCGCGACAACATGGTCCTTTACAATGCGTAAATCAAGGAGAACGCCATGAACCAGCTTGCCATCAATTACGCCAGTGATGCGAAAAGTGCCAGATTCGCCCTGGCTCAACTGGGCAGCGCGCAAAAAAGGACGCTGCTCCATAAAATGGCCGATCAGCTTATTGCCCACAGCGACGCTATTCTGGAAAGCAACCAGCAGGATATGGTCAATGGGCGCAAGAGTGGGCTCTCCAATGCCATGCTCGACCGACTGCTGCTGAATCCCGAACGCATTGAAGACATGGCAGACTCGGTGCGCCAGATTGCCGATATGCCCGATCCCGTTGGGGAGAAGTTTGACCACCGTGTCCTGGATAATGGGCTGGAACTTACCAAGGTTCGCGTGCCCATTGGCGTGGTGATGGTTATATTTGAATCAAGGCCCAATGTGGCCAGCGATGCCGCCGCCCTCTGCGTGAAGTCGGGTAACGCCAGTATTCTGCGTGGTGGTAAGGAATCCATTCACTCAGTGACGGCCATTGGCCGTGCCCTGAAGCATGCCCTGTCGGAAATGAAGCTACCCGCCCAGGTTGTCACCATGGTGGAGGATGCGGATCGCGCCATTATGGAGGATCTGCTGCGCATGACCAGCAGTATCGACCTGGTGGTACCCCGTGGCGGCGAAGGGCTCATCAATTACGTGACTGAGCATTCGCGCATTCCTGTGGTCAAACACGATAAGGGTTTGTGCCATGTGTACATCGACCAGTATGCGGATATGGACATGGCCATCAGGATTGCTGTCAACGCCAAAACTCAGCGACCTGGCGTCTGCAATGCCATGGAAACGCTGCTGGTGCATCAGTCCATAGCACCAGCGATTCTGCCCCTTCTCTGTAAGGAGATGACAAGGAAAAAAGTGGAGATCCGTGGCTGTGAAGCCAGCATAAAACTGTGTCCCGATGCGGGCATCGTGGCGGCAAAGGCGGAGGACTGGGACACCGAGTACCTGGATCTCATCATGAATCTGCGCGTGGTTGATTCGCTGGAACAGGCAGTTGAGCACATCCAGCAGCATGGCACAGGTCATTCGGAAGCCATTGTCACCGAGAACTACCACGCGGCCGGACTCTTTCAGAAGATCGTGGATGCCGCTGCCGTTTATGTCAACGCCTCTACCCGCTTTACCGATGGTGGCCAGTTCGGCATGGGGGCGGAAATCGGCATTTCCACTCAGAAGCTGCACTGTCGAGGCCCCATGGGTGTGCGCGAGCTGACCACTACCAAGTATATTGTCAGCGGGAGTGGACAGATCCGATGATCGGTATACTGGGGGGCGTATTCAGCCCGATTCACAACGGACATCTCTTTCTGGCTGAATACGTGATGCACACCCTGCGTCTGGAAAAGGTCATGTTTCTGCCCTCCAATAAGCCTGCCCATAAAGAAGTGGATGTCATGGACTCCATTGAGCGGCTGCATATGCTGCATCTGGCCGTGGAGGACAATCCACGTTTTTTTATCTCCACCATGGAGATCGAGCGTTCCGGGTACAGTTATACCGCCGACACCATCCGCAATCTGGAGAACCCGCGCAACTACTGCTTTATCACCGGCGCGGATATCTTTTCCACCATAACGAACTGGCAGGACAGTGAGTACCTGCTCAGGAATCTGCGCTTCGCCGTTGCCAGCCGCCCGGGCAGCATCAGTCTGGACTCCATTGCTGAGCACCTGCCACCCTGGTACCGATCGCACATTACCTCTGACCTGGAGGATACCGCTAAATCCTGCTATCTTATTCCCATGCCTGAGCTTGAGATCTCCAGTACCTATATTCGCAACGCGCTGCTGGAGAATCGGCCACTGCGCTACCTGGTTCCAGACCCCGTCTTTTTTTATCTATCGGAAAAGTATGGTATTGTAAGTTAAGAAAAAAAATGGCAGAATCAATAATGACTCGCAAAGTTAACAAGCAGCACAGAAAATTCCACTGCGGGGTGAAGTATGCAGACACATAAAAAGAGTATTTCGGAAATTACCTCTTCTCTGCGCGACAAGGGCATGAAGATGACACAGCAGCGCCGGGTTATCCTCGATGTGCTGCGCAGCACCAAACAGCATCCATCGGCGGAGTGGATTTACAACCAGGTTCGGAAGATCATACCCAATGTCAGTCTGGGGACGGTGTACCGTAATCTGAACACCCTGCAGCAGGAAGGCCTGGTGCTGGAGATGAACTATGGCAAAGGCCAGTCCCGTTACGACGGGACGGTGGAACCCCACTACCATGTGCGCTGCATTCAGTGTGGCCGCATCGACGATGTGGAGTTCGACACCTACGATCATCTGCACGACCAGGTGGAGTCGCGAACCGGTTTCTCCATCAGTGAGCATCGTCTGGAGTTCTCCGGTATCTGCCCGGACTGCACCAAATCTGTCTGAAGACACAATTTTCCCTGCCACAGCATTGTCATGTCGACAATGCTGTGGCTTTTTTGTGTTCAGCCCACTATGATGTTCAGCTGCTGTCCGTTCACGGGTGGCCGCGGTGCCTGCTCCCCTTTTACGGGCAGGCGAGAACAGTATGAAGGATCACGCATGTCCCAGCAGGGAGAAAGTCGTCTTCTGGCCCGCGCAGTGGCCTCATTCGCTTCCGCCACATTTCTCAGCCGCATAGTGGGTTTTGTCCGCGATATGGTCATCGCCATGTTTTTTGGCGCAGGCCATCGCGCCGATGCCTTTTTCATTGCCTTCAGCATTCCTTCGCTGCTCAGGCGGCTTTTTGCCGAGGGAGCCCTTTCGGCCTCTTTTGTTTCCATCCTCTCCAAAACCGTGAAAAGTGATGGTGACGAACAGGGCAACGAGCTCTTCCAGAAAGTGCTCAGCCTGCTGAGCGTGGTGCTGGCAGGAGTGACGCTGGTTGGTGTGATTGCCGCGCCCTTGCTGGTCTGGGTCATGGCTCCCGGTTTTGGCCTGGTTGAGGGCAAGCATGAGATGACGGTGCTGCTGACCCGCATCATGTTTCCCTTTCTCTTCTTTATCGGCATGGCGACCACCGTGATGGCGGTGCTGAATACCAAGGGGAAATTCTTTATCGCGTCCTTTACCTCATTTGCTTTTAACCTCGCCATTATCGTGGCGGCGATCATCGGCTACTACGCCTTTGATCAATCCATATACGCCCTTGGCATTGGTGTGACCATCGGCGGCCTTCTGCAGTTTCTCATGCAGATCCCAAGCCTCTATCGCCTGCGCTACCGGCTGCGCTTTCGTCTGGATTTCCGCGATCCCCGCATCGTGCAGATTGTCACCCTGATGGGGCCTGGGGTGATCGGCCTTGCCGTGGCCCAGGTGAACACCACCGTCGATTCCATCATCGCCAGTTACCTGGTGGCCGGCAGTGTCAGCTTCCTGTACTATGCCAACCGTCTGGTGCAGTTTCCCCTGGGTGTGTTTGGTGTGGCTGTATCCACGGCGATTCTGCCCGGATTGAGCCGCAGTGTTGTTGACAGGAATAGCGGCGAGCTCAACGGCCTGCTGCGTCGCGGGATAGACCTGATCAACTTTATCACTCTGCCGTGCATTGTGGGGCTGGTGATCGCCGGTGATGATATTATCCGCCTGCTCTTTCAGCGGGGTGAGTTCACTGAGTACGACGCGTTGATGACCTACATGGCCCTGGCGGCCTACTCCCTTGGTTTGCTGGCCTTTGCTCTGGTCAAGCTGGTGGTTTCGCTCTTCTACTCCCTGGAAGACAGTAAGACCCCACTGAAGGCAGCTGCCTGGGCCATGCTGGTCAATATCCTCCTGAATCTCGCTCTGATGTATCCCCTGGGGCACGCCGGACTGGCGCTGGCCACCTCTGCGGCCAGCTGGGGGAACTTCCTCTATCTGTGGCATATTGCCCGTCAGCGGGGGATGACTGATGTGCGCCTGTTCAATGGCGAGACCTGGAGAATTCTGCTGGTCAGTGGTATGCTTGGCGCCGTCCTGCTGGTGATGAAGTTCGCGCTGTTGCCCTGGCTGGACGCGGGCACAGGCCTGCGGGTGGTTCTCTACCTGGGCGTTGCGGCTGCGGTCTATCTGCCCCTGGCCAGGGTCGCTCGCATTGACTCTCTGAATTATATTCAAAAATCACTTATGAAAAAGGAGATAGCGCCATGATTATCGATTTTCAGCCCCGCATAGATGCCATGGAGGAAAAGGTCGAGTTTTTCCGGAGGTGTCTTTGACGTTCCTGCCAAAGAGGAGCGTCTGGCCGAACTGGTTCCCATGATCGAAGACCCTACACTGTGGAATGATCCCCAGCAGGCGCAGGGTATCCTGCGCGAAGACAAAATGCTCAAGGATGCCCTGGCCGACTTTAACGAGATTCACCGTCTGCTGGAAGATGTCAAGGTACTCCACGAATTCTGCCAGGAGGACGAGAGTAACGTCGACGAGCTGACGCAGAATCTCGCGAAACTGGAAAAACTCGTTGCCGACTACGAGTTGACAGTGCTGCTCTCCGATGAACACGACCCTTCCAACGCCTACCTGACCATCAACGCTGGCGCCGGAGGAACGGAAAGCCAGGACTGGGGGAGTATGCTTATGCGCATGTACACCCGTTGGGCGGAAAAGCGCAAGTTCAAGGTCACCATCATGGAATACCAGGAGGGCGAGGAAGCCGGTATCAAGAGCGTAACGCTGTTTATTGAAGGCCTCTACGCCTATGGAAACCTCAAATCGGAAACGGGTGTTCACCGCCTGGTGCGTATATCGCCGTTTGATTCCAACGCACGCCGTCACACCTCGTTTACGTCTGTTTTTGTCAGTCCCGAGATCGACGACTCCATTGAAGTGGACATCAGGGAGAGCGACCTGCGTATCGATACATACCGCTCCAGTGGCGCTGGCGGACAGCACGTCAATACCACGGATTCCGCCGTGCGCATTACCCATACGCCCACTGGCGTGGTCACCCAGTGTCAGAGCGAACGCTCGCAGCACCAGAACAAGGAACAGGCCATGAAGATGCTGCGGGCCAAGCTCTATGAGCTGGAGCTGGAGAAGAAGCGGCAGGGGCTGCGGGAAGTGGAGGACAGCAAGATGGATATCGCCTGGGGCAGCCAGATTCGCAGCTATGTCCTGCACCCCTATAAAATGGTCAAGGACCTGCGCACCCGTCACGAAACCGGCAACGCGGAAGCGGTTCTCGACGGCGCTCTGGATGAATTTATTAAAGCCTACCTGCAGTGGCAGAGCACGGCGGCCGAGTCGTAGGCGGCAGGATTTGCCACAGGCGGCAGATTCTGCCGCCTGTGGGGCGGTCTCTTCGTTGGGGATAAGGTGAAGTTGTCCCCCGAAAACACTGTTTTGCAAGCACTCAACTCAAGTGGTACAGGTATTGCTCATGTACCGTGGCATCCAACATTTGAGGAGGCTTTCCATGAAGAAGATCCTGGTATCCCTGAGTATTTTTCTTTCCCTGGCGGTTCTGGCCGTGAGTGCTGCTGCCCAGCAGTTTGACAGAAACCTGTTTATCACCATCGCCACTGGCGGTACTTCCGGAGTTTACTATCCCATCGGCGGAGCGGTAGCCAATATTATCGCCCGTGACCTGAAAGTGGACACCTCTGTCCAGTCCACGGGAGCCTCTGTGGAAAACATCAACCTGCTGAATCGAAACCGTGTTGAACTGGCCATCGTCATGGGCGACGCTGTGGCTCAGGCCTATGAGGGAATCGGCGCCTTTGAAGGTCGTCCCGGTAACAAGGATCTGCGTGGCCTGACGGCCCTCTACCCCAACTATGTGCAGCTGGTGACCACGACGCGCACCGGCATCAACTCTGTGCGTGATCTGGAAGGCCGCCGTGTGGGCGTGGGTGCCGCCAACTCCGGGGTTGAGTTGAACGCCCGTCTGATCCTGGAAGCCCATGGCATGAGCTATGATAACATCCGTCAGGATTACCTCTCCTACAGCGAAGCGGTTGATCAGATCAAAAACGGCATGATTGACGCGGCCTTTGTCACCAGCGGAATTCCCAATGCGACGGTCATTGATCTCTCCACCACCCATGAGGCCAAGATCATTCCCATTGACAATGACGCGCTTGCCTACCTCACCAAAAATTACCCTTTCTTTGCCGCAGGCATTATTCCCGGCGGAACCTACAACGATAAAAATGATGTGCAGACTGCAACCATCACCAACGTCATGCTGGTCAACCATCGCCTCTCCGACGATGTGGTCTATCATATCACCAAATCATTGTTTGAAAATCTGGACACCCTGTACGGAGCCCATAACGCCGCGCGTAACATCAAGCTGGAGGCAGTTGCCGACGGCATGCCGGTGCCCTTCCATCCTGGTGCCGAGCGCTATTTCCGCGAAGTCGGTGTGTTGAAATAAATCAAGGTGAAACCAGGGGTGCCCTTGGGGGCGCCCCGCATTTCGGGAGGTACTCTGGTGGTGTTTATGGTGCGTCTGCTGCTGTTGCTGTTTCTCGCCGTTTCCACGGTCAGCGCCGAGGGACTCGTGCTGGAAATACGCCACGCACGCAGCCATGAGGTCCACTTCCACGCCCCGGTGGAGCCCGATGATGAAATCACGCTTGCCTGGATTCATTCGGTGGAACTGACCCCCTGGATGGAAACCTACCAGGTGCAGATCGATGGAACACTTGTGCTGACGCAGACGCGCTTTTTCTCTTATGGGGCGGGTGTTCCCCATCAGAGTGGAAACTGTTCGGTGAATGGTGGGCAGGTGGTCTGCACGGGATTTGATTTACAGCTCGACTTTCTCCAGTGGATCCACTCATTCGATGCCGAATACCATGTCCTTCTGAATCAACGGATTCTGCTGGACCGTGACGACCTCCCCCACCATGAACCGCTCAGACTCTCCATACAATCAAGGTGATCCCAATGAGTAAAGAAACACAACAGCCTGACTCGAAGCTGCAGGAAGTTCTCGAGAAATATGATAACGAATCGCGCTTTCGCACCTTCAGTTCCAAGCCCATTACCCTGATCGTCTCCGCCCTGGCGATCACGCTCTCCCTCTACCACCTCTATACCTCTTACTTCGGCACACCGGTGACACTGATTCACCGCTCGCTGCACGTGGCAGTGGTGCTGGGGCTCATTTTTCTACTCTACCCCGCTTCCCGCAAGCTGCGGCGTGACAAGCTGCACTGGTATGACGCGGTACTGGCGCTGATGGCCTTCAGTACCACCATCTATATCATGTTCGAGCATACGGCCATCTATATGCGCGGTGGCATGCCCAACCAGTGGGATCTGCTTTTCGGCGGAATTCTGGTGGTGCTGGTGCTGGAAGGCGCGCGGCGGGTGACCGGCTGGGCTCTGCCTGTGCTGGCCGCCACCTTTTTGCTGTACGGCCTGTTCGGACGACAGTTTTCCGGTATATTCCGTCACCGGGGTTACCTGTGGGAAGATATTGTCAACTTTATGTATGTGACCACCGAAGGCGTCTACGGAACTGCCATCGGTGTTTCAGCCACCTATATCTTTCTCTTTATCCTCTTTGGCGCCTTCCTGGCGAAATCGGGGATGGGCCAGCTCTTTAATGACCTTGCCCTGGCCATTGCCGGACAGTCCCGGGGCGGACCGGCAAAAGTTGCCGTTATCTCCAGTGGCTTTCTGGGAAGTATCAATGGAGCGGCCGTTGCCAATGTGGTGACAACGGGCTCCTTCACCATTCCTCTTATGAAGCGGGTTGGCTATAACCGTGAATTTGCCGGCGCCGTAGAGGCTTCGGCCAGTGTGGGGGGGCAGATTCTGCCGCCGATCATGGGGGCAGCCGCTTTCATCATGGCCGAGGTTCTGGGGGTGCCCTATCGCGATATCGCCATTGCCGCCCTGCTGCCCGCCCTGCTCTTCTATCTCGGGGTTATCGTGCAGATTCACCTGCGTGCCACCAAGGATGGTCTGCAGGGTATCTCCCGCGAGAATCTGCCCCGGGTCATGGAAGTGCTCAAGGAACGCGGACACCTGCTGATACCTCTGTTCTTCCTGATTTTCATGCTCTTCTTTACGGGGAAAACAATCATTTACTCCGCATTTCTGACGATTCTGGTAACGGTGGCAGTGGCCATGCTGCGCCAGACCACGCGCCTGGGCCTGAAGGACATTCTGGAAGCCCTGGAAAACGGCGCGCGTTCCGTGGTTCCCGTCGCCATCGCCTGTGCCTGTGTCGGCCTGATCGTGGGAGTGGCGACGCTTACCGGATTCGGACTGAAGCTGGCGAACGGCATTGTGCTGCTGGGTGGAGAGTCCCTTTTCCTGACCCTGGTATTTACCATGATTGCCTGTATCGTCCTCGGCATGGGTCTGCCCAGTATTCCCACCTACATCATCACGGCGACCATGGCGGCACCGGCTCTTGTGGCCATTGGCATTGAGCCCCTGGTGGCTCACCTGTTTGTCTTCTACTTCGGTATCTTCGCCAATATAACGCCTCCCGTGGCGCTGGCATCGTTTGCCGCAGCGGGAATCTCGGGCGGGGATCAGATGAAGACTGGCTTCATGTCCATGAAGCTCTCTATCGCCGGCTTTATTGTTCCCTATATTTTCGTGTATAACAGCTCGTTGCTGCTGATCAACACCACTTTGCTGGAAGGACTGATGGTTACCGCCACCTCCATTGTGGGCGTGGTCATGCTGGGGACTGCGGCGGAAGGATACTTCCTGACCCGTATCAATACCCTGTTGCGGGTGGTGCTCTTCGGTGGAGCCCTGCTGTTCATGAACCCGAATATTCTTCAGGATATCCTCGGCTTCAGCATCGTATTACTGACGATCTTCATTCAGTGGCGTAAAGCCAGGCGCGAGGGCGGAATCAACCAGCCCACCCTGAATCGGTCGAAGGAAGCCGTTGCGGAGGCCTGAGGACACTCTTCACCGTTATGCCAGCGGGGGTGCCGGTGGGCAAGAAGCTGGCGCCACCACTGGCTCTTTATGGAAAGGGAACTTTCTGCCGTGCGTTGTTTGTATGTCTTTGTGCTGATGGCGTTCTTCGTGGGAACATCCTTTGGCGAGCCCCGTCATGAATACGCCCATCAGACCCTCATCGTCGCCTATGAACCGGATCTGGCCCCCCTGAATGCCGCGCAGGAAGGGGTGCCAGCCGGTTTTGCCATCGAAGTTCTCGACCGCATTGCCGCCCTGCACCATATCAGGCTGCAGTATGTGCCCATGGCCAGATCCCGTGCCATTGAGGCCATCCGGGAACAGCAGGTTGACATCATCGTCAGCATCCCTTTCTCGCGCAGCTACGCGGAGCTCATGGATTTTTCCGAGCCATTCTATTCGACTTCCGTTGGCATCCTCACTCCTGCAGACAGGCATGGCATCGATGCGGTGACGGATCTTTCCGAGACGCTGGTTGCCCTGCAGAGTCACACCATTGAGTATGATTTCCTGAAGAATATCCGGCGGATTCACTACCAGGTTGCCGGCAGCCAGCGTGCCGCCATCGAAGCGTTCCTGCTCGGCCGGGCCGATGTGTTTGTGGGCGATGTCGCCATCGCGGAGCACTATCTGGAACAACACCACCTGGAAGATCGCTACAGCTTCGCGCGCACCTATCTTATGCCGCTGGACTACTCCTTTGCCGTATCCAAAGACAACTATCGCCTGCTGCATACCCTCAACAGCGGTATACGGCATGTCAAGTCGACGGGTGAGTATGGGGATATGTACCAGAAATGGTTCAAAACACCGCAGGAGTTTGCCTCGGGAACGCTGCTGGTGGTCGTGAAAATCACCCTGGCCCTCATCGCGGTCTTTCTGATCCTCTTCCTGGTGGGAGCCCGTTGGAATCGACAGCTGAAGAAGGAAGTGGATCGCAAGACCCGTGATCTCAGCCATCTGAACGCGTCCCTCGTCGAACAGGTTGAACTGACCAGAAATAATGTCGAGTTCCTGCGACAGATTATCGACAGCAGCCCCCGGGGCATCGTCACCCTGAATCGTGAAGGACTGATCACCAAATTCAACCAGAAGGCATCGGTAATCGTGGGGCTCAGGGAACTGCCCCTGGGGGAGCACTATTCCCGGGTGCAGCTGATCAGTGAGCTGCTGAAGAACAAGGCTGATGAGGTTCTCAGTGGCCGGAAAAACTACTATCTCGGTGAAACAAAAGAGTGGGAGCGTGACCCGGAAACCCTCTACCAGCTGCGCTACTATGTCTATCCCCTCTTCAGTTTTGAGCAGCACATCAACGGACTCATCCTGACTTTCGAGGATGTGACCGAAGAGACGGAGCTGCGCAAGAAGCTTTTTGAGCAGGAGAAGAGCAAGGCCTTAAGCCGCGTAGTGGCCGGCATCGCCCATGAAATACGCAACCCTTTGAGTTCCATCAAGACATTCGTGGAACTTATTCCCACCAAGCTCCATAATGAGCGTTTCCAGAAGGAAATATCCACCTACGTGCCCCGTGAGATCACGCGGGTCAATCAGCTCATCGAAGGACTGATTAATTACGCCCGTCCACGGCAGCAGATATTCGAGACCATTGCCGCCAGCACCATTCTGGATGAGTGTTATATTCTCTTCGAACGCAGCGTCATGAACAAGGGCTTTGCCCTGTTGCGCGATTATCAGTCCCATCGCCAGATCTGCGTCGATCACAATCAGATCAAGCAGGTGGTCATCAACTTTCTGATTAATGCCCTGGACGCCCTGGAAGAGAAGCGCCTCAAGAGTGACGAGCCCCTGCACATCACCCTGAGAACCCGCGATAAGGCTGATCGGGTCTGTATCCAGATCGTTGATGATGGAATCGGCATGGATGAGGATGGCCGCGTGAAGGCCCTGGAACCCTTTTTTACCACCAAACCCAAGGGCACCGGACTGGGTATACCCATTGCCGATCAGCTGATCAAGGAGAACCGTGGTGAACTGCATATCTCCAGCAACCAGAAATTTGGCACGGTTATTTCGGTATATTTTGATTCTGCGTTATAATGACATGTACGCATCCCCGCAACAGCAGCCTGACAGTCTGCACCCTACCTGGGCCAGCACGGGCTGACAGCTCTGAACCTGTCCAGCGAGCAGGCGAGGCGTGGGGTACCAAACCCAGTGAGAATGCACAGGCGGCCCTGAGAGTGAACGGGCGCGAAACCGCAAATGCGAGGTACCATGACTCCCATGAATCGCATACTCATACTGGATGATGAAGCGTCCATTGGCGCTTCTCTCTCCTTTGCCCTGGAGGATCAGTATGAGGTCAGTGTCTTTACCGAGCCCCACAGGGCCCTGGAGGAGATCCGCCAGGAGCTCTTTCATATCTGTCTGCTGGATCTCAAAATCGGCAATGTCGATGGTATTGATGTCCTGAAGCAGATCAAGGAGATTCAGCCTGGCATTGAAGTCATCATCATCACGGCCTTCGGCACCATCGAATCGTCAGTAAAAGCGCTGCAGAACGGCGCGTTCACCTATATCACCAAGCCCATCAACATCGATGAGCTCATCGTTAATATTGAGCGGGCTTTTCACTATAAGCAGCTGAACAGCCAGGTGGAGTACCTTTCAAAGGAGCTTGAGAAGAAGTACCGCTACGAAGAGCTTATTGGCAAGAGTGATTCCATGCAGAGAATCTATGGCCTGATCGACAAGGTCAAGGATGTCTCCTCGACGGTGCTTATTACCGGGGAGAGTGGTACAGGCAAAGAGCTGGTGGCCCGTGCCATTCATTATTCCGGCAAACGGGCCAAGGAGCCCTTCGAGGTGCTGAACTGTGCCGCCATTCCCGAACAGCTGCTGGAAAGTGAACTGTTCGGATACGAAAAGGGGGCTTTCACCGGAGCCAGCGGTTCGCGACAGGGCCGCTTCGAAGTGGCGCAGGGTGGAACCATTTTTCTCGATGAGATTGGCGAAATGTCTCCGCCACTGCAGGCCAAGCTGCTGCGCGTGCTGCAGAAGCGGGAGATCTCACGGCTGGGCTCCAACAGGACCATCGCCCTGGATGTGCGGGTCATTACGGCCACCAATCGCGATCTGCTGAAAGCCGTCCGCGAAAACAGCTTTCGCGAGGATCTGTATTTCCGCATCAATGTCATTCATCTGCATCTGCCACCGCTTCGCGAACGCACTGAGGATATTCCCATGCTGACGAAGTTTCTGGTGGAGAAATTCTGCCAGGAGCAGGGTACCTGCCCCAAGCGCTTCAGCCGCGCTGCGGAAGCACGGCTGATGAGCTATTCCTATCCGGGGAATATCCGGGAACTGGGCAATATCATCGAGTCTTCCCTGGTCATGGCCATGGGGGATATCATAGAAATTCACGATCTGCCGGCCAGCCTCAAGGACAGCGGCCCGGTCGCCCATGATGGCGAGCTCCCCAGCCTGAAACCCTTTGTGGGGATGACTCTGCAGCAGCTGCAGGATCTGTTTATTCAGGAGACCCTGGAGACCATGGATGGCCACCGCCGCAAAACGGCTGAAGTGCTCGGCATCAGCGAACGAAACCTGCGCTATCGCCTGAATACCCCCGACAAGCCTGAGCAGCCGTAAAGGATATTTTCAGGCCTGTGATTTTTCCATTTCGCGCACCAGGGACTCCAGTTTCTCCCAGCGCGCAAATTGCCTTTCCAGCTCTGCCTGCACCTCCTCCAGCTCTGCCTTGGTGGTGGCTATGGATTCCCCCTCGCGCTGGTAGAACTGCGGATCGGCCATAAGGTCGTACAGCTCCTGCTGGCGCTGTTCCAGCTCTTCGATACATGCGGGCAGCTCCTCAAGCTCTTTTTTCTGCTGAAAGCTCAACTTCGGCTTCGCGGGTCTGCCGGCACCACGGGTCTTTGCCGTCGGTTCAGGAACAACGGTGCGCGCCACAGCCGGAGTCGGGCGCTGGCGAAGCCAGTCGTCGTATCCGCCCACATACTCCCGGAAGCGGTCATCTTCATAGGCAATGGTGCTGGTGACCACATTGTTGAGGAAGGCACGGTCGTGGCTGACCAGCAGCAGGGTGCCCTGATATTCCATCAGCAGTTCTTCCAGCAGTTCCAGCGTCTCCACGTCAAGATCGTTAGTGGGCTCGTCCATGATCAGCAGGTTGGACGGTGCGGCAAAGAGCTTCGCCAGCAGCAGGCGATTGCGCTCACCTCCCGAAAGGGCTTTGACGGGGGTATGGAAGCGCTCAGGGGTGAAGAGAAAGTCCTGAAGATAGCCAATCACATGACGGTTCCTGCCATTGATTTCCAGCATGTCGTTGCCATCGGCTACATTCTCCCGCACGCTTTTCTCTTCGTCCAGCTGTTGTCGATGCTGGTCAAAGTAGCGGATATGCAGATTGGTTCCCAGCTCCACTCTTCCCGTGGTGGGAGGAAGCTGCCCCAGCATCAGGCGCAGCAAGGTTGTCTTGCCGCAGCCGTTTGGCCCGATGATACCGATGCGGTCACCGCGCATGATGGTAAGATCCATGGGGGCGACAATGGTTCTGCCATCGACGCTCCAGCCAGCTCCCGTGGCTTCGGCCACCAGGTTGCCGGAGCGATCAGCCTGTTGAATTTCCATGCGTGCTTTGCCTTCGGCACTGCGCCTTTGGCTGCGCTGGCGACGAAGCTCCTCAAGGGCGCGTACGCGCCCCATGTTGCGGGTGCGACGGGCCTTGATGCCCTGGCGTATCCACTGCTCCTCTTCGCTGAGTTTTCGGTCGAAGTGCTGCTGCGCCTTGAGCTCATCCTGAAGCACCGCTTCGCGGCGCTCCAGGTATTGGTCGAAGGTGCAGTCCCAGTTGCGCAGGTTGCCCCGGTCAATCTCCACGATGCGCGTTGCCAGGCTGCGCAGGAAGGCTCGATCGTGGGTGATGAAGACTATGGTGCGACTGCTGCGCAGCAGAAAGTCTTCCAGCCAGGTGATGGCGCTGATGTCCAGGTGGTTGGTGGGCTCGTCCAGCAGCAGAATATGGGGATCACTGACCAGGGCTCGACCCAGCAGGACCCGGCGCTTCATGCCGCCGGAAAGTTCCCGGAAAGGCAGGTTGCCATCAAGCTGGAGCAGGCTGACCATGCGGTCGATTTCCCCATAGAACTGCCAGGCTCCCTGACTCTCCAGTTCGCGCTGGTACTGGTCCAGCTGCTCAAGCAGACGCTGCTGCGTGGACAACTCAGCACTTTCCAGATGCCGGGTGAGCTGATGATAGGATTCCAGCAGTTGTGCCTTGTCGGCCAGACCACTGGCGATGACTTCCCAGACGCTGCCGTCAAGTTCCCCGGGAATTTCCTGGGGGAGCAGCGAGACACGCAGGTCGGGCTGACGGACTATTTCACCACTGTCGGCGGTGAGAGTGCCGGCCAGGATCTTCATGAGGGTTGACTTGCCCGCGCCGTTGCGACCGGTCAGGCAGATGCGTTCGCCCGCTTCGGCGTGAAATGCGATGCCATCGAGAAGGGGGTGCTGGCCGAAGGCGATGGAGAGATTGCGCAGGCTGAGCAGTGCCATCAGCGATCCCGGTAGCGCAGCAGGATGTCGTCATAGGCGTCGATGCGACGATCGCGCAGGAAGGGCCAGATACGGCGCACATCTTCGCTGCGCTGCAGGTCGATATCCACCAGGAGGGTCTCTTCACGGTCTGTGGACGCCTGGGCCAGAAACTCTCCCTGGGGGCCACAGGCAAAACTGCTGCCCCAGAAGTCGATGCCGCTGGAGGGATTGGCCGGATCGGCTTCCCGCCCGGTGCGGTTGACGCTGATGACGGGCAGGCCGTTGGCAATGGCGTGGCTGCGCTGAATGGTTATCCAGGCATCGCGCTGGCGCTGCTTTTCCGCGTCGGTATCGGTGGGAGCCCAGCCGATGGCCGTGGGGTAGAGCAGCAGATCCGCTCCGGCCAGGGCCATGAGTCGCGCCGCTTCAGGGTACCACTGATCCCAGCAGACCAGCACGCCAAGCCTGCCCACAGAGGTCTGGACTGGTTCAAAGCCAAGGTCGCCGGGGGTGAAGTAGAATTTTTCGTAAAATCCCGGATCATCGGGAATATGCATTTTGCGATAGGTGCCGGCGATGGAGCCATCCTTTTCCAGCACCACCGCCGTGTTGTGGTAGAGCCCGGGAGCGCGTTTTTCAAAGAGTGACGTGACCAGCACCACCTGGTGCTGGCGGGCCAGATCGCCAAAAAACGCTGTAGACGGGCCGGGTATGGGTTCGGCCAGATCGAAACACTCCACCTGCTCCTGCTGACAGAAGTAGAGGCTGCAGTGCAGCTCCTGCAGGACAATCAGCGTGGCCCCGCTGCGGGCAGCGTGCGCGATGGCGCTGGCGGTTCTGTCCATGGTCTGCTGGCGGTTGTCCGTGCATGTCTGCTGTATTAATGCGGTTTTGATGGTGCTCATGGGGTAACGGCTCCTTGGGGAAGTTGCATGGTCACACAGTGCAGTGAACCATGCTGTTCGATCAGGGTCCGGCAGTTGACGCCGATGATTTCGTGGTCGGGAAAGGCGGCGGCAACCACCTGCAGGGCCAGGGCATCGGCGGGATCGCCATAGACGGGAACCAGTACGGCACCGTTGATGATCAGGAAGTTGGCGTAGGTGGCCGGCAGGCGATGGCCGTCGGCGGCATGGCAGGGAGCCGGCCACGGCAGGGGGAGCAGGCGATAGGGTCTGCCATCAGCACAGGTAAAGGAGGCAAGCTGCGCCTCCATGGCCTTGAGGGCGCTGAAGTGGGAGTCATTGGGGTCGTCGCAGGCGACATACACGATGGTATTGTCGGGACAGAGGCGCGCCAGGGTGTCGATGTGGGCGTCGGTATCATCGCCTTCCAGGTGGCCGTGGTCCAGCCAGAGCACTTTGCGGGCACCCAGGACGGTACGCAGAATCTGTTCTTCGATATCCTGCTGGTTCAGCTGTGGGTTGCGATTTGGCTCCAGCAGGCAGTTGGAGGTGGTTAAAATGGTGCCGCGGCCATCGCTTTCAATGCTGCCGCCCTCCAGAACCCAGTCGAAACGGTGTTGGGGCGCGGTGAACGCTCCCAACTGATGCAGCTGCCGGGTGACGTTATTATCGTGGGTCGCCTCAAACTTTTTGCCCCAGCCGTTGAAGCTGAAGTCGAGCAGCCTCAGCTGCTGCTGATCCTCGACAGTTATGGGACCGAAATCGCGAATCCAGGTGTCATTGGTCTCGATGTCATAACAGCGCACATTCTCCAGCCTGCCACCCGAGCTGGTCAGGTCGGCAAGGGGCATCCGGGTGTCAGGAGCGACGATGATGACCATCTGGCGCTGGCTGATATGGCCGGCAATATCGCAAAAGGTCTGGCGGGCCTGTGTGAGTACGGGTTGCCAGTCGCTGGCCCCGTGGGGCCATGCCAGCAGAATGGCATCCTGTGGTTCCCATTCAGCAGGCAGGCGGCGCTGTGGTGTGTTGGTGGTGGACATGTACATGCTCCATTGCGGTCGTCGATGTGGTCTTCCGGCAGGCAGAGCTGTGTCTGTCCTGCGACGGGAAATAGTAGCACGGTGGAAGGGAAATACAAACAGGGCAGAAGAGGAGTACCCTTCTGCCCTGCAGTGTTCGTCCTGATCAGGTGGCCTGCAGTTTCTGGCGTCTGCGCTGTAGCATACCTATTGCCACCATGGTGGCAATGGCCGGAATAAAGATCAGGTGCTTGGGTGGCTGGTCCTCTTCGCGCTCCACATAGAGGATTTCCCAGTCGAAGTCAAAGCCCATCTGCTGCGCTTTGCTGCCGAAGACCACCATGTCCACGATAACCCGCTGATCGTCGGTGGTGTGGAGTATAAGGCCCGTCTCTTCAATGCGCGTCATGCCGTCAGCGCCTTTTTTTCCCAGGGGCAGCAGGATGATGCGATCAAATTCGCGGCCGTCAAAGGTCTCACCAGCCACGCGCATGCGCAGGGTGTCATGGGGCGGCACCTTCTCGGCAACTTCGCCAATGTGTACCGGGTCGAGTTTGGTCATGGGATGGTAGATCATATCCATCCAGAATCCGGGACGGAAGAGGCTGAAGGCCACTACCAGCATGACCAGGGATTCCCACAGGCGGTTCTTCACCATCCAGTATCCCTGGGTGGCGGAGGCGAAGGTAAGCATGGCTCCAATGGCACCCACTACGGTAAAGATCAGTTCCCAGACGTTGGGAATGTCAATCAGCAGCAGCTGTGTATTGAATATGAACATAAAGGGCAGGATCGCGGTGCGCATATCGTAGGTAAAACCCTGGATGCCGGTGGCAATGGGATCACTGCGCGATATGGCGGCAGCGGCATAGGCCGCCAGCCCCACCGGCGGAGTGTCGTCGGCCAGAATCCCGAAGTAGAAGACAAAGAGGTGGACAGCGATCAGGGGCACGATGAGCCCGTGTTGTGCGCCCAGGGCCACGATGACCGGAGCCATCAGGGTGGATACGACGATATAGTTGGCAGTGGTGGGCAGGCCCATCCCCAGAATCAGACTGATGATCGCCGTAAAGATCAGCATGAGCATAAGGTTGCCACCGGAGATGAATTCTACCAGATCCGTCATGACGAGCCCGATACCGGTCAGGGTCACGGTACCCACCACGATGCCGGCGGTAGCCGTTGCCACGCCGATGCCGATCATGTTCCGCGCGCCGGTAACCAGGCCGCTGAACAGATCATCAATGCCTCGATACACGGCGGGAACAATATCGCCGGAGCGGCGGAAGAAGGCCAGTACAGGCCGCTGGGTAATCAGGATAAAGACCATGAAGGTGGTAGCCCAGAAGGCGGAAAGGCCCGGGCTGAAACGCTCCACCATCAGGCACCATACCAGGACAAAGACCGGCAGCAGGAAGTGCAGTCCGGAAAGGAGAATGGGCTTGAGGGCCGGGACTTCCTTGAGGGACTCCACCGACAGTTCCTCGCCGCTGTCAGGGTAGCGGGAAGCCACGCGCAGAAGCGCGACATAGGCCACGCCCATGGCCACGGCCAGCACCACGGAGGCCACGGGACCGAAAACATCGCGGGTCCAGCCCACCCCGTAATAGACCAGCAGGGAGAGAAGACACATACCCAGGAAGGTTCCCACAAAGGACAGCGCGCTGCGGGCCATGGAGGACTGAGCCGTGCGGGGCAGGCCTTTCATGTTGGCTTTGACGGCTTCCAGGTGCACGATATAGATGAGGGCGATGTAGGAGATGATGGCGGGCAGGAGGGCGTGCTTGATGACTTCCAGATAGGATATTCCCACGTACTCCACCATCAGGAATGCCGCAGCGCCCATGATGGGAGGTGTCAGCTGGCCATTGGTAGAGGCCGCAACCTCTATGGCGCCCGCCTTGGTGCCGGGGAAGCCGACCCGCTTCATGAGCGGGATGGTAAAGGTTCCGGTGGTGACCACATTGGCTATGGAAGAACCGGAAATGATGCCACTGAAGCCGGAGGCAACCACGGCGGCTTTGGCTGGTCCGCCGCGCATGTGTCCCAGCAGGGAGAAGGCGACTTTAATAAAGTAGGCTCCGGCCCCAGCTCGCTCAAGCAGAGAACCAAAAAGGACAAAGAGAAACACAAAGCTTGAGGATACGCCAATGGCCACGCCGAAGACCCCTTCAGTGGTCAGCCACTGGTGGGACATGGTGCGTCCCAGGCTGGCACCCCGGTGGGAGATGAGTTCCGGCATATAGGGGCCGAAAAATGTATAACCGAGAAAGACAATGGCTACGATCATCAGGGGGAGCCCCAGGGAGCGTCGCGTTGCTTCCAGCAGCAGGATAATGCCGATAACGGCCACCACCAGATCCTGGGTGATGGGAGCTCCGGCACGAGTCGCCAGACTGTCATAGAAGAAGTAGAGGTAGCTGGCGCTCATGGTTGCCGCGATGGCCAGTATCCAGTCGAGTGTGGGGATGGAGTCGCGGGGCGAGCTCTTCAGGGCCGGATAAGCTGTCAGGGCCAGGAATACCGCAAAGGAAAGGTGGATGGAGCGTGCTTCGGTGGTATTAAAGACCCCGAAACCCAGCGCAAATGGCAGGGGCGAGGCATACCAGAGCTGAAACAGCGACCATGTCAACGCCACGGTCCAGATGATTTTCCCCTGGATTCCCATTGGCTGGCGGCCTCCGGTCTCTGATTGTGTGATCCGCTCCAGCTCCTCAGGAGTGGGTGGCTGTTTGGCTGGTGTCATAGGGTCCCTTTCGTGCGCAGATTCAAGACTTAGATGCGAGTGTCAGCAGAGATTTGATTGCTGGCTCACTTTCGTAAAGCCATTGAGAATAGCCTTGCGAAAAGAAGCGGAATCAAAGCGGGGGAGCATGTGCTCCCCCAGTTGGTGATTACTTGATGAGTCCGACTTCCCGGAAGTATTTTTCCGCACCGGGATGCAGGGGGATGGCAATGGCATCGGAGACCATGGATTCTTTATCCAGGTGCTCAAGGGCCGGGTGCAGGCGCTTGAACTGGTCAAGGCCTTCAAAGAGAGACTTGACCATCTGGTAGACCACGTTCTCGGGGACGTTGGTGGACGCGACCAGAAGAGCTCCAACGCCAAAAGTTTGTACATCATTGGGGTTGCCGCGGTACATGCCGCCGGGGATAGTGGCAGTACGGTAGTAGGGACGCTCGGCGATCATCTTTTCCACCGCTTCACCGGCGACTTCAACGATAACACTGTCGCAGGTGGTCGTGGCTTCCTGAATGGAACCATTGGGGTGGCCGACAAAGTAGACCATGGCGTCTATCTGGTTATTGCACAGGGCGATGGATTGCTCAGCTGCCTTCAGGTCGAAGGTGGCGCTGAACACGGAGTGATCCCAGCCAAGGGTTTCCAGCAGCAGGTCCATGGAAGCACGTTGTCCTGAGCCAGGGTCACCGATGCTCACGCGCTTGCCGCGAAGATCAGCAAATTTGGTGGCGTTGGCGTCTTTGCGTGCGATCACGGTAAAGGCTTCAGGGTGGATGGAGAACAGGGCGCGCAGATTTTTGTTGGGGCCGGCATCGGAGAAACGGCTGGTGCCGTGATAGGCATGGTACTGCCAGTCGGACTGTACAATTCCCACGTCAAGTTCGCCGGCGCGGATGCTGTTGAGGTTGAAAATAGAACCGCCGGTTGATTCCACGGTGCAGCGGATACCATGGTCAGCGCGATTGGCATTGACCAGACGGCAAATTGCGCCGCCAACGGGATAATAAACACCTGTTACTCCACCAGTTCCAATGGTGACAAACTGCTGCTGTGAACGCTGGGCCGAAACGTTGGATGCAAAGGTCAGTGAAATGGCAACGGCGGCAGTGCCTACCAGTGCCCGTTTCAGGTACTTTCTGAAAGTCATAGTCTCCTCCTTCATGATTTTGCAACATCGGGGACCAAATTTACTTCTCAATTATATATAGGGCAGGTTTTTATGAACTGTCAATCAGTCATTCCCTGAAGGGTTGATAATCTGTCCTGTATGGCGTCAGGCAGGCACTCAGTGCTCAGGCATTTCCTGTTCAATAAAACAGCGTTACCGTAAGCGGTCTGTAATCTGTGAAAAAGTACGCCCTATAGCTTCCCATTTACCGTGGAAGGTATTATAGTGCCAGAAAACCTCAGGAAGGAGTCGCCATGGCGACCATTCTCCTCATCGAGGACAATGAACTGAACTGTGACATGCTGACCAGGCGCCTGACACGCAAAGGATATGAGGTCATCACGGCTGGTGATGGAGCGGAGGGTTTACGTAAGGCCACCGAGCATCAGCCCGATCTGATCCTGATGGATATGAGCCTGCCGGTTATGGATGGCTGGGAGGCGACGCGCAGAATCCGCGATAACCAGCGCACCACTCATATCCCGGTGCTGGCGTTGACAGCTCATGCTCTGCCTGAGGATAGACGCCGGGCCTTTGAGGTCGGCTGCAGTGATTTTGAGACCAAGCCGGTACATTTGCCACAGCTTCTGGAGAAGATAGCCGACTTGCTTGAAAAGTGCGGGAAATAGCGGGAATTCTGTGGTTGCTCAGGAGGTGTGGCATGCAGAAAGATCAAGAAGTAAAACAGACCAGGCGTCAGCTCAGAAAGCTGATTACGTTCCTCATTCTGGCGGTCATTCTCTTTACCGCACTGGGGATTTACGCCTACTTTACCCCCAAACCTTATAAGTTTATAGACACGCAGATTGAGATGCGCAAGCGGGATCATCCACAGGGTATAGGCGCGGTACAGTAAAAGATGATTCACATAATACCGGAAAAAGGGGCCCGACTCAGAGAGTCGGGCCCCTTTTTACAGGAACAACGTGTCAGATGAATTCCAGATCACCACTGAGGGCACCTGCCTGCTTCATGGCCTGCAGAATGGCGATCATGTCCTCGGCGGTCATGCCCATGCGATTGAGCGCATCCACCACATTGCCGATGCTTATTCCATTTTCAAAGAGAGCGACCCGGTCGTTGCGTCCGGGTTCAACCACTTCTCCCTCTTCATTGAACTGTGGCTCAATGCGCACGGTCAGATTGCCGTGGCTGACGGCGACGGTGCTCAGGCGAATATCCGAACCCACCACGATGGTTCCAGTGCGTTCGTTGACGATGATCTTGCCGGAATTGGAGAGTTGCACGGGAATGGTTTCCAGCTGTGCGATAAAGCGGGGGATGTTGTTCCTGAGACTTTCCGGCACAATCACTTCGATGACGCCGGAGGAGCGTGCATGGGCTATTTCTTCGCCATATTGATTGTTAATGGCATCCTGAGCGTTGTTGGCGGCGATAAAGTCCGCATTCTTGAGCAGCAGGGTGATGCTGCTGCGGCCTTCAAGGCTGAAGGGAATGGAGCGCTCGACAATGGCTCCATTGACAATCCTGCCGGCGGTGGCATGGGCGGCATCGGCGGAGCCACCTAGGCTCACCTGCCCCTGGGCGACGGCGTACACATCTCCATTGGGAGCCTTCAGTGGGGTCAACAGCAGGGTGCCACCCTGCAGGCTGTCGGCGTTGCCCATGCTGGAAACGGTGATGTCGATACGAGCTCCCGGACTGGCAAAGGGAGGCAGCATGGCGGTGACCATGACGGCAGCGACGTTGTCGACGTTAATGTCGTCAGGATGGGCGGAAATGCCCATGCGACTGAGCATGTTTGTCAGTGACTGATTGGTGAAGCCGGTGCGGCTGCCGTCACCGGTGCCATCCAGTCCAACCACCAGGCCGTAGCCGATGAGTTGATTGTAGCGGACGCCTTCGACGGTGGCGATTTCCTTCAGGGATGCCACGGGGGCAGCATTAAGTGGCGCGACCATCAGGAAGGCAGCCAGCGCGAGGGGAATAAGCAGGTAGAGGGTGTCGATTATACGTTGCATGCCGTGCTCCTAGAATGGCCAGATGGTGTTCAGGAAGGTGGTGCCCCAGCCCGGTTTGCGCGAAGCGGCCAGTGCGCCACTGCCGGTATACATGATCTGGGCATCGGCGAGGGCGGAGGACATGACGGTGTTGTCGGCGTCAATGTCCTCGGGGCGGATGACCCCGCTGACAAAGAGCATCTGTTTCTCGTTGTCGATCATGATTTCGCGCTTGCCACGCAGAACCATATTGCCGTTATTGAGTACCTTCACGATGCGCGTAGATACGGTGGCGGTAATGTTGTCGGCTTTCTGGAGCTGCCCGGAACCGGCGAAGCTGTTCCCCGCGTTTGCCTGCACGGCGGGATTCAGTGATCCTCGCTCTTTGCCAAGCACTGAAGTGACTCCCATATTCACCGAGCTGTCGCGGGAAGTGGCAACGTTGCCGCTGTTACTGGCCGAGCTGGATTCGACAACTCGCACGGTGATGATGTCGTTGATACGACGGGCTTTCTGGTCGAGGAAGTAGATGCTGGTGACATTGGTGTCACTCCAGAGACTTCCATTTTGTACGCTGCGATCATCGGGGGCGACTTCATAGTCTTCCACGTGACTGAGCTCGGGAATGGTATACTGAACTTTCTGTGAGCACCCCACCAGGGTCAGGGCACTGAAGAGCAGAAGTAAGACACGCATATTACTCTCCTCATGATTTTTACAGAGGAGTATGCAGATTTTATGCCAGGGTTATTTCCACTGGCCGTTGTCTTCGGTGAATCCTTCCCAGATCTTGAGGTGCAGGGGTTTTACCGAGTCGGGGGGCTTGGGGCGGTACATTTCGTGAACCTTGTCCGTAACCAGTTTTCCCGCGATAAGGGCCAGTTCGCTCATGTTGGGGGCCTGCTGGCTGAGGCTTGGATACATGTTGTCAAAGAGTCCGGCGTTGAATTTTCCGAGCACGGCCACATCGCCATACCACAGGGTCATGCCGTCGGAGGCGCGCACCAGGCGCACCGTACTGTTGATGAGAGACTCATTGACACCATCCACATAGGAGCGCACGTGACCGACGATAATATATTTGTAGCGCTCCTGGCGGGCGAACTCTATGGCGCGTCGTATCTCCTGCTCTTCATTGGCCCCTGGCTCCAGGCTGAACCAGCTGTTGGAGTCAATGTCCTCCACCGCGAAAAACAGGCGCTTGAGGTGAAAGGCCTGCACGGTGGAGAGACTCATCATGCGTCCGGAAAACTGGGCGTCCCGCGCTGGTTTGAAGTTGAGTACCCCCAGCGTGTGGTCGCGAAAGTCGGTGGTGACGGAAGGGTACATGGAAATATATTCAGTGACCCGCGTTGTGTAGTTTTTTCCGGTGTAAATTTTTCCGGCGCAGCCAGCTGCCAGCAAAGCGATCAGCAGCATGCCAATGGCCGTGATTCGGGACGTCATGGTATTCACCGGCACTGCTGGCGCAGGGCGTTGATGGTGTGCCCGTAGTCCGGTGTGGAGAATATGGCGCTGCCGGCCACAAAGGTGTCAGCGCCGGCACGGTGGATCTGGGCGATGTTGTCCATGGTCACTCCTCCGTCAACTTCAATGGAAATATCCTTGCCTGTGGCGCTGATCATGGCGCGCAGACGACGGATTTTGTCCAGTGAGGCGTCGATGAACTTCTGACCGCCAAAGCCGGGGTTGACGCTCATGATAAGCACCATGTCCAGGTCGGGCAGAACTTCTTCTATCATGCACAGGGGCGTAGCGGGATTGAGGGAAACGCCAACCTGTCTGCCGAGGGCTTTTACCTGGTGGATCGCCCGGTGCAGGTGGACGTCGGATTCGGCGTGCAGGGTGATGATATCAGCTCCGGCCGCAGCGAACGCTTCAACATACTGCTGTGGGTTGGCAATCATCAGGTGAACATCAAGGGGGACGCTGGTGTGCTTTTTCAGGGAGGCGACCACGGGGGGGCCGATGGTGATGTTCGGTACGAAATGGCCATCCATGACATCCACATGGATGAGATCCGCGCCGGTGCAGCGGTCGATGTCTTCCCCAAGGCGGGCGAAGTCGGCAGAGAGAATACTTGGTGCAATGCGAATCATGGGTACCTCAGGGGGATTATTTGCCAAAGCGTCGTGTGCGTCGGGTGAAGTCCTCCAGCGCCGCTGCCATTTCCGTTTCAGTGAAGTCGGGCCACAGGGTCGGCGTGAAATACAGTTCGCTGTACGCGGACTGGAAGGTGAGAAAATTGCTCAAGCGCATCTCTCCGCTGGTGCGAACAATATAATCACATTCGCCGAGCTCGGGGAAGTAGCAGTGCTCAAGGAGCGTCTGAATAGAGATATCTTCCAGCTTCATATGCCCTTGCAGAAGTTTATTGCCGATATTGCGAACGCTGTCAACAACTTCCTGTTGCCCACCATAGGAGATGGCCAGCACCAGAGTGGTGCCGGTATTGCTCGCTGAGCGTTCTTCGGCTTCCCTGATCAGGCGCACCAACTCAGACGAGAAGCGGTCAATGGTGCCGATGGCGCGGAAGCGGATATTGTTTTCCATCATGATTGGCATCTCTTCTTCGAGATAGCTCTTGAGGGCAAGATTCAGAAATGCCACTTCGGCGGCATCGCGATTCCAGTTCTCGGTACTGAAGGCGTACAGGGTCACATAGGGAATATGGCGACGGGCCAGGTAGGTGACGATGGTGCGAGCCACCTCCATGCCCCTGGCGTGTCCTTCAATGCGCTCCATACCTCGCTGCTGCGCCCAGCGCCCGTTTCCATCCATGATGATACCCAGGTGGCGTGGGAGGGTCTCGCGGTCGTGATGTGGCTCAGGGGTGGTATTCAATGGAGTGTCCTTCGCGTGGAGTGGTCAAATGGGATTCAAGGGCTTATGTAACTGCTTTGACGCAGTGTTGTCAACTGTTAGCCTGATGCGTGGTCAGGGCCCCGGCTGCTTCGGCAGGAAGATATAGAGATTTCCCTGCTCTTTCATGTGACCTGCCAGCAGTTCCGCATCCTGACCGAATCCGAAGAACAGGTCAATGCGGGCCGGCCCCTTGATGGCGGCCCCGCGATCCTGGGCTACAGTCAGGATTGTGATGGGCTCGTCGCTGAGCGGGTTCCTGGTCTGGAGAAACACCGGAGTGCCTGTGGGGATAGAGGCGGGGTCGGTTGCCACCGACCGCCAGGGGGTGAGCACGACACCGGCACTGCCGAGGGGGCTGCGCAGCGGGTCAAGTTCGCGGAAGAAGATATAACGCGGGTTGTGGTGCAGCAACGGCATGCTGCGCTCCGGGTTCTGCCTGAGCCAGGCTCTGATGGCCTGCATTGATATCTCTTCACGGCTGATGGCTCCTTCGTCGATCAGAACCCTGCCGATGGAGCGATAGGGGTGCCCGTTATGGTCGGCAAATCCTACGGACACAAAAGATCCATCGGTCAGCTGAATTCGTCCGGAGCCCTGTACGTGAAGGAAGAAGAGGTCGACGGGGTCAGCGACCCAGGCGATGGGTTGAGGGGTGCGCGCCTTGCCCTGGTCAATGTCCCGGCGCGTCCAGTAGGGCAGAACACGCCGGTTTTCCAGGCGTCCCCGCGGGTCGGTCCCCTGAACCTGGACGCCCAGTTCAATCCGCAGCATATCTTCGGGCACTCTGTGTACCGGATAGCGGAAGTGGTCGCTGGACGTGAGGCTGCCTTGCAGCAGGGGTTCATAGTAGCCGGTGATCAAGGTGCGGGACTGCGCGGCGGCGGGATTGACACGGTACGGCTCGAAGTGCTCGTGCAGGAAGGCGAGGATACGTCGCTGATCCATGTTCTGGCTGGAGGTGGCCTGGCAGGTGTGGGTCCAGTCGCTGCGGTCGGTTTGCACCTGCTGACAGGTGCGAATAAACGCCTGCCAGAATTCCTTCAGATTGTCATCCGCAAGGCCGCTCAGTTCATTCCAGGTGGATTTTTTGAGCAGTGGTGGCTCCTGGGGTGCCTTGAGGGTGCAACCTGTGAGAAAAAGAGCCAGCAGAAAAAGAAAGAAAAATATCAGGAGGTTTTTCGTGAAATGAAGGAGAACAGAACATCTTTTCGATTTACGGGCTGCTGTGGAAGTCAGTTTGCTATCCCCTTAGTTTCAAGGTGTTTTCATTTGTGAATTGGTTGATTTTCAGCCGATATTGCTTGCATTTTGCCATGTTACTTTATACATAGTAATGCTGTTTTGGAGATTTTTTATAACACATATAACCAAAAATTTTGAGAAATGGAAGTTGCGGAACTATGAGTTTACCACTGATTCCTCTGCTGCCTCTCCTGGGGGCCATCATACCCCCGCTGTTTCAGAGTCGAAATGCCAATGCCATCAGTGCCGGTGTTATCGCGGCTTTGTCACTGTTGCTGCTCCTGCTTCACGCGCCAGCAGTATTTTCCGGTGAAATGCCTCTGGTCAGCTGGAGCTGGGTTCCGGCCATCGGCCTGAACTTTGCCTTCCGTGTCAGCGGTTTCGGCTTTTTCTTTGCCTTTCTCATCCTTTTTATCGGCCTGCTGATCATCCTCTATGCCCGTTATTACATCAGCGCTGAAGATCCCATGGGGCGTTTCTACAGTTACCTGCTCCTTTTCATGGGCTCCATGCTGGGGATCGTCCTCTCCGAAAACCTGATTCTGCTGGTAATGTTCTGGGAACTTACCAGTATCAGCTCCTTTCTGCTGATCGGCTTCTGGAGCTACCGCACCGATGCCCGTGAGGGCGCGCGCATGGCTCTGGTCATTACCGGTGCCGGTGGGCTGGCCATGCTGGCGGGATTCATCCTGCTGGGCAACATGGTGGGCAGTTTTGAACTGACCGATGTCCTGGCTGCAAAAGACATTGTGCATGCCCACCCCCTCTATCCGGTTATGCTGATTCTGGTGCTGCTGGGTGCTTTTACCAAGTCGGCCCAGTTCCCCTTCCAGTTCTGGTTACCCCACGCCATGGCGGCTCCCACCCCTGTCAGCGCCTACCTGCACTCGGCAACCATGGTCAAGGCCGGGGTTTTCCTGCTGGCCCTGCTCTTCCCCGTGCTTTCCGGTAGCTCACTGTGGTTTTATATTGTCACTCCCGTCGGTCTGGCGACCCTTATGTTCGCTGCCTACATGGCCATTTTTAAAGATGACCTCAAGGGCCTGCTGGCCTATTCCACAGTCAGCCACCTGGGCCTGATCACCTTGCTGCTGGGCCTTGGCAGCCCCCTGGCGGCCTTCACGGCGGTGTTCCATATTCTCAACCATGCTACCTTCAAGGCCGGGCTCTTTATGCTGGCCGGTATCATTGACCATGAAACCGGAACCCGTGACATGAAGAAACTGGCAGGCCTCTGGAAGTATATGCCTATTACTGGCACGCTGGTTATGGTTGGCTGCGCCTCCATGGCCGGGGTTCCCTTGTTTAACGGGTTCCTGAGCAAGGAGATGTTCCTGGCGGAAACCCTGGAACCGAACCTCTTTGGCGCAGCTTCCTGGATTGTTCCCCTGGGGGCGACCCTGGCGGCGATCTTCGCCGTGGCCTACTCTATCCGTATGGTGCATGACGTGTTCTTCAATGGCGAAGCACAGGATTTGCCCAAAAAGCCCCATGAGCCACCCCACGGCATGCGTCTGCCTTCGGAAATCCTGATGGTGCTCTGTGTGGCCGTCGGCCTCTTCCCGGCCCTGCTGGCCGGCCCCATCGTCAATGTCGCAGCCGGAAGCATCCTGGGTGCCGACTTGCCCGACTACCATATTGCCATCTGGCATGGCTTCAACATGGCCCTGGCTCTGAGTGTCATCGCCCTGATCGGTGGTGCCGCCCTCTACTTCTTCAAGTCCAAGGCCTTTGATGCCCACACCTGGTTTTACGCCCACTTTGACGGCAAGGGGAATTTTGAGGCCATTATCAGCGCCCTGGTAAAAGGCTCGCGCTGGATTACCGGAACTCTGGAAAACGGCTCATTGCAGCGATATCTGGCGCTGCTGGTCGGTTCAGCCCTGGTACTGGGAATCAGTCCATTTCTCGGCAGCGCTTCACCGTTCCTCGGCACACTCCCCATGACGGCCATTGATCCGGTGACACTGGTAATGGCTCTTGTGCTTGTGGTCGCGACGGTGGCCACGGTCCTGACCCATCACAATCGCATTGTGTCGCTGCTGATGCTCAGCACCGTGGGTCTGCTGGTCTCGCTGGCCTTTGTGCGCTTCTCGGCGCCGGATCTGGCCCTGACCCAGATCTCTGTAGAGGTGGTGACGATTATTCTGCTGTTGATGGCACTGCACATGCTGCCCCGCACGACACCCCAGGAGTCCACTCCCGCCAGGCGCTGGCGTGATATCACCATCGCCGGCCTCTCGGGCGCGGGTATTGCCGCTCTGATGATGGCTTTCTTTACCCGCCCCTACGACACCATTGCGACCTACTTCTTGGAAAACAGTAAACCTTTGGGAGGCGGCACCAATGTGGTGAACGTCATCCTGGTTGACTTCCGGGGCTTTGATACTCTGGGGGAAATTGCGGTTCTTGGCATAGCCGGCCTTGGCATTTACGCCATGCTGCATGGCCTTGAGCTCAAAGCGCCCCGTACCGACGCCTTTGGCCGCTTCTGGTCTTCCGATCGCTTCCCAGTTATTCTGGCATCCATCACCAGACCGCTGCTGCCACTGGCGCTGCTGTTCTCCTTCTACATCTTCCTGCGTGGTCACAATGAGCCAGGTGGCGGCTTTATCGCCGGATTGATTACGGCGACCGTCCTTATCCTGCAGTATATTGCCAGTGGTATTGTCTGGACGCGTCCGCGCCTGAACTTTGACAACCATATCATCATGGCCTGGGGTCTGCTGATTGCCGTGCTGACGGGCCTTGGCAGCTGGGTCGTGGGCTATCCCTTCCTTACCAGCTCCTTCACCTACCTGACCTGGCCGCTGGTGGGTACCTTTGAAGTGGCCAGCGCCATCGCCTTTGACATCGGCGTGTACCTGACGGTTATCGGCTCGGTGCTGCTGATCCTGGTAAAACTCGGGTCCATGAACTCTCCTGATGCCATGACCGTCTCAACGGCTGCCATGGAACAGGAAAAAGGAAAGAGGAGCAACTGATGGAACTGCTTGTATCTCTCTGCCTCGGTCTGCTGGTAGCCTGTGGCGTCTATCTTATGCTCAGGGCAAGAACCTTTCCCGTCGTGGTGGGTCTGACCATGATTGGTTACGCGGTAAATATGTTTCTGTTTTTTTCGGGTCGCATTCACAGCAATCTTCCCGCGGTCATTTCCCCGGACCGGGTCGCCTATGCTGACCCATTGCCCCAGGCGCTCGTGCTGACGGCTATCGTCATCGGTTTCGGCATGACGGCCTTTGTGGTCGTGCTGGCCCTCAGGGCCAAAGGCGAGCTGGGAACCGATCATGTTGACGGGAAGGAGAGCGCCCAATGAGTCACTTCGTCGCACTGCCTCTGCTGTTGCCGCTTATCGTCGGCATCCTCATGGTCATGGGTGTCAATCGCAGCCTGCACTGGCAACGTTCCCTCGGATTGCTCAGCACGGTTTCGCTGGTTGTCATTACAGGCATTCTGCTGCTGCAGAGTGCATCTGGGCCCATTCAGGTTTATGCCATGGGGGACTGGAATCCGCCCTTTGGTATTGTGCTCGTGGTCGATCGTCTCAGCGCGTTCATGATCTTCATTACTGCGGTGCTGTCACTGTTCTGCCTGCTCTACGCCATGGGCGGAACCGACTCCCTGGGCAAGAACTTTCACGCCCTTTTCCAGATGCAGCTGCTGGGAATCAATGGCGCCTTCATGACAGGCGATATCTTTAACCTCTTTGTCTTCTTTGAAATCATGCTGCTGGCCTCCTACGGACTGGTGCTCCACGGCGGTGGCGCGAAACGCACAGCAGCCAGCCTGCACTATGTGGTTATCAACCTGCTGGGTTCCGCGCTCTTCCTGGTCGGGGTGGGTGTGCTCTACAGCATACTCGGCAGCCTGAACATGGCCGACCTGGCCGTGCGCATGAGTCTGGCAGGGGAAGAGAACGCAGCGCTGCTGCAGGCCAGTGGCCTGATTCTCTTCAGCGTCTTTGCTCTCAAGGCCGCCATGCTGCCCCTCTATTTCTGGCTTCCCAATACCTATGGCTTTACCAGTGCGCCAGTGGCCGCGCTCTTCGCCATTATGACCAAGGTTGGCGTCTATGTCATCCTGCGGGTGTACAGCCTGATATTCGGTGAGCACGCCGGCGTGGCGGCCAATCTCGTAGAGCCCTGGCTGTTGCCCGTGGCGCTGATCACCCTGGTATGCGGCGCCATTGGCGTTGTGGCGGCCCGTGACCTGCGCCGTGCCATTGCCTATATGGTGGTGGTCTCCGTGGGAACGCTCCTGGCCGTAATAGGCACCTTCACTGCCGACGCCATTGCTTCGGCGCTGGTCTATCTGCCCCACACCACCTTCGTGACGGCGGGCATGTTCCTGGTTGCCGACATGATTCGTCAGCAGCGCATTCACGAGGCCACCACCCTGCGTCCGGATCTGCCAGTGGCCCAGCATCGTCTGCTGGGGCTGCTCTTTTTCGCAGGCGCCATCGCCATTGCCGGTCTGCCACCCCTGAGTGGCTTCATGGCGAAAGCCATGATGCTGGTTGCGGTACAGCAGAGTTCTTCAGTGGCCTTTATCTGGGCGATTATCCTGCTGGGTGGCCTGATGGGACTGATTGCCATTGGCCGCGCCGGCAGCATTATCTTCTGGAAAGTCCTGCCCCTTGATGATGGTGGAAAGGATGCCTATACGAAAAAGCCCCATCCCGATGCGCGCATATTCTCCCTGGGCTACGCGTTCCCCGCGCTTGCCCTGATTGCCATCAGTCCGTTGCTGGTAATGTTTGCCGGCCCTTTAAGTGAATTTGCCACCGCAGCGTCCCAGCAGATCACGACTCCCACCGAGTATATCCGTGCTGTGCTGGGATCTGATGCCGTTGCCCTTATGAAAATCGCGGGAGGTCAGTGATGAAATCCAGTAAGTGGCTCCCCCACCCCCTGATGACCGTTGTACTGATTGTTCTGTGGTTGCTGCTGAACAATACCTTCTCATTCGGGCACGTGGTGCTCGGAGCGGTGTTTGGTGTGGCTATTCCCCTGTTTACCAACAAATTCTGGCCGGAGCGTCCCTGCATCTCAAGCTACCGCAAGTTTTTCCACTTTTTCTTTGTGGTCTTTCTCTATGACGTGGTGGTGGCGAATATTACCGTGGTGCGGCTGATACTCCAGCCCGATATTGGCAAGCTGCAGCCGGATTTCATCGAGATACCCCTTGAGGCTGCCGATGACCTGGTCATCTCCATACTGGCCAGTGTCATTTCCCTGACGCCGGGGACGGTTTCTTCGGAAGTCAGCGCCGACCGCAAAACCCTGCTGGTGCATAACCTGAATGTTCCTGACAAGCAGGAGGCAATACAGGCCATAAAAACCCGATATGAAGCACCACTGAAGGAGATATTCTCATGCTGAGCATCGCCATACCCATTGCCTTTCTCATGATGTGTATTGCCCAGTTGCTGAACCTCTATCGCCTGCTGAAGGGTCCCAGCCTGCCCGATCGCATTCTGGCCCTGGATACCATGTATATCAACGCCATTGCGCTGTTTATCCTGCTGGGAATTTTCTTTGACACCACCACCTACTTTGAAGCGGCGCTGATCATTGCCGTCATGGGTTTTATCAGCACCGTTGCCGCCAGCAAGTATCTGCTGCGCGGCGACATCGTGGAATAAGGAGTCGCCATGATTATCGTGGAATTCATCGTTTCATTCTTCATTCTGGTGGGGGCATTTTTCGCCTTGGCCGGCTCCATCGGTCTCTATCGACTGCGGGATTTCTTTACCCGCCTGCATGGTCCCACAAAGGCCACGACCCTCGGCGTTGGCGGCATCGCCGTGGCATCTGCCATCTACTTCAGTTTCCAGCAAAGCGGCATCAGCCTGCATGAAGTGTTGATAACGCTCTTTCTCTTTATCACCGCGCCCATCAGCGCGCACTTTCTGGCCAAGGCTGCCCTGCATCAGAATCTCAAGAAGGACGATGCTGAATCTGGCCAGGAGTGAGGTTTCCGCAAAGCAAAAATCCGAAGCACCAGGTGGTGCTTCGGATTTTTTTTTGAGAGCAGGGGACGGCACTTATTTCTTGCGCGGCGCGGAACCCGTGTGTTTGACACGCTTGTTGGCAGGTTTGAATGGTTTTTTTGGTCCGCTGGATTTTCGGCCTTTCACAAAAGGTGCTTTGGGCTTCAGTTTATCCTTCTCGAAGACGACGCGCTGGATTTCCCGGTAGGAGGCCGGATCAAGCTCATCGCGATAAAAGTGTTGAATCAGCGCCGCCACGATATTCTGGGCGGAATGCTTCTGCAGGATGTCCTGGGCAAAGTCGCCGTGCTGCTGGTATTCGCCGCTTTCGATGAGATTCTCAAGCGCTCCGGCGATGCTCTCTTTTTTCAGCTTGATAACCGTATTCACATCGGGCAGTTCCTGGCGTCGGATGGTCGTCTGGGTAATCTTCTGAATAAAGGCCAGTTTACGGAACTCCGCCGGACTGATAAAGGTGATGGCGGTACCTTCCTTGCCGGCACGGCCCGTGCGGCCGACGCGGTGGACGTAGCTTTCGGGGCTCTGGGGCAGTGAGAAGTTGATGACGTGGGTGAGGTTCTGCACATCAATGCCACGAGCCGCCACATCCGTGGCCACCAGAATATTGAGACGCTTGCGGCGGAAGGCATCCAGGATCTTTTCCCGCTGATTCTGGGAGACATCGCCGTGGAGGGCTTCGGTGACATATTTTCGATGCTGCAGCCTGCGTGTGATCTCATCGGCATCCACCTTGGTCCGGCAGAACACCACACCGTAGAAATCGGGGGTGATGTCGATGACCCGGCACAGGGCTTCAAATTTATCGGCTTCACGAACTTCGTAATAGATCTGGTCGGTCAGTGAAGTGGTCTTCTGGGTTTGCTCGGCTACCACATGTTCATAGGTGGACATGTAGCGTTTGGCAAGATTGAGTATAGGACGGGGCATGGTGGCGGAGAAGAGCAGCATGCGCTTTTCGGCGGGGGTGTGCTGCAGGATATTTTCGATATCTTCGATGAAGCCCATGTTGAGCATTTCATCAGCTTCGTCCAGCACCACATACTCCAGGTGGCTCAGGTCAAGGTTGCCCCGGTCGATCAGATCCTGGATACGGCCGGGGGTGCCCACGGCAATGTGAACGCCCCGGCGCAGTTTCTGAATCTGCAGGCCAATGGACTGTCCGCCATAGAGGGTTGCAATATCAAGCTTCATGGAACCGCACAGAGAGGTGATCTCGTCGGCGACCTGCAGGGCCAGTTCCCGGGTGGGGGTCAGGATGAGGGCCTGGATCTGGCGGCGTTCCGGTTTGACCGTTTCGATGATGGGCAGACCAAAGGCGGCAGTTTTTCCGGTGCCGGTCTGTGCCTGGCCCACCACGTCCACATGCTGATGGAGCACCAGGGGGATGCAGGCCTTCTGAATGCTTGTTGGTTTTTCAAATCCCTTTTCGCGCAGGGCCTGGAGTGTTTGTGCTGAGAGTCCAAGGGATTCAAAGGAATCCACTGGTGAAGATGCGGTCATTGATTGTCCTTTACTGTGTGTGTTTCATGGAACGCTATTATCCTTGCGACAAACACACACTTGACACTTGGGGAAACCGCAAAAGGCATGGTGGCGCGTGAATAATAAGGCGTACTGCTACTGCCCGAGGGCGGGAGCCACAGGGGTGGCTCAGTCTCAAAGGCGTGGGGATAGTATAGGAAATATCATCCGTTGGCAACCACTATGAAGGTTCCTGCAGATTATTCCTCAACATCAAAGCTCATGAGAGAGAAACAGGGAATATCGTTGACCAGCTCTCTGCCGCCAAGCCCATTGAGTTCTACCAGGAAAACCGCTTCCACAGGGGTTGCGCCAAGCTGGCGAATCAGCTGGCCCGTAGCTCTGACGGTGCCGCCGGTAGCCAGCAGGTCGTCGGCGATGAGTACTTTCTGGCCTGGTTGCAGGGCATCTTCATGAATGTGCAGCTCATCTTCGCCGTACTCCAGGGCGTACCTGGTAGAAATGGTCTTCGCTGGCAGTTTTCCCGCTTTGCGAACGACGACCAGAGAGCAACCGAGCTTATAGGCCAGGGCACTGCCGATAATGAAGCCCCGTGATTCCACCGCTACTATGGCATCAAGCTTGCTGCCCACATGGCGGTCAGCGATGACGTCCACGGCGGTCTGGAAAGCACGGGGGTCCTGGAGCAGTGGGGTGATGTCCTTGAAAACAATTCCTGGTTTCGGAAAGTCGACAACATCGCGGATTTTACTGGCAAAGTCCAAAGGTTCCTCCATTGTATACATGAAAATGATTCGTATGCACTATCTCACAGCTTGCTGAAATACTCAAAACGCAAGTTTCGCACCTCCGAAACAGCAGATTATCGACGCTCACTCTGACACCAGGCTGGAGTGCAAAAGCGGCTCAGGAAAAAAGGTTTTTCGATACTTCCATTGAGTCTGTGTTTTCAGCACTTCCGCGAAAGATTACGGCTTTTCTTGTGTCTGGCAGTTCCCGCTGTTACAGCATGTCTTTAACCCTCAGGATAAAGCGCGCTCCGAACTCCGTGTTCTCTGCCATAACTGAGCCTTGATAGCGGTCGACGATAATGCGTTGCACCAGATAGAGGCCGAGCCCTTTATCGCGACTCATGAAAGCGGTGGTGACATACGGATCAAACACCCTGGGCAGTATCTCCGCGCGGATTCCACCTGCGTTATCTTCAATTGTAATGATGGTTTCGGCACCCTGGCTTTCGGCGGCGATCATGATCTGGGCTCCTTCCAGATGACGCTCATCAACGATGTTTGCGACATTTTCCAGCAGCTTCAGGAAAATCTCCACCCAGTCGGAACGACATGCGCGCAGGGTCAGGCCAGGATCAATGGTACAGCAGACCTCGATACCTCGCCCACGCAGGTGGCCGAGCAGCAGCTCTTTTGCTTCTTCGCACAGATCCCTCAAGGCGTAGGATGCAGGTATATCCTTGGCATCGTGAAGGCCGGTGAAGCGGTCAATGATAGTGGAGAGGTCTTCAAGCTGTCCCATGATGCCATTGACCCATTTTTTTACAAAGAGTCGTTGCTGGTGATCCAGTTCAAGTTCATCTTCAATCTGCTGAGCCAGCAGTCCGATGACATTCAGAGGCTGGCGCCACTGGTGAGCCAGGTTGACCAGCAATTGCAGCAGGGCTTCCTTGCGACGCTGCTCATAGATGATAAGATCTTGCTGGCGCACCTGTTCGATACCCTGTCTGATTTGCTCGTGCAGCTCTTCTTCGTGGCGTTTGCGCTCGGTGATATCGGTGAAGAGGGTCGCGAACTGCCCTTTGCCGGTATTGAATGCCCGCACATGGAAGTGCCGGCCAAGCTCGACGGAGTACTGGTCAAACACCTTCTCTTCCCCTGACAGGGCCACCCCGGCATAACACTGAATCCATATATCCTCTATTTCGGGCATTATTTCGCGGATGGTTCTGCCGACGACATCCATGCCTTTGAGCCCGGTCAGCTGTTCAAAAGCAGGGTTTACCGTCAGAAAGCGGTAATCTATAGCGGTTCCCTGTTCGTTGCACAGCATTTCATGCAGGGCAAACCCGTCGAGCATGCGCTGAAAGAGCATGCGGTAGTGCTGCTCAGCTCGCCGGTGTTCGGTGATGTCCCGGCTGATGGTCAGCACGGAGCTGACAGTGCCATCGGCGTTAAACTCCGGCACCAGCCGCCAGTTATACTGGCGGTATCCCAATGCTCCGTCATAGGAATACTCCAGTTCATTTGCCTGGCCACTGGCGAAGACCTGCATGACGGCTTCATGCCATGCGCGCGGCAAGCCAAGGTCCATATGGGTTTTTCCCAGGAGGCTAGCTGGTTCGTGGGCGCCTGTCAGGGCGATATTGTCGGAGGCGAATACGTGGCGGCCTTCGTGGTCGAAACGCAAGACAATATCCGGCAGTCCGCTTACCAGGGCCCGATAGGTTTCTTCACTCTCCTGAAGCTTCTGCCTGGCCAGGTACTCCTCAGTGACATCACGGAAGACCAGCACCGCTCCACTGACGGTACCCGCTTTGTCGCGAATGGGGGCGCAGCTGTCAGCGATCTGGTATTCTGTTCCATCGCGGGAAATAAGCACAGTGTGGTTGGCAAGGCCAACAATGACTCCCTCACGGAGTGAGCGTTCTACCGGATTGAAAGCCGTCTGTCGGGTTGTGGCGTGGACAATGTGAAAAATTTCTGTGATGGGATGTCCGATCGCCTGTTCCTCATGCCAGCCTGTCAGTGCCTGAGCCACCAGGTTGAGGCCGGTGACGTTGCCCGACGCGTCGGTGCTGATAACCCCATCGCCAATACTTCGCAGGGTTGCATAAAGGTACTCATTACTGGAGTGCAGAGCCTGGGTGCGTTCCTGAACCAGATGTTCAAGTTCAGTGTGCCTGTTGATAAACGTGGCGACCAGCAGAGTCAGGGCAGACGTTATCAGCAGTCCTGAGAGAAGGGTCAGTGTTATCATGTTATTGGGGTGCATGGCATGGAAGCTGGTGCCAGGCTCTGCCGATACCATAAAAGCTTTGCCGAAAACCAGCAGGGGGCGGTTAACGGAAAAGTCTGGTGTGCGGTCGTGGTGCGCAAGCGCCTGATCTGTGGAGGTCAGCAAAAGGGGGGGGTGGCCGGTGCGCAGCTGCCAGATATCCAGATGCATCAATGGAGTCTGCGGGTTCCATGTTCCGCCTGTGGTGCTTGCCAACAGTGATTCCAGTGGGAGAACAGAGGTGATAAAACCCCTGAGAACTTCTGTGTTCTGTTGGAATATTGGCAGGTACAACAGGAGCCCATATTCACGGTATTCGCCTTTCTGAAGAACCAGGGGATCCGAGGCGGATGGTATTCCATCATTCAGGGTTGTTTCCATGGCAATGCGGCGCAAGGGTTCCGACGCGATATCAAATCCAAGAACATGCTCATTGCCAGCCAAAGGAGCCCGGTAGAGCAGTGGATAGTAGAGATCTCGATCCTGCGCGGGAATAATTCTCCCTGAGTCGTTACGCTCCCATATCCGGAAAGAAGGGGTGATTTCGCGTCTCGCGTTTGCTTCAAAGGCTTCACGGTCCCTGCGCGGAACAAGAGGGCTCCAGGAAAGAGCGTCTATAGCGGGTATATGCAGAAGATGACTGGTGTACTCCTGGAAATCCTCCATGGACAGATCGGGTTTCCCTGCCATAAAGCTGGAGAGTCCCGCCAGGCTGATGTCACGCAGGATGTTGAGGGTTATGGAGAGTCCCAGGGACTCGGTGTCGGCCATCTGCTCAAAGGTTCGCTGGATACGCTGCTGTTCGAAGGTATAGCTCATCCATGTACCACAGAGTGTCAGGGTAAGGCCGCACAGGGCGACGATCCAGACCTGCGTGTGGCGCACACGATGCAGATTTTCCCGCTGTTGAAAGTGCTGAATGAATCGTCCGCACAGAAGAATTCCCATGAGCAAAGCACAGGTTACCAGAGGGATGAGAGCAGCGCCGCGGGAGTGATAACGGATTTTTACTGCGTCCGCTTCGGCTTTGAGAACCGCCAGCAGCTGGCCAGTGTTTGCGTGGGTAACTGGGATAAGAACGTGTATCTGTCTGCCGCGCTCCGTCTTCAGCGGCCCAATGAGATATTCAGCACCGGTCTGCATGGCTTCAGCCACACCCGGAGACGTTTGTGCCGGGACAGGATCGCCTTCTGTGAAATCGACACCTGTCTCAAGCAGAGTGACAAGAGTGCCGTTATGATCGTGCTTCAGGAGAGAGATAATTTCAATACTGGGATAGAGAGGAACCAAAGCTGCGAGTTGCTCCTGCAGACGCCGGTAGGCGGGCTGCTGTCTGTCCCTGATGGAGCCGTCAAAGTCTGCGATGTGCTGCTGGTTCAGAGCCTGGGCGATCAGTCGGGCGTCACGCTGAAGCCCCTGAAGTATATGCTGGTGACGGGTTTCAATGGTAAACCAGCTTGACAGCACGCCAAACAGGAGAACAAGCGCAGCGGCTGCCATAAAAGGTTCTTTCAGAATCCAGCGGAAAGTATGTTTCACAGGCTTCCTTTCATAAGGCTCCCGGCTCATTGAATCTCGACTAGAGAGAAAGTGTCCTTGAGGATTCCCACTCTTGTGTTTCTGCAAAATTAAAGTACCTGACGTACTCTGTGATGTTTGAATTATATATTGCCAGTATAGACAAAGTTACATTTTTTTTCCCGGATTTTATCCGCAACACGAAGTACCTGCTCGCGGGTGGTAGCTGGCTCATGGGATTGGTAGCGGGGGAAATAGGCACTGATATGCCAGGGGATCGTGGTAGAGATGGCGCAGACGTCTTCTATGAGCTGATCCATAACAGTATCAGTGATAGAGGGAATCAGCAGGGTTGTCAGCTCTATATGTACTCCCGCCTCAAAGGCGGTGGCAATATTGCGCAGCACCTGTCCATAACCCCCTGGCGCCTTGCAGATGGTTCGGTATATCCCTTCATCACCTTTGAGGTCGATATTCATGGCGCTGATCCAGGGCGTCAGTTCCTGCCAAGGCGCGTCGCTGAGGTAGCCATTAGTGATCAAAGCGGTATGCATTCCCGCTTCACGGACGGCACGGGCGCAGTCGATGGTGAACTCATAGGCTATGGAGGGTTCGGCATAGGTAAAGCTGAGTATGGAGGTGCCGGATTTCTTCAGCTGAGCCAGAATATGGGCAAAGCTGAGCACAGGGATCTGCTCGTACAGGTCGGGGGAGAATTCACAGGAAATGGGGAAGTTCTGGCAGTGTTGGCAGCGCATGTTACAGCCACCACAGCTGATGCTCAGGGTGCCCTGGCCCGGGAAAAAACGGGCCAGGGGCTTTTTTTCAATGGGGTCAATATGCGTGCTGATAACCCTTCCATAGGAGAGTGCTTCCATGCGCCCGCCCCGATTGTGACGTATCCTGCATATGCCGCTGTTGCCTGGGGCGATTATACACCTGTGAGGACAAAGATCGCAGCGCAGCTGTTGATCGTTCATAGGGCTCCAGTACCGGGCTTCCATGTCAATCCAGCAGATACATCATGGAAACGGAGGTGTCAAAGGTTGCCTGAACGGTCGAGAGCAGCTCTCTCAAGCGCTCTCCTCGGCTGCGCTGATAGACGAAATAGTTGTCCGGGTGTACCTGCAGCTCCTGGGCGAATTTGTTGCGAAACTCGTGATAGGATGAAATCTCATCAGCCAGGCCATACTCAACAGCTCGCAGGCCACTGAAGATACGTCCGTCGGCAATGTCAATGAGCAGTTGTTTGTCCATATCCCGCGAGCTGGCAATAGCGTTCACGAACTCATCGTAGCTGTCACCGATCAACTCTTCGAGGATCCTGCGTTCGTCGTCGCCAAGGGGCTGGTTGGTGCTGAGGATGTTCTTGAAGGGGCCGGTTTTGACCGTGATCTCTTCAATGCCGATTTTCTCGTAGAGCTCCCGGGCATTGATGGAGCGGATGATAACCCCTATGCTGCCGGTTATGGTGGTGCTCTGGGTGCCGATGCGATCTGCACCTATGGTGGCGAAGAGCGCGCCACTGGCGGCCAGGCCGTCATGGAATGCCCACACGGGTTTGGGATAGTGGCGAATAAGAGAGTACAGCTCCTGTGAGGGCGTGACCACGCCGCCAGGTGAATTGACCCGCACCAGGACGCCGGTGATCATGGGATTGCGGGCGAAATCGTCCAGGGCGCCGGACACAAAATCTATGTCATAGAGAATGCCCTCAAGGGTAACCAGTCCGATATGGGGCTCTTTCAACTTCTTCTGACGGTCCATGGAGCTGATGACCGCGCTGGTCACAAAGATGATAACCAGCAGGATCAGGAACCACTTGATAAATTTCTTCATGTATCGCCTTCCATCTCATGAAATTCGGAAAACCACGTTCAGTTCAGATTAAACATCACCGTCTTCAGTTCGGTCATTTCCTCCACACTGAAACGGGCTCCCTCGCGGCCGGTTCCGCTGAGCTTCACGCCGCCATAGGGCATGTTGTCAACGCGGAACGTTGGCATGTCATTGACCATGACACCGCCGACATGCATGTGATCAACGGCGTAGAAAGCCGTCTTGATGTCTGTGGTAAAGATGCCCGCCTGCAGGCCGAACTGGGAGTCATTCACCCGTGCCACCGCTTCCTCGATGTTGTCGTAGGCCATCAGGCAGACGACCGGGGCAAATGCCTCCTCCCACACCACGGTCATTCTTTCCGTGGTGTTCTCGAGTACTGTGGGTTCCATCAGTGTGCCGCGACGTTTGCCACCGCAGAGTATAGTCGCCCCTTGTGTGAGTGCTTCCTGCACCCATTTTTCGATGCGCTCCGCTTCCCTTTCCTCAATCATGGGGCCGACAAGGGTCTGCTCCTGCATGGGGTCACCGGTTACCGCCTGTTTCACTGCATCCACAAAAGCCGTGCGGAATTCCTCGTAGCGTGAGCGGTGTACGTAGATGCGCTGAATACTGATGCATACCTGGCCCGAATTGGCGAAGCCTCCGATGACACAGCGGGGGAGCGCTTTCTGGATGTCAGCGTCCTGGTGGATGACCACTGCTGAGTTGGAGCCAAGCTCCAGTGTCACTTTTTTTATGCCTGAAGCAGCCTTGATTCCAAGTCCTACTCCCGGGGAACCAGTAAATGTGATCATATCCAGTTTCTCGGAGGTGACCATGGCGTTGCCGACAGTGGATCCTGAACCAACCAGCAGGTTGATGCCTTCTGCCGGCAGTCCGACTTCAAGCAGGAGCTCTACCAGTTTGATAGATGTCAGTGGTGTAGTGGAAGCGGGTTTGAGGACAACGGGGCAGCCAGCCGCGATGGCGGGGCCGACTTTATGGGCGACGAGGTTGAGTGGAAAGTTAAAGGGCGTTATGGCGCCAATGGCCCCCACGGGGTAGCGACGGAAGTAGCCGAAGCGACCGGAACCGGTCGCGGCTGCATCAAAGGGAATCAGTTCGCCACACAGACGGCGGGCTTCATCGGCGGCGAACTGAAAGGTTTCTACACTGCGATCCACTTCCCCACGGGCAAAGCTGATGCCTTTGCCAGCTTCGAGGGCAATAGTGCGGGCGATCTCCTCTTTATCCCTGGCAATAGCGTGGCTCAGACGATCAAGGATCTCGCCCCGTTGTCTGGCAGTCAGTTGCGCCATGGTGCTGCGAGCCGCACTGGCCGATGACAGGGCGCGTTCGGTTACCTCGGAAGTCGCCTGACAGACTTTTGCGATGACACTGCCATCGTAGGGGTTGCAAACGTCAATGGTTGTGCCGGTATCCATCCACTGGCCGGCTACATAGAGCTTATGTGTCAGCATATACCCTCCTGTTTCTGGGAAATGTGTTCTTTCAGGGTGCAGAAGCACAGTCGCTGGGATCACCGTGAATTTTTTTTATGGCGTGGAACAGGGCTGGTTCTATGGCAGCCAGATTTTCCCTCGCTCCCTTTTCCGATCCGGGCAGGTTCACAATCAGGCTGGCCTTGCAGATGCCCACCACGGCCCGGGAGATCATGGCGTGGGGAGTCTTGAGCATGCTGGCGGCGCGCATGGCTTCGGCCATGCCGGGGATTTCCTTTTCCACCACCATGCGCGTTGCTTCAGGGGTGACGTCACGGGGAGACACGCCGGTTCCGCCGGTGGTCAGGACAAGGGCAATATTTTCTTTGACAGCTTTGCGGAGAGCTTCTTCTATCATGTCGCTGGTGTCCGGCAGAATCACCGGCTCCGGCTCGACGGCGAATCCCAGCTCCCGCAGCCTGCTGACCAGAGCCGGGCCACTGGTGTCAGTGCGCTGCCCTGTATACCCTTTGTCGCTTAATGTGATAACTCGTGCTGAATAGGTCATTGTGCCTCTTCTATGGCCCGCTTCATGCGCAGGCAGCTTTCACAGGTGCCGCAGGGAACCTCTTCACCCTTGTAACAGCTCCAGATAAGCTCCATGGGGAAAGCGTTACGCATGAGGTAGCCGGCAATCTCCTTTTTGTCCATGTCGATGGTGCCACTGACCACAAACAGGGTATCCAGGGTAGAGAAGTGCAAAGCACCGTTGGCGGCCATCAGGAAGTCCCGTGAGTTGTCAGGGAAGGTTTGCGCCTCTTCGACATTGAACCCCGTGATAATGTGCTGACAGCCCATGCTCTCGGCAAAGACCGCGGCAATATTGATGAACAGGCCGTTGCGGTTGGGAACCCAGACGCTGCGGGCGCTCTGCTCCGATTGTCTGGTGTCATTGATGTCAATATTTTCGGGGATGGTGCCGCGATTGAGGCTTGAGTTGCTCAAACGGGCCAGAAAGGGCAGTTCGACGGTTTCATGGGGTATACCCAAGTGATCACAGATGGCCGCAGCAGCGGCAATTTCCTTCTCTTGCGCCAGCTGTCCGTAGGCCATGGTCAACGCGTGCCGGACAACACCTCCATCGTGCAGGTATTTCAGCAGGGCACAGGTTGAGTCCATGCCCCCGGAAAGCAGGGCAACGGCTGATGGTTTCATATTACACCCCCAGGAGTAAGCGGAAAGTTTGAATCAAGGGCCAGATAACTTTCTGGGTTCCACCGAAAAACAGCAGGGCCAGGATTATGAAAAAACCGTAAGGTTCAATACGGGCGACCTGATAGGCCTGTCGGTCTGGCAGCAGTGATACGAGAATGCGGCCGCCGTCCAGTGGGGGGATGGGGATGAGGTTAAAGATCCCCAGGGCCAGGTTGATGATCACCCCCATCTGCACCATGAGAAAGATGGGGTGCACATAGACCATGGCATCGGCGCTGACCTGCATGTCTTTCATGGCGTGGAAGATCACGGCGAAGACGCACGCCAGGGTAAAATTGGCAGCCGGCCCGGCCAGGGCCACCCACATCATGTCCCGTTTCGGGTTGGCGAAGTAGCGGTAGTCAACGGGCACCGGTTTGGCCCAGCCGATAATCTGCGTCACTATGAGGGTCAGTGTGCCCAGTGCGTCCAGGTGTTTGATCGGGTTGAGGGTAAGCCGCCCCTGATTCTTGGCCGTGGGATCACCAAGGCGATAGGCCACGTAGCCGTGGGCCAGCTCGTGGAAGGTAATGGCGATGAGGAGCACGGGAAGCGCTATGATCAGTCGTTGTATCCATTCCATGGGGTAATCTGTCCTTTAATCGGGAAGTGTATGGTGATACTATCACAGCAGGTTGCGGTTGCACAGCGTGATGACGTGGAATTTCAGATGCTGTTTCCTCTGTAACCGCTGCGTGGCGCAGCAGCCTCCGAGCAAGGGAGTACCAGGTGGGTTCCTATCACGAAGCCTTTATAATGGCATTTACCCTGGCGTTTCCAGCGGAAATGTATGACAAATCGCAGATCATGATTCTCTTTCTGCTCACGATCTATGCTCCACCCCATGTCTTTGCCGGAGCCATAATCGGGGTGCTGCTGGCCAACGTCCCCGTGATTATCCTGGCATCCTATGTGGGTGCGCCCCTGTCAGCGATCTACACTTCAGGGCTGTGTTTTGTCTTTTTTGCGCTGCTTGGCCTGTACATGCTCTATTCGCGACCGCCGGGCAATGTTATCCGCAAGAACGTGCGGGAGTTTTCCAATCCCGTATACACTTGCGCGCTGGCATGTTTTGTGACAGAGTTCGGCGACAAAACCCAGGGGGTTATGGCCGGACTGGCGCTCCACTACAGTACTCCGGTGCCACTTATCATGGGTTTTGCCTTTGCTGCCATCCTCTCCACGTATGTGGTGGTAACCTTTAAAGACATGGTGACGGTGAATATCTTCCACCTGTATCGTCTCAGTGGGTATGTCTTTGTGGGTTTTGGTCTGATGATGGGGCTGGGGATGCTGAGCCTGGTTTTCTGAAGAGTGTCAGCTTCCACAGAGCAGCGCTCATGTGCCTTTGTCACACCTTTTATGATTATAAACCGTTTTGCACGAAAGAAAGGCATTTCCATGGACAAGAAAAAAAACAAAAAGATTATTAAACCGGATTTTACCTCATCCTCCACAATTGAAGATTTTGGCAACGGACATGATCCTCTCTTCTGGGCCGGTCAGCTGCTGGAGGAGCTGGCGCGTTATACCGCTGGCAAGCATGCGTTGACCATGGTTGAAGCCATTTACGACTACTACAGCATCGATCGCGATGATGTGGATGAAGACGAACTGGCCAATATCCTGGGCGAAGAGATGTTTCAGGAACTCATGACCGATGCCTTTATGTGCCATCTCTTCTTTGATTTTCTACCGACAGCCCAGGATGAAACCATCGCCGAAAGCTTTCTGCGTTCAAACAAGCGCATTCATCCCCTCAAGCGCGCCTATGTCGAGCAGGCACTGAAAAGTTACCCGTCAGTCTATCAGCTGCGGCAAAGAGAGCAGAGCGTGGCGCATATCCACGACATCTTCCTGGATGAAGAGCGAACCATTGAGGCCTCGCACCTGGACCGGTATCCCCTGAAAGCCATATTCATGGCCCGCTTCATGGAAGTGGACGGCAGGCTGGTTCCCCTCTCTCTTTCTCAGCCGGTCTCTCCCCTGCACATGCCTTCGCTGCGTTCGGGTCTGCTGGCCAGCTATGAGGAGGAGCTGAAAATCTGTCGCGAAGAGGGCATCATGACCCCACAGCCCCTTTCCGACTTCCTCAGTCGTAACGAAGGCGCGATTCTCGACCTCATGGAAGAAGTCGGCCAGAAAGAAGGCACGCCGGAAACCTATTTTGCCGCCGACTACCTCATTAACAACCTGGATGAAGTACGCCGCTATCTGGCAACCCTCGAAGCCACTTCGCCCCACGCGTTCTACCTTCCCATCAGCTATGACGGCCTGGAAGGGTTTGCCATACTTGGTGTTGACGAACAGGAGCGGCAGCTTATTGTGGAGTGCGTCGAGGGGAACGACCTGGAAGAAGCCATGGACATGATAGAAGAGGCTTTGAACGACCATATCGAGTTTGACGGTGACCGCGAGTTTGACGACGAGGAAGACCTGCGTTTTCTCGACGCCGAACACATCGTCAGCGCTCCTGCCGGCTTTCTCGACGACTTCCCCCAAGGTCCCCTGGATTTCCTCGATGGCATGAGCATCGTGGAAGCACACCGTAAAGGGAGCCATGGCGACATGCTGGAAGCGGTCCGTGACGCCGTGATCTTCTCCCACGAAATGCTGCGCCTCTACGGAGAGGAGCACACCAGCGTAGCGGAAATAGAAGAACGTTACCAGGCACTCCTGAGCGGCGAGTAGAAAGGTGATAACTCTTCACGGTATACGGCAAGAAAACGTTATAGAACGTCACACGCAAAGCCTTTAGGGAAAGGCAGGCAAAAGAAAAGGCGATATCTCTCGCCCGTTCGCTGCGCTCACTCAAGACGCGGAGCACGCCAAGGAAATACAAGGAAATTAATTTGACCACCAGTCTTCTCTGCGTTCTCTGCGGCTTGGCGAGAGGAAAGAGCCTTTCTTGCATTCGAAAATCCTGAATGAATACGAAAGGAGAAACTTGTGCAGAACTTTGTCTTCCATAACCCCACCCGCATCGTATTTGGTCGTGACAAGACCGCGTCCATCGGCAAGGCGACGCTGCCCTACGGCAGGCGGGTGCTGCTGCTCACCGGTCAGGGAAGTGTCGTGAAGCATGGCATCCTGGCAAAGGTCACCAGCAGCCTGAGCACAGCGGGAATATCCTGGGTGGAGTGTTCCGGCGTGCAGCCCAATCCCGTCCTGGGTTTTGTGCGCCAGGCCATTGACACCTTCCGGCGTGAAAATCTCGACGCCATCGTCGCCGTAGGCGGTGGCAGCGTTATCGACACCGCCAAGGCCGTGGCGGCGGGAGTCCGTTACGAAGGTGACGTCTGGGACTTTTTCACCGGCAAGGCCAATGTGCTTGACGCCGCGCCCATTACCGTTGTCCTGACCTTGCCCGCCGCAGCGTCGGAGATGAACAGCGGGGGCGTCATCACCAACGAACAGACCAGACAGAAGTTCAACCTGGGTGGCGAACCCCTCTCTCCCAAGGTGTCCATTCTGGACCCCGTCAACAGCTTCAGCGCGCCGGTCAACCACTCCCTCTACGGTGTCGTGGATGCCATGGTGCACCTGCTGGAAGGCTACTTCAACGGCAGCGATCCCTGGACGCCCCTGCAGGACCGTTACGCCGAAGGAATCATCAGAACCCTCATGGAATGCGCCGCCATTATACGTGAGCAGCCCGATCACTATGATGCCCGCGCCAACATCATGTGGGGGGCGACCCTTGCCTTCAACGGACTGGCTCCCTGTGGCATCGGGCCTGCCGGATTCCCCATGCACATGATCGAGCACTCACTCAGTGCCCTGTATGATGTTTCCCATGGTGCCGGACTGGCCATGATCCTGCCCGGTTGGCTCAAATACCACAGCGACAGCTCCCCCAGGAAGGTAAATCAGTTTGGTCGGCGCATTTTCGAGCTTGACCACCAGGACGACCGGCAGGGCGCCCAGGCTGCCATCGCTGAACTTGAACGCTGGCTGCGCTCCATGGATATCCCCGCCAGCCTGCACGAAGGCGGTATACCCATTGACGAAATACCCGCCATCGCCGAAAACGCCGTGATGCTAGCCCAGAAATGGGGGCTGAAGGCGTATACCCAGGCTGTGATAGAGGATGTGCTGCGCCGCGCTTCCCGCTGAGACGGACGCCTTGCGGAGAGCAGACTTCACGTAACTCTTCACGGTGTAATGGCACTCGCGCCAGCATTCCTCCCAGAGAAGCTCCTTTTCGTCCGTGGTTCGAGTCTCTGCCGCTCGCCATCCGGGCTCGCTCTCGGAACACTGGCGCTCCTGCTGAAAAAGCGCTGGGTGACCGTGAATGGTTACAAAAGGACAATGTATGCATAGTCTGAATGCTGAATGAGTCAAGCATGGCAAATTGAAGTCATTTACTCGAGGCAAACGACAATTGTTCAACGCTTCATGTCCAGGTCAAGGATGCTGAAGGATTGCGAAACTGTACCCGCACTCCATGCTACTGCACAATATCACGCAGGTTCCGACTCATTTCCTTGATGGTTCTGACCATCTCCATCTCGCGGGTATAGTCGTTTTCACTTCTGAAGGGGTCCACCGGCAGAGGAGTGTTGTCTTCGGCCAGTTTCACAAAGGTGAAATAGGCGAAGCAGGCGCGGCTCTCTTCGCCTTCCAGGGGGTTCTGGGTAAATCCTTCGGCACGGATCTCGATGCTGGTGCGTCCGGTGCCGATGACCCGCGCTTCAATACGGAAGGTGTCGCCCAGATTGACAGGGGCCAGGAAGGTGAAATTGTTAATGGAAACGAGCAGTATTTTGCTGTGGGCGTAACGGGTTGCCACTATGGCGGCGGTCTTGGCCATCTGTTTCGTGATTTTTCCGCCAAAGAGCGTACCGTGATGGTTGAGATCTTCGGGGAAGATAAAGTCAATACTTTCTGCTTTGCATTCCATGGTTATTCCTTGGGTTTCATAAGTACTGCCTGTTCAGGTGGGCAGTACCTGGATTTCGTCGTCCATCTCGGTCATCTTGCGCGCGTCTCCATTTTCCATGATCAGCCAGGTGTTTTCAATACCAACGACGCCAAGTCCGGGGATGACTTTCTTGGGCTCAACGGCCAGGGTCATGCCAGCTTCCAGTGGCTCATCGAACCCTTTGGCAATGGCAGGATATTCGTCCACGGCCAGGCCGACTCCGTGGCCCAGAAACTTCACGGCACGGTCGCCATATCCCATGAAATGCTCATCCCAGTTCAGCGCCTTCAAGCGTTCCATGATGTCCTGATAGATCTGGCTTGGCACATTGCCGGGCTTGAGCTTTTCAGCCACCCACTGCTGAACTTCAATACAGCGTTTCTGCGCGTCCAGGGCCTCCTGAGGTAACTTCCCTCTACAGAAGATGCGGGTCATGTCCACATGATATCCCTGGTAGCCGAATGCCAGGTCGATGAGCACGGGCTCATCCTTGTTGATGGGACGCTGGCTGCCAAGCTCCGGTACAGCGGGACAGATGCCTTTACAGCCGCCTGGCCCGTCAAACATGTGGGGATAGTACCCGCTGTCGCCAGCGCTCACATAACCGATATGCAGGCGGTTGCCCCAGGTCTGAATATTGGACATGCCGTGGTGGCCCAGCAGGAGCATCTGGTACTCAATGGCAGCTCCCAGCTCGAGCTCGGTCATATTGCCGCGAAAGAGCGAAGGGATGCGGGAGAAGTTTTCCACATGGCGCCGCCCTGCTTCAAAGAGCAGATCAATTTCATAGGCGGTTTTGCGCGAGCGGCATTTGGCCAGCAGTCCCTGTATGTCCTTGAAGGTGCCCTTGACGTATTTTTCCATGCGGCCAAAGGCGTCCATGGGCATGGAGTACTCAACCCCGATGGTCGCAGGGGTCGGCAGGCCAAACTGCTGCAGAATGTCATGGAAGGCGCGGTAGGAGGAGAAGGGGACGATGTTTTGCATGGGAGACTCGATCTGTGCTCGTTCCAGGGAGCGGCGAACCATGAGAATGGCTGGCCCAGCGGCTGGAACATAGAGCGCGCCGGACTGCATGGTGCCGCTCAGGTAGTACATATTGGTGGTTCCCACCACGATGGCTCCATCCAGGTGGTGCTGCTGCAGAGCGTTCTGAAATGCTGTGATGCGCTGTTCTGATTCTTTCACTGGCAACAGTATATGTCCCATGGCAGTATCTCCTGTGGTCTTTTGGTGGTGTTTCCCAGCTGGATTTTCCAAACTTTTTCCCATACTATAACAGAGTTATGATCGGGGAAAAACTCTCAATGTCAGGAAATCATATGGGTACCATACTGAAGTATCAGGATGGCCGCGAAGCGGTCGTGCAACTTGCCTCAAAAGAAAAACTGAGTATCGAGGTCGTGCAGACGGGGCTGCAGATCCAGCAGCTGAAGTTTTATGGACTGGTGGCAGCGTCTGTGGTAGCCCGCTGGAGCCGTGAAGAGCTACCGGATTTCTTCCGACTCTTTGCCGCGGATCAGCCGCCACACTTGTTTTTCCAGGAAGCCGTGAGTGCCATCAAGGAGTTTGAGAGTATTGAAGCACTGAAAAACCATATTGCCAGCACCAGGGGAAACCATGCCGGAACTTCCTGAGGTACAGACCCTGGTGGATGACCTGTGCCATCGTGCCCTTGTGGGACAGACCATCTCCGATGTCCAGGTTACCTGGCCCCGCTCCATTGCCAGCCACACTCCCGCCGATTTCAGGCATCAGCTTACCGGGCAGACCCTTACTGCTATACGACGGCGAGCCAAGTACCTTGTCATGGAACTGAGCAGTGGCTGGGGTCTGCTGGTGCATCTGCGCATGACGGGCAAGTTTGACCTGTGTGATCCCGTGAAACCCCGCGATATACATGAACACGTCATTCTTTGCCTTGGGAGCGGTCAGGAACTGCGTTTTCACGATACGCGCAAATTCGGACGATTTTCACTGGTGCCCGACACCGTGGGGGCACTGTCCCACCTCGGTGTGGAGCCGCTGTCACCGGAATTTACTCCCGAAGTGCTGGGCAGACTGCTGGCAGGGCGAAACACCATGCTGAAGAGCTTTCTGCTGGATCAGACCAAGGTCGCAGGCATTGGCAATATCTACGCCGATGAAGCGCTGTTTGAAGCCCGCCTACACCCGGCAAACCCCTGTCGCCTGGTGGCCGCGGAGCAGGTGGCTTCCCTCCATGGCGCCATCATCATGGTGCTTCAGCGGGGCCTGCGGAATATGGGGACTTCCCTGGGTACCAGCAAGGGCAACTTCTATTCCGTGGCTGGCCGCCCAGGCCGTAATGAAGACGAACTGAAGGTCTTTCGGCGCACGGGCACGCCCTGTTGCGCCTGTGGAACCACCATTGAGCGCATCATCCTGATCCAGCGCTCGACCCATTTCTGCCCGCTCTGTCAGCCGCTGCTCGCCTGATAAGGGAGCCGACTGCTGCTTTCCTCACCCTCGTGCGCTGTCCCGTATTTCCTCATCATGTGACTTCGGAAAACTCCAGGCTGCTGCCAGGCCAATGGCACTGCACACCATGGGCAGCATGAGAACCAGCTGGTATTCCTGCAGCCCTGGAGTGGATGTGTCATTGTGGAAGAACCCAAGGGTCACCCCCATCAGGTACTGCAGGATTGCCGTGAAGAGAAAGGCTCCGGCATTGACAAAAGCAGTGGCGGTGCCCATGCGTGATCGACTGACTGACTCGCGGGTGGCGGTGAAGATGACCGCCAGTGAAGCACCGGAGAGAGCCAGCAGCAGGAACATCAGCATTGGCCACCATCCAGGAGTCCAGGGTGCCAGGGTGAGTCCGGCCCAACCCAGGGTTCCACAGAGGGCACTGACGATAATAAATGGCCGCCTGACCCCGGAACGATCGGAGAGCAGGCCCAGGAAAGGTGCTCCCAGAGAGTAGACCAGCAGAGCCACGGTGGCGTAGTGGCTGGCTTCGAGAACCGAAAGTCCAAAGCTGTCGGTGAACAGGGGAATGGCCCACAGTCCGAGAAAGGCGTAGAGGGGACCACTGGTGGCACTGATGACCAGAAACAGTGTCAACACACGACGATTGCGCAGAATATGGGAGAAGTCACTCCAGCGCACACCGGACCTGGGCGAGGTGACGGTGTGGAGGTTCGCACCAGCCCGGCGCAGTGCCCGGGGTGACTCGTGGCAGATCAGCAGGAGCGCCAGGGCCGTCAGCAGGCAGAAGGCGCTCAGGCCGCCGAGAATCTGACGCCAGTCCAGAAAGCGCAGCGCGTAAGCCGTAGGGCTCTCGGCCAGCACACTGCCCAGGGAGGCCAGCAGGATGGTGATTCCGGTGACCAGGCTGAAGTGGCGCGGTGGAAACCACGCCAGGTTGTATTTCATCAGGCTCACAAAGATCAGGGACATGCCCAGAGCCACCAGGACCGGGCCGCAGAATGCCTGCCAGGGTTGCGTTGCGGTGGCCAGCATCAGACCACCAGTTGCCATGAGTACACAACCCGCGATAGCTGATGCGCGCAGGCCATGGCGATCCACCAGGTGGCCGGCGGGAACCTGGGCGATGGTGTAGGCCCAGAAGTGCATGGACGCCAACGCGCCCAGCATGCCAGTACTCAGCGCCAGATCGCGGCTGATGGGGCTTCCCAGGGTGGCTGGTGCGAAGCGATGGTAGACACCGATCATGAAGACGAGCACCAGCAACGTGTAGGCGCTCCACTTATAGATGGGGAGATGGGGATAGCGGGAGAGGGGTATGCGGATCATAGCTGCTCCACACTCCAGGTGGAGTCCTCCTTATTTTCTGATCGCGACTTCCAGCGCGTCGCTGACTGTGCGGATCACTTCCACCCGCGCGCTCCTTTTGGAATTGGCGGGAATAATATGCCAAGGGGCAAGGGTCGTGCTGGTCTTGGCCACCATATCATCGACAGCACGCTTGTACTGATCCCACTTGTCGCGGTTACGCCAATCCTCTTCGGTGATCTTGTGCTGCTTCCAGGGCGTTTCCTGACGGTGTCGAAAGCGCTGCAGCTGCTCTTCATGGCTGATATGCAGCCAGAACTTCACCACCACAATACCGTGGCGCACCAGCTGGTACTCAAAATCGTTGATTTCCTGGTAAGCGCGGTTCCACTCATGGAACTGCGCCAGCTCTTCAACGCGCTCCACCAGCACGCGGCCATACCATGAACGGTCATATATAGTCACAAAACCAGCGCGGGGCACATGACGCCAGAAGCGCCACAGGTAGTGGTGCTTTTTTTCCTCGTCGGTGGGAGCCGCGACGGAAATAACCTTGTAGAGACGGGCATCCATGGCTTGTACCATACGTCTGATGGTGCCGCCCTTGCCCGCTGCGTCCCAGCCTTCAAAGATAATGATGCTGGATATGCCCTGCTCCAGTGCTTTCCATGCAGCGGTTCCCAGCCGTTTCTGCTGGGCTTTGAGCTGTTTGGCGTAGCCGTTGCCCTCCACAGAGCGCTCCAGATCCACGGCATCCAGAATCGACGCGGTGTTTTCCCAGTGGGAAAGTGGTGCCGTCGAGGTGGTGTGAACCGGGGCGTTCTGTTTCTTTTCAATGGCCTGCCGAAAGCCTTCTGCAAGGTTCTGCAGAAACTGCACATCGCGAAAGCGCCTGTCATAAGAGTCTATGAGGAACCAGGGGGCCTCGGTGGTATTGGTGACCGTGATGCCACGGGCGGCGGTGAGCACCAGCTGGCTGTAGTGCTCCACCCGCTCGATCTCCTCACGGGTGACGATAAAGCCGGAGCCGGGATTTTTGCGATAGGTGCGGATACGTTCACGCTGCGCTTTGGCGGTCAGGTGAAACCAGAATTTCAGCACCAGAGCCCCGTCATCCACCAGCATCTTTTCAAAGCGGGAAATAGAGCGCATCTTGCGCTCAAAATCCTCGTCGCCCATGGAGCCGAGAGCATTTTCGTAGAAAGGATCACGATACCAGCCGTTGAAGAAGACACCGATTTCCCCGGTGGCGGGCATGGCGCGCCAGTAGCGCCAGAAAAGCGGACGTTGCAGCTCTTCATCGGTGGGCGACCAGAGGTTATGGGTATTGATATGGCGAGGGTCAAGGAATTCCGCCATCAGGTTGAGGGCGTCACCACGGCCGGAACCATCAAGGCCGACAATCAGAATTACCACCGGAATGGAAAGCTCACGGGCCTGTGCCTGGAGCTGCAGGAGGTTCAGGCGTAGCTCCTTGATGCTGGCCTTGTATTCGTCCTTGGCAAGACACTGTTGAGTTTCAACTTTATGGAAGATATGCGCCAGATTTTCGCTGCCCTGTCCCATGATTGCCTCCTGCCTGCCTGTTGCCACTGCGGGTACTCAGGGTATCGCACAAATACCAGCAATTCGCAATGGCGTTGCAAAAGGATCCCTGCTACTTTTACTGGATATTGCACCCGTAAAGGAAAGGAGTACCATGCGTCTGCTCTGTACCCTCTTGCTGTTGATGAGCCTCCCCGCTGGCCTGACCGCCGCCCAGCAGGATGTGCTGGGATTTGCCCGTCACCTGGTGGCTTCCGGTGAGTACTACCGGGCCATAACAGAATATAAGCGCTACCTCTACAGCCTGGCCCCGGAAGATGAGCAGCGTCCGCATGTACGAGTGGAAATGGTGTTGGCGTACTTCGCGGGGGGGCAGCTGGATCAGGGGCTGCATTCCCTTGAGGACATGATGCTTGAAAGACATGCTGCGGCGGCTCCGGCCGTGGCGGAAGCCGGTCGCCTGCTTTTCGACGCGGGACGCTATGGGGAAGCCCGCGCCTACCTTGAGTTTTATTATGGCACGTGGCCCAGTGAGGCGCAGCTGGGGGAGGTCACCGCCCGCCTCAGTGCGGTCTATCTGGCCCTGGATCAGAGGCAGCTGGCGCTGGAGCTTGATCCCCGGTTGAACGCGTCCATTGAGGATATTTCCATATCGCGCAAAAGCCTGCCTCTCGCCGGTTCACTCTCGGCCGTGCTGCCCGGAGCCGGCCAGCTGTACGCTGGACGACCTGTGGACGCGGCAGTGGCCTTTACGGTCAATCTGATCTTTCTTGGCGCCACAGTTTCCGCAGTGGACGCCGGGCATACACTACTGGCCGCCGGGGTGGGGGTTTTCGGGATTGGCTGGTACGGGGGAAATATCTTCAATGCGATCAACAGCGCTCGTCTTCATAACCAGCAGGCCGTTGACGACGCCGTCCGCGACTACTATGAGCAGCGCAGGCCCGTTATGGGCGTGGGGTGGCAGCAGCGTTTCTGAGCGAAGTGAGGTGCGAAAGTTACTTCATGCTTTACTTTCGCATCTTGCTGTCTTGGGTAAGGTGTTATTATCCTGACATTTATCGCGCGAAAGCTGTATTGATTTTGAATGCTTGATTCATCTGATATTCCTCTTTTCTTTCTGGATATTGTCCTTTTTGACCGCGCAAAAAGGACACAAAAACGCGCCCCCCGAACGCCCGTACTTCCGGCTCATTGCTCGCCTGTTCTGGAGATCCGGCAGACACTGCCTCCCTGCAGTGCTGCCGGACCACTCACTTCCTGTGAGTGTCCCGTTCGGGTCTTACCAGCCAGGCGTCGCACTCACCGGACGGGCTCAGGGAGGAACGGCCTGCTTCTGCATCTCCCCCGTGTGCTGGCCCAGCCAGGACGCGCTGACTGGAACGCTATGGAACCGCAGGGTTGCCGCCACGAGGGCGGCAACCGCAAACCAAAAGCCATGGAGGGCGGTTGTTTGCGGTCCCCAGTTCCAGGCATGCGGATGGCTGAAAAGGACAGCACTGGGGGTCGCTTTTGCGCCACTTTTGGCGAGTCAAAAGTGGCAAGGAAAACTCCTGAGTAATGGAACCGGAATATCAAGAGACGCAGTCTGTACAGAACCATTTCCGCCATTCCAGCATGGCATCAGGGTTGGTACAGACAACCTGCCGTTTCGGGAGTGCGAAAGAGAAGTTCGTTGTTTCGGGGAACGAAATGTACGTTCATGTTTATAATGGTTCCTCTTCCAGCCAGCCCGCAGGCAGATCGGCACAGAGAACGTGAAAATGACCGCTCTTTCCATTGTGCAGAGCAATGGAGAGGGTCACATCCAGGGTGGCGTCGGGCAGCCCCAGATAGGGTGCTGACACCTGAACTGCGCCCGGCTGTTCCAGGGCGTTGCGAAAGTAACTTCTGCGGGCCCAGAGAGCGCCAGTGGTCCGCCGAAACGGAGCATAGACTTTGGCGGCGGCAGTGCGCTCCCCGGGGTAGAGGTTTTCCACGATCTGAATACCCTCGGCATCCAGCAGGTAGATGCGTTCGATGGCCGGATGCGACTGCAGTGGTTGAGTTGCCTGATGGAATTCCAGTCCGTGCTCCAGGCTGACGGCGGCCTCCTTGAGTCTTCGCTTCAGAGTGGCCTGTTTGCGTTCCTGGTTGCGCTGGCGGTTAAGCTGCTGCTGGAGTGTCTGTTGGTGCAGTTTCTGTATGGCGCCAGAAAGCTGTTCTCCATGGTAGGAGCCTGTGGGGGAAGGGCGGGCAAAGTAGTATCCCTGGGCCAGTTCGCATTCACTGTCCAAGGCCAGCAGGGCGTCATCTTCGGTTTCTACCCCTTCCAGCAGGACCAGGGCACCGGTTTCTCGCAGGAGGGCAACACAGCGCGCCAGCCAGCGCTGCCGCCGGGGATTGTTGCGGGCGTTGACGAGCATGGAGCGGTCAAGCTTGACGATGTGGGGCTCAATCTGCCAGATGCGGTCAAAGTTGGATTGGCCCGTGCCAAAGTCATCTATGGCGATGAAGAATCCCGCCTCCCGGTAGTAGTGGACAAAATCCTTGAGCCGTAAGGGATCCGCGACGGCATCTTCGAGGATCTCCAGGACAATGCGTTCACTGGCGAGGTTCTGGCGCTTCAGGAATTTCTCCAGCAGTTCCGAGCGCTGGTTGCCGGGTTGGATGGTTTCGGCGCGCAGGTTGAGGAAGAGCCACTGATCCTCGGTGTTCAAATGGCTGAAGTTGCGGATATGGGTAGCGATGCATTCCCGGTCGAACTGGTGCACACGGTTTTCCTGTACCGCCAGCGCAAAGGCGTCGGCAGGCGAACAGGAAGTGTCAGTTCCGGTTTGTGCCCGCAGCAGGGCTTCATAGCCGACAACGCGGCGATGGGCAAGGCTGATGATCGGTTGAAAGTGGCTGTGTATCAGAATGGGACGAACCTTCTCAGGCATTGCTTACGGGCCTGTATGGATGTATGGCAGTGGATGATGTTCTGCACGCCTTGTGGAGAAAAAGGCCTCCAGCAGTTGCCGGCAGCGCTGTTCCAGAAGTCCCCTGCGCGCATCCACCTGGTGGTTCAGCCGCTGGTCGGCGGTCATGGCGAAGAGGCTGATACCACCATATTTTTCATCGGAACAGGCATAGTAGACGCGGGGAATGCGGGCCGCGATGATGGCACCGCAGCACATGACGCAGGGTTCCAGGGTAACGTAAAGCTCCACGTCCTCCAGACGCCAGTTGGCGCAGGCTGCGGCCGCCTCGCGAATGGCGAGCACTTCGGCGTGGGCAGTGGGGTCACGGTGCTCTTCCTTGCGGTTGCCGGCCCGGGCGATGATTTCGCCATGGCGCACAATGACTGCGCCTACGGGAACTTCGCCCCGCTGCGCGGCCTGTCTCGCTTCCTCCAGCGCAACTGCCATGAAGCGTTCAGCATCAGCGTCGGGTGTTGACGGGATCATGAATCGACCATTCCCCCTACCAGATCATAGGGCAGCGCCTGTTCAATACGCACCATCACAAAGTCACCGGGATGAGCAGTGCCATCATTGATGAGGATATGTCCGTCCACTTCCGGAGCCTGGAAGCTGGCTCGACCCTGCAGCAGCAGCTCCGTCTCCTGGCTGATTCCCTCCACCAGAACTTCAAAGGTCTGGCCGACCCTCTGTTCATTGCGGCGCAGGGAGATGCTGTGCTGGAGTTCCATCAGGGCTTCAGCCCGCTCCCTGGCCGTGTCGGGGTTTACTTTTCCCGGAAGCTTATGGGAAGCGGCCAGCTCCTCATCGGAGTAGGCAAAGGCTCCCAGGTGATCGAACTGCACGCGCTCCACCCCTTCCAGCAATGCCTGAAAGTCCGCTTCAGTCTCGCCGGGAAATCCGGTGAGCATGGTAGTGCGGATGGCAATGCCAGGGATGCGTTGGCGAAGGCGCTGCACCAGGTTTTCCATCTGTTCGACACGGATATGGCGGTTCATGCGTTTGAGCACCGAATTGCTCATATGCTGAAAGGGAATATCCACATACTTGCAGATTTTCGGTTCACGGGCGATGGTCTCGATGAGTTCGTCGTCAAAGTGGTTGGGGTACGTGTAGAGAACCCGTATCCAGTGGAGGTTTTCAATCTTTGCCAGCTCTGCCAGCAGAGGTGCCAGACTGCGTTTGCCGTAGAGATCCAGGCCGTACTCGGTGGAATCCTGACTGATGAGCACCAGCTCGCGCACACCACTGGCGGCCAGTTCCCGGGCCTCACTCACGAGTTTTTCCTGCGGGACGGACTGGTAGGGGCCGCGTATGCGTGGAATCACGCAGTAGGTACAGGTGTTGCTGCAGCCTTCAGCGATTTTCAAGTAGGCCATATAGGATGGAGTGGTCAGGAGTCGCTCGCCGGGAAGGGCTTCCAGGTGATCCTGGGGGGTGAAGTTCACCAGCCTGCGGGACAGCTGATCCCCGATGGACTCCATGCTGGACTCCTTGGTGTCGATAAAGATGTCCACCTCTGGCAGTTCCTGGCGCAGTTGCTGTTCATAGAGCGTCACCAGGCAGCCTGCCACGATGAGCACCTGGCAGCGTCCGTCCTGCTTAAACTGGGAGTGCTCGACAATGGTGGAGATGGACTCATCCTTGGCGTCCAGGATGAAGCCACAGGTGTTGATGAAGATAATGTCTGCAGCCGCGGGGTCATCCACCGGGTCGACGGGGCGGCGCAGCAGGCGTGCCAGCATGCGTTCCGTATCCACAAGGTTTTTTGAGCAGCCCAGGCTGATGGTGTAGAGGGTGTACATGGTTTGGTTATCTCTCTTTACGTTTGGTCATATTGGCCGTGAGGACAATGCGCATGGCGTCTTCTACGCTGAGATCAAGGGAGGTCAGGCGTGCGCGATCCACATAGACCGTAAATCCGCCGATCTGGTAACTCAGGGGAATATAGACAGCCACGTCGTCGGGATTGTCGGAGCCGATGGTCTGTCCCCCCTGGTGGTCGGTGACAAAGCCGATCAGCTTCATTCCCTGATATTCAATGGTGACGACGGAGCCGAACTGCTTTTGTTCTTTGCTCCTGGTGACAAAGAGCATGAGATCCTGCAGGCCGGTCAGTGCGGTCTTCACCAGGGGAATACGCTGCAGGAGCCTTTCGCCTATTTCAATAACCTGGCGGAACAGGTAGAGATTGACCATCCAGCCGATCAGCAGCAACAGCGCGATGCTGGCCAGAATTCCCAGGCCGGGGAAGTAGATGCTGCCGGGCAGAAAGAAGCGCAAACCGGAGCCGATCAGGTTTTCCACTGTTGAGATGAGCCAGTACAGGATATAGAGCGTCAGTGCCAGGGGAAGAACCAGACCCAGGCCCTGCAGGGATTTTTTCAGCCAGTCTTGCATGTTTTTTCCTTTATGGTTTTGCGGGTCGCGTCAACGAGAGCGCAAAAGAGCGCTCTCTGGTCACGCCGGTAAACAAGGTACTCCGGATGCCACTGCACGCCGATCGTAAAAGTCTTTTTGCTGTGTTCGATGGCCTGCACTATACCACTTTCCTCACGGGCGCAGACAAGAATTTCCTCACCGGCGTGATCAATTGCCTGATCGTGCAGGGCATTGACCAGGAGTACGTTGGTGCCGGTGCAAGCGGCGAGTTTTGAACCACCTGCCAACTGTACCTGTTTGCGAGGGAGTATGGTGCGCAGTCGTGGGACCTCTTCGTACATTGAAGAGATATCGCGCAGGAGGGTTCCTCCGCAGACCACGTTAAGAAGTTGTGCGCCCCGGCAGATACCGAGCAGAGGTATGTCCCGAGCAAGTGCCTGCTGGATTAGCTCTTTTTCCAGCGTATCTCTCATCTGGTCAATGGTTCTGGGATTTTTGGTGCTCAGGAGCAGGCGCAGAACCAGAAAGAACGGAGCAAATACGATGGCGCTGACGAGGTTTTTCCAGCGGAATTCGCGCCAGACGGCTTCATTTTCATCGGGTTCATCTGTGTAGAGCGAAGGACTGACGTCAGCGCCTCCGCCGATGATCAGTCCGTCAATGCTCTGAATGTCAGCGGGGGAAGATACTGTGATACGACGGGCGCGCCCGCCGCAAAAACCTATTGCCAGCCGGCACGACCACCAGGCTGCCAGTCCGCCGGTGTGGGAACCCGTCACGCCAATAATTGGTCGTGGGTTCACTGCAGCCAACCCTCAACCTTGCCGGGCCATTGCCAGCTGATAATGCTCAGGGGGCTGTGCAGAAGTTCAAGCAGCTCCTGGGACATGGCGTGAAGAACATGGCTGTTGGCAGCCAGTTTTTCCACCTCAACCCAGTAGCGCCACGGATGGGCAATGCGCCAGTCTTCTTCATCTACCAGACTGTTGGGCAGGCGATAGTGAAAGGTCGGGCGGCTTTTATTGAGCTCACTTTCGATGGGGTAACGGTCTACCAGATCAGGAGCTATGTGGCTGAACAGGGGCAGCATGTCCAGGGGGCGGTTGCGGGTGGGATTGTGCTCCAGGTAGTGCTCTATCAGCTGGCCCATATCTGGAGCGTACTCTGGCTGGAGTATGAGTTTCAGATACTCTGCCGGAAATTCATCAATATAGGGGCTGATGCGTCTGGTGTAGTCGATGGCAGATTCGCGGAATATCCAGGGGTAGAGTACACAGAATGCCTGCAGGTGAGCCAGGATTGAGGGTACCTCAAAGCTTGGCACCTCCGGGTTGAAGTGCAGGCCGAAGGCAAATCGCCATGCTGACCTGGTACCCAGGGCGCCGCGCTGCCGAAGGCACTCCCGCAGGGTCTCGGCATGGTGGAGCTGATCCATGGGCAGTGGTGGCGTTACCAGCTCATAGGGAACCAGTACAGAAGCCACGTTGGCCAACAAGGCTTCCAGGTCATCTCCCAGAATCAGGGTGTCACCATCGACACCCATCTTCTGCAGGAACTCGGTATACTTTCCAGAGCTCAGGAGAATGGAGTCGAGCTCCACGGTGAAATCACCCAGCTCAGTATCCTTGATCTTGTGGACATGGGAATTCACCTCATGGTGCCGGCCACCCCACAGTTTCTGTATATCCCGCACGACCATTAATGGCTCAACGTGTGTATACTCCAGTTCCACACCAACATGCCGGATGCTGCCGTGCTGATTGTAAATCAGTGGCGGCTGCGCGAAGGACATGCTTTAGAGATCCTTGATCAGAGCGTAGAAGGTGCGCACGCCGCTGCCAGTGGCACCTTTTTTATGGAAGTACTCCTTCTTTCCATCCCAAGCGGTACCCGCCACGTCCAGGTGTACCCAGGGGGTGTTTTCGGGGACAAATTTCTGCAGGAAGAGTCCGGCGGTGATGGTTCCCGCTTCCTTGCCGCCCACATTCTGCATGTCGGCGAAATCGCTCTTCAGCTGCTCGTCGTACTCAGCGTAGGCGGGCAGTTGCCACAGGCGTTCGTGAAGAGTCGCTCCTTTCGCGGTCACTTCGCGGGCGTACTCGTCATTATTGGAGATGACGCCGATGGCATGGGAGCCCAGGGCCACGACGCAGGCGCCGGTGAGAGTCGCGATATCCACAATGGCGGAGGGTTGATAGGTCTTTGTGCCATGGGCCAGGGCATCGCACAGAATCAGGCGGCCTTCAGCGTCGGTGTTGATGACTTCAATGGTTTTGCCATTGCAGGCGGTGACGATATCGCCCGGCTTGTTGGCGGTGCCGCTGGGCATGTTCTCAGCGGCCGGGACTATGCCCACCACATCCTTGCGAATCCCCAGGGAACCCATCAGGTGAAAGGCACCCAGAACCGCCGCACCGCCACACATATCGTACTTCATTTCTTCCATGGATGCCGATGGCTTGATGGAAATGCCGCCGGTGTCAAAGGTGAGGCCCTTGCCCACCAGCATCAGGGGAGCTTTCTTCTCTGGTGAGGTATTGCGCAGGATGATCATTTTTCCCGGTTGAGCACTGCCCTTGCCAACACTGTAAAAAGCGCCCATGCCAAGCTTCGCGGCCTCTTCCTGGTCAATGACGGTGCATTCAAAGCCAAACTGTTGCGCCAGCTGGGTGGCGGTTTGGGCCAGAGAGGCCGGAGTGACGATATTTCCCGGCAGATCGCCCAGCTCGCGGGTGAAGTTCATGGAAGCCGCGATGGCCATGCCTTCCTGGAAGTCAGTTTCATGACTGGTGCAAAAAAGCCCTTGTACCTGCCACTGGGGGTCTTTTTCGTCAACACTTCTGGTTCTGGTGTAGATGTAGGAAGCCAGCACCGCGCCCATGGCGCAATCGCGGGCAGCTTCGCCGCTATCCACTGAGAAAGCCATATGGGAGAAGCGCGCTTTGCGAGCCACTTTCAGGGCGACTGCTCCAGCAACCATGAAGCGGTCTGAAGATTTTTCATCACAGCCCACATAGAGAAGATAGTCGCTGCCATTTTTATAAATCACAGATTCCTTGGGCTTTGCGAAAAAACCCAACCGCTTGAGCTCCTGGGCATGGGAAATTCCTTCCAGTTGAGCCGGGGACAGCAGGGTGACTCTCAGGGCGTCGGGGTGTGTTTCAAAGACGAGGGACATAGTTCTATCTCCTTAAAAGAAAAAAGCCTCACGTCCACTGAAGAACGCGTGGCGTAAGTTGGTGATTGATTTGCATATGTAACACGCCACCATGTCAAAAGCAATATTCCAGGAGGATGTATGGAACCCATCACTGATGAAAAAATGCGCCAGATACTCAATCAGATGCGATCAACGGAGCCCGTGGCGGAAACCATCCATCGTTTTGAACAGACCTACACCATGGTCAAAAAAGAGTACGCCAAAGCCAGGGCGGTGTACGAGAAATTCCTGCCGGATGTTGAAGACTTCTGTCCGGAGTTTTCCGAATACATCAGGACCACCGCACCCTTTGAAAAACAGCCCGGTGAAACCTATCTGGAGGCCGAAGATCGCGCCATGGACTTCCACGGCGAGATCCTGGAGAAGATGCACCTCTTTTTCACGCGCCTGCCCAGCATCCTCTCCTATGATCAGCTGGAACAGTGCCCCACACTGAAAGAGTACCTGAAGCAGTGCGAGATGGAGCAGGCTGTCTAGCAGGCTTTGAGCTGAAGCATTGCATCTTATCGCCTCGAATTAAGGTGATATTGTACCAATGCTTACCGCGCAGAAACAGCGTTCATTTTGCATGCTTGTCATCTCGTATTCGTCTTTATGTTTGCGGATATTGTCCTTTTTGACCGCGCAAAAAGGACGCAAAAACGCGCCCCCCGAACGCCCGTTTTTCCGGCTCATTGCTCGCCTGTCCTGGAGATCCGGCAGACACTGCATCCTTGCAGTGCTGCCGGACCACTCACTTCCTGTGAGTGTCCCGTTCGGGTCTTGCCAGCCAGGCATCGCACTCACCGGACGGACTCAGGGGGGAACGGCCTGTTTCTGTCTCTCCCCCGTGTGCTGGCCCAGCCAGGACGCGCCGACTGGAACGCTATGGACCCGCAGGGTTGCCGCCACGAGGGCGGCAACCGCAAACCAAAAGCCACGGAGGGCGGTTGTTTGCGGTCCCCAGTTCCAGGCAAGCGGGCGGCTGAAAAGGACAGCACTGGGGGCCACTTTTGCGCCACTTTGGGCGGGTCCAAAGTGGCAAAGAAACTCATAGACAAGGCGAGGGCAATGTCAAGCGACGCAGTTGTGCGGAACCATTCCGCCATTTCAGCATATCATCTGGAACACGCAGACAACCTGTCGTTTCGGGGAGCGAACGTCCAGCTTTAAGTGACCGGAACAAAACCTGTCAGCCTGGCAGCCTTGTAGAGAAAAACCGCCGCGAAGAAGAGGATGCTCAGTCCGGCAAGGGTGTTGAGCAGCCTGCGCAGCCCCTGGTAGCGTTTGAAGAAGTCGATGGAGATGGCCAGCAGATACATGGGGGGAATGGTGCACAGCCCGAATACCCCCATGATCAGCGCGCCCTGCAGGGGTGAGCCGCTGGCTGCCGCCATGGCGGCAAAGAAGTAGACAAAACCGCAGGGCAGCAGACCGTTCAAAAGTCCCAGGCCGAAATAGCTCCACAGCGAAGGGCTCCGGGTAAAGCGGCGGAAGGTTTGTTGGAAAACGCCGCTGGAAGCCGGATCCCACAGCAGGGGAATCCGGCCCACTCCCAGAAACTGCAGGCCGATCACAACCATGAGCAGCGCCACCGCCACAAAGAAGATACCGTGCAGGGTGCGGTCAAGTCGAAAGGCGATACCCAGCAGCGCCAGCAGGGCGCCCATGGCCACGTAGGTTGTGGTGCGCCCCAGGTTATAGAGCAGGTGTCCACTCAGACGCTGCCAGCGGCTGAGTGCTTCCCCCTTGGCGGTAGTGTAGGCAACCACGATGCCGCCGCACATGCCGATACAGTGGCTGAATCCACCCGCCAGAGCTATTCCCGCGATAAAATAGAGATTGTCCAGTATATCCATGGCAGTGTCCTGAAAAAGGCCTGGAGACGATGCTCCAGGCCTTTGGTAATGGAAGAATCCTTATCTGCGATTACGCAGGGCAGCGATACGATCGTCCAGGGGCGGGTGCGTCATGAAGAGCTGCTTGATGCCGGTGCGAACGCCGGAGTTGATGCCGAAAGCACTCATGGATTCTGGCATCTCATCGGGCAGCCCCTGCTCGCGCTTCAGGCGCTCAAGGGCGGCAATCATGGGGCCCGCTCCCGCCAGAGAGGCACCAGCCGCATCGGCACGGTATTCACGGCGACGGGAGAACCAGAAAACGATCATGGAAGCCAGGATGGCCAGAACGATCTCCGCCACAATAGTTACGATGTAATAGCCGATGCCCAGGCCACGCTCGGTCTTGAAGACCACGCGATCCACGGTGTAACCGATGATGCGGGCGAAAAACATGACAAAGGTATTCACCACACCCTGGATCAGGGCCAGGGTTACCATATCGCCGTTGGCCACGTGGCCGATTTCATGTCCGAGCACGGCGCGGATCTCCTCGTCACTGAAACGCTGGAGCATCCCCTGGCTCACCGCCACCAGGGCGTTGTTGCGATTCCAGCCGGTGGCAAAGGCGTTAGACTGCTGAGCCGGAAAAACGCCCACTTCAGGCATGCCGATGCCGGCTTTCTGGGAAAGCTCACGCACCGTCTGCACAAGCCACTGCTCGCGCTCGTTACGCGGGCGCTCGATGATAACGGTGCCAGTCCCTTTTTTTGCTATCCATTTCGAAAGCAGCAGGGAGACAAAAGAACCGGACATGCCGAAGACAAAACAGAAAATGAGCAGGCTGGTCAGGTTGAGCCCGGTGCCCGAAGCATCCAGGATGGAACCAACGCCCAGCAGGCTCAGGGTAATGCTGGCGACGACAATGACCGCCAGGTTGGTAGCCAGAAAGAGCAGTATACGCATGCAACCCTCCTTGAAGAGTTTCACTGACGCTCAAGACGCCATGTGCGATGAATGTTAAAAAAAAATCCTTGAAAGCGCACAAATATTATCAAAATTCCCCTTGTTGACAAGGAAATTCGTCTTTATCTGGTAACACGAAAATAAATTTCGTAATATTTTTCTTGACTTTTTCGAGCGATAAAGCGTAGTTGTGGCAGGAAATACCGTGTATATGCACGTTGCAGGGAGATTTTCCATGAAGAAAACAATGCGATCTACCGGGCTTTTCCTGGCCAGCACCCTGGCGCTGCTGTCATGCTTCAGCATGGCTTCTGCCGGAACGCTGAAATTCTTTGCCAATGGCGAAGAACTGATAGCCGAGGGGTTTATGAGTCCGAAACTCACCAAGGATGGCTGGCAGCTGAATTTTGACCACGCCTTTGTGGTGCTCCAGAATATCACGGCCTACCAGACTACCCCGCCCTTTGACCCCGAGGTGGCCGATGCCATCACCTACAGCGCCAAGGCTTCCCTGGAAGGGATTCATGTGGTTGACCTGGCCCGCGGCAGCGTGGAAGAGCCACCAGTGCTGGTAGGTGTCGTTGAGAACGTCACGCCTGGTCACTACAATGCCCTTTCCTGGCAGGTTGTCAAGGCGGAGTCGGGCATGCTCAAGGGAGCGTCTATGGTGCTGATTGGCACCGCCCGGAAGGATGGTCGCAGTGTCAGCTTTCAGATAACTTCCGATGACGTTGCCACCTATCGCTGTGGCGAATTTGTGGGTGATGAGCGCAAGGGATTTGTCAGTAAGGACGAAGACGGTGATCTGGAAATGACGTTTCACTTTGATCATATATTCGGCAGAGCCGACAAGGATGCTGACGATGATGTGAATCTCGAAGGTATCGGCTTTGCTGTTTTCGCCGCTGGCGCTGACAGACTGAAGCTTCAGGGTATGCATGTGGGTCATGCCGGCGAAGGACACTGCAGTGTCCAATGGCACTGAGTCACTGCTGAAGAGGTGCAATGGCAGGTATCTTGACAAATGGGTACAGGTACCGTAAACACGTTTAGTTCTCATTTTCGGTGCCCGTATCCGGGTGAAAAGGGAAGAGGGGTGCAAATCCCCCGCGGACCCGCCACTGTAAGCGATGACGATGGATCACAAGCCACTGGCCCGTGCCGGGAAGGCGATCTGGAGGATGATTCGCAAGCCAGGAGACCTGCCGGAAAGTACACACGACCCTTCCCGGGTATGGAAGGCGGGTGCGCAGAGACGTTGGGGTTAACAGCCACGACGCCTTCTGGGTTCTTCCGTATCCGGGGCAGATCCCAGGAGGCTTTTTTATGTCCAGTGCGAGCTCTTGTTGTTCCCCCAGATATTCCGGAATATCACCGATGGTAATCGTTTCGGGCACTACCGTGTCAATGCGGTTTGCCCTGCTGGTTCTCTGTGCTTTTCTGTTGAGCTCGGGTATTGCCCATGCGCATGGTGTGGTTACCCGTACGGAAATCCAGAGGGTGATCTTCGTGGAAGCTATCTATGAGGATGGCACGCCCATGGCTGGCGCCCAGGTGGTGGTCTTTTCGCCTCAGAATCCCCGCACGCCCTGGCTGACCACTGTGGCCGATGAGCAGGGGCATGTGCGCGTTACCCCGGATCAGCAGATTTCAGGTACCTGGAGCATTCAGCTGCGACAGGCGGGCCATGGGGCCATGATCCATGTTGATCTGGGCGATGAGGATATTACCATTACTTCCCGTACAGAAACAGGAAGACTGCGCACCCTTCTCATGTTCGGCCTGGTCGTCTGGGGTGCTGTGGGAACGGCGCTCTATTTCCGCAAAGGAAAGAAGAGTCATGCATATTCCTGACGGCATATTGCCACTGCCGGTAACTGTTGGAGCTTTTGCGCTCACTATTGGCCTGACGGCAGTGGCAGTAGCAAGAATCAACCGCATGGCAGACCCCCGGGAAGGGATTCCCCGCGCGGCACTGTTTACGGCAGCTTTCTTCGTCCTCTCCACTGTGCATATTCCCATCCCTCCCACCAGCGCGCACCTTATGCTCAGTGGCATACTGGGTGTTATGCTGGGCTATTACGCGCTGCCAGCGGTGGTCATCGCCATTTTTCTGCAGGCAATCATGCTGGGTCATGGCGGGCTGACCACCATAGGCATAAATTCCCTGATCATTGGTATTCCTGCACTGGTGGCCAGTGGGGTTTATCGGATGATGCGTCCTGTGGCCATGCGTGGCGGCAACCTCCTGTATCTCGGACTGGCTTTTTTTGTGGGCTCCCTGGGGTCGGTGCTGGCAGTCATCATTTTTGCATCAACCGTACTCCTGTGGATGCCAGTACATATAGACGCTGCCGCTGAACGGGCGGCTCTGCTCGTCCTGGTGCTGGTGCATATTCCTTTAGTCCTCCTGGAGGGTGCCTTCTGTGCCTGGCTGGTGCACTATTTTCAGCGAACCAGCCCTGCGCTGCTCGACGAAAACATGGAGGCATAGCACGATCCATGGGGTGTTTTTGTTTTCTCCACCGTTGGGATCCGCGTTGTCGTTTGCTGGCTGCCCTGGTGCTGGCCTTCAGCTTTTCCTTTGTCAAAGCGCTGCATTTGCTGCCACTGATTCTGGGGGTTGGGTTTGCGTGTTCAGTGCTGGCGGGCCTTGGGCCAATGGCCCTCTTCAACCGTCTGCGTCTGCCATCGTTCATTATTGTGGCCATGGTGATTTTCCTCCCCTTTGCTGGTGGCCAGACGGTGCTGTTGGATCTCGGGATGGTCAGTGTCTCCCGTGAGGGGACGCACGCCGCTCTTTTGATTGCGGCCCGCTTTTATGCCATCATGATGGTGGTGTTCGCGATGATAGGAACCATGACCCTGGAGGTAACAATAAATACCTTGAAGTCCCTGGGGCTGCCGCCGGTGATGGCCGATATGGCCGGGCTTGTGCTGAGGTATTTCCATGTCATTGCCGATGACCATGGACGCATGACCACCGCCATGACCCTGCGCGGTTACTCGATAAAACCATGGTCACTTCTGTCACTGCGCACCATGGCCTGGCTGTGGGGCAGTCTGTTTCTGCGCAGCCATGAGCGTTCCCAGCGGGTCTACCAGGCGATGATCCTGCGTGGCTACCACCTGGGCAGACCGACAGGTCACCCGTTTCCTCCCTGGCGCCACCTGGTGTTGCTGGGGCTGGTGCTTGTGGTCTGCGCGTTTATTATATTTCTTCAATTACAGGCAGGATATTCCCATGGCTGAATCTCATACTCCGGTACTGCGTATTGAAGGGCTGTGCTTCTCCTATCCCGATACGCCCCATGTCATCAGAGCTCTGAATCTGGAAGTTCTGCCTGGAGAAAAAGTCGGTGTGATCGGGCCCAACGGAGCAGGGAAGAGTACGTTGTTTCTGCTGATCAGCGGTATCCTCGCGGCAGAGCAGGGCTGTATTGACTTTATGGGAAAGCCATTGCGAATCGGGCAGTTTCATCCTGACATGGCTTTGGTCTTTCAGCAGTCCGACGATCAGCTCTTCTGCCCGACAGTTCGTGAAGATGTGGCATTTGGTCCTCGCAACATGGGGCTGGATAATGTCACTGTGGAAAAGCGGGTAGCTGACGCTCTGGAGCGGACGGGAACATCCGCGTTTGCCCAGAAGGCGGTGCACCATCTTTCCGTGGGCCAGAAGCGCATGGTTGCCATCGCCGGTGCTCTGGCCATGGAGCCCCGTCTGGTGCTCTATGATGAGCCCAGTGCCAGTCTCGATATACGCTCTCGCCGCCAGCTTATCGGTCTGCTGCAACGCTCTCGCCACGCCATGCTGTTGGCTTCCCACGACCTGGAGCTGATTCTGGAGGTCTGTACCAGGGTGATCCTGATAGATGATGGTGCTATCGTGGCCGATGGCGAACCCCGAGCGATTATGGCCGATGAAGGGTTGATGTGCGCCCATGGACAGGAAAAGCCCCACTCACTGGTACCTCACCAGCTCCTGCACCACCACTGAGAGAACACCACAGCGCAGCTTTCGCAACCGAATCAGGATGAAAGATGCCGTCCCTTGACTTTGTCCTCACTGTACGCGTGAGTGGCTTCCACGACTTTGGGTCCGCAGACTCCCGCCCTTCCTGGCTTTTGGTTTGTATTTGCCTCTGCCGTGGCGGCAAGCTCTGCGTTCATAGTGTTCCGCAACGGTAAAGCACCCATCAGCTGCGTTGCCTGGCATTGCTCGTCACTGCTATGCAGGAGACTCCACCTCTTTCCGCGATTTGTCCACGTCCGGCAGCGGTGTATTTTCGATTGCCTGCTGATGTGAGGTATTTCGTCAATCTGTTAGAAGTTGTGGTGAGCGGCATAATCTGTTACAAACTGTCGAGAGTTCTCAATAGTGGGTTGTTATGGTACTTCGTTTTTTCGTGAGTCGTATATGCGTAGTCACCTTCGCCGCATTTCTTCTTTGGGTTTTTCTCCCTGCCGCTGCCAGTGCCACCCCACCACCGGCTGTTTTTTCCTGTGAACACCTGCGCCAGTATCATCCCTTCGCGCTTCCGACTCTTACGGTACTGCTGCTGCTGGCGGCAGTTCTTGGAGCTTTGCATATTCAGCTGAGTCTGCGGCTGGCTTCCCAAAAGCGCCTCTATCGTGAACTGCTGGACAGTCTGAGCGCCAGGGTGCTCATTTTCCATCCCGTTACAGCGGAAATCCTGGATGCCAATTCGGCGGCACTGGAATCCTCTGGCGTAGCTGCCACTGCTGATCTCAACGCAGAGTCTTCTTGGAGTGCGTCACCGTATTCCTTGGCTGACGCCAGAGAGCTGGTGCGCAGAGCCGTCGCAGAAGGTTCCCTGTGTGTGGAGTGGAAACGCCATCATGTCAGCGGTCTCCCCCTCTGGGAAGAGGTGACCCTGAAGACCATCACCATTAACGGGAAATTGACCGTGCTGGCAACGTGCCAGGATATCACCCGGCGCAAGGCATCCGAGGACGCGCTGCGCGAGAGCGAAGAGCGCTATCGGGCCGTTATCGGGGTTATGAACGAGGGGGTGACAATTCAGCAGGCTGATGGCACCATTGTTTCCTGTAATCCTGCTATTGAACGCATACTGGGTCTTGAGCCTGGTCAGTTGCTGGGAAGCAGCATGACCCGACTGAATCGCCCAGCTATCTATCCAGACGGTTCGGATTTTCCCAGTGAGGAACGTCCGACCCAGAAAGCCCTGCGCACCGGCCTTCCCCAGCGCAATGTGGTTATGGGTGTTGTACGTCAAAATCAACAGGTTACCTGGTTGCTGTGCAACAGTGAGCCCCTCTTTTTTCACGATATCCCTGAGCCCTCAATGGTCGTGACGACGGCCATTGATATTACGGCACTGCACGAGGCGAAGCGCCACCTGGATCAAAGTCAGCTGTGGCTTCAACAATTCGCGGAGCACACGGATACGGTCTTCTGGGTAAGTTCCCCCGATTGTGTCAACTACATCAGTCCCGCCTATGAAAAGGTTTGGGGCTACAGTTGTCAAAGTCTCTATGATGCTCCTGCTTCTTTCCTGAATGCGCTTCATCCGGATGATCGAGCGGCGACCCAGGAAACCATATACACCCTGAGTGAGCAGAGGCTGGGTTTTGACCTTGAGTATCGCATTATTCGCGCTGATGGCCGGGTTCGCTGGATCCATGCCCGCACCTTTCCTCTTCACGATGATCGAGGTGAGTTTACTGGCTGGGTTGGAGTTGCCGATGATATTACGGAGCACAAAGAACATGAAATCATGTTGCAGGACTTCAGCATCCGCATGGTGAAGGAAATAGAAGCTGAACTCTCCCAGCGAATGCAGCTGGAGCGCAGGTATCAGACGCTGGTTGAACAGTCGCCTGATGGAGTGCTGCTGTTGAATGGGCAAGGACAGGTTATCAGTGCGAATCCCGCAGCTGGCGCTATCCTGGGAGTTGATATTCGCGAACTTATCGGTGTGCGACCGTGGAAACTGTTTCAAACCACACAGCTGCTGGGAGCTCAGGAGGAATCTGTCGCTCCCCAGTCAATGCTGATGCAGCTCAAGCAGCAGCGCAAGGCTCGCTTCGCCTGGAATATTACGGTTCCAGGCGGACAGACAAAGAACATTGAAGTGATCATTACCGATATAGGAAAGAAGGACTCTGAACACTTCTTGATGTTGTGGCGGGATAACACGGAGGTACGGCAGCTGCAGCAGGAAAAGCGCATGCACGAGGCGCTTCTTATTCAGAAATCCAAAGAAGCCGAAATGGGGTCGATGATCGACACCATTGCCCATCAGTGGAAGCAGCCCCTCAATAATGTCGCAATACTTGCGCAGCAGTTACAGGAAATCTACCGTGACAATGAACTCACCGCAGCGGAGATGGATTTCCATGTTGCACGGATCCTCGACCAGGTTGACTACATGTCGGAGACCGTGTCGGATTTCCGACGGTTCTATTCTGCTTCCAGCGAGCTTGAGTCATTTGACCTGTGGCAGCAGACCAACGCCGTGCTTATGCTCCTGAAACCACGCCTTGATGCCTGTCACGTGAAACTGCGAATGCAGGAGCCCGTCACTTTGATGGTCAGAGGGTACACCAGTGAATACCGTCAGGTAATCCTCTGCATCGTGAATAACGCAATTGATGCTTTCGATGAACATCAGAGTGACGAGAAAATATTGACGATCACGTTTCACTCCCACCGTGACGCAGCAGAAGTCTGTATCTGTGATAATGCGGGCGGCATTGCTCAGGAGCTGCTTCCCCACAAACTTTTCGAACCATTTACGACAACAAAGGGAGCTCGTGGTGGTACTGGAATTGGCCTCTCCCTGTCCCGTACCATCATAGGAGAGAAAATGTCTGGGCAGTTGATGGCAACCAATCGCGACAATGGCGCTTGTTTCACGATTGTGCTCCCTGTATCTCCCTGAAGTGCTCTTCCCGTTGTCAATCACTCAGGAAACCACTCTGAAAAAAACTATTTCCGTTCAAGCGATCGCGAGAATCTCATCTTGTTGGCCGTGTAATGTACTTCATCGCGATTATGGAGAACCTGGGGGAAGATTTTTCGCTATGTCTCTGGAGAATAGTAACCTACGGAGGATTTAAGCGGTTATCAAATGGTAGCGAATTGTAACATTATTTATCTGTTGGTCTAATAGGAGCTTTTCTTGACAGTGCTGAGATAGTTATGACATAGTTGCCATTCGCTCAAATTGCTGCCATAGCGATGCTTTTCACGCGAAAGGAAGGGGTTCCTGGAGGGGGGGGGTCATGCAGGTTCTGTTTCGTTCCATTGTCAGATGTGCGCGTGGGCTGGTGGTGCTGCTGCTGAGTACGGTGCCCCTGTATACCTTTGCCGCTGATACGCTGACTATCGGGAGCAGTAATAACTTCCCTCCGGTGAATATGCTGGATGAGCAGGGTCGGCTGCAGGGTTTTGGACGTGATCTCTCTTCGGCTGTTGCCGATGCCATGGGATTGCGTACCCGCTACCAGCACTCATCCCGTTATTCCGAAGTGCTGCAGTGGCTGGAACAGGGTCGTATAGACCTGATTCACGATACCGCCTGGACCCCTCAGCGCGCCGAATTCCTGGATTTCAGTGACCCCATCCTGGAGATGCCCGAAGTCATATTCGTTCGACCGGAACGTTTTGATATTGTCGACCTGGAATCCCTGAGTGGCAAGAAAGTTGCCTGTATCGATCAGCATATAACCCATCTTTACCTTAAGCAATTTCCCTATATCGATTGTTTCATGGCAGATACTCCCGCAGAAGGTATCTACCACCTGGTTGCCGGTGATGTTGACGCCTTTATCTTTCCCCGGCAGATTATCCTCTTCTATGCCCATCGCCTGAATGTGCTGGACAGTGTCAAGGAAGTGGGAACGCCCCTGCGTACTCTGACCTGGTCAATGGTTGTGGCAAAGGGCAATGGCGAGCTGCTTGAATTGCTCAATGAAGGATTGCGGCGTGTTCGGGCCAGTGGTGACTATGACCGGATTTACCATCACTGGTATGGACGAATCTATGACGGTGGCTATTCACTGCAAACCATTGGGTTTGCCGTTGGGGGTATCGGGGCAGGTGCCTTTGTCCTCTTTCTGCTGCTGCTGGTTCGCAATCAGCGACGTTTCAACCGCGCGCTGCAGTTAAGCGAATATCGCCTGCGCGAGGCTCAGCGCATTGCCAGTGTGGGTAATTGGGAGTGGAATATTGAAAACAACGCCCTGCACTGGTCCGATGAGATCTATCGGATTTTCGGCCTGAAGCCCCAGCAGTTCACAGCCACCTATGATGCTTTTCTTGCGCGGGTCCACCCCTGTGACCGCCAGAGAGTTGTTGCCGCGGTAAACGCAAGTGTTGCCGACGGTTCCCCTTATGATATCGATCATCGGATTCTGCTGCCCGATGGCCAAGAGCGTGTCGTCCGGGAGCAGGGAGAGGTGATCTTCCGTGATGGCCGCGCCGTCACGATGACGGGCACCGTGCACGATATTACCAGGGTGAAGCGGGTGGAACAGGAACTCACGGCCAGTGAGGAGAAACATCGCAATCTCTCCGAGCGTTTTGTGGCTGTGCTGAACGGAATACCGGACGCCATTGCGGAGATCGACCGTCAGTACACCATTCGATGGGTGAATGACGCGGCCCGTTTCCTCTATGGGCGTGATCCCGAAGTCATAACCGGCAATCATTGCCACCACCTGATCGCCGATTCCAGCGAACCGTGTTCGGAGTGTCCCGTGCGCCAGGTTTTTGAAACCTCAACACCAGCCAGCCAGACCAAATATCTCTCCGGAAATCGTATCTGGGAAATCAACGCGGTTCCTGCCAATTTTCACGACTCCACTTTCGATACGGTGATTATCGTCGGACGTGATGTCACCGAACGCACCCATATGCAGCAGGAGGCCATGCGCGCGGCCCATCTTTCTCTCATGGGTCAGCTCAGCGCCGGAGTGGCCCATGAAATCAATAACCCGAATAATTTTATTATGCTGAACACCTCTGTTCTGCAGGATATCTGGGGCGATATCTCCATGCTCCTCGAACGCATGCATGCTCACCAGCCCTTGCATGCCGGCGGTTTCACCTTTGATGAACTTCGTGACGAGATTCCACAGATGTTGTCCCGTATTCATCGTGGGTCACAGCGCATCAAAGTCATCGTCGATCACCTGAAGGAGTTTTCTTCACAGGAGAAAGCCACTCTCCGGGACGATGTGGAGATCAATCAGGTTATTCGCGATGGACTGACCATGATGGCCAATGAGATCAGGAAACATGGGGAGCAGTTCCGGCTGGAACTGACAGATCAACTTCCCCTGTTGCGCGGACGTGGACCACGTCTTGAGCAGGTGATCATCAATCTGGTCATGAATGCCCTTGAGGCAACCCATGGCATGCAGGAGGAAGTGATTGTGGCGAGCCGGTTCAACGCGGATACCAGCATGGTTGAAGTGACGGTCAGCGATACTGGGTGCGGTATAGAGCCGGATACCCTGAAGCACCTCTTTGAACCTTTTTTTACTACAAAATACGCAGCAGGTGGTACCGGCCTTGGTCTTGCCATCTGCCAGTCGATTATTGAAGAGCATATGGGCAGCATACGTGTAGATTCTTCACCGGGAATCGGAACCACGTTTACGGTGAGCCTGCCAGTAAGTCGCAAGGCAAAGGGGGTGAGCAGTGAGAAGCACTGAACTCAAGAGGGTGATCGTAGTTGATGATGAACAGGATATGCTCGATACTATCAGGCTGCCACTGCGGCTCTATTTTCAGGATATTCACACCTTCAGCGATTCACGCAAGGCACTGGATTTCATGGGTAGTGATCGGACGCCTGCACTTCTGATACTCGACCTGGTCATGCCAGTCCTTGATGGCGCTTCACTGCTTGAAGAGCTCCGTTCCCAGAATATTGCGCATCCGACTGTTATTCTCAGCGCAACCAGTGACCGCAAGATACTGGAGCGCTGTCACCGGTCAGGAGTCACGCACATACTGCAAAAGCCCATCGACTTCAGTGATTTGCGCTCAGTCATCGCCGGAATACTGGCCCAGTATTGATGAAATCAGAAAAACATCAGCAATCAGGGGAGGTTTATGTCATTTTTTCAATTGCCACTGGTCATTATAGATGATGAGGAAGACAGCCTCTTTTCTGCCAAAGTAGCCCTGCGATCCGCCGGTTACCGTAACATAACCACACTCTGTGATCCCCGACAGGGCCTGGACGCCGTGCGGCAGCAGGGGGCGTCCGTAGTCATTCTTGACCTCATGATGCCCCATCTGTCAGGGCAGGAACTGCTGGCGCAGTTGATGATGGAGTTTCCTGAGCTTACCGCCATTGTCATGACGGCAGTCAATGACGTGGAGACAGCTATTGAATGTATGAAATCCGGTGCCTTTGACTATATTGTCAAACCCTTTGACAAAAGCAGACTTATGGCAACTGTTCAGAAGGCGGTAGAAGTCAGTCAACTGCGCGCTCAGGTTTCCCGCATGCGTGAAAGCCTGCTGGAAAGCCTCGACAGCACCCCTGCTGCCTTCGAAGAAATCGTAACCCAGAGCCCGCGCATGAAAACCCTTTTCAAGTACATTGGTGCCGTTGCCCAAAGTATGCAACCCGTTCTGATCAACGGGGAGACCGGCAGTGGTAAGGAGCTCTTTGCGCGCGCTGTTCACAAGGTTTCGCAAAGACCGGGGGCTTTTGTCCCCATAAATATTGCCGGCCTTGATGACACCATGTTTTCCGATACCCTCTTCGGGCATACGAAAGGCGCCTTCACTGGTGCGGAGAAGACGCGCGAAGGGCTGCTTGCCAGGGCGCAGAATGGCACCATCTTTCTCGATGAAATTGGAGATCTCAGTGAGGCGAGTCAGGTGAAACTGCTGCGCCTGCTGCAGGAGGGTACTTACTACCCGCTGGGCTCGGATACTCCCAGCACTACCAACGCCAGAGTGGTGCTGGCCACCAACCGTGACCTGGTCAGTGCTGTTGCCGACGGAAGCTTTCGCAAGGATCTGTTCTATCGTATCCGCACGCATTTGGTGCGAATTCCTCCACTGCGGGAGCGTCGTGAAGATATTCCCCTTCTGCTGCATCACTTCGTGGAAAAGACCGCCCGCAGTTACGGCTGCGAGGCACCGGCTATCAGTGGGGAAGTGGTTGCCTTCCTGAAGAGCTGCCCATTTCCAGGAAATGTGCGGGAACTTGAGGCTTTGGTGTTTGATGCTGTCGCTCGCTGCCATGAAGGCACCCTGGGCGTTACCCATTTCATGGAAATGGTGCGGGAAAACAGCAGCTTGCATGAGACCCATGGCTTTTCACCCATGGTGACCAACGGGGAAGGCAACTCGCTGGTACATCTGTTCGGCTACTTTCCTACACTCAAAGAGCTGGAAGCATTTGCCGTTTCCAATGCCCTGGACATCACCTGTGGCGTGCAGGCAAAGGCGGCAACCCTGTTGGGAATTTCGAAGCAGGCGCTTAATCAGAAACTCAAAAAGAAAATACTTAACTGAAGTTACGCATCTTGTCGTCTTTGCTTAAGGTATTATTGTCCTGATGTTTGCCGCGCGAGAACAGTAATGATTTTGCACGCTTGACTCATCTGGTACTCCTCTTTTCGTTTACGATATTGTCATTTTGACGTAAGCAAAATATTTACTGTTTTACGCTCATGTCAAAGGTGCAGAACCTGAGGGGATACATCCTGAAGAGCTTGCAGTGGCTTCAGGATCTCTTCCGTCAACCCTGCTTGACGGGTCAAGCAGGTGGAACTCGACTAACGCCTTCATAAAAAGTAAGTTCTCGGTAGTCGTTCCGGAATGTCAATCCTGGTTGACGCGATGGGGGATTGTCTGATCTCGAAAGCATTTGAACCATTGGTTTTGCTGTGGCATGGATATTGCTGGTTTCTGTTGAAACTGGAGGTGACCATGCAAAACCATGGAGAGGGCGGGAATGGGCAGAAGAATTTAGGCTTCCACTGCGCTTTGACGCTGTGGCAGTGCGATGCTGACGGAACCTTCCGTGATGCGGTTGACGGAGTATTTCCCCGGATAATCTCTCCGGCATCTTTTCATCAGAACTGGCTCACAGACTCCCACCCCGATGATCACGAGCAGCTGAAACGCCAATGGCAGGAAGCATTTGCGCATCATCGTCCCTTCAGGGCTACCCATCACCTGAATGCTCAGGAGCGCGTCTGGTGGCGTGTGCATACCGTAGGTGAACCATGCTTTCGACAAGATGGTACATTTCAGGGCTACCAAGGGTACACTGTGTTCCTGGAGCCGGTGGAGTTTGCCTGCGGCTCAAGTCTCTATCGTGGGCTGCCCATCTCTACCCGCACCATGGCCAGTGGCATGGGCACGGTTGCCAGCCGAATTCGCAAGCCCATGAATATGCTGGCACTGGCACTCCTGAGTATAGACAGTGAGCAGGATGTCAGTCCGGCTGGTCGGCGCTGGCAGGAAAAGGCCCAGGTCAGTGTCAATGAAATCATGCAGATACTCGCCCAGACAGAACAGTTGCAGGATTTTCAACACGTGGCGACCGCGTTTGACATGCGCATGCTGATGCGCGAAGTCTTTGAGCTTGCCGCTGATCAACTGCGCAGCCGCAGGATATCGCTTTCCTGGAGCTGTCAGCCCCTGGCAGAAGCTGATTGTCACCATTCTTCTCATGGTCAGGGATGGGAGCATTGTCCACCTGACGGGATGCTGGTCTTTGAACAGCGACAGCAGGTATTCATGATTCATTTAAGTATTCTGCTGAAGTTGCTGGAACAGGTTTCGCCACAGAAGAATACCTGCATGCGAACAGCTCTGTATCAGCACGGAGGTGACCTGGTGCTGGAAATGCGGCTTTCACCGATTTGTGGTGAGAAGGACGCGACTCGCCTTTCAGACAACGGAACACTGAACCTGTGGCAGGAGTACCTGCACGCCACCAAGAACGTGCTGTTTTCGTGGCGCGTGTGCGATGATTTTCTTGAGCTTTCCTGGCGCTATCCCCTCTTCCGTTTTCGCGGTGCGTAAGCCGAACTTCTTGTTTCATTATTCATTCTTATTTTCTCTCACCCCTCTGTCAGAGGAGATCCCGTGGGTGAGCCATATCGTCGATAAAAACAGTGGGAGTAATCTTCCCTGCTGTCCACCTCCTCCATTGGAGATCCTTGAGGATTTTCTCACTAGCCCAGCTGCCGATATGATTTTTTCTCTTTTGTCAGATGATTCTGTGTACCTTTCCATCTTGGGCTCTGCCATATTTACTGCCAGGTACCAGCTTCTCAGTAATCCGAGCCCCTGACCAACTCTTTGACCAATCTCCTGCCACTGGATTCTAACCTTTAAAAGGCATTAAAGGATCTTCTGGAAACTGTATCTTCTGCTTCCCTGATTGTGACGCAGGGAACTACACCTTAGAATTTTCCGGTGACAACGCTTTGCTGCTGTGTCGCAAGGGCGCTGCTTATCGCGCAAACACTACCGATTGCAACGAGCGTCTGAATCTGAAGAAGGAGTTCGTAAAACTTTTTTGGCAGCATACTATGAAACACCACCCTGCATAAAATAGTGGTGTTTTGGGCAGTCTGTTTGATTCCAGCAGCCGGCCGGTCAAGCATGCTTGACCGGCCCAGAGGTGTCAATATTCTCGCTATCTCCTCTCTTTACTGTCATATCTGTGTTTTTTTGTGTCTCTGGTCAATTATGTTTGACTGTCACGATAGTTGTAACCTCTTTTAAATAAAGGCAATCATCCTGGCATGCTCCTTGCGGTATTCCACGGCAAACAGTGGAAGTGGAGGAGGAGCATCATGATATCCTGGTCTCTTGGACAAAAAATTCTGGGTTCCATTCTTATTATTGGTTTAGTTATTTTCGGAGGTACTTTCTGGTACCTGGAGCGTCTTGGCAATGACGTGGAGCGCGCTGTGCTGGCGGAGCGGGGTGATTTTCTGCACGAGATGCTCCATGAGCAGCTGGTCACCAAGAATGATGTGGGGTTGACGACAGCTTTGACCATCGCCAGTAATGACCGGATTATTGAATCCCTGGTCAGTGGTAATCGTGAGTTGAGTATTTCCACTCTCGCAGCCATTTCTGAATCACTGCGCAATCAATCCAATTATCAGAATGTGCGTGTGCATATTCACACGGCGGATCTGCGCTCCTTTCTGCGTTCATGGAATCCTGCCAGCCATGGTGATGATCTGAGTGGTTTTCGACAGACACTCCATGAGGTGAAGCGCACCGGTAAGGCTCTGGTTGCCTTTGAGGTGGGGCGCGCCGGCATGACCCACCGATCCATTGTTCCCATCTTTGATGGTCAGACGTATGTTGGTTCCCTGGAAGTCATTCAGGGGATGAACTCGGTGGTGCAGGCCATGGCGCAGAAGAACCGTCATCTTATTCTGATGATGAATGCCGATCAGTTGAGCGTTGCGACAGAAATGGCCGGAAACCGGCGCAGTGGCAATCTGGTGCTGGCTCAAAATCAGATACATGACCAATTCTTTCAGGACTTTGAGCGTATTTCATCATCTGCACTCTTTGGCCACTCCCACCAGAGCGGACGCCAGTTTTTCTTCACCCATCAGCCGGTTCTGGACTTCCAGGCTCAGCAGGTGGGTGTGTTCATTATTGGTGAGTCCCTAGAGAGTGTGATGGCGGCAGTGGATGCGTCGCGGGGTATTGTTCGTGTCTCCCAGGGAATTACCGGGGCACTGGTGATTCTCTTTATGGTGACTCTGGGTATTCTGCTTCACCGTTTGATTATACGAAAGATAAAGGTGCTGTGCGGACTGGTGGAGGATATCGCCAGCGGCGATGGAGATCTGACCCAGCGTATACAGGTGACAAGCCGCGATGAACTGGGTCTGCTTTCCGGGCATTTCAATCTTTTTGTGGACAAGATCCACGACATTGTCTTTGACGTCAAATCCAGTGCCTACAGTGTGGCATCGGGCAATTCGGAGCTTTCGGCCACTACAGAGCAGCTCTCATCGACCTTCAACGAGCAGTCGGCACAGATTGCCAGTGTGGCCAGTGCTCTTGAGGAGATGGATGCCACAGCCCTGGAGGTGAAAAACAATGTGGAGCTGAGTCAGGAAAAGTCCCGCAATGCCATGGAGAAGACCAACGAGGGCCGTGAAATGGTTGCCAAAGCCGTCAGCGCTATTCAGGCTGTCCAGCGTCAGAGCGACGCACTTGCCGAGGATGTGCAGAACCTTGGTTCCCTGACGGCAGAAATTACCCAGGTGCTTGCCGTGATCAACGATATCTCGGAGCAGACCAATCTGCTGGCCCTCAACGCCGCTATCGAAGCAGCTCGAGCTGGAGACGCTGGGCGTGGATTTGCTGTGGTTGCCGATGAGGTTCGCAAGCTGGCGGAAAAGACCCAGGAGTCCATTCTGGATATTGAGCAGATCATCAACGCTGTCAAAAGTCAAGCCAGCAGTATTTCCGACGGAATGGGGGCCACCGAGAACCGAGTACGCGAAGGTTCGGTGGCCATGGAGCGCACCAATGAAACCTTTAACCATATTGTCAATTCAGTGGAAGAGATTGTGGAGTCGAATGATGCCATAGCCTCTGCGGTCGAGCAGCAGTATCAGGCCATTCGGGATATTTCGTCCAATGTTCAGATGATTGCTTCCGGAGTGGAGGAGAGTTCATCGGTCGTTGTGGAAGTGGCCCGCACAGTCAATGATCTGCAGGCCCAGGCGGAATCACTGCAGCTGCTGACCGACCGCTTTACCATCCATGAAAATCAGGTGAGCACGCATCTGTTGAATCCGGCCTGAAAAGAGGTGTCCCATGATGAGGTCGATCCGATCCAGCCGAATATTTATCCGACAGCTGGCCCAGGTGACACGACACCACTGCCCGGAAACCAGCTGGCATATCAAGCGTGTGCGCTACTTCACCCAGATTCTGGCCAGCGAACTGTTGCGAATGGAAATGAAGGGGCTGACTCCTGAGCAGGCCTGCCGCACCGTGGAACTCTCCCATATTCACGATATCGGCAAGGTATGCATCCCCGAATCCATTCTGAATAGAGCTGGCCCTCTGACAGATGAGCAGATGGAGCGCGTCAGAAGGCATACGGAGTTTGGTGGATATATTCTGGACGACCTCTGCCTGAACATGGATGTCTGCACCTATCAGACGGCCTGGAATATCGTGGTCTACCACCATGAACGCTTCGATGGCAAGGGCTACCCCTATGCTCTCAACGGCGAGGATATCCCCGTGTGCGCCCGCATTGTGGCGTTGGCTGATGTCTATGACGCGCTCAGCAGCCCCCGATGTTACAAGCCCGCCTACACTCGCAGCGTCTGCCGTGACATCATCGCCAGTGAAGGGGGCGGACACTTTGATCCTTTTATAGTACGCGCTTTCCTGAATATTGAGGAAGCCTTCTGGAATATCCATCAGACCATCGGGTTTCAGGGCGACCCCTGTGCCCAGGATAAGCCCCAGGCAAGCATTCAGCAAGAGAAAGGAGTTTTGATATGAGTCAGCAGGAGCACGTGGCCGTAAAAGGCAGTGACGTGGAAATTATTGAATTTCAGTTGTTTCACCGCACCAGTGGCGGGGGGCGCAATCCGGTGCATTATGGCATAGATGTCAGCCATGTGCGGGAGATCATAAAAGTGCCCGAAACCACCCAGTATCCCAATTCTCACCCCAGTGTGCTGGGTATTTTCAATCTGCGTGAGCACATCATTCCCCTGGTTGATCTTGCCAGCTGGCTCCGAGCCGAAACCAATGCCCCTTTGAGCGAAAAGCGGGTGATTGTGACCCAGTTTGGCGAGCACTTCCATGGCTTTCTGGTGGATTCCGTCAATCGGATCTATCAGATCGAAAACACAAAAATGGAGTCCTGCCGCGACTTCCAACAACACAATGAGCGCGACTGTGTGCAGTCGGTCGTGCGCATGGATGGGCGGTTAATCCTTATGCTCGATTTTCGGGCCATTATCGGCAGTATTGAAAGCGGTCTGGAAGTCCATGAGCCAGCTGCCCTCGGGGCGTAGACGTTTTTACACAATAACCGTCATTCAGGAGATTACATATGCAGGCGTTTTACACTATCAAGGGGAAATTGATTGTCTTTATTCTTATCACCGTGGCAAGTCTTGGGTTGCTTATCACCCTTTCACTCAATGCCCTGTATGGCAGCCTCTATCAGGCCAAGGAAGACGCGGTACGGGATATCACCGAATCACATTATACCGTCGTGGAGCACTACTGGAAGCTGGCGCAGGAAGGTCGGATGACGCAGCAGGCGGCGCAGCAGGCGGCGCTTGAATCCCTGAAGTCGGTACGTTATGGCGATGATGACTACTTCTGGGTGAACGACATGCGGCCACGCATGATCATGCACCCCACCAACCCAGCCCTGGATGGACAGGACCTCAGCAGTATGACTGATCCCGACGGTGTACGCCTCTTTGTGGAATTTGTCGATATGGTGCGCAAGGATGGGAAAGGTCATGTAAGTTACCGTTGGCCGAAGCCTGGATTCAGCAACCCTGTAGCCAAAACCTCCTATGTCATGGGTTTTGAGCCCTGGGGTTGGATAATCGGAACCGGGGTCTATATAGATGATATCCAGAAAGTCTTCTGGACCCAGGTGCGCAATCTCTCCACAGCCATAGTACTGCTGGTGATCGCACTCATGATCCCCATGTTCTTTATCATGCGCTCAATCATTACCTCCTCTTCGTCCATTGCCCGGGTTGCCAGGGATCTTGCCAGCGGTGAAGGTGATCTGACGCGGCGTATTCCCCTGATGGGAAAAGATGAGCTTACCGAAGCATCGGGGTATGTGAATCAATTCCTGGATCGCATCCATGACATTGTTATTGGGGTACGCGAGTCCTCTCAGGGCGTTGCCTCCGCCAGTGAGCAGCTCAGCAGCTCCTCTTCACAGATGAGCGTAGGCATGAACAGTCAGGCCCAAAGCATTGCCCAGATAGCCTCGGCAACCCTGCAGATGTCCCAGACCGTCAATGAAACCACCCGCAATATCGCATCCATTCAGGAAAATTCCATCGAAGCTCTGGGCCAGGCGCGTAAGGGTGGGCAGATCGTCCAGCAGTCAACCCGTGAGATGGAAGCCATCGCCGGTGAAGCCGAACAGGCCACACAGGCTGCCCACGCTCTGGAAGAGAAAGCTGCACGAGTGGAAGAAGTCATACAGGTGATCAATGATATCGCCGATCAGACCAACCTGCTGGCCCTGAACGCCGCTATCGAAGCGGCCCGTGCCGGAGAAGCTGGACGTGGATTTGCCGTGGTGGCAGATGAAGTGCGTAAATTAGCCGAAAGAAGCACCGAGTCGACCCAGGAGATCATCAATATTGTCCAGAGTATTCAAAGCGGTGTGGAACAGGTGACCAAAGCCATGGCAAATGTCAACGGCAGAGCCCAGAGTGGAAATCAGCTGGCCCGTCAGACTGATCTGGCCTTTGAAGAGATACTGGCCGGCATAGAGGGGCTGCAGGTGCTCATAGAGCAGAATGTGGCAGCCATGGAAGAGATGTCCACCACGTCTGACCAGATCAGTGCGGATATCCAGACCATTTCGGCAGCGGCAGAAGAGTCGGCCCAGGCTTCCGAAGAAGTCGGTCACGCCTCTACGGATCTGGCCCATCTGGCCAGCGATGTGCAGAATCGGCTCGGCGTCTTCAACACCAGTGATATGCTGCCCCAGGAAAGGGGTCAACGGCTGCTGGAATCCGCATGATCTTCGTCTGCGGGGTTGTGAACAGCCCTGCAGAATTTTTTTGGCCAAGAGTACGTGGTGTTCGGCATCAGCCTGAAAAGAGAAGAGTCAGGGGAACGGAAGATACTGATATGCAGACAGGGGTGGTGTGGAAATATCAGCCCTGGCTCTGTGTTTTCAGTACCAGGGCGTTGAGCGCATCCATGGCTTCCTGATAGTCCTCTTTCAGAATCACTGCCCGCGCGTAGGATTCCTTGGCCTCTTCACATTTCCCCATTTCCTCAAGCGTCTGGCCGAGGCAGTAATGACACTCGTGATCGTCTTCTTTGAGGGCGAGGGACTTGCGAAAAGCAGTGGCTGCATCCATGAGCTTCCCCTGCAGTTTCAGGGTGTTGCCAAGGCTGAAAAAACCATCGGAGGATTCACGGTTCAGGGCCAGGGATTTCAGAAAGTATTTTTCCGCTTCCGGGTAGTTCTGGTGCTGATAGGCCAGCACCCCCAGGTAGTGGAGGACACCATAGTGGGTGGGGTGAAACTTGAGAATCTGGAAGTAGATTTTCTGAGCTTCGGTAAACTGGCCAGCCTTGTGCAGTTCGGTAGCCTGTATGAAAAGTTTGCCTGCTGCCGCCTCACGTTCACGGGGGTTATTGAAAATAGCCATATGTCCTCCAGTATGGGGAAGTTCCGGAAAGGCAAAGGCACTGAAAGTCGCCTTTCAGTGCCTTTGTAGCAAAATTCAATTCATGTGTCACGCATTGCCGTCGTAGAGCATACCCAGAAAATCCTGCATATGGGACATTCGCTTTATGGCTTCTTCTGAAGGAATCTGACGGATGACTTCGCCCGTCTGCTTATCCATCAGTTTTACCACCAAAGTGTCGGTAGACTCCTCCACTTCAAAATGGCGGGAGACATTCAGGAAGCTCATGTTGCGGTTCAGTTCTTCAACAGCACGCTGAAGTTCTTCTTGACTGGGAGCTTCCTGACGGCCACTGTTTTTCTGTGGCCGCGCCACCGCACCCTCTGAAGTGGTACCAGCAGCCAACCGATCCACAGCAGCATTACGTCGCTGCTGCAGGACGTCTGCCCGATCTCCTGCGGAAGGTGACACAGCCTGATAGCTTTCAACCTGCATCGCGCACCTCCTGCGGAAAGCCTCCCGGAGGGAGTACCTCCGGGATTGCTGTTCCTAATGGTAGTTCATTAACGCAGGAGCTGCATGACGCCCTGGGGCAGTGCGTTGGCCTGGGCCAGCATGCTCTGGGCAGCCTGAGTCAGCATCTGGTTGAGGGTGAACTGGGACATTTCCTTGGCCACGTTCACGTCGCGGATACGGGACTCTGCAGCCTGCAGGTTTTCATAGGCGACGCTGAGGCTGTTGATGGTGTGATCCAGACGGTTGGACACCGCACCCATCTTGGCCCGCTCGGTGGAAACCATACCAATGGCTTTGTCGATGTCGGTAATGGCCTCCTGAGCCAGACTTTGGCTGACCACCAGGACGCGGTCAATTCCCAATGACTTGGTGTCAATCTGGGCGATGTTTGACTGCATGGTCTGACCCGCGTTGGCACCAATCTGGAAGCTCATGGAGTTATCCACCAGGTGCAGGTTCATGGTCGCGGGGTCAGTTTCCGCCGTGAATTCAAAGCGTGCTCTGGTAGCATCGAAACTTGCTTCAATGCCGATGTTTCCTTTAAACACCACATCCACGCCCTGAATGACGTTCTTCATCACGCCGTCTCCAACGGTGTCACTGCCGACGGGGCGGCCAGTGTGGGCATTGGTGACCCGCACGTTGTAGGTGTTCTCCTCGGATGCCTGTACCTGATCGAGGTTCAGGGCATCGATGAGCTTCTGCTCGCCAACAAAGGCCAGCTCGCCCTGGGCACCGTTAAAGAGGGAGCGGATCAGCAGCGTGCCTTCCACGGCAGCGTCACTGTTTTCAACGGATGAACCCTTGCCCACAAAGTCAACCACGCGGTTGTCAGTGGTGGTGTTGCCCATGGAGATGCCAAGATCCTTGGTGATGGCCTTGATCAGCTTCTCTTCCAGACGGGCGAGAGAGTCATTGCCCTCCAGGTACACATCGGCAGACTTGCCGTTACCGTAGATGGTCAGCTTCTGGGAAGTGTCGAAGACATTGGTGCCATCGGGAGTGATGAAGGCATCGATGTCCTTGAGCTTGGTGTAGGCAGAGGCCAGTCCGCCCGTACCGCGCACTTCCATGTTCACCTGATCGTCATGCTGCGTGCCAGTCTGGTTGGCAGCAAAGTCCAGGGTGATGGAGCCGATGGTGACGGAGCCGGTATTGGCGTCCATCTGGGCCATATGGTACTGGTGCTGTTTGGGGCCTTCGCTGAGGACGGTGTTCTGCATGCCACCGGCATCAGAAGTGCCGTTTGTGATGATGTAGTAGGCGCCCATATTCTGTACAACAGAGCCGGAACCCACTTCATTGTAGTAGCGCTCGTCGATTTTGAAAGCACCGCCGGCACCACCGGTTGCACTGCCGTCAATCCGTGCGGCATCCACCTCACCGTTGATACTCATCAGCATCTTATCACCGGTTTTGATCATGGCGCCGTCGTTGAAGAGCAGCTGGGCACCGCCGTCAAACTGATCCAGTCCACCAAGGCTCAGGGCATTGTCAACGATGTTGACGGTGGCCCAGGCTTCGGCTTCACCGGTAGTGACGCTGATAAAGCGTACGCGGGCAGCGCCGGTGACATCGGAACCACCAGTGGTCAGGTGGGCATCCTGCAGGAACTCGATTTCCATATAGCCATGGTATCCCGTGACGACACCCCCATGGGTGGCGAAAACATTCATGCCATTATGGTTTTCAAGTTCTCCTGATCCATTGCTCAGAACGGACCAGTTTGATCCTGCCTGCTGGTAGGTGCCATTGATGGCCATGCTTCCGCTGCTGATGCTGGCAAGAGTCAAGGTTGAATCCCCGTTAAAGGACGCGCCAGCCAGCGATGTGGTGGCCACATTGACCAGGTAGGTGCGGTCGGTGATATCACCGGTACGCACACCCTCAGCGGCATAGACGCCGGCAACACCGGAGGAGTTGACGGACGCAGTAACGGCAACACCGGCCAGGGTGAGCACGTCACCGGCGAAGGCGCCTTCACGCAGGGTCATGATGTTGGACTTGAGCACCTGGTTCTTGCCCACCTTGGCGGTGACATCGATTTTGTAGTTCCCGGTGATGACCTGGTCGCGGATGATGGCTTCCATGAGGTCACTGTCAGAAGTACTCCAGCGTGCGGTGGCGTCACCATTGAGCAGCTTCTTGGTGTTGAATTCGGTGGAGGTGGAGATACGGTCGATTTCGCTCTTGAGCTGATCCACTTCGCGCTGGATGTGCTGGCGGTCGTCAGAGGTCAGGGTGCCGTTGGCGGCCTGAACACTCAGTTCACGCATACGCTGCAGGATGGCGGTGGTCTCGTTGAGAGCGCCTTCTGCGGTCTGAATCAGGGAGATGCCGTCCTGGGCGTTGGCGACAGCGCGGTCAAGGCCGCGGATCTGTCCGCGCATCTTCTCGGAGATGGCCAGACCGGAGGCGTCGTCGGAAGCGCGGTTGATGCGCAGGCCCGAAGACAGGCGCTCAATGGACTGTGAAAGGTTCTGTGAATTGACGCGCAGGTTGTTCTGCGCATTGATAGACGGAATGTTGTTGTAGATAACATTGGACATGACAATATCCTCCGTGATTTGTTCAGGTGGTACCAGCACCTGGTAAGATTTCGACTCCAGTCCTTGGGGTCGATACATTGCGAGTGCGTGTCTGCGTGGCAAAGGATGCGAAAAAGTGTGACCCTCCTGGCATCATAAATTTTGCCTGCGCGAAAAAAACACTCAAGGGGGCTGGAAATGCTGCCGATAAGAAGGGGGAATGAAAGAGGTGCTTCCTGCGTCGTGCGCAGATGAGGGAAATGCCTTGCTTCCCTGCAAACAGTCACTTCAATCGCCTTCCCTGGCAATTCTATTTCGAAGCCACTATCACAATATCTGTCATGTGATCGGAAAATCAATGTTTTTTATTTTTCGGATGCTTTTTTTTTTGATATCGCGAGCGAATGCTTCAGAAAAAGATATCCAGATCATCCTCTTCCTGACTCTGCTCCTCTTCCTTTCCGGAAAGGGTATACTCAATCTGCAGGCAGGAACTGAAGAGCGAGCTGTCCAGATAGTGGATGTCCTTTGATTCCCGGGTGACAAAAATGGTGGTCCGCCAGTTCTGCAGATCTTCGCGGATAGCTTTGAGGTAGGTTTTCAGGATGACGATCTTGCGATCGTCGAGCTGTGCCATTTCTACGTTACGCAGAATGGAGGACAGGGAAGTGATGGCGTAGGAGAGGTCGGAGAATTCGAAGATCAGTGACATGGTGCTGGCATATTTGCTGAACAGACTGGAGACGCGTTCCAGGTTTGCCTTGTGAGGTGAGCCGGCAAATTGCTCCAGGGCTATATCAATGTCCTCTTCCAGCTCTTCAAGTTCATAGAGTTCATAGAGTATCTCTTCGCCGATGTCCGCGACAAACTCCTGGGCCGTAACCTTTTCGCTGTGGCTTTTGCGCAGGACATTCTTTTCCTTGTCGTTGAGGGACTGATCCAGTTCAGCTTGCTTCTTTGGAGTGGCCGGTGCTTGCCTGGCGGGTGCCGGCTCTGGGGTTGCGACCTCTGGCGTTTTCTGTGAGCGTGAGGTGAAGACAAACTCTTCCAGGAATTCAGTATACTGGGCTATTTTAATTTTCTGGTATTCGGGCAGGGTGATGTCGTTGAAGGTGTAGAGAACGTGTGGGGTGCCGTGGAGGTTCAGCTCCCGCACCAGCACCAGATAGATTTTTCGGCCCATGGTGGTTTTTATTGAGACGGTTTTGGGTGTGGTGTCTCCGGGGCGCAGATCTTTCAGCTGATGTACCGAGCCCTTCTCCTGCAGAAAGCATTGGCTGATGTCAAAGTCCCTTCCCACAAGATCCGCGTAATTCTCCTTTTGCACCATGGCGCCCAGGGCCTGGTTGATATAGCGAATGGTGGACGCTTCGTAGACAATGGTCGGGTTGGGATAAGCCTCCAGAACCTGCTTGAGCATCTGTATGGTCAACGTGTCTTTCTGGCGGTTTTTTTCCACCTCCTGCCGCACCCGCTCTTCAAGGTGCGAATTGAGTTCTTCCAGTTGCCGCTTCGACCACAGCAGTTCCAGGGCATCGGTGATGGAGTTCAGAAGGGAGTCCTGCATCACCGGTTTCATGACGTAGCCGTTGACGCGCAGATTAATGGCGCGCTGCAGAAAGCGGGAGTCCCCATGGGCCGAAATGACGATGACTTTCTGGTCCAGGTCATTTTCACGGATCGACTCGATCATCTGGAAACCATCCATCACAGGCATGGTGACATCGGTGATGATGAGGTCGGGGCGCTTCTGCCGATATATATCCAGACCTTCTTTACCATTGGTAGCCAGCAGAACTTCCCTGAACAGACGTTCAAAGAGAAGTGCAATGGAATTGCGGGTGGCATCTTCGTCTTCGACATACAAAACGGAAGTATTTTTCGCCAGCGCCAGAATATCCTGCTTGAGCATCGTCCACCTCAGAATAAGTAAATAAATTTTAAAGTTTCGCACCTAATAGCATTGGTTTAATTCATTATTTCTCTGTCGTTTATCGCGCAGAGGCAGTATTGATTTTGCATGCTTGACTCATCTGGAGTTCCTTTTTTTGTTCCGGATATTGTCCTTTTTGACCGCGCAAAAAGGACTCAAAAACGCGCCCCCGAACGCCCGTTCTTCCGGCTCGTTGGCTTGCCTGTTCTGGAGATCCGGCAGACACTGCATCCCTGCAGTGCTGCCGGACCACTCACTTCCTGTGAGTGTCCCTTCGGGTCTTGCCAGCCAGGCGTCGCACTCACCGGACGGGCTCAGGGGGGAACGGCCTGCTTCTGTCTTTCCCCCGTGTGCTGTCCCAGCCAGAACGCGCCGACTGGAACGCTATGGACCCGCAGGGTTGACGCCACGACGGCGGCAACCGCAAACCAAAAGCCACGGAGGGCGGTTGTTTGCGGTCCCCAGTTCCAGGCAAGCGGGCGGCTGAAAAGGACAGCACTGGGGGTCGCTTTTGCGCCACTTTTGGCGACCCAAAAGTGGTAAAAGAAACTCATAAACAGGGTGAGGGTAATGCCAAGCGACACAGTCTGTGCAGAACCATTTTCGCCATCCTAGCATGGTGTAAGGGTCATCGCCGACAACCTGCCGTTTTTGGGGGTGCGAAACTTCAATGAATTCCTATTATGTCATAAGACAATTATTTTGCCAGCGCTATCTAAAATTCAGATGCAAGGGTAACACTTTGATGTTATAACGCCATTAAGTAACGATTTATTCTGATAGGGGAATATATGGCGAAAAAAGTAATTCTGGTGGATGACTCGCGGACGATCCTGGCCTCAGCTGAATTGGCGCTGGAAGAGCTTGTGCAGTCAGGGCAGGTGCATTTTTTTACGTACAGTAATCCTCAGCAGTTCCTGGATGAAGCACTTGGCGGTAGTATAGACTATGACCTTTTGATATCTGACATCAATATGCCCCAGGTCAGTGGCCTTGAGGTGTCTGCGAAATTAAAACAGGACCCGCGCTTCAAGAGTAAACCCATTCTCATTCTCACCACAGAGAGTTCAGCCGAGATGAAGGAAAAAGGCAAAGCCATCGGGGTAACCGGCTGGATGGTAAAGCCTTTCAGTGATCAAAAACTGGTGAAGTCGATCAAAATGGTACTAGGAATCTGATAGCGGGGAGAACGCTGGCAACCCCACCAGACAAGGTAACTTCAGGAGATGCGCCATGAAATCCACCATGACTCTTAAGAAACAACTCATCGCTGTTCTACTTTTTGTAGGTTTGCTGCCCTTTATAATAATGGGTATTATTTCCTACTTCTCTGCAGCCAATGCCCTGGATCGTGAAGCTTTCGCCAAGCTGGAGGCTATTCGGGACCTTGTGCGGGGGGAGCTCTCCCTGTACCTTGACAATACCGCTGAAGGCATTGGCGTTTTTGCCCGCAGCTCTGATGTGGCTGAAATGTTCCGCGAGCTGGTGCGCCTGCACAACGAACACAATGTCGGAGCGGAAGATCCATTCTTTATTACCGATTATCCCGATGTGCGGGAAGTTTACCAGCGCTTTGAGCCCCTCTACCGTGGTGCCGCTGAAGCCTTCGAACTGAATGATATCTATATGGTCTGCCGTCTCCACGGCCATGTCATGTACTCTCTGGCGAAACGGGATGACCTGGGACAGAACGTGGGCAGTGGTCCCCTGCGTAACAGTGGCCTGGCAGAAGCTTGGCGTCGGGTGGTCTCTACCCAGCAGATTGCCTTCGTTGATATGTCACCTTACGGGCCAGCGGGCAACCGCCCCACCATGTTTATGGGTATTCCCATCATGGCAGGCAACACCATGCTGGGTGTCATGGTTCTTGATATCAGCATAGAGACCGTAAATTCCATAATGCAAAATAGAACAGGGCTGGGGGAAACCGGTGAAAGCTATCTCGTCGGCCCCGATAACCTTATGCGCAGTGACAGTTTCCTGGAGCCCAATACCCACTCTGTCGCCAACTCATTTCGCAACCCCAGTCAGGGCGCGGTGCGTACGGAAATGGCCCAGGCGGCCCTTCGCGGAGAAAATGGCGTGCGTGTGGGCTCTGACTACCTGGGCAACGAAGTCCTCTCTGCCTATGGCCCTGTAGAAGTGTATGGCGTTCGCTGGGCTATCCTGACGGAGATGTTTCACGATGAAGTGCTGGAACCCGTATATCAGTTGCGTAATGTCTCCCTTATGCTTGGCGCCATCATTCTGGCAATTGTCGGCGCCATCGCCTTTCTGATGGCCTATATGCTGGCCAAGCCCATAATCGCCGCGATCCGCAATATATCAGAAGCGAACTCACAGGTGGTAAGCGCCTCAGACCAGATTGCGTCGTCGTCGAGTTCACTTGCAGAAGGCGCCTCTGAGCAGGCCAACAGTGTAGAGGAAGTGACGGCGACCGTTGAGGAAGCGACATCGATTAACAATCAGAATGCGGAGAACACGCGTCAGGCAGACATTCTTGCCGGTCAGGCGACGCAGGCCGCCAATGAGGGCTATGAGAAGGTCCAGCAGCTGATGAGCTCCATGGAGGAAGTGACCGCGTCCTCGGAGCGCATATCGCAGATCATCAAGACCATCGACGAAATCGCCTTCCAGACGAACCTTCTCGCGCTGAACGCGGCCGTTGAAGCGGCGCGCGCCGGCGAGCACGGACTTGGTTTTGCAGTGGTGGCGGAGGAAGTGAAGAGCCTTGCGCAGCGCAGTGCCAACGCAGCGCGTGAGACCGCCGACATCATCCAGCGCACCATCAGTCAGATTCGTCAGGGCAACAGCGTGGCCGAAGAGACCAACAGCGCCTTTGATGAAATCCGTCAGCAGATCAAGAAGACCTCGGACCTGATCGGCGAGATCACCGTTTCGGTGAAAGAGCAGTCCGAAGGCATGAACCAGATCTCGACAGCCATGAGCCAGATCGATAAAGTGACCCAGCAGAACGCCGCCAACTCTGAAGAAGCCGCTGCCGCGGCTGAAGAGCTGAACGCTCAGGCCGTGGCCATGCTCAACAGCGTCTCCACCGTGGCGAACTTCGTAGGTTTTCGCATGGAGAGCGAAAGCAGCCACAGTCGGGGCAGTGGATCACTTCCGCCCGCCGGTGGTCGTGTGCGCGTCAGCGCCCCGGGCAGCCCGGCGAAGCCCTCAGGCTCCAAGCAGCTTGCCCCGGCCTTCCATGATCCCCGTGGCAGCAGCGGCAGTGGCAGGGGCAGCAAGAAAGCGCGTAACGAGAACGACGATATCTTTCCCCTGGATGAAGACGACCTGAAGGAATTCTAAGCAGGCCGCTGAAGATCGCTCGGGCATAAAGAAAAGCCAGAAAAAAAGCCATTTCTCTCGCAAAGACGCGAAGGACGCCAAGGGAAGAAAAAACTGAGCATACAGGCGCAAACAGTTTGGTGTATTTCGTGGTTTGCTTCTCTTCTCCAGAAAGGACAGCGATGTTTGAAATAGACGGCGAAACCCTGAATATCAGCCTTGGCATGGACGCCGAGGACGTGGAGCAGCTTCGGCAGTTTCTGCTGAGCCGCATCGAGTACATCGAGCACATCGGCATCCAGGACCCCCGTGAAAGCCTTGGCAGCTCCAGCCTTCTGCAGCTGCTCGGGGCGATCCGCCGCAGCCATCGTGACATCGTGATCGACCTCTTTGACATGCCCCTTGAGCATCCCGAGCTTGGTCGTCAGTACTGGAGCGTGCCATGAACCGCGAGCGCCTGCGCCAGATTTTCATAGAGGAAGCCAGCGAAATCATCGAAAAGCTCGACAGCGATGTGATGGACCTTGAGAGCGACCCGGGCAACAGCGACACCCTGAACGAACTCTTCCGTGGCGTGCACACCCTGAAGGGCAGCGCCAACTCCATTGGTTTCACCCGTCTTGGCACCTTTGTGCACAGCTTTGAAGACGCGCTTGACTACTACCGCGCGGGCCAGGGCACCGTGAACACCGCCGTGATCGACACCTTCCTTGACGCGGTGGACGTGATCAAGGACGTCTTTGACGACGAAGTGCAGGAACGCTCAGAACTGACCCATCCTGCCCGCTATGAACAGAGCCTTGAGCACATCCGTCAGCTGCTGGTGCGCGTCAGCCCCACCGAGGAAACCGAGAGTGCCACCGCAGAAGACACCAGCGACCAACGGCCCAGTCAGACCGCCTACCGCGAAGTGCTGCGTGACCTTGCCGAAGAGTTTGCCAGCGTGCCCGAAGCCCCTGACGACAGCACCGACAGTGCCAGCGCCGTTGGAGGGCGCGCGCCGTCAGATCCCGTCAGCCGTGAGGGCGCAGACCACATAGACCTTGGTGAACTGCAGAGCCGCAAAGGCCCCGGCGAGCACCTGTATCACATCCAGCTGACCCTTGACAGCGACATCTACATCCGCGGCTACGACCACGCCATCTTCCTGCGCCTGCTGCGCGAACAGGGCAGCATCCTGAGTGTCCGCTGGGACCTCAGCCGGGTGAGCCACCTGAGCGACATCGACCCGCTGCGCTGCGACATTGGCATCGTGGACATCTATATGGCCAGCGACCATCCCCAGGGGGAAATCGAAGAGATCTTCGAATTCCTTGACGACTTTGAATACCGCGTTCGCGTCGTAGACGACGAAACGAGTGAGCCGGCATCCATAGCCCAGAGCGACAGCGCACCCGCGCCGACTCCGGCACCTTCACCGGCAGCGACTGTTACCGCTGCAACTACAAGCCCTGATGAGGGGCACCGTGAACCGCCAGCACCGGACACTGCCGCCAGCGCACCACCCACCGCCCCGGCAGAGGCATCCACAGAGCTCCCCACAGAGCCACCCACCGCCCCGGAGAGTGCAGACGCCATTGCCGCAGCACCCACTGCTCTTGCCGCAGAGTCCGAGGTCGAAGAGGACCGTGCCGCAGAGCGCAGCGCCCCCGCCAATCGCGGTCGCGACGAGAAACGCTCCTTCGTGCGCATCGACACGAAGAAACTGGACGAACTCTTTGACTCCGTCGGCGAACTGGTGATCGCCCAGAGCTTCCTGACCCAGAACCCCACCATTCAGGACATCGCCGACGAACACGTGAAGAAGACCCTGGACGTGCTGTCGAAGATCACGCGCCTGATCCAGAACCGGGTCATGTCCCTGCGCATGGTCCCCATCCGGGATACCTTCGAGAAGATGCGCCGGGTGGTGCGCGACGCCTCGCGCAAAATCGACAAGGACATCGTGCTGCACATCAGCGGCGAAGACACGGAAATCGACAAGAACATGGTTGACGCCCTTGGCGACCCGCTGATCCACCTGATCCGCAATGCCATCGACCACGGCATCGAATCCGACCCCGCCGAACGCACCCTCCATGGCAAGCCGATCCAGGGGAATATCTTCCTGCGGGCCTTCCACAAAGGCGGCTCCATCGTGATCGAAATCAGTGACGACGGCCGTGGGATCAACCGTGAGAAAGTACTGCACAAAGCCATCAGGCAGGGCCTGGTGAGCGCCGAAGAGGAACTCAGCGACACCCAGGTGTACAGCCTGATCATGCAGGCAGGCTTCTCCACCGCCGAAGCCATCAGCGACCTCTCTGGCCGTGGTGTTGGCCTTGATGTGGTGCGCAGCTCCGTAGAACAGCTGCGCGGGAAAGTGGAAATCCAGTCCATGGCCCAGCAGGGCACGACCTTCAGCCTGCAGCTTCCGCTGACGCTGGCGATTATCGATGGCATGCTGGTGCGCTGCGCGCACGAGACCTTTATCATCCCGACGCTGTCGATTCTGGAGTCCTTCCAGCCCAGCAATGACAGCGTGTTCACCTACCAGGGCAAGGGCGAGTTTGTGAAGCTGCGCGAAGAAATCCTGCCCATCGTTCGCCTTGATGAAGTGCTGAATATCAGGGCTGCAAAACGCCTGAAAGCCGCAGAGGCCACGCTGGTGCACGTAGAGAACGACAACGGCCACTTCGCGCTGCTGGTTGACGAACTGATCAGCCGTCAGCAGGTGGTGATCAAGCCCATCGGTGAAGGGAGCATCCGGGTGCCCCAGGTCTCCGGTGCGGCAGTGATGGGCAATGGAATGGTTTCCCTTATCCTCAATGTGGAAGGACTCTACTGAAAAACTGATGGAATCACGATATACGAGGAGGTGATGGGTGATTGACATAACGAAAGTGGAAGATGTCGATTTTCTCGGGGAAATTCAGCGACGTTTTCGCGAGAAGAATGCTTCCATTGAAGAGATGCAGCGCATGACGCAGAACCTTCTGGATCTCAATGACAAGGCGCGTCAGGCTGAGGCGGTGAAAAGTGAATTTCTTTCACTGATAAAAAATGAATTCAACAACCCCATCTCATCGCTTCTCAGTTTTTCCCAGGCCCTTGCCAGTGGTCGCCATACAGAAAAAATCTCCGATATCGCCCGCATGACTCATCAGGAACTGCAGCGCATTGATTTTCATATGAAGAATATATTCGCGGCGGCGGAGATTGAATCCGGTCAGATACAGAATACCTTTGAAGACGTTTATCTGGATGAACTTGTCAATGAGGTTCGCTCCAGTCTGCGCTATATCATTGCGGACAAACATCTGGACATTCAGCTGTTTAACGAGCTGTCCGGCGCGGTACAGTCCGATAGTGCCAAACTCTTTACGATTCTGCTGAATCTGCTTTCCAACGCCTGCGAATACTCCCATGTCCATGGCAGAATTGTCGTGTGGGCCGGGGTTGATGATGGAAGTATCGTCATCTTTGTGAAGGATTTTGGCGAAGGGATACCCACTCAATATCACGGCAAGATTTTTAACCGTTTCACCCAGTTTCATTCCGGCAAGAATCGACCGCATACCGGACTGGGTCTGGGGCTGAGTGTGGTGAAAGGGCTTGTGGAGTCTTTAGATGGATCCATAGAAAGTTATTCCTCCAGTGAGCAGACCGTTTTTACGGTGCGACTGCCTGCTCAACCTGTTCGTTTTGACGATTTTGCCGATGGGGACTCCTTTGACGGGGAGTTTGATGACGAAGATATGGTGGAAATGTGAGCAGCACGATGAACGGAGTGTATCAGAAACGCTATATCAAAGTCGGTGAGATATTTGTCGGGGTCAAACCCACGGAAATCGTCACAGTGCTTGGCTCGTGTGTGGCGGTGTGTCTTCATGACCCCTATGAAGGAATATCTTCCCTGAATCACTACCTGATGCCCCTGTGGAATGGAACGGAGCTTCAGAGTCCAAAATATGGCAATATTTCCATTCCTCGCCTGATTGAGTCCATGGAAAATGTCGGCTGCAATATCCGCAACCTGCAGGCCAAGGTTTTTGGTGGTGCCAATCTCAATACGACTACTAATGAACAGCTCATGATAGGCAAACGCAATGTGATTGTTGCCAAGGAGATTCTCCAGGAGTATCGCATTCCCATCGTCGCCCAGGATCTCGAAGGTGCACGGGGCCGTCGCATTCTGGTCCAGAGTGATACGGGGAAGGTCTTTCTCAAATATACCAAGAATCCCAATGAAGGAGTCTAGCGATGCCCATCCGCGTCCTGATTGTTGACGACAGTGCTACAGCACGCGCGGTCCTGCGGGAAATACTGGAAGCTGATCGCGATATTGAGGTGGTGGGTGTTGCTCCAGATGCCTATGTTGCCAGGGATAAGATAATTCAGCTGCGACCTGACGTCATTTGTCTTGATGTTGAGATGCCACGCATGGATGGGATTTCGTTCCTGCGTAAACTCATGAAGTTCATGCCGACACCAGTGGTAATGGTGTCATCGCTGACCCAGGAGGGCGCACGTACGACATTGGATGCCCTGGAGGCGGGTGCCGTTGACTATGTACCAAAGCCCCACTCCAATATTTATGATGGTGCTGACGAGATCCGCGCTGAACTGATCGAAAAGGTGAAGTCAGCAGCCAGAGCCAATGTGAAGGCTCAGCACGAAAAAGCCTTAACCCGACCTGTTCCGAAGCTCTCTTCCATGGCCCTTTCGGAGACGACCCAGAAAGTCATTGCCATGGGCGCTTCCACGGGAGGAACCGAAGCGCTGAAGCAGGTTCTGTCTGCACTGCCCATAGATTGCCCAGGGATTGTGATTGTGCAGCACATGCCCAAGGACTTTACGAAGCTCTTTGCCGAGCGTTTGAATACAGTATGCGGCATTGAGGTGCGGGAAGCCAAAAATGGCGATCAGGTGGGTCGCGGGCTTGCCCTGTTGTGTCCAGGCGACTTCCATATGGTGCTGCGTCGCAGTGGGGCCTTTTATTACGTGGAAATCGGCTCCGGTCACAAGGTATCCGGACATCGCCCCAGTGTGGATGTGCTGTTTAACTCGGTGGCCAAGACGGCTGGTCGCAACGCGGTGGGTGTCATCATGACCGGCATGGGTGGCGATGGTGCCAAGGGTATTCTGCATATGCGCGAAGAGGGTGCGCGTACCATTGCCCAGGATGAGAAGAGTTGTGTGGTCTTCGGCATGCCCAAGGTTGCCATCGACAAAGGGGGTATCGATGTGGTCACGCCCCTGTCCGATATTCCATCCGAAGTGCTGAAGGCTGTGGAGCATATTTCGAAATAAATAAAAGAAAACCACGAAATACGAAAAAGGCCGATGAAACCGAGAATGAACGCAAATAAACATGCGTAAAACAAATGTGAGCGCCAACACTCCTCGCAGACCACGCTCGCTTTTCTTCCTGGCGAGAGGGTCTGCCACTCGCCATCCAGGCTCGCTTTCGGAGTGCTGGCGCTCACCGCTAAAAACTTCTCCCTTGGTATCTCTGTGTCAGTCTCTCTCTTCTTTTACCTGAAGATCAGCTGATCCCCTTCCACATCCACATGCACCTCCTGCTCTTCGCGGATTTCTCCAGCGATGATTTTACGTGCCAGGGGCGTTTCCAGGTTGCGCTGGAGATAGCGTTTGACTGGACGCGCTCCGTACTGGGGTTCGTAGGATTTCCGGGCGAAGAACTCCAGGGCGCTCTCGGTGAGCTCAACATGGATAAACTGCTCAGCCAGGCGCCTGTTCAGTCGAATGACCTGCAGCTTCACAATCTGTTTCACCTGATCCACACTGAGGGGCTCAAAGATAATGGTCTCGTCCACCCGGTTGAGAAACTCCGGACGGAAGTGATGACGCAACTCGCGGGTTACCTGCTGGCGGACATCCCCGGTGATGCCGCTGCCGCTTATGGCCGCGTCCAGTAACAGATGGCTGCCTATGTTGGAGGTCATGATAATGACCGTGTTGCGGAAATTGACAGTGCGTCCATGGCTGTCAGTGAGCCTGCCGTCATCCAGGAGCTGCAGCAGCAGGTTAAATACGTCAGCATGAGCCTTTTCGATTTCATCGAAGAGCAGGACACTGTAAGGCTTGCGCCGTACGGCCTCCGTCAGCTGGCCACCTTCATCATAGCCAACATATCCCGGAGGGGCCCCGATCAGGCGGGAAACCGCATGTTTTTCCATGTACTCGGACATGTCGATGCGGATCATGTTTTCCTCGCTGTCAAAAAGGGCCTCAGCCAGGCTGCGGGCCAGTTCCGTCTTGCCGACTCCTGTAGGGCCGAGGAAGATAAAGGAGCCAAGGGGGCGATCTGGGTCCTGGATGCCACCTCTGGCGCGAATCACCGCGTCCACGACGGAGTCAACCGCTTCATCCTGCCCGATGACCCGTTGGTGCAGGGTTTCTCCCAGGCGAAGAACCTTCTCCTTCTCGCCTTCAACCAGCTTGGTGACGGGAATACCGGTCCAGCGGGCCACAATGGCCGCTATTTCGCTTTCCGTCACTTCCTCTTTCAACAGCGAGTCTCCACGGTCACGGGTTTTCTGGTACTCTTCAGCCTCCTGGAGCTTCTTTTCCAGTTCCGTGAGTCTGCCATACTTCAGTTCGGCAACCTTTTCCAGGTTATACTCCCGCTGGTAGCGTTCAATTTCGTGTCGTGTGCGCTCGATTTCCTCCTTGATATGCTGCAGTCCACCGATGGCCTGCTTTTCCATTTCCCAGCGGGTTTTCATGGCATTGTAGGATTCCCGCACATCCGCCAACTCTTGACTGAGCTTTTCCAGGCGCTCCTGTGAGGCCCGGTCTTTCTCCCGCTTCAGCGCTTCCTGTTCAATTTCCAGCTGCATGATCCGGCGGTAGAGGGTATCCATTTCTGCCGGCGAAGAATCAATCTCGGTGCGCACCATGGCTGCGGCTTCGTCCACCAGATCGATGGCTTTGTCAGGCAGGAATCGGTCGGTAATATAGCGGTCAGAGAGTGTTGCTGCCGCGACGATGGCGTGGTCGTGTATGGTCACCCCATGGTGAATTTCAAATTTCTCCTTGAGCCCACGCAGGATGGAGATGGTGTCCTCCACCGTGGGTTCCTGCACCTGAATAGGCTGAAAGCGGCGCTCCAGGGCGGGGTCCTTTTCTATATGCTTGCGGTATTCGTCAAGGGTAGTGGCGCCAATGCAGCGCAGCTCTCCTCTGGCCAGCATTGGCTTCAGGAGATTGCCGGCATCCATGGCGCCTTCGCTCTTGCCGGCACCGACGATGGTATGCAGCTCGTCTATGAAGAGAATAATGCGCCCGCTGCTCTCACTGACCTCCTTCAGTACTGCTTTCAGGCGCTCTTCAAACTCGCCACGGTATTTGGCCCCGGCGATCAGGGCTCCCATGTCAAGGGAGAAAATCATCTTCTCTTTGAGCCCTTCGGGGACATCACTGTTGACGATACGGTGAGCGAGCCCTTCGACAATGGCGGTTTTGCCCACGCCTGGCTCGCCGATAAGCACCGGGTTGTTTTTGGTGCGTCGCGAAAGAATGCGCACGGCGCGGCGGATTTCCTCATCTCGCCCGATTACCGGGTCCAGCTTGCCGTCGCGGGCAGCACGCACCAGGTCTCGTCCGTATTTTTCCAGGGCGTTGAAAGTTCCTTCAGGGTCCTGAGTATCCACATGCTGTTTGCCGCGTAATGCGCTGATAGCCTCGGTTACCTTCTTCTGCTCCAGCTGAAAACGGCGCAGAATTTCATCAACTGCGCTGCCGCCATGCTGTATCAGGCTGAGAAAAAGATGTTCAACACTGATAAAGCTGTCGCTGTATTCCTTCTGGATTTTTTCCGCAAAGGCGAGGAGTTTTGCCAGCTCCTGGGAGAGGTAAACCTGGGCTCCCGAACCGGAGACCTGAGGGAGCCTGTTCAGTTGCTGTTCAATGTCAGTGTACAGCGCGTTGATGTTGACGCCCAGTTTGCTGATCAGTGCGGGTATGGTACCACCGCTTTGCTGTGTCAGCGCCGCCAGCAGGTGCAGGGGGAGAATCTGTTGGTGAGAAGCGGTGAGTGCGCGGTTGTGAGCGTCCTGAATGGCTTCAGCAGCTTTATGGGTAAACTTGTTCAGGTCCATGGGATCCTCCTTGGTGTTTGTTGTTAATGATGTCTTTTGCGGTGGAGTTTTCAAGCTCGGGAGAAAAGCAAACTCCATGCCATGTGACAAACTGCTTTCAGAACGGTATGTTGCTGTTCTGGGACGAAAAAAAGCCACGCTGTGTGGCGTGGCGAAGTGGTGCATTGCGACGAAAACCTGCTGCGTTGGGTGATTCAGTGCTCAAAATAGGTCTGTTCGAGTTTTGTGCCCAGAGCCTGGGTCTTGTCAAGCATCTCGAAGAGGAAATCATACAGGTGCATTTGCTGCATATCTTCAATATTGAGGTAGCGGGCATATGAGGCCAGTCTGCCGGCGTCAAACTCTACGGTTCCGCGTCGAGGCGAGTTGGTGCCTGCCAGCTGGAACAGGTGGTGTCGCAGCTGCAGGAGGTTGAAGCACAGTGAGCGGGGAAACTCCTGGTGGAGGATCATGATGTCCAGGACATTGTCCATATCCAGCATCCACTTGTAGGTGCGACGACTCAGGTCAAGGGCGCTGTTACTCTGCAGGAGGTTGCGCAGCATAAGCCGTTCGATGACTTCACCCATTCCCGCTTCGCGGATTTTCCGGATATCTTCCAGCTTGGTCATGAACATCCGGCAGATCTGGGTGGTACGCTCCAGGTGAATGCCGATTTTGAGAAAGCTCCAGGTAATGCCGTGGGGTAATGAGTTGTCGATGAAGCCATGCAGCAAAGAGCAGTATTCGATGACATGTTTGGTGAGTTCGTGAATCCCTTTTTTCTGAAAATTTTCGGGAGAGTAGTCCTTGACGGAGTGGTAGAACTTGTTGAGGTTCTCCCACAACTCGATGGAGACGGATTCGCGGATGCCACGGGCGTTTTCACGGGCGAAGGCAACCGCGGAAAACATCGACATGGGGTTGCTCTGATCCAGGGCGGCAAAGTAGAAGAGTTTCTTTTCGGAAAGGGTGGTATAGCGCTGGAAATATTCCTCTTCACAATCATACATGGAGAGGATCGATTCCATGACCATCTGCTTGCGACCGGGAATGGGGATATCCATGGTGGTGTAGTACTGCACATCAGCATAACGGGCCATATTTTCCGTGCGCTCGATATAGCGTCCGATCCAGAAAAGGCTTTCGGCAATTCGTGAGAGCATGTTGCTATTCCTCCATCACCCAGGTGTCCTTGGAACCGCCACCCTGGGAAGAGTTGACAATGAGGCTGTCTTTTTTCAGGGCCACCCGAGTGAGGCCACCCTTGAGGATGTACTCGCGTTCTCTGCCGATGAGGGTAAAGGTGCGCAGGTCGATATGGCGTGGTTCAAAAGACTTATCGTCAATAAATGTGGGGTGAACGGAGAGGCTCATGACCGGTTGCGCGATATAATTGCGGGGATTTGCGAGGATGTTCTCCCGGCACTGGGCCAGTTCCTTGCGGGTGGCTTTGGGGCCGATGACAATACCATAGCCTCCTGACTCCCCCACGGGCTTTGTGACCAGATCCTTGAGATTCTCCAGCACATATCGGCAATCATCGTCATGGGCGCAGATATAGGTGGGTACATTATTCAGTATGGGTTCCTCACCGAGGTAATAGCGGATGATATGGGGGAGATAGGCGTAGATGGCTTTGTCGTCGGCAATTCCGGTGCCTGGAGCGTTGATGATGGTGACATTGCCCTGACGGTATGCCTCCATGATGCCGGGAACCCCAAGGAGTGAGTCGGGGCGGTAGACCAGAGGGTCTAGGAACTCTTCATCTATGCGCCGGTAAATGACATCCACTCTGGCTGGGCCATAGATGGTCTTCATGTAGACGAAGTTGTTGTCCACAAAGAGGTCACGACCTTCCACCAGCTCTATGCCCATCATATAGGCGAGAAAAGTGTGTTCATAATAGGCGGAATTATACATGCCTGGTGTCAGGAGTACGCAGTTGGGTTCGTCGACGCCATCGGGTGCCACTGACTCCATGGTCGCCAGCAGTTCTTCTGTGTAGGATTCAATGGAAATGACCGAATCCTGAAAGAGAACATTGGCAAAACTGCGTTTCACGGCAGTACGATTGGCGTAGACATAGCTGACACCGGAAGGGCAACGAACATTGTCTTCAAGGACATAATACTCGCCATCACAGTGACGTATCAGGTCAGTGCCGGAGATGTGGCAGTAGACACCGGAGCGCGGTATGAATCCCTCCATATGTCTGTTGTAGCTCTTGCATTTCAGCAGAAGATCAGCCGGGATTATTTTGTCGCGTATGATTTTCTTGTCATTGTAGATGTCCTGAAGAAAGGTATTGATGGCATGGGTGCGCTGCAGCAGACCCTGTTCAAGAGCCGACCACTCCTGACCCGTGATGATGCGGGGGAAGAGGTCAAAGGGGAAGATCTTCTCTGTTCCAGCAGACTCAGAGTATACGTTAAAGGTTATTCCCTGATTGAAGAAGGAAATTTTAGCGTATTCATTGAGATAGAGCAGCTCTTCCATGGAGAGGGCTTCAAACTGATTGACGATATTGCGGTACGCTTCGCGGACCCGCTTGTCGTGAAAGGCCTCGTCATAGCGCTCGGCAGATACCTGGTAATGTTGAAACAACATAAAGTACCCCTTTCCGCTTGTTCACATCAGGTAGGACACAGTTTTCAGGATATCAATTTTCTGGTACATGGGAAATGAAAAAGAATCATTACTCTACAGACTGAAGTTTCGCACCCCCGAAGCGGCAGGTTGTCGGCGCCGACCCACATGTCATGCTGAAATGGAGGAAATGGTTCTGCACAGACTGCGTCGCTTGACATTGCCCTCACCCTGTTTATGAGTTTCTTTTGCCACTTTTGACTCGCCAAAAGTGGCTGGGAAGCGACCCTCAGTGCTGTCCTTTTCAGCCGTCCGCTTGCCTGGAACTGGGGACCGCAAACAACCGCCCTCCGTGGCTTTTCAGCAGCCTGACAGTTGGCGCACCCTGGCTGGGAAAGAACACGGGGGAGAGACAGGAGCAGGCCGTTCCCCCCCCTGAGCCCGTCCGGTGAGTGCGAAGCCTGGCTGGCAAGACCCGAAGGGACACTCACAGAAAGTGAGTGGTCCGGCAGCATTGCAGGGATGCAGGGGTCAGGCAACGCAAAGAGGCTCAGGTGCAAGGCGCGGGCGAAGCGAGAAGGGAGGCGTACTCCCTGTACGTCGCAGTGACGAGCGATGCCCGGCAACGCAGCAGATGGGGCTCTTTGAGCAGCCTGCTGCCGGATCTCCAGAACAGGCGAGCAAACGATCCGGAAAAACGGGCGTTCGGGGGGCGCGTTTTTGCGTCCTTTTTGCGCGGTCAAAAAGGACAATATCCGGAAACAAACATTCAAAATCAATGCAGTTACCGCGCGATAAATGTCATGATAATAGTGTCTTAACCCAGGACAACAAGTGTGAAATTTGAGGTGTTACCGTAAAGAGCGCGCATCAAGAGGTAGTGTCACGGAGCCCGGTGCTGCCGAATCCCCCGCTGGCGCGCGCCGTATCACTCAGGTTCCCGACGTCAGTGAGTGTGACTCGTGTTACGGGCGCAAATACCATCTGGGCAATGCGATCGCCGCGCTTCACGGCGTAGGGTTCTCTGCCAAGGTTCAGAAGGATGACTTTGACTTCGCCGCGGTAATCGCAGTCGATGGTGCCTGGACTGTTGGGCAGGGTAATGGCGTGCCTGAGGGCCAATCCACTGCGCGGTCGAATCTGGGCTTCGTAGCCACTGGGTATTTCCATGGCAAATCCCGTCGCGACCACTTGGGGCTCATGGGGAATGAGCAGGGCGTCTTCAGCGGCATACAGGTCAAGTCCACTGGCGCCTTCGCTCTGATAGGTGGGCATTTTATAGAGGTGCGCAAGGGCATGGAAGGCAACGTGCATGGGGTTCTCCCACAAAGGAATCAGGCCGCAGATTCAGGCTGCGGCCTGTGAATGAACACTCAGGAGGCGGGAGATTCATCTTCCAGGGTGAAGTCTTCCGGTTTTTTTCCGAAAAGTCTGACGATAATGATACTGCCCTCGTAGAGCAGAATCATAGGTCCGGCCATCATGACCTGGGTGACAACATCCGGTGGCGTGAGTATGGCTGCGCCAGCGAAAATGACAAGAATGGCGATCTTGCGGCCTTTGCGCATGGCAGCGGCGCTGACCAGCCCCAGGCGGCCCAGTACAAAGACGATGACCGGCAGTTCAAAGGCAATGCCGAACGCCATGATCAGCTTTACCACAAAGGTCAGATACCATCCCAGCGAAAGGCTGGCAATAACACTGCCTTCGGCATAGTTCAGGAAAAACTGAAAGCCCAGTGGAAAGACAATATAGTAGGCAAAGCTGGCACCGACGAAGAAGAAGATGGTCGCAAAGACTACCAGGGGAATGGTGGCTTTGCGCTCACGGGGATACAGGCCAGGTGCGATAAACTTCCATACCTGAAAGAGGATGTAAGGCATGGCAACACAGACAGCAACCAGCAGTGACGCCTTCAGCTCGGTGAAAAAGCCTTCCGGCAGACGCAGCAGGGCGAAAGGGGTAGCTCCTGGTGGGAAGGCTGCCAGTACCGGTTGTTGCAGGAAGAGCATGATCTCTTTACTGAAAAAATATACGACGGCAAAGCACACGCCAATGGCTATGAATGAGCGAACAAGCCTGGTACGCAGTTCTTCCAGGTGAGCCGTCAGGGGCATCACCTGGTCATCGTTGAGCTGCTCTGCCGCGTCATCGCGGTTCGGGGCCATTTATGAGTTCTCTTTCTTCGAATCGTTTTCCTGAGGTGCAGCAGAAGGGTTCTCTGCCGTTTGTGTGGGCGCGGCGGACTCATCGGCTTTTTTGACGTCAATCACTCGATTGTTGCCTGACTGAGCGTTTTCACGCTGGTTTGATGTCGGGCCGGTTTCGTGAATGTTGACGGTGTCGCGCAGGTCATTCATGGCTCGTTTGAATTCGCCGAAACCCTTTCCAAGACTTTTGGCGACATCGGGAAGTTTTTTGGGGCCGATGATCAGCAGAGCGACCACCATAATAACCAGCAGCTCCGGTAATCCGATGTTAAACATCTTTCTTCTCTTCTTCTTTACCCGGTGACTCGGTCTTGTTTTCTATGGCCTTGTCTTCTTCCTTGACGGAGTCTTTGAAATTCTTAATACCTTTTCCAAGGCCTGCACCGATCTGTGGGAGCTTACCTGCGCCAAATATCACAAGGATGATGACCAGAATAATAGCAAGTTCCCAAACACCCAAACCAAACATATTTCCTCCAGTTGCCCCGCTGTTTGCTGGGGCAGACTCTTTAAACTCTCCAATTTGTACTGTATTCCCCTCAGCTTTTCAATAGGGAAAAACCCTGGTTTGACGCAAGCTTTGCGCAGCGTATGATGGAAGTTCAGCGCCCTGCTACATAGAGTAAGATTTTTCGGCATAAGTGTTTATCGCATGGGAAAGTGTGGTTTGCATACGCAATGCATCTGATTTTACGACTATGTTTTCAACTTTCGCACCTTACTGTCTTGAGTTAAGGTGCTATTACTCTGACATTTATCGAGCGGAAACTGTATTGATTTTGAATGCTTGACTTATCTGGTATTCCACTTTTTCGCCTCTGGATATTGTCCTTTATGACCGCACAAAAAGGACTCAAAAATGCGCCCCCCCGAACGCCCGTTTTTCCGGATCGTTGGCTCACCTGTTCAGGATAGCCGACAGCATCCGCTTTCCAAAAAAGAAGCTCATGAACCGCGTTGCGAGGTAAGTGGATGGAAGAAAAGGGTGGTGTTGAGGGCCGCCTCCTCATTTCAGCAGGGTATCAGGATGATCGTCGATAATTTGCCGTTCTGGGGGACAGAACCTGAGGTACAACGGAGTGCCGCACGGACGGTGGCATTTCATTGACAAACTTTGGTACTGCCGTATATTACCTGGCAGATAACAAGGAGTTGCTATCATGGATGATGTGTTCATCGCCCGTCAGCCCATATTGGACGATCGACAACAGGTCTGCGCGTACGAATTCCTCTTCCGGCAGGGGGGCAGCGCGAACCATGCCGAAGTCATTGACGTGAATCATGTCAGCGCGCGTATGATTACCAATATTTTCGGCAATTTTGGTGCGGAAAATCTTACTTCCGGCGGCACCGGCTTTATCAATGTGGATCGCAATCTGCTTATGGGCGAGGCGGTGGAGATCATACCGCGCGAAAACTTTGTGCTGGAGATCCTGGAATCCTGTCGGGTCGACCAGTTCCTCATCCGTCGCGTCGATGAGCTGCGGGATAAGGGCTACCGCTTTGCCCTTGATGACTTTGAGTTCACTGCTGAATATGTCGAGAAGTTTACCCCTTTGTTGAAAAAAGTCGAGTATATCAAAATAGAAGTTCCCAGCATCAATCGTGAGCGGTTTCCGAAACAGATTGAGCTTCTGAAACGCTTTTCCGTGAAACTGCTGGCCGAGAAAGTGGAAACCCGCGAAGAGTATGAATACTGCAGGGACCTGGGTATCAACTACTTTCAGGGGTACTATTTCGCGAAACCGCAGATCATGCAGCAAAAATCCATAGAACCCTCGAAACTTTCCATTATGAATCTGGTAACTCTCATCCGCAGCGATGCCGAGAACATCAAGATAGTCGAGGCGTTCCGCCAAAGTCCTCAGCTTACCTTTTTGCTGCTGCGCTTCATCAATTCAGGTGCCATGTTTCTGCGCAACCGCATCGAGTCAGTGCAACAGGCTATTGTCATGATCGGCATGCGTCAGCTGCTGAACTGGCTTATGCTTCTCGTATACGCCAACCCCAGTAAGGAGCATCTCGGGGTTTATGACGCCGTTTTTCAGACCGCGCTCTTCCGGGCCAAGCTTATGGAGAATCTCTTTGTCGCCATTGAAAAGAATGCTGTTTCCAGGCGCTCTGACACCGCGTTCTTTGTGGGGGTTCTCTCGCTTGTGGATGTGGTGTTTCACTCCCTGAAGGAAGACATTCTGACCCGCCTGAATGTCCCACAGGATATCTATGAGGCCGTCGTCAACTATGATGGTCTGCTGGGGAAACTGCTCTGGCTGGTCATGGTTTCCGAGCAGGACGACTACACCCTGGTGCAGGGTGCTCTGCAGGAGATGAATGTGAGCGTGGAACACTATAACCAGGCGAAGCTTTCAGCCTATCAGTGGATTACTGACTTTATTTCCGGTATCTGATCCTTTGTCCGTTTGATCTCGTTGTGATATTTCTGTGAATTCCACGGTGAGAACGTGCTCCGGAGAATCACTTATGGTATGCTCCTGTGCCATGCAGATTGATGAGGAGCGCCTATGAGTATATTCCGCCCCCAATCCGTTTATATTGCTGATTCCTTTATGATCCCCGTGGGCAAATACGATGGCCGCCATCGGGAAAAGAAAACGTTCTTCGAGCTTGTCAAGATGCTCGATTCCTTTCTCGACAATGGCCCTGTACCCCGCTCTTCCATCGACGCTGTAATCGTCGGCAGCCAGAATCCCTTTGCCTTCAGCCAAGTCGATAACGTGGCGGCGAAAATAGCCGGGATTCTGCGCATCAGTGGTGCCAAATCCATTCTCATCGATACCGCTTCGTCATCGGGAGCCAGTGCTTTTGAAGAAGCCTATCTGGAGGTCGCTTCGGGACGGCACGAGAATGTTCTGGCTATTGGCATCCAGAAGATGAGCGATACCTCCACGGAAAAAGCCACCAATATCATCGCTGGAGTCATTGATCGTGAAGAGGCTGAGTTCGGTCTGACCATGCCAGCCTGTGGCGCCCTGGTTGCCAAGGCGCTGATGGCACGCTTCAATCTCAGCCAGGAACAGTGGAGCCAGTACTCCGCTCGCCTGACCCAGCGGGCTCACTTCTATTCTGCGCGCAATCCCAACGCCCACTTTGACTTTGAATTACCCGTCGAAAAATATTTCGAAGAAATCCGCAACGGGAAAAACAGCCTGTACTTCGATCCCATGCGTTACCACGATTTCTGTCCCATGTCCGATGGACTGGCAGCCTGCCTGCTGACCAGCACTCCCCGGGAAGTCATGGTCGCCGGCGTTGGTTCCGGAACCGATATTCCCACTATCGCCGATCGCGAAACCTTCACCACCTTCCCCGCCACCATAATCGCCCTGCGCTACGCCCTGGCCATGGCTGGCCTGACAACACTCCAGGAACTGGAAAACCGCGTTCACATCAATATGCACGATCCATTCAACGGGTTCGGGCCAGTTAACCTGGCTGATTTTGGCATCCTTGACCGCGATGATATGCTGGAATCCTACCTTGATGACCGCATTACCGGTGAGAATGGTCGCTTTCCCACTAACCTGACAGGTGGGCTGAAGGGGCGTGGCCACCCCCTGGGAGCCACGGGCATGGTACAGGTGGTGGAAAATCATCAGATGATCCGCGACGGTCAGTTTGAAGCGGGGCTGAGCCACTCCATCGGTGGCCCCATTAACAACAACGTGGTTATCCTGCTGGAGCGTACTTCCCATAACCATCAACGGCAGCCGATTCCCTATAAACCGGTGCGCGAGGAGTTTCCAGTGCTCTCGGCCATGAAACCAGAACAGGTAACCCTTGAAGCCCTTTTCAGTGGTAAAAAGGAAGTGATGGCACGGCTTCTGAGCAGCACCACACGCTATAACTTTCGCGGCGAAACCCCCATGAACTCACTGCTGCTTTTCCGAGCCCGGGTGGACAAGAAGGAGTACCGCTTTCTGATTGCCGTTGACCCTGCTGCCCTGGCCTCCATTGCGCCACTGGAAGTGGGCGAGAAAATTCTGCTGCAGCGGGATGCCGATCAGGTGACGATCAACGATATTCCGGTTCGCCGCTTCTATCGCAAAACCCTTGCCGGCATCATGGAACTGGCAGACACTGCCATGAAACACTGGAAAAATACCAGGAAGATGGATTGACATGCCAATACCCCCGACAGCAACACACAGAACACCCTGATGCATGACGAAGGAGGTCCAATGTCCGGTCGCACGTCTGACACCATGAACTGGCACGCACTTGAAGCCGATGTGGCTATGGAACAACTGAAGAGCCGTCCGGAAGGCCTGACCCCCGAGGAAGTTCAGGAGCGCCTGAAGGAATATGGCCCCAACAGTCTGCCAGCGCCCCTGAAAAAAAGCGCGCTCATGCGTTTCCTTTCGCAGCTGCACAATGTGCTCATCTACCTGCTGCTGGTGGCCGCTGTGGTTACCGCCTTCCTGGGAGAGTGGGTGGATACCGGAGTCATCCTGGGCGTGGTGATTATCAATACCTTTATCGGATTTATTCAGGAAGGCAAAGCCGAAAAGGCCCTTGACGCCATCCGCAATATGCTCTCACCCCAGGCGCTGGTTCTGCGTGATGGCAAGCAGCTCCAGGTTGCCGCGGATACCCTGGTGCCCGGCGATGTGGTGATCCTGCAGTCCGGCGATAAGGTACCCGCTGATGTGCGTATCTTCCGTGCGCGTGATCTGCGTATCGACGAGGCAATGCTCACGGGCGAATCCGTACCAGCGGAAAAATACACCACCGCGGTTCCGGAAGATGCGCCTATAGGTGATCGCAAAGGCATGGCCTACTCGGGAACCCTGGTCACCTATGGGCAGGCCCGTGGCGTGGTCAGCGGCACGGGTGTGGCGACGGAGATCGGTCGCATCAATGCCATGCTCACGGAAGTCGAGGCCATTACAACTCCACTGCTCAGGAAAATGGATCACTTCGGTCGCATTCTCACCATGGCCATTCTTCTTCTGGCGGCTTTTTCCTTCACCATTGGGCTGCTTTTTCAGGGGTACAATCTGGTGGAAAACCTTCTGGCCGCCGTAAGCCTTGCCGTTGCCGCCATACCTGAAGGTCTGCCGGCCATTATGACCATCACCCTTGCCCTGGGCGTGCAGCGTATGGCCAGGCGCAATTCCATTATCCGTCAGCTGCCGGCAGTGGAAACCCTCGGCTCAGTAACAGTGATCTGCTCCGATAAAACCGGCACTCTGACCCGCAATGAGATGACCGTAACCACCATAGCAACGGCTGATGGCCTGATTGAAGTGGACGGAGTCGGCTACCAGCCTGTAGGGAATTTTCACCGCAACGGTGAGCGCATAGAAGCCGATACCGACACGCTGCTGCGTCATCTGTGCCGTGTGGGCCTGCTGTGTAATGACTCGGTGCTTTCCCAGTCGGAAAATGAGTGGACCATTCAGGGTGACCCAACCGAAGGAGCCCTGATTACCCTTGCCTTGAAAGCGGGCATGGACCGCAGGCAGGAGCAGGGAAAATACCCACGCGACGACTCCATTCCCTTTGAGTCAGATCACCGCTTCATGGCGACTTTGCACCACGACCACAATGGCAAGGGCTTCGCTTTTGTCAAGGGGGCTCCCGAAAGACTGCTGGAGATGTGTGAACAGCAGCGTACTCAGGATGGCAGCAATGTCTCGCTGGAGAAAGCATACTGGCAGGAGTGTATCCAGCAGATAGCCAGCCAGGGGCAGCGTACTTTGGCACTGGCCTGCAAGCCCATGCCGGCGCAGCAGACGGAACTGTCCTTTGACGACGTGCAAAGCGGGCTGGTTCTGCTGGGTATGGTGGGCATCATTGATCCACCGCGCACGGAGGCCATTGAGGGCATACGCCAGTGCCTGAGTGCGGGAATACGTGTCAAGATGATCACTGGAGATCACGCGCTTACCGCGCGCGCTATCGGCAAGGAACTTGGTATTGGCGATGGTACCACGGCCCTGACGGGCAGTGAGCTGGAAACCATGGATGATGAGGAGCTGATGCGTCGAATTGACGAGGTTGATATTTTCGCCCGCTCCAGTCCTGAACACAAGCTGCGCCTGGTAAAGGCCCTGCAGAGTCAGGGGAATATCGTCGCCATGACCGGTGACGGAGTGAACGATGCTCCCGCCCTGAAACGGGCTGATGTTGGTGTGGCCATGGGCATCAAGGGAACCGAGGTCTCCAAGGAAGCTTCCAAAATGGTGCTGGCCGATGACAACTTTGCCTCCATCGTGGCAGCTGTCAAGGAGGGCCGTACCATTTACGATAATCTCAAGAAGGCGATTCTCTTTATCCTGCCTACCAACGGTGGTCAGGCCGGTGCCATTCTGGTTGCCATTCTGCTGGGCATGGCGGCCATGCCTATTACGCCGGTACAGATACTCTGGGTCAATATGGTCACGGCGGTGACCCTGGCTCTGGTACTGGCCTTTGACCCCTCAGAACGCAATGTCATGAATCGTCCACCCCGTGATCCTGGAGAACCCATCCTCTCCCCCTTCCTGATCTGGCGTATCGCCTTTGTATCCCTGATTCTGGTCATTGGCAGTCTGAGCATGTTTCAGTGGGGGCTCGACAATAAACACATGAGCCTGGAGAGTGCCCGCAGCGCTGCCATCAACGGACTCGTGGTGGGGCAGATCTTCTACCTCTTCAGTGTGCGCCGTATTATTGATACCAGCTTCAGCCCCCTGGCGTTTACCGGGAATATTTACGCCTGGATAGCCATTGGTGTGGTCATTGTCCTGCAGGGGCTTTTCACGTATTTTCCACCCATGCAGCAGCTCTTCGGAACCGGTCCGCTGGACCTCACAGCCTGGCTGCGCATTATCTGGATCGGCGTCGCTATCTTTCTTGTGGTTGAAGTGGAGAAATTTGTCTGGCGACGACGCCTGTGTCGGGGTGATCAGTGCGAGCAGCCGTGATCCAGTGTCAGTATGGGGCGTCAGCGGGGAATTGTGGCAGTTTCAGCGTACAGCCGGAAACTGTGGTATAGTGGCAAAAAAAGTCAGAGAGAGCAGGTGAGCAGATGGCATATCAATATGATCTTATTGTCATTGGCAGCGGCCCGGCAGGCCTGAACGCTGCCCTGGAGGCGGTAAAACTGGGAAAAAAAATCCTGGTGGTCGAAGAGATGGGTTTTGAAGGGGGCAACTATCTGCATAATGGCACCATCCCCAGTAAGACCCTGCGTGAAGCCGTTCTGAAGCTTACGGGCAAGGGAAGTATCCTGACATCCACCTTGTCCGTTCAGGAACAGTGTGCTCAGGAACCAAGCCTTGATCACTGCCAGCAGGTCTCCTTTGAAGATCTTGAACGTGAAGTAACCTCGGTCATCAGGTTTGGCCTGACCAATATCACGCGCCAGCTCAGCGCCCTGGGTGTGGAAGTGTTGACGGGGAGCGCGCGGTTTATCAATGCCCATACCCTTGAGGTCCGTGGCCCACAGCAGCGCAGTGCCGTAACAGGAGATACGATTCTCATCGCCACAGGCAGTCGACCACGTACGCCTCAGGATATTCCCATAGATAACGAGGTCATCTTCGAAAGTACGGGCCTGCTGCGGGCGGGGCGTATTCCAAAAACCATGATTGTCATCGGTGGCGGCGTGATTGGCACCGAGTACGCTACCATTTTCGCGGCGCTTGGCACCAAAGTCCTGCTGCTGGATCGCAATCAGAGGCCCCTGCAGTTCCTGGATGAAGAGATCGGTGAGACTCTGACCTCTATCATGGGGGAAAACGGAGTCGGCTTCGCCCATGCCGAGCAGATTGTAAGCGTCAGACGCGATGGCGATACAGGTATTGTGCAGACGGAACACCAGACCTATCAGGCTGATCTTGTGCTCTATGCCCTGGGGCGGGTAGCCAACACGGAGTCTCTGAAGCTGGAAAACGCCGGCATAGCCTTGAACGATCGCGGGTATATCCCAGTCAACGACCTCTATCAAACCGAGGTTCGCCATATATTTGCCACTGGTGACGTGATCGGCTGGCCCAGTCTTGCCAGCACCAGTGCCCTGCAGGGCCAGATGGCGGTTCGCTTCGCCTTCCGCACCCCCACAACACCATTTCCAACGGTCTTTCCCTATGGAGTCTATACCATTCCCGAGATCAGCATGGTTGGCATGACCACTCAGGAGTGTGTCGCCAGGGGATTTCAATACAACTGTGGTCGTGTGCGCTTCAGCGATCTCCCACGGGGGATAATTTCCAGCGATATCCAGGGAATGCTGAAGATCCTCTTCCACCAGGACACTGGAGAGATCCTCGGCGTACACGTCATTGGCACCGCGGCGACGGAAATCATCCATACCGGGTATATGGCCATACTCGCCAATAAAAAAATTGACCATTTCCCGGCGATGGTGTTCAATACGCCTACTTTCAGCGAAGCTTACCGCATCGCCGCTATCGATGGATGCGCGAAGCGCTGAACACAGCTTTGCTCAGTGGCTGCAGCCATCCCTGGGATGAGCCAGCCCCTGTATATCAATACCTGCATCGGGGAAGCCATTGTTACGCTACATACTGAACAAAATCCGCAAACTGCCCCTGCGAAAACTCAAAGGGCAGTCATCACAGAGTTCATCGGTCGCTGAGAACACGACAGACACGACATCGCCAAAGCCCCTGTACAAGTCCCAGCGGAAAAAGAGTGCCAAAACAGCTCCAAAGCCCAAGGAAACGCCAAATACTGAACCGGAGCGCGTACCCCGCAGTGGCGGAAAAAAGCGCCGGGCATCTGCCGAAAAAACCGAGCAGACCGTACGACCGGAATCAACACCCTGGACTCCCGAAGTCTTTCAGGTTGACCCCCAGGAAGGGCGCGTCCGTTTTCACGACCTGAATCTGCCGGAAGAGTTGATGCATGCCATTTACGATCTTGGTTTTGCGTACTGTACGCCGATCCAGGAACAGGTACTGCCCCGGGCCATAGAGGGCAAGGATGCCATAGGGAAAGCCCAGACAGGAACCGGCAAGAGCGCGGCTTTTCTCATGACCATCATCTGCCGGCTGCTGTCCCGTCCCCAAGAAAAAGCCAGCATTGGACGTCCACGAGCCCTGATTCTCGCTCCGACCCGTGAGCTGGCAATGCAGATATCCAAGGATGCCCATGACCTGTGTCGTTATACCCCCCTGAAGATCGTGACGCTCTTTGGTGGGATGGATATGAACAAACAGCGCCAACGCCTGGAAAACGAAGCGGTGGATATTGTGGTGGCTACCCCTGGCAGACTGCTGGATCTGAAGTATCAGAAGTGCGTGTTCCTGGGGAAAGTCGAGATTCTGGTTATCGATGAAGCTGACCGCATGCTGGATATGGGATTTATTCCCGATGTGCGCCAGATCGTCAACTCCACCATGCCCAAGCACCTGCGTCAGACACTGCTTTTCTCGGCCACGCTTTCCAATGAAGTCACCCGTCTGGCATCCGCCTGGATGACCGAGCCCTTCATGGTGGAGATCGAGCCGGAACAGGTTACGGTAGAAACCGTCGATCAGCTCGTCTATATCACCACCCGTGAGGAAAAATTCACCCTGCTGTGGAACACCATCAATCAGGCGAACCTGACCCGCGTCATTGTCTTCGCCAACCGCCGCGATGAGACCCGTCACCTTTCGGAAAAACTGACCCGCTACGGTGTCACCAATGCGATACTTTCCGGTGAAGTGCCCCAGGCAAAGCGTATTCGCACCCTGGAGAACTTCCGCGAAGGCAAGATCGCCGTCCTGGTGGCCACCGACGTGGCCGGTCGCGGCATCCACGTGGACAGCATCAGCCACGTCATCAACTACAATCTGCCCGAAAACCCCGAAGACTACGTGCACCGTATCGGCCGTACCGGCAGAGCCGGAGCCTCCGGCATCTCGGTCAGCTTTGCCTGTGAAAACGATTCCTTTTATATCCCTGCCATCGAAGACTACATCGGGAAGAAACTCACCTGTAAATATCCTGGGGATGAGCTGCTGCGACCGCTTCCCGCTCCACAGAAGAAGGAGGCGGCACCACAGGAAGCTTCCTCGGGTTCCAAGCGTTCATCGCGCTCCAGAAACCGACGTAAACCCAGAAAATCAGAGTGATGCGGAGCGTGCATGTACCGAATCGGCACGGGATTTGATGTCCACGCCCTGGCAGCCGGGCGCAAACTGATAGTCGGCGGGGTTGAAATACCCTTCCCCCTTGGGCTTCAGGGGCACTCCGACGCGGATGTGCTGCTGCATGCCATTTGTGACGCGCTCCTGGGTGCTGCGGCTCTGGGCGATATCGGCAGGCACTTCCCCGACAATCAGCAGGCGTTCAAGGATATAGACAGCCGGATACTGCTGCGCGAAGTCCGTCAACGCATTGCGCAGTCGGGGTATACGGTAGTGAACATCGATGCTACCATCATTGCCCAGGCACCCAAAATGGCACCCTATATCGACCAGATGCGTCGTAATATCGCCGAAGATCTCTGCATAACCGTCGACGAGGTGAATGTGAAGGCCACCACCACGGAAAAACTTGGCTTTACTGGTCGCGGTGAAGGGATTGCCTCCCAGGCAGCCGCGCTGATAGGGAAGGTACATGGAAACCATTAAGTATGTGGGGATTATCGGGAAACCGAAACAGGAGCTCACCCGCACCGTTGTCAGTGAGTTGATCGCCTTTCTCGAATCCCAGGGTATCCGCTACGATCTCGACGAAGATACCGCCCGCACCTGCAATATGGAAAAGTGGGTGAATAAAAGTCAACTGGTCAACGAAGTCGACCTGCTGGTCGCCCTGGGAGGCGATGGCACGATCCTTGGCGTGGCACGTCTCATGGCGGCCACCTCCATTCCCATACTGGCGGTGAATCTGGGACGCCTTGGCTTCCTGACGGAAGTGACCGTCGATCAGCTCTTTCCCGTGCTGGCTGAGATACTCAAGGGAAACTATCGCGTCGATAATCGTATGATGCTCAATGCCCATGTACATCGTCGCGGAGAGCGTTTCGGCACCCATAATGTGCTCAATGACGTTGTCATCAACAAGGGTGCCCTGGCACGCATTATCGAGCTGGAACTCTTTGTCAATGACCAGTTTGTCACCCGCTACCGCTCCGATGGCCTGATTGTCTCAACCCCCACGGGCTCGACGGCCTACAACCTGGCCGCCAACGGCCCCATCATCCATCCGTCCCTGACAAACATGATCATCACGCCGATCTGCCCCCATATGCTCACCAACCGGTCCATTGTGATTCCCGCCGATGGAGTGCACCTTTCCATCCGTGTCAAAAGTCACAGCAGCGATGTGATGCTTACCCTGGACGGACAGGTGGGAGTGGGACTGCAGACCGATGATATCATTCATATTGCGAAATCAGACGCGGTGATCAGAATGATCACCCACCCGAAGAAGAATTATTACGCGATTCTCAAAGAAAAGATGAAATGGGCGGAGCTCTGAACCATGCTGCAGGAACTCACCATAAAAAACCTCGCCATCATTAAAGAGGTTACCGTCAACTTCCACCATCAACTGAATATTCTGACTGGTGAAACCGGAGCCGGGAAATCCATCATCATTGACGCCCTGGGGCTTATCTGTGGTGCCAAGGCCCCCAAGGAGCTGATTCGCAGCGGCGAGGAGAGCATGGAAGTGCAGGCGCTCTTTGAGAACCTGCACCCTGAGCTGTGCCAGCTGCTGCGGGAGCAGGATATCGACTGCGATGATGACCAGTTGATTATCCGCCGTGTGGTCAATGTCAACGGGCAGAACAAGGTGTACGTCAATGCCGCCATGCAGCCGGTGGCTTTTCTGAAGACCCTTGCCGATCACCTGGTAACCATCCACGCCCAGAACCACCACCAGATGCTCCTGCAGCCAGCGCGCCACGTCAGTTTTCTTGACGCTTTTCTGGAAGCGCCGCAACAGCTTGAAACCTATCGAGAGCACTATCAGGACTACCGTCGCAAGCGTCGCCACTATGACGAGGCCGCTTCCCGGGTACGCGAAGCCCGTCAGCGCCTCGACTTTATTCAGGGACAGCTGGAGGAAATTGACAGCGCCCGCCTGCAGCCCGGTGAAGATGAGGAACTGGAGAACCAGCTGCGGGTGCTGACCCATGCCCAGGATATCGTCGACCTGTGTCAGCAGGTGTATGACGCCCTTGAAGAGGCCGATGATGCCATCCTGGCACGGCTTGCCCAGGTTAAACGGCAGCTCGTCAGTCTGACCAGATTTGACAACGACTTTCACTCCTACCTGAGTGAGCTGGAAGGGGCCGTGACCACCATCACGGATATTTCAGCCGTTGCCGGCCAGAAAGCCCAGGAAATAGAAGCTGATGAAAAACAGCTTGCCATTGTGGAAGGACGGATACGGCTGATTGACAGCCTGAAGCTCAAGTATGGCACGACAGTTCAGGCCATCCTGGAATATGGGGAAGAGCTGCGGGCAGAGCAATCGGAACTTGAGCAGAGTCTTGACCTGGAGAAACTGCAGGCGGACAGCGAAGAGGCCCTGGCCAAAGCCATGGACAGTGGACGGCAACTGAGCGCGCAGCGGCAGAAGGCAGCCGCCTACATCACCAGCAGCATCCTGCAGCACCTCAACCAGCTGCATATGAAGAACTGTCGCTTTGAGGTCAGCATGACATCCCTTGACGAGCCAGCTGAAGAAGGTCTGGAGCAGGTGGAATTCCTTCTTTCCGCCAATAAGGGTGAATCCCTGAAGCCCCTTGCCAAAGTCGCCAGTGGCGGCGAGATGAGTCGCATTATGCTGGCCATCAAGGGGGCACTGGCCGAACGGGAAACCCACGCCGCCACCATGGTCTTTGATGAGGTTGACACCGGCGTCAGTGGTGCCGTGGCAGAAATGGTGGGCAAAAAACTCAAGGAGCTGGCCCGCCGGCACCAGGTCATGGTGATCACCCACCTGCCCCAGGTCGCTGTGCAGGGTGATCAGAACTACCGAATTACCAAAATTACCAGTGGCAATGCCACCATGACCCGTGTGGACGCCCTTGACCATGAGGAGAAGGTTGCTGAAATCGCCCGAATTCTCAGCGGCGTCGATATCACGGCCGAATCCCTCTCCCACGCCCGTCGCTATATGGATCAGCTGGAATCATGACCGAAGGAACCACCAACCGGCGCATAGCCCTGAAAGTCGCCTATGACGGCACCCATTACCACGGCTGGCAGACCCAGGAAAACGCCGCAAACACCATCCAGGCCATTCTGGAGCACGCGGCGGGAAGCGTATGCAATCACCCGCTGTATATCCATGGTTCCGGCCGCACCGACACCGGTGTGCACGCCCGGGGGCAGATCTGCCATCTGACCACCACCAGCACGATTCCCCTGTTCAAGATCATCATGGGCATGAACTCCATGCTGCCCCGTGATATCCGTGTGCGCAACGCCTTTGATGTGGATGAAGATTTCCACAGCCAGTATTCAACCCACAGCAAAAAATACAGTTATGCCATTCTGCACGGCTGTCAGCCCGATCCTCTGCAGCGGCTTTACAGCTGGCATGTGCGACAGACCATCGATCCGGCTCGTCTGCAGGAGGAGTTGAACCACTTTGTGGGCGAGCACGACTTCAAAGCCTGCCGGGCCAAGAAAGCCACCACCAAAACCACCGTCCGCACCATCTATTCCATCGGTGTCCGGGTGGAGAGCCCCCACAAGCTGCACATTCACTTCCATGGCAATGGGTTCCTCAAACACATGATCCGCATCATGGTCGGCACCGCCGTAGATCGCGCCATCGGGTGCCTGGATCGCAGCATTCCGGAAATACTCCTGAGTCGTGACCGTACCCGGGGTGGCAGGACAGCGGCCCCCTGCGGGTTAGTGATGGAGGAAGTGCTCTACGAGCAATACGACTTCAGCGCTGACTTCCGCATCACCTGAAGGGCCTTTGGGGGCACTCCCTATACGGGAATGCCCCGGTGGCGAAAGAGCGCGTAGTAGAGCAGCGGAATGACCACCAGCGTCAGCAGGGTGGAGACGGCCAGTCCGAAGATCAGCGATATGGCCAGGCCGTTGAAGATCGGATCATCAATGATGAACAGAGCGCCGATCATGGCGGCCACAGCCGTCAGAATAATAGGCTGCGCGCGCACCGCGCTGGCGTGTACCACGGCTTCCTCCCAGCTCTGACCACTGCGCAGACTGTGATTCATGAAGTCCACCAGCAGGATAGAGTTGCGCACGATAATGCCCGCCAGGGCGATCATGCCGATCATACTGGTGGCAGTAAACTGCTGCCCCAGGAGAGCGTGTCCCGGCATAATGCCCACCAGGGTCAAGGGGATAGGGGCCATGATCACCAGGGGCACCAGGTAGGAGCGGAACTGCCCCACCACCAGCATGTAGATGAGAATCAAGCCAACAGCGTAGGCAATGCCCATATCGCGAAAGGTCTCATAGGTGATCTGCCACTCGCCATCCCACTTGATGGCCGGCGTTGCCGGCCACGAAGGCTGGCGGATGAAATACTGTTCGGGCGCGTTCTCTTCTCCCGCCAGGACGGCCACGGCGTCAAACATGCCATACAGTGGCGAGTCGAGCTTGCCGGCCATATCGGCCATTACATAGCTTACCGGGAGCAGATCCTTATGATAGATCGCGCCCTGCCAGCTGGACTCCACGATATCCGCCACTTCCCCCAGAAAGACGAGTTGGCCGCTGCGGTTGCGCACTTTTAGTGACAGCAGCTGTGAAGGCTGCGCCTTGTCCGCTTCGCTGAGATGGACCCGTATCGGTAGAGGATACTTACGATAGGGATCGTGCAGAAAGCTGACCTGCTCAGCGCCCAGTGCCATGGTCAGGGCGTCGACCACCTGGGACTGGGCCACGCCCAGGTTGGCGGCACGCTGGCGATCCACATGGATAAACCATTTTGGAGAAGGAGATTCCAGAGTGTTGTCCACGTCCACAATCCCTTCGCGCTGGCGCAACAGTTCGGTGATGCGCTCCGCCATACGGGCGCGCGTTTCGGGAGAAGGACCATAGATTTCCGCGACTATGGGTGCCAGAACCGGTGGTCCCGGTGGTACTTCGACAATTTTCACATTGGCTCCGCTCTCGCGGGCAATTTCCTGCAGCGGAGCGCGTACCGCCAGGGCAATTTCATGGGACTTGCGCTTGCGTTCGCGCCGGTCAGAGAGATTCACCTGAATATCGCCATGGTGGGGCTCACTGCGCAGGTAGTACTGACGGACCAGTCCATTAAAGCTCATGGGTGAGGAAGTGGCCGCGTAGGCCTGCCAGTTGGTTACTTCGGGTACTGTTTCCAGGTATTGTCCAAAAGCCAGCAGCGTAGCCATGGTCTGCTCCATGGGCGTTCCCTCGGGCATGTCGACCAGAATCTGAAACTCCGACTTGTTATCGAAGGGCAGCATTTTCATGATCACCAGTTTGCCAACGGGCAGCAGCATTGCCGCCAGGGTAAGGGCGACTACACCGGCAGCCAGTAGCCAGCGCCTGCCACGTCGGCCACCGAGAAATGGATCAAATACCCGCTGGAAAAAGCGCTCTACACGGGGATTCGGACCCTCGTGGGGCGCTGGGGCTTCACCGGCAGGGTGCTGCGGATGTTGCATGAGCTTCAGGGCCAGCCAGGGAGTGACCACAAAGGCGATGATCAGGGATATCAGCATTCCGGCAGAGGCGTTAATGGGAATGGGGCTCATATAAGGGCCCATGAGGCCGCTGACAAAGGCCATGGGCAGCAGAGCCGCGATAACCGTGAATGTGGCCAGAATCGTTGGCCCGCCCACCTCGTCGACAGCCAGGGGAATGGCTTCGGCCAGGGTTTTATTGCCCATCTGCATATGGCGGTGGATGTTCTCCACCACGACAATGGCGTCATCCACCAGGATACCGATGGAGAAGATCAGGGCGAAGAGGGAGACCCGGTTGAGGGTGAATCCCCACGCCCAGGAGAAGAAGAGGGTAATGGCCAGGGTGATGACCACAGCTATGCCGACGATCAACGCCTGACGCCAGCCAAGGGTTGCCAGTACCAGCAGGATTACGGAACCGGTTGCCAACATCAGTTTGGCAATCAGGGTGTTGGACTTATCGGCGGCAGTCTGGCCGTAATCACGGGTAATGAGGACCTCGACGCCGTCAGGGATAACCAGATCCCGCAGCAGCTCCAGTCGTTCTGTAATGGCAGTGGTTATGTCAATGGCATTCTGACCAGGTTGTTTGGCGATAGCCATGGTAACCGCCGGGAAAAACTGCTGTGATCCATGGCGATGTTCTCCAGGACCAAAGCCCAGTATGACACTGTGGTCAGGCACAGCGGCCTCACGGGTAATGACAGCCACATCCTCCAGAAAGACCGGTGCCCCGTTGTGCATGCCGATCACCAGTCCACGCACTTCATCCACATGTTCCAGAAAACTTCCGACCTGAACCGGAAGAGCGACTCCTTCCCGTACAATGCGGCTTTCCTGGCTGGTGGTATTGGCGGCCAGCAGTGCCTGGCGGATGTCATCCAGGGCAAGGTTGTAGCCATGGAGCCTGGCTGGATCAAAAATCACCTGAACCTGCTCCGGCGCGGAGCCAATGGTATAGATATCCCTGGTGCCGGGAATGCGCTTGAGCTCGACTTCCAGAGCATGGGCCACGGCAGTGAGGTCGGCCGGGCTGCGTGTGTCTTGCGGGCTGAAGAGCGTCAGGGACATGATGGGAACATCATCAATGCCCTTGGCCTTGATAATGGGAGGCATGGTGCCCAGATGGGGAGGCAGCCAGTCCTGGTTTGCATAAACCTGATTGTACAGGCGAACCAGTGCATCCTGCCGTGGCACACCCACCTTGAACTGCAGGGTCACTACGGCCATTCCATGGCGCGAGACGGAGTAAATGTGTTCAAGGCCCTCGATTTCACTGAGTATCTGCTCGGCTGGAGTGGCGATGAGCTGCTCAACCTCCACCGGGCTGGCGCCTGGATATGCGATAAAGACATCGGCCATGGTCACATCAATCTGGGGTTCTTCCTCTTTGGGGGTGACCGTGATGGCAAAGAGTCCCATGAGCAGTCCCGCTATGGCCAGCAGTGGCGTGATGGGTGACGCCTGAAATGCCGCCGCTATTCTTCCCGAAAATCCCGTGTTCTTCGTCATCAGTGTGACCTCGTCTGGAGAAGCTGCAGCGCCTCGTGGGGATGCAGCGCGATAATTTCCCCGGCGGACAGTCCTGCGAGAATCTCCAGGAGCTCCCCATCGTGACTGCCGACACGTACCTGGCGCAGGCGAGGCCGCATGTTTTCATCCATGACATAGACCGCCCGCAGCTCACCCTGGCGCACCAGTGAGGTGGTGGGTATCCAGAGAGCTGACCGTTGCGCCACCGGCACTTCTACTCTGACCAGCATGCCGGGAAAGAGGCTGGCGGCAGGATTTTCTATGTCTATGCGCACCCTGAAGGTATGGGTGGATGGATCAGCGTAGGGATACAAGGTGGTAACACCGGTTTCAAGGGGAGTTCCATCGTCCATGATTACGCGGAATTTTCGCTCCTGGCGGCTCAAGGCGGCAAAGCGCTGAGGCAGGGCCGTAACCACCCGCAGTTCTTCCAGGGTAAGGCCGCTGAGCAGTGGAGTTCCTGGGCTGACAGCCTCTCCGATTTCCACATGCCGGCGGGTTACCAGGCCTCCATAGGGGGCGCTGATGCTGGTGTAGGCCAGGTGTTGCTGAGACTCTTCCAGCGCGGCCTGTGAGCGCGCCAGTCGAGCTTGTGCTGCTGAGAGCTGATTGCGCGCCTGGTCAAACTGAGCCGGAGATGCAATGCCCTGTTCATGGAGTCTTTTGACACGTTCATGGTTGGATTGGGCATCATTAAGGCCGGCAGTTGCCTCGTTGAAAGCCGCTCTGGCCTGGTTGACGCGTGCGCGGTGCTCGCGATCATCCAGCTCAAGGATAAGCGCTCCCGCCGGCACAGCATCGTCCACATCAAAGTAAATTGCCTTCACTGTGCCGCTTGTCTGGGCCGAGACGGTGCTCTGTCTGACCGCCTCGACGGTTCCATCAAGCTGCAGGTATTCGGTTTTCACTCGGTGATTGACCACTGTGGTTTCCAGGGCGAAAGCCGGTATGCCCAGCAGAAGAAACAGAAAGGGGAGAAGTGCTGATTGTGATTTCGACATAAAGGACTCCCTTGTGCATGAAGTGAAGAAATGCCGGTGTCTCTATCCGCAGTCTTGCCTGTGCGTGAAGAGTCATGTTCGAAAGATATTTGCATATATGGCCATTCAAGAATAGGTTTTTTGCCACCAGAACTCAAGGGAATGTTACGTTCCCACGGGGGGATATTCACGTTTGACGAATGGAAGGACGTGTGTTAATTGTCATAGAAGTGATATTCTTAAAGGGCAAAAGTTGCATGCGGAAAACGTTGCCAGTGGCTAATAACATATACGTTTCACTGCTGGCCCGTATCAGCTGCCCTATCTCTGGGAGGAGTTGGATTATGAACAATGCGGAAGATCTCAAATCAGCAAAAACCCTGACAACCGTTATCTATGCGCTGTACGCGGCATCCTTTTTTGTGGGCCTGACGGCGATCGTTGGGATTATCCTGAACTATCTGAAAAAAAATGAGGTCGCCGGAACCTATCTGGAGAGCCACTTTCGCTGGCAAATACGGACTTTCTGGTTCGGTCTCCTCTGGTCGGTGATTGGTGCGGTCGCCCTGACCATCCTTATCGGCTGGGTGATTCTGCTGGCAAACTTCGTGTGGATCATTTACCGAATCGTCAAGGGCTGGCTGAGACTCAACGAAAACAAGCCCATGTACGAGGAGAAAGTGATTCCGGTTCAGGCCGTTTAACCGCAGGTGAAAATTCGCTGCGGTGTTACTCTTGCGGTGTCTGAGCTGCGCAAAGAATTCTTGAAGCCCTGGCTCCTGCCGGGGCTTTGCTGTATCTTAATCAGCTGCTGTAGCGGGTCCACAGGATGATCAGAACCCAGGCGGATACTGCCCAGCAGGCCACTGCCGAACCGAGGGCCATGCCAAGACGCATCCGGTCGGCAAAGAGGTACAGGCTGAGCAGGTAGATGGAATAGGGCACCATGGACCAGGCGCCGAAAATGATAGTCGTTTTCAGATCCGCAACGGAGCGCTCGGTTCCAATAATGAAGTGGGCGATGAGCGCAAAGGTGGGAAAGAGGGGTACCAGTCCGGCAATGGCGTAATTGCGCGTTTTGGAGAGCAGGGCGATGAGCAGGACGGCCACTGCCCCCAGCGCAACCTTAATGGCCAGTGACATAAGTGTGCATCTCAGCGGGCAAGGTGCTCACCAATCCCCTGCAGTGCTTCCAGGGCACCTTTGTCAATGGAGATATGGGCGCCGCGCACTCCATATTCGCGGGGGTTGATGCGAATCAGGGTGACATCCTCTGTGGTGCTCAGGCGATCTCCCAGGTTCCTGATGGTGGGAACCGAAGTGCCGGCACCCATCTCAATGATGACTTTACGGTGGCCGCGGTGACGGTTGAGAAAGGCGGAAAAACGTTCCTCCTGTTCAGCAGTACGGCTGCTGATCCAGGCGTAATCACCGAACATCAGGATGTTGGGTCGCGCCACAGCGTTGCAGCGGATACAGGACGGAATATATCCGGCTCGCATGGTATCGAGATCCACTGGTATATCTTCCTCGTTGGCCCATATTTCCGAAGAGCATGGGGTCGTGCACTGCAGGTGGTGAATGGAGCCGTGAACCTCCAGGATACGGGAGTCGGCATAGCCTGCCTGCTGGAACTGTCCATCGACATTAGAGGTGACCACAAAGTGATCTATGCCGAACTTCTTTGACCACTCCTTCAGCCAGTTAAAGCCGTCGTGGGGTGTGGTGGAACGGTACAGGTTGGTACGGTGGCCATAGAAACCCCAGCCGAAGGCAGGATCTTCGTCGAAATGGCGCGGATTGGCTGCTCCGGCAAAGCTCAGACCAAGCCGTTCATACATGGGGTAGGCGTTCCAGAAACCCTTTTCACCGCGGAAGTCGGGCAGGCCTGAATCCACACCCATGCCGGCTCCCGAGGTAATGATCATGGCTTCGGCGTTCCGTATAACATCAGCTGCCTTGCGGTACTTCTCCGTATACTCCATAGTCTTCACCTCCAGCACATGTGGTTTTTCGGTTCACTGATCCGTGTGTATTGACATAAGTCTAGTGATCACAGGAAGATGTTGCAAGAAAAACCCGCGATTATTTGTGGGCAGTATCCCAAGCGAAAAGCCGTGCCAGCTGTTCATACCACTGTGGATTCCATTGCCTGAGTTGTCTGGGCTGCTTGAAAAAACACTCACAGCTTACGGCAAAAAATTCAGCGGGGTCTTCGGCGCCATAAGGATCGAGCACCGTGTCCTCGTCCGCCTTCACCAGGCGTCCATGTTCGCGAAAGGCCGCCTGCAGTATGGTGCGCCAGGTATCGCGGCTCATGTCAGGATGGAGCAGCGGCACTCCGTCGGCGTCACCGCTGAGCATGTCGATCTGGTGCGCCATCTCGTGGATGACCACATTGGTGTTGCCTTCGCTGAAGGCATCGTGGCTGACGTCATTCCAGGAGAGAATCACGGGGCCATAATACCAGGATTCACCGATCAGCGGTTCTTCGTCCAGATGGACGATGCCATTTTCGTCCTCCAGTGCATGGCGCGGAATGAACTCGTCGGCGTAAACAATTATGGAATCGAATGAACGATAGACGTTCAGGTTCAGATTCACCAGGGGTACGCAGGCCTGCAGGGCGATGAGGTGCTTCATCCTCGCGTCGATGGCAAAACCAGCGGCCGGGAGAAGTGTTTTCCTGGACAGGAATTCATCGGTTATCCGCTGGAGCTTTCGCTGCTGCTCCCGCGACAGATTCTTCAGCAAGGGCATGGACTGGCGCAGATTCTGCCACAGGGCCAGATCAAGGCCTTCGCTGTCAGAGAAGAGGCGAAACCATCTGCGCAGCCACCTTGCACGCAATCTCAGGCTCCTTTCAGGGCGGCCCGGATGAGGAAGAAATCATCGCGACTGTAGCCATAGACGACAATGTCCATATCAAGCTCCCGCGCCATGGGGATGAGATGCCTGGCGTAGCTTTCCAGTACGCTGCGCTTGTCCAGACCACCCACGCCGGTACCCATCAGGGGCAGGACCAGTTTGATTCGCGTCAGATCGGATGGCAGGGAAGGCCGCATGCGGCTGATACATTCCCCTATGCCTTCGAGAATCTTTTCGACGGTGTGTATGGTGGGCATGCTGCTCTTGCCGCTGGAGTAGTCCATCACCGCGCCGTGGAGCACATTGCGGATATTGCGGGCTGTGCCCGCCCCGGTGCATACGACATCACCCTGCTGGATGGGCCCATGTTCGCGTTCATAGGCCGTTTTGCAGGTGTGCAGGTACTGCTGATACTCGTCGTCGCCGCAGTGGGCGCGAAAGGCAGCGGAAACGCCGCTGCCCAGCACAAGCTCCGTGTTGGAGGCGTTGACGATAAAGGTGGCATCGGGTTCTTCAACCAGATTGCCCTGCCGGGCTATGACAGACATAGGGAAAGACCTCCGTGGTTAGTAGGAGTAGGATGATCCGAGAAAAGCCGTCAGCGAGAACATTTCCATATCACTGGAGTCCCCATCACTGGAGTCCCCGCCCTGGACGATGGCACCTTTGCCTGAACCAAAGCTGCTGTTTATGCCCATGGTCAGGGAAGAGTTGCGGGTGAAGCGGGTCAGGCTGAAGGTGACGCCGTACAGATCGACCTCATTTTCCGGCCCGTAGCCATTGTGATAGTTCGTAAAGGCGCCACCACGAACTGCCCAGCGGGGACTCAGGTAGTATTCGGCCCCCACAGCCAGGTTGGTAACCGCATGGGTGTCATCGGTACTCAGATAGTGAAAGACATCTGCCGACAGCAGCAGACGATCATCGGCAAACCAGGCGGCACCGAAGGAGAGCTCGGTGGGATAGGAACGACGCAGGTTGGACTCGTAGTAGGCGAAGTCTATGCCGTTGTAATCCGGGTACTCTGGCGGTTTGATACTGTCATTCTCAATGCCATGGAATACCATGAAGCTTTCGGTGTCTGAGGTAATGATCGTGGTGCTGCGCAGAGTCGCACCAAAAGCAAGCCTCTCCAGGGGACTCCACATGACGCCCAGCACGGGGTTCAGGCCGAACTCGGTGGTACGGGTCACCAGCTCCTGGTACTCCACGTCGGGGATATCGCCATTGGCATGGCTCTTGGTGCCAACACGGCCTATCTGAGTGAAGATGACCTTGGACTGGAGCAGGTGAAAGTAAAGGGTAAAGCCGATGGCCAGATTGTCATTGACGGCCATGGCGATGGAGGGCCCGATCTTGTTCACCACATGGGTGTTATCGAGATGCACGCTGAACTCTTCGAACACATTGACGTTCTGGTAGCGTTGGATCATGTCCTCGCGCATGTTATCGGTGACCGCAAAGGAAAAGCCCACGGTGAAATCGCCCAGGGGCTGGGTGACGCCGAAGAAGTTGGGGATCAGGTCAGCGGATTGCCGGTTCCAGTCAGTGTGTCCACCAAGGACATCCTTATAGGTGGTCTGGGAGGTGTGAAAGGAGTTGACGCTGGCTGAGAGGTTTGGCGCATAACCATAAACGATTCCCGCCGGATTGTAGTAGAGACCGGAAGGATCATCGGAAATCGCCGTATAGGCACCACCCATGCCCATGGCCCGTTCGCCGATGAGAATGTTGTTGTAATGATACTCGTCAGCACTCGCTGTGGAAAAGAATGCACTTGCGCAAATGAGCAGAGCACCCGCCAGGGCGAGTTTAGTTGCGTATGATTTTGACATGGCTTTCGAAGCGCTCCTTCATGATGGGGTTATCCAGCTCGGCCAGATCGTAGAGGTCAATGATTTCTCTGAGTGCGCTGAAGCGCGCATCCATGGCGGGGTGTGTGCGGTCGATGACCTCCAGGGCTTCGCCTTTGATTTCAGCAATGGATTCCAGGTAGCGCAGCATGGCAGTGGCTTCGTAACCGGTCTGGGCCAGCAGCAGGGTACCGATGTAGTCGGCTTCGAATTCATCTTCCTGCTTCAGGCCATAGGTGAAGAGAATATCCACGGCCTGATCCACCGCCTGGGCGAAAGCGACGCGGATAGGGTCGGAGCCGGCACCCAGCAGGCGTGAGAGTCCGGTGACCGGGCTGTCATCAACGCCCCTGATGCCCAGTTCATTGACAATGTGTTTCTCGGTGACGTGGGCTATCTCGTGGGCCAGGACGGCAGCCAGTTGGGCTTCATCACTCATCATTTGCAAGGCGCCGGTGGTGATGAAGATATATCCGCCGGGAGCGGCAAAGGCGTTGATGGTGTCGGAGTCCAGCACCTGAAAGCGGAATTCCAGCTCGGGCCTGCTGGCGTGCAGGGCGACAGAGCGTCCCACCAGATTGACGTAGCGGTTCAGCTCCGGGTCGTTCAGGGGGCGGTAGGTGCCGAGGATGCGCGCGCCCACCTCCTTGCCGAACTCCACTTCGGCGGTCACATCGCTCTCCAGGTCGGCAATGGTGACATGCACATGGGAGAGGCGGCTGCGGTATTCCTTAGGACTGGTGTCGGGCAGTGCCGAATACTCGGCACTGCCACAACCGACTATCAGAATGGAGGCAATTGCTACGGTAAGAAGAGAAAAATGCAGTGCTCTTACGTTCATGGGGCCACTACCTCCCGGTGAAAGCGAATGATTTCCTCTTCTTCAAGGTGCAGGCGTTCCATCTGCGCCAGGGCATGGTAGTTGGAGAGTCCCATTTCGCTGGCCCGGGCGCGGTCTTCCGGAGTGAGTCCCCGGGCGGCACCAGCGGTAACCACGGCTGAGGTACGACGTCGGACACTGTCTTCCAGGCGCTCTTCTCCGGCTCCGATCACACCAACCCGCCCAAGGGGGGGATTGGAGGTCAGGGCCAGTCTGGACATCCAGCCCTGCTGTTCTTCTGCCTGTACTCTGTGCCAGGTGCCCTGGGTCTCCAGAACACGCACTTCTCTCCCCTGGGTGAAGGTGCCCAGCACGGCCGCGCCAAAGGACGGTTCCTGCATCAGTGGAGCCTCACGGCTCTGTACGTACATGGTCGATGCCATGGCTGCCATGCCCATGGCAAGCACGGCCATCAGTGATAATACCCCTTTTTTCATAAATCCCCCCTCTTCTGCTCTTATTTCGTTTCCATGGTATGGACACCATCCCAGGAGTCTGGTGGCTCCTGGTGCGCGTAGGAACGACAGCGTTCAAGCATCATGGTAATAGACAAATGTTCCGGAATTTGTTCAAAAAGATCAATGGCCTCCTGCCATCGGCGATGCAGGTAGGCATCAAAAGCAGCGGCGGCGAGTGCCGCAGTTTCATGGGCCTGCTGCAGAATTTCCGCTGGGTCATCAGGGGCCGCCAGCGGACGATACATGGCGATGGGCTTTACCTTGCCCTTGACGCGTACGAGGTCGACCTGGGCGCAGGGCACAGGGAGGCTCAGGGCGTGGTAGGTGTTCTCGGTAAAGAGTACGGGACAGCCATATTGCTTGGTAAGACCTTCCGTGCGGGAGGCCAGGTTGACGTTGTCGCCGATGACGGTGTAATCCAGTTTTTTTTCGGAGCCGATGTTGCCGAGTATGACATTGCCGGTGTGCAGGCCTATGCCGATGGCGATGGGAGGGTATCCCTTCTCCTGGAGCCGCTGGTTGACTTCGGCCAGCCTGCGGTACATGGCAATGGCGGCGCAGACGCCGCGATCGGCATGGTTTTCAATGCGGATAGGTGCTCCCCAGAAGGCCATGATGGCGTCTCCAATGAATTTATCCAGGGTGCCCTGGTATTCAAATATGACATCGCACATGTCTTTCAGGTAGATGTTCAGCAGATCCACCACCTGGTCTGCCTGCAGTTTTTCGGAGATACTGGTGAAGCTGCGGATATCGGAAAAGAGAATGGTGAGGTTTTCATCAGTACCCACATCGGCGGTGGCAATGGAATCATACTTGTCGACTACTTCCGATAGAATCGCCGGCGAAACATACTGGGAAAGCATGCGACGAACCTTGCGCTTATCCCTGCCTTCGGTGAAGGTGAGGTAGGCAAAGCCACCAAGCCACGCCAGTATACCGGAAGTGACCGGTGAAACCATGTCCAGGACGAGCTGATTGCCGAACTGCCAAACTGCGGTTATGCCATAGAGAATGATGATTCCCGCCGGGAGCATGAACTGGAGGGAAAAGCGTGGAAGGTAGAGGATAGACGCTATGGATACACCCGCCATGGCAAATATCAGCACAAAGGTTACCGCCATGGGGGGAGTTGTCAGGTAGTCATTGTCAAGTACGTTGGAGGCGACGCTGGCATGAATGAAAACCCCTGGAGTGTTGTGGGAGAGGGGGGTCGCCTTCACATCCTGCAGGCCTATGGCACTGGAACCGATAAAGACGTACTTGTCGTGAAATTCGGCCGGGTCAATGAGAACACTGGCAAAATCGCCGTGGAGAATGGCCTGGTAAGAGGCGAAAATGCCCCCCATGGAGAATGCGTTAAATGAACCGTAGTAGTTGGGGAGGAAGAAGCGGTCGCGCTGCTGGGAGAGAGTTTCGCTGGCAACGGTTACACCATCGGCGCCTATGCCCAGCTCAAGTGTGGAGTCGTGGGAAAGCGCTGCCAGCGATAGGGGAAGGTAGAACTGATCATCATAGGCAAAATACAGTGGGGTGCGGCGGTAGATGCCATCGGGGTCAGCGTCTATATTGACGACACCGGCGCCCCTGGCTCCCCGGTAAAGCTCCGCAAAGGGCAGTATAAAGTGATTGCCCGATGGTTCCATATCGCGGTGATCGCCTGTCGTCTGGAATGCAAAGCGCTGGGAAAATTCACTGGGAACCGGACGATAAAGCTGATGCTGGCCAGCTTCATCCTCTGCCTCATGGAGAATCTGAAAGGCGTGATAGATATTGCCGAAGTGCCGGGTGGCGAGGGCGAAACTTTCGTCATTGAAGCCGGGTTGACCTGGGGGAACGTCAGCCTCGCGCTGGTATTCACTGAAGAGAATATCAAAAATGATGGCGCGGGGCTCGCCCATGGCAAGGAATTCCATGAGCTCGGCATATACGGCTCGTGGCCAGGGCCAGCGCCCCACCAGCGGATTCATGGCCTGCAGAGTGGCTTCGTCAATAAGGATCACGGCAATGTCCGGATGGGCGGCCACATCTTCCCGGAAAAGTTTCATGCGGCTGTCGTAGGTAATCCACTCCATACGCTGTAAGCCCCCCTGGTGATACAGGAGGGAGACCAGCAGGCTGATCACCAGAACCATTCCCCATCCCCACAGGAATTTTACACGATGATGGGAGTGTGGGGATGACATAGCTCCTCCGGCTCAGTCAGAGCACATGAGTTGGCAGAGTTGCTGGACTTTGTTTCCCTGGAGGGAGTAAATGACCTTCATGCCCTGTTTGTTGGAAACCACCAGCCCGGCGTTTTTCAGCAGCGAAAGATGCTTGGAGATGTTGGCCTGTGTGGTTCCTATTTTTAACGCTATATCGCCAACACAGTGTTCTCCTTCCATCAACAGATGAAGGATCTGCAGGCGGGTGGGGTCAGACAGACACTTGAACTTGGTGGCGATATCATCAAAGCGAATGTTCATGTAGACCTCGGAAGAATATAAATTCTGCGTTTTCGATAATCAGCAGCGCATTGTGGCAGAAGCGGAATTGCGCGAAAAAACTTATTTGAGTATAGGAAGAGTTACGGGGTTTTGCCAAGAATTACTTTTGGTTTTTTTTGCAAAAAATACCTTTGGTTTTGTAAAAAATATGTCGATAGAGTAGCAAAGCAAGAAAAAACCTTGTCAAGTTATGGGTGGTTTCCTATATTGACTTTGTCATGCAAACACCAGAGCGCCCTTCAGGATGAAAGGGAACTGCTCTATGGAGACAGTGTAATAACAGGGATGTGATTGGGATACAAGGAGGTGACCATGAAGCGATTATTGCTGCACTGAAAGGCTCTATGGGCTCCTTTTCGTTGAACAAATCCCAGGAGGGTTGTCGTGTTACGTTATATTTTCACTCTTTTTCTTATCATAACCGTGCCGCTGCTGATACTGACAGGCTGCAGCAAGCCAGTCGAGATTTTTGCGCCCAGCAATTCCAATGTGCATGTTATGACCAAGAAGCTCGCCATTGAGCGTCCAGATCAGGACACGCAGCATTATTTTGTTATCAAGGAAGGGGCCACTCCCGAAACAACGGTCGTTGAGATCGGACGTCAGGTGGTTCCCCCCCAGATCCCCGCATATCCCGCAGAGCACTCCGCAAAGGCCGCTGCTCCCAGGGCAGCAGAAACCGAGCGGGTAAATCGAACGGATTTACTGCCACCTCCGCTGTATTCGTACCAGTCATCCAGAAATACTTCCAATACCATGGGACAGCAGGGCGTTAACGGGAACCAGCAGCCAGCATTCGGTGCCCCTGTGATCAACAACTCATATCAGTACTACCATCAGCCACAGTTCATGCCACAAGCATATGGCATGCCCCAACAGGGCTTTGCACCCCAACAGGGAATGGGAATGCCCGGCCCCTACGGTTCACCGGCCATGGGAATGGGTGCTCCATTTGCGGCTTCCAACCCCTATGCGCCACCCATGATGCCATACCAGGCACTGCCGTACGCGGGACAACCCGTTCCCATCATGCCAGTGCAGCCAGTTCCGTTCAGCGTTCAATAAGCCAGGAGGATACCCATGAAAAAAAGAATGATGCTTACGATGATAGCCTTTCTGATCTTTCCGCTGAGCGCGGCTGCGCAGGGGTTCTATCAACAGCCCGCCCAGCAGTACGGCGCAGGATACTGGCAAGGAGCCTCGCCCTATGCCGCCTATCAGCAGTACAACCCATACCAGCAGTACGGGTATGGCATGATGCCGCAACAGCAGCAGGCCCAGCCCATCACCACCTACCACTACCAGCCGCAGGGAGCCTATCAGGAGACTGAGGTCTGGGTACCGGTGGTCCGTTATGAGAAACGCAAAGCCTATCAACCAGTCGGTGTGGTCATGCCAGGTCAGATGCCCGTGATACAGCAGTACAATGCCTTCCCCACCGGCACTCCTCAACCTGCTCCCGGGCAGCAGTTCCATATGCCTCAGTAAGGCACATACGACACAACTCGAAGCGGAGGGGAGATATCCCTTCCGCTTTTTTTCGCGGAGCCTCCCCATGATACCTTATGGTCGACAGGATATTTCCCCCGATGATATCAGGAGCGTCCTGGCAGTCCTGGAGTCGGACTGGCTTACCCAGGGTCCATCCATTACTGAATTTGAACACATGGTCAGCAGTGCGTGCTCCAGCCGTTTTAGTGTTGCCTGCAGCAATGCCACCGCAGCACTGCACATTGCCTGCAAAGCCCTGGGACTTGGCCCCGGTGATACCCTGTGGACATCCCCGAACACCTTTGTTGCTACTGCTAACGCCGCTCTCTACTGCGGTGCCGATGTTGATTTTGTCGACATAGACCTGGAAACAGGGAACATGGATGTTGTCTGTCTGGAGAGAAAACTGCAAATCGCCGCTCAGCAGGGAAAGCTTCCGCGAATTGTCGCTCCTGTACACTTTGCTGGTCTCTCGTGTCCCATGGAACCAATACAGCGCCTGGCACAGCAGTATGGGTTCGCCATCCTGGAAGATGCCTCCCACGCCATCGGGGCGACCTACCGCCAGCAACCTGTCGGCAGCTGCGCCTACAGCCACATAACCGTATTCAGCTTTCATCCCGTCAAAATAATCACCACCGGCGAGGGGGGAATGGCGCTGACCAATGACGAAACCCTTTACAGGAAAATGACCCTGCTGCGCAGCCATGGTGTGACCCGTGATCATGAAATGCTTGAGAACCGCAATGAGGGTGGGTGGTACTACGAACAGCAGGATCTGGGCTTTAACTATCGCATGACCGACCTGCAGGCGGCTCTCGGCGTAAGCCAGATGAAGCGCATTGATGACTTTCTGCAGAAAAGGCGTTTGCTGGTCAGGCGCTATCGCGAGCAGCTGCGCTTCCTGCCTCTGGATCTGCCGGGAGAGTTCGCAGACAGTGAGTCCGCCTGGCACCTCTTCGTCGTTCGGCTTCGGCCTGAAGAGACCGGAAAGGATCGTCGCGGGGTATTTGAAGCTCTGCGTGCAAAGGATATTGGCGTAAACGTGCACTATATTCCGGTTCCCATGCAACCCTACTACCGCGCCCTGGGTTTCCGTGCCGAAGACTACCCAGCGGCGTTAACGCATTACGAGAGAGCACTTTCCCTGCCGCTACATCCAGGAATTACCCAGGAACAGCAGGATTATATTATTACCACCCTGGGGGGAATCCTCAGAGGGTAGCCTTTACCCTGTCAGCCATGCCAGCGCATCGGCTCCATAGAACAGTAACACTGCGATAATCGTCGCGTAGAGCATCACGGCGAGAATACCCAGTGCCAGCGCCGCCAGCGTAAATAGTCCATCACGTTCGCTCATGCCCACGCCGCAACAGAAAATCACGATAGCGGGCAGGGTGTTGGTAAGGGGGATGGGGAAAAGCATCAGGAAAGCCATGGTACAGACGATCCCTCCGGAGAGGGGCCGCAGCCATGAGCAGGTGGTCCACAGATAGCGGGGCTTGACGATGCGTTCTAGCATGGCAAAGAATCGTGCACTCCGGTGAAGCGTGTTGCGCGCTTTGGCGGTGGGTATGCTCCAGTTCAGCATGAACATAGGAAACCAGGGAGTTCGGCGCTGCAGCAGCAGTTGGAATCCAAGCAGCAGCAGCAGGGCCCCGAAGGGGATACTGTAGCCGGGCGCAGGGACAGGCAGAGCACTGGGGAAGGAAAAGAGCAGCAGCAACAGCCCGAACCCACGGCTTCCAAGCTGTTCTATGACATCCTGCAGTTTCAGGGTTCCTCTGTCTGGGTCATCTACAAGCGTGCTCAGGTCATGGGAGAGGCTGTGTATGGGTGTGTTGTTTTCCTGCATTGGATTCCTTACATTACCAACTGATTGATACTCAGGATGGGCATGAGAATTGCCAGTACGATCAGCAGGACTACGGTGCCCATGACGACGAGCATAAAAGGCTCAAAGAGACCCACAAAGGTTGCCACCAGGCTCTCCATGTCCCGCTCCTGATTGGCCGCCACCCGACTGAGCATGGTGTCCAGTTCACCGCTTGATTCGCCGCTGGCCACCATGTGTATCATCATGGGCGGAAAGCATTTTGCCTTGTCAAGGGCGAGATGCAGACTCTCCCCTTCGCTGACCATCCGGCCGATATCCATTGAGCGTTCCTTTATGAAATCATTCCCCAGTACCTGACCGGCAATGCGAATGGCTTCCACCAGAGGCACACCACTCTGGGCCAGGATACTGAGTGTGCTGGCAAAGCGAGCGGTGTTTATCCCCCGCGACAGTCGTCCGATCATGGGAAGCTTTAACAGGGTTTCATGGACGCGCATGCGCAGGGCTGGTCGCTTGAGAAGCTTTTTCCAGAGAAAAGCGAAGGTTGCGATCAACAGCAGGCTGAGCAGGCCGTAGTTTTTTACGAAATCACTGAGGCTGATCAGGGCGATGGTCAGTCCCGGCAGTTCCTGGCCGGTGTCCACAAAGACTTTTATGACGTCGGGAACCACATAGCCGAGCAGGAAGGTGACAATCAGAATCGAGGTGACGGTGAGGATGGCAGGGTAGAGCAGTGCCAGTTGAACTTTCTGGCGGCTGCGCTGCTGGCCTTCGGTGTAATCTGCCAGGCGCTCAAGCACCAGGTCAAGGTGGCCGGCGTGCTCACCAGCGGCTACAGTGGAGCGATAGAGATCCGGGAAGGCACGGGGATACTGAGCCAGGCTCTTGGCCAGGGAGTAGCCTTCCATGACCTTGGCGCGGACGCCCAGCAGTATGCTGCGGACGCGATTCTTTTCTGTCTGGGCGGCGACAGCCTTGAGAGCTTCCTCTACGGGGAGTCCGGCCTGAATGAGGGTCGCCATCTGGCGGGTACACAGGGAGAGGTCGTTAACACTCATGGATGGCCGAAAGAGGGAGAAAGAGGTTTTGCGGGCATTGTTTTCGCGGCTGTGGGTTGCCTCAATCTGCAGTGGCGTCCAGCCTTTTTCGCGCAGCTGTTGTCGTACCTGGCGTGGACTGTCAGCTTCCAGAATGCCTTTGCGGGTTCTGCCACGGCCATCGAGGGCCTGGTACTCAAAAGCCGCCACGCTCAGCCGTCCTCAAGGGTGACGCGCAGAACTTCTTCCAGCGTGGTCTCACCCTCCAGTACTTTTCTGGCCCCATCAGCGCGTATACTGGCACTGTGTTTGCGGGCATAGGCTTCCAGCTCCTGTTCCGACGAGCGGCGGTGCACCATGGTGCGCAGCTCGTCGTTAAAGGTAATCAGCTCGTAAATACCTGTTCTGCCGCGATATCCAAGGTGGTTACACTCCTTGCAGCCAGTGGCGCGATAAATGACCGGAGCCTGCAGACTGCCATTCACCTGCAGAAGTGCGCACTCCTCCTCGCTGGCCTCGTAGGCTTCGCGGCAGTGTTTACACAGGACGCGCACCAGTCGTTGGGCCAGTACTCCGAGCATGCTGGAGGAGAGCAGAAAGGGCTCGATTCCCATATCCTGCAGGCGGGTGATGGCTCCGGCAGCGCTGTTGGTGTGCAGGGTCGAGAGGACAAGGTGGCCAGTCAGACTGGCCTGGATGGATATCTCCGCTGTTTCCAGGTCGCGGATTTCACCGACCATGACCACATCGGGATCCTGGCGCAGTATGGCGCGCAGCCCGCGGGCGAAGGTCATATCAATTTTGGTGTTCACCTGGGTCTGGCCGATGCCTTCGAGGTTGTATTCAATGGGGTCTTCTACGGTGAGGATATTGCGACTCTTGTCGTTGAGTCGGGTCAGCATGGCGTAGAGTGTCGTGGTTTTCCCGGAGCCGGTGGGTCCGGTGATCAGGATAATGCCATGGGGCTTGTGGATGATGTCGTTGAGGAGTCGCGCGTTCTGCGTGGACATTCCCAGCTGTGCCAGATCCAGGCGTCCTGCCTGTTTGTCCAGCAGGCGCAGGACGATGCGTTCACCGTTAATGGAAGGCATGGTGGATACCCGCACATCCACTTCCTTGCCGCCGACTTTCAGGGAGATGCGACCATCCTGGGGGATGCGCTTTTCGGCGATATCGAGACGGGCCATGACCTTGATGCGCGAAGTCAGCAGCGGCGCAAGGGCCCGCTTGGGCCGCACCATCTCGCGCAGGACGCCATCAATGCGAAAGCGCACGATCAGGTTGCGCTCAAAGGTCTCGATATGGATATCCGAAGCGTTTTCCCGTATGGCTTCCGTGAGCAGGGCATTGATCAGACGGATGATGGGGGCGTTATCTTCCTGTTCCAGAAGGTCTTCGGTCTCAGGCACAGAGTCGGCCAGGCTGGCGAGATCCATATCGTCACCCAGCTCCTCCACCATCTCCATGGCAGCGGAAGAGTCGTTCTGGTACGCCGTGGAAAGGGCCGCAGAAAACTCCTGCTCATCCACCTGCAGAAAAGGGGTCAGCTGTCCGACGAATCGCTGGACTTCTGCGATAGCAGCCGGTGCAGGTGGTTGACGGTAGAGGACGTGAACGCCGCCGTTTTCATCTTCCTGTAAGAGGAGCTGATGGCGTTTCGCAAATCCAAAGGGTAATCTCTGGGGTAAGGGCATAGGAGTACTGGCTCGCTCTAACGGTATATGTCTTCAATGTTTTCCGGTAAGGATGGTTTGACACCCATGGGTATCCCCCTCAGTTTTGGTGGATTCAGCTGCAGCTCATAAATGCCGGTATACTTTTCACGGCTCAGGGAAGCGGAGTCTTCCTGGGTCAGTAGAATGGTCGGTCGCAGAAAAACCAGGAGATTGCGCTTTTCAACCCGCTGACGTCGTGCCTGGAAGAGTCTTCCCAGCAGAGGGATGTCACCGAGCAGCGGAACCTTGCTGACGACCTCCTGGACATCATCTTTAATCAGGCCGCCAAGAACAATGGTTTCATTGTTATCGGCCAGTATAGTGGTGATGATCTCCCGCTTATTCGTGATGATGCCATCGGTGCCTTCCGTGAGCACAGAGGATGCCTCCAGTTCTACCTGCATGCGCACGGAGTTCCCTTCATAGATACTGGGTGTGGTTTTCAGGACAATGCCCACATCCTGACGCTGAATGGTGGTGAAAGGGTTGGTGCCGGAATCGTGGGAGTAGGTACCGGTACGCACAGGAATATTCTGGCCGACCAGAATGCTGGCCTCCTGGTTATCCAGGGTGAGAATACTGGGAGTGGAAAGCAGGTTGGCGTTGGTTACGGAGGCAAGAGCCGTCAGCAGGGCACCCATCTCCACGCTGCCACTGGTGGTTGCTACTCCCAGGCTCATTCCATCGCTGATAGTGGGGGGGGTCTGTGTCGCTATGCTGGTGAGAATATTACTGAGGCTTGTGCCTGCATTGGAAAACGAAGTTCCACCGATGGGGCCAAGTGTGTCACCAGCGCTGCGGGCCGCCAGTTGTACACCTAATTGATTCAGGGAGTCGCCGACAACTTCGACAATAACGGCTTCAATGAGCACTTGGGCTCTTCGCACATCAAGCTGCGCGATAATGGATTGTATTTCAGCCATGGTGGCTGGTTCGGCGCGGATCACCAGGGCGTTCAGTGATTCGTCGGCCTGAATGCTGAATTTTTCCGCTGGCGCCGGAGCTGAATCACGACCGGAGCCACTGGCTGACGCTGTTCTTCCCTCCACCAGGCCCTTCAGCAGTTCCGCCATTTTGGTGGCATCGGCATGGCTCAGGCGCAGGACCATGGTTGAGCCTGTGGTCTTAACGGGAATATCCAGGGAATCGATCAGCTGCCGGTATTCCTCCAGCGCTTTCTGTGTTCCCTTCAGTATAAGGCGGTTACTGCGCTCATCGGCGATAATGCGGATGCCCGCCGCAGGGGAGCGTTGCTGCTGTCCTCCCTGGGGAGTAGCTATTTTCTCCAGCAGGCCGGCTAACTGTCCAACCCAGGCGTGCTGAAGGTCGACAATGGCAATGGCTTCACTCTCTTCCTGGTCGAGGCGATCGACGATATCGGCTATGCGCGAGACATTCTCCGCGTGATCACTGATAATGATGGCGTTGGCGGAAGGCACACCGGCCAGGTGGCCGTACTGGGGCACCAGGGGGCGCAGGATGGGAATCAGCTCGGCTGCAGGCGTATTACGCAGTGGCAGCACGCGGGTTATGAGAGTTTCTCCCAACATGGTGCCCTCTGCGTCATAGGGGATGGCTCCTTGACGCGCTATGGCGTTGGGCAGAATCTTAATGGCTTCTTCACCCTCGACAGTGATAAATCCATGCACATTCAGAACCGCCATGAAAAGCTCATAGATGCTGTCACGGTTCATGGGCGTCTGCGAGATGACGGTGACTTTGCCTCGCACCCGGGGGTCAACCACGAAATTCTTTTTGGTGATGGATGAGACCTGGTCTATGAGGGTGCTGATCTCGGCTTCTTTGAGGTTGACCGTCCAGGTCTGCCGCTCCTGAGCGACTGCCGAATTCAGGGTGTAAAACAAGAGAAGTGTCACTACTGCTGTAATGGTGGTGATGGTGCGCAATCTCATATACCTGCTCTGTATAAGTGGAGTGTCATTCAGTAAAGATGATCGGAAAGGCATCATTTCACGTTCTGGAGCCTGGTTCAAGTGAAATTCCCTTCAGTTGCCTGCCAAAAGACCACCAAAGGTGTGGATTAAGCCGGTGTGCGGCGGTCAGCGCAGCGGATAGGTAACCACAAAGGTTCGCTGACCTCGTTGTATTTCTATGCGGGCGACGCCAGACTCCACAATCTGATTGATGAGCTGGCGGTCACGTTGTACATCTCCAACGGGGTGACTGTTGACCGAGACAATTACATCGCCCTGCTGCAGTCCCAGCTGGCTCATGAGGGCAGCCGGGGCCTGAGCTCCCACCGTATAACCCCTGCTTTCACCAGAAGAACCTCGTGGTTCCAGACCTGCCCCATCAAGAATGGCCTGTGGATTCGTCTGCATGATGGGCATATAGGTTTCCATAAAGGAGCCTGCGTCCATCTGCTGGATATTCTCTGTCAGCTGCTGGGAAGCTGTCAGATCTGCTGGTATATCCGCGGCAGCACGACGTGCCGAGGGACGCGATGATCGCGAAGCGTTTGCCGGTGTTTCCGCCCGTATCCCACTGTCGGAGTCCCCGCTGTCGGGGAAACGCAAGGTTTCATAGGCTTCTCCCCGCTGCAGCAGAACGCGATCAGCGAAAACGGCGGCGAGGGTTACCCCCTGGCTGACGCGGTCGCCTATAGTGTACCTTTCACCTGGTCGGGACTGTTCAGCAATAAAGGCGCTGGAATACTCTGGTACTTCTGAAAGGAACACTCCCTCAAGGCGAAGTCGCATACGGGTTTCCGGTGCCTGCACCTCATCGAGGGAGACACTCTGAGGCTCTTCCGGCGGTGCTGGTTTGCCGAACAGGTGTAATTGCTCTATGTTCTGTGCCAGGGAAGCTTCCGGTACGGCCTGCTGACGCGGAGCTGGTGTCTTTGGTGACGCAAATATCACCGGCACAGGCTCCAGGAGCGTCCAGGTGAGACGCGCAAGGGTGTGGGAGGTGCTTGCCAGTACGCCGAGAATCAGCAGCATGCTGCTGATCTGCAGGAGCCGGGTTCCGTTAATGGCGGCAAGAGCGGAAAATACTGGCAGCTTATCGGTCATGGTGAATTATACTCAGGGGAGTTACATCTCGAGAAGCAGCGAGTATACGCATAGGGTTCCGCATGTCAGAATACCTTTTCTTCATAAGTAAAGAGAATACTACCAGCTCGCCCCGGAATATTCCAGGGTAAAGGAATGGCGCGGGTAAGATGGGACATGATCTGCAGGCGGGCCCAACCATCGGGTCCAAGGCTGATCTCACCTACCGGTTGATCGTCACCTTCACGGCCAATACGCAGGATGGCGCGTTGTTCCTCATGGCTGAGATTGCCGACCAGAACCGGCATGTTAATGGTAAACGCGTTGCCGCTTTGGGTGGATTCAACCAGTCCGCCACTCCAGTGCAGCGTACCGTCAGCCTGTCGAATTTCATCGCCATGGATGTTCACGTGAACCCGCCGAATCTCAAGATGCCCTGGAACACGCAGATTCAGCGTCTGCAGCAAGGGCTGCACTGTCGTGGCGTCAAGTCTTCCCGATGCCATAAGCTGTACTGCACCCCAGGGAGCAGCGGCAATGCCGAGATCTATGTCAGTCCGGCCTTCCTGAACACGGAAAGCCAGCAGCACCTTTCCCTGCCACAGCAGGCGGGGAGATATTTTCCAGCTTACGGGCAGTGGCGGAAGAGGGCCGTAATGCAAGGAGGCATTCCCATTCCACAGGGTTCCGGATATCCTGGTAAGGGTGATGGTGTCCTGGGCGGGAATCTTCGCCCAGATGTACGCTGCCGGAATCGTGGTGACGAGGAAAAAGCCATAGAGCAGGAAAAAGGCGAGAACTATTCCAAAAATGCGTTTTTTTGTCAGCATTCCGTGAACCTTTCAGGAGTCTCAACAGTGGTGTGCAAACCACTGAGGTTTAATGTAGGCAATTGACTGGCGGTTGTAAATGAGGAACTCACGCCTGTCAGCCTTTGATATTAATCAGGGGTTGAACATGATGGCGGATAACCACGAGCTCTGATTGCGCTTCCAGCACGGCGTGAATGTTCTTGTAGGCCATGGGTGCCTCATCAAGGGTACTTTCCTGTACGCAGGCAACGACGGATTCCATGGACTGTCGGAACTCGTGCAGACTGAGTTCACGTTTCGCCTCCGCTCGACCCAGTAGACGTCCGGCACCATGGGAACTCGACCACAGCGCTTTGGGGTTGCCCAGTCCTTCCACCACAAAACTCCCGTCACGCATATTGCCGGGAATAATACCAGCCATGCCACTTTCCGCGTGCGTTGCCCCTTTGCGATGGATCCACCAGCCGTTATACAGGGCCGCGTGGTTGTGGTTGCGATTGATCAGGGACACCCACTGTGGGGAACCATTGATGCGCCGAGAGAGCACTTCTGCTGCTCTGCGCGCAATTTCGAGACGATTTTCCAGGGCAAACGACAGGCAGAAGTGCATATCATCAATATAAGCTTTGCCAGCTGCCGAGCGGACATCCAGTGCGTAGTGGCCTTCGCGGGCCCTTGAGCTCTTACTGGCGACCTTCATGTAGTGTGTGGCCATGGTATGCCCCAGATGACGGGAACCGGAGTGTACGAGAATCCAGATCCGCTCCAGTTCATCGTAACCGATCTCGAGAAAGTGATTGCCTGAGCCCAGGGTACCAAGCTGATAAAGCCCTTTGCGTCGGAAGTACTCTTCCAGAACCGCTGAGCGTGGAAGATGGGAACAGTTCCAGGGCACAGGCTTTTGGTTGTGGGCAGAACCCACAGGGATGTGTTCGTAGAGAGAGCGGAAAATGGCTGCGGCATTCTGGCGGACTTCAGACAAGGGAAATGTGGTGGGCACACCCAGGACACCGCAGCCGATGTCGTACCCCACCCATGCGGGCACAACAACACCATCGGTAGCGACGACGGCTCCTATAGGCAGCGCGTAGCCCTTATGGGCATCGGGCATCAGTGCTCCGCGAACCACATAGGGCTGATCCATGGCGCTGAGAAACTGTTCCATGGCTGCCGGCTCAATGTCGTTGCCAAAAATGTGATAGGGGGCCGGGCGGTTCGTCTTCTTCATGGGTTATCGCAGAACGGCGTTGCCAGGATGTTGTGGGAATCGCGCAGAAAACAGCCGATTGCGGCCCAGCCACCGAGCCCCTCCACCCGCTGCAGCAAAGACAACGTCTGCTGGTTGATACCACCCAGGGCAACGACCCGTGAGCGGAGCGAGACATCCACATCCATCAGGGCTGAGATTCCGAGCGGTGTGACACTATAGGGCTTTGGTGTGGGAAAGATCGGACTGAGGGTCACAAAGCGCAGATGTTCATAGGCGCGCAGCAGTGCCTGGGCCTGTTCCGGGTGGTGGCATGATACTGAGCAGGGAAGTTTCATGGCGCCCAGGAAGTCCATATCGCGCTCGGCGCAGTGGATGGCGGTGCACAGGTGCTGTTCATACAGCTCGTGGGCGTGCTGAGGTGTGGTGATGTTGCGCGAGTGGACGATCAGCTTGCCACAGTCGGCAAGACGGTGTACGAGTCGCAGATACGCATCGCTGGCCATGTCCGGTTCCCGCAGAAGAACCCCCGTGACACGATGGTCGCAGGCGATAGCACGGTAGTGGTCGACAAAGGCGTCGGAGGTCTCGAAACTCCGGCTGTCGGTGATGACATAGATAGCCAGGCTCATCAATGGGGGATTTCCGGGATATCCCGTTCATCTTCGTGTTCCAGGCGTTTCGCGAAGTTCCGGGGATAGCGGGGTGTATTGGTGTAGAGACAGTGGTTGCAGAAACGAATGATATCCGCACGGGTATCCTCGTCGGAGATAATACGGCAGAAGTAACGCAGGGAAAGGGCCGCGCCCGCTTCATAGGTGCCGCTCTGACGGGGAGAGAAGGGGGCCTTCTGCCAGTGAATGCTGGGAATGAACTTGCTGCGGGTTATGCGGTACGCCTCATCGTCCAGCACACTGGGCGCGTGCTGGTCATCGTGCTGCACCAGGGTCAGATTGCACAGATCCTGATAGTGGGCAGGACTGTTGATTATGCCGATGGTGCTTGCCGGAAAGGCGATGCGCAGGAGGCTCAGCAGGTGAATGTGACGGTTTTCGGACTCCTGGGGATGGTGACGAATAAGAAATATCTGCTGGGCCTCCTCCTGGGGCAAGGTGAGGTGCTCTACCTGGTGAAGTTCCAGAACGCGCAGCGAAGGGATAGCCTCTGTTCCGGGGTCAGGAAGGGCACTTCGGGTAGAGAGAAAGTACTGGCGTTCGTCTATCAGTGGGAAATCCGAATCTTCAGGACAAAGGGGGCCGGGAGTCAGAAAGAGACGGTATCCCCTGCGCAGATCGTCGCGCAGCTGATGCGTTTCGGGGAGTTCTTCATAGTAGCGGCCGATCAACTGAACGTTACTCAGATAGCGTCGCCGCAGCACTTCAGCACAATTGCGCAACAGCGTCGTGTCGGTGGTGAACAGCTGGCGCCACTGTTGTGTTGAGGGGCGTGCATCATCAAGTATATGCTTTAAAAGGGATTTTGGCATGACAAAAGGCTCCTTGGGATGGCAGGGTCAGAGATGTTCTCCCCCGTCAACGGGGATATCGATTCCGGTTACATAGTCACACTGCAACAGAAAGTCCAGTGCCTGCAGTATATGCTCAACACTCCCCTGGCGTTTCAGGGGAACGTTCTTTTCGATCAGGGTGCGAAATTCCGCGTCGGTTTCTGTCGTGGCCTGCAGGATAGGACCGGGAGAAATGGAGTTGCAGCGCAACGTGGGGGCAAAGGTCTTGGCTGCCATTCTGGTGAACTCTGCCAGGGATTTCTTGCTGAGTTCATAGGCAGCGCGGGTAGTGGTGCGTTGATAGACCCTTTGGTCGCAGAAAACTACGAAGTTGCCGTTTTGCACGTCCGCATGTGTCATATGAAGATGGAGCGCTTTGGCCATGAGTATGGGAGAAAAGAGGTGCACCCAGAAATTCTGGAGCATATGGTCAGTATCAATGGCTTTCAGAGTAGACTTTTCAAAAAAGCTGGCAGCGTAAATCACACAATGCACAGGTGCGCCCGTAGCCGCGTGGGCCTGCTCCAGGATATCACCGGGGTTATTCAGGGTCGCCAGATCGTGGCAAAGGACAGTGCATGGAGTGTATTGCTCCAGCAGCTTTTGCGTGGCCAGAGCACCCTCACGGTTGGTGTGATAGGTGATGGCCACGCGATACCCTCGCTTCGCCAGGTGCAGAGCTACGGCACGTCCGATACGATCGGACGCCCCGGTGACTATGGCGGTGGCAGGGGGTGCGGACAGCATAGGAGAATTACTTCTGAATCAGCAGTTCGGCAATCTGAATGGCATTCAACGCGGCTCCTTTGCGTAGCTGGTCACCGACAACCCAGAAGGTGAGGCCATTCTCAAAGGCCAGATCCTTGCGGATGCGGCCAACTTCGCAGTCATCACGTCCTGCCACAAAAAGTGGCATGGGATAAACCTTGTTGGGCAGGTCATCAACTACCTTGATGCCAGGTGCCGCGCTGAGCAGTTCGCGGGCCTTTTCCACGCTGATGGGCTGCTCCGTTTCTATGGTCACCGCTTCGGAATGGGCGGAGATAACCGGCACGCGTACACAGGTGGCACTGACGCGGATATTCTGGTCACCCATGATCTTACGGGTTTCATGGAACATTTTCATCTCTTCGCGGGTGTAGCCGTTGTCCTGTGGGGTATCTATATGCGGTATGACGTTTTGCAGGAGCTGGTGGGCGAAGGCCTGAATTTCAAGGGGCTGGCCAGCGCAAAACTGCTTTGTCTGATTCTGCAGTTCGTACATACCCTTGGCACCAGCGCCGGAGGCAGACTGGTAGGATGACACCACCACACGCTTGATGGGGCTGTAGTCGTGCAGGGGTTTCAGGGCAACCACCATGATAATGGTGGTGCAGTTCGGGTTGGCAATGATTCCCTTATGCCTGAAGGCATCGGCCGGATTGACCTCAGGGACGACCAGGGGAACATCTTCATCCATGCGGAACGCAGAGCTGTTATCGATGACGACGGCACCCGCCTGGGCGGCAATGGGGGCAAACTCTTTACTGGTTCCTCCTCCCGCTGAGAACAGGGCGATATCCACGTCGGCAAATGAATCCTGGGTCAGTGCTTCTACCGTATATTCCTTGCCGGCATAGGTGATCTTCTTGCCCGCGCTGCGTGGTGATGCCAGCAGCTTCAGCTGGTGGATGGGGAACTGGCGCTCTTCAAGAATCTGCAGGAAAACTTCCCCCACAGCACCGGTTACCCCGGCGATGGCGACATTGTAGCGGTCTTTTTTCTGTAACTGAGTCATGGTGCCTCCACATTTGGTTGCAGGTAACATAAAAGAAGTGCGTAAAATAGCATAATAACCCGACAGGTGCAAAGTGCTCACGTGTATTGAGGAAAAATCACGTTCGGTTTATGCTTGCAAAAGATGGCGTAATTGGGCATAACCTCCGCCGACAGCATATTCAGATCACTCAGGAGCCGCCACATGCAGAATGACTTGGTTATTTTTTCCGGCAATGCCAGCAAAGATCTGGCGTTCAGTATTTCCAACGAGCTGGGGCTGCCCCTGGGCGACGCCCATGTGGGACGTTTCAGTGACGGCGAAATTCGTGTGAAAATCAATGAGAATGTCCGTGGACGCGATGTGTATATCGTGCAGTCCACCCACGCTCCGGTAAATGACCACCTCATGGAACTGCTGATCATGTGTGACGCCCTGAAAAGAGCTTCCGTCAAGAGCATTACTGCGGTTGTGCCCTATTTCGGGTATGCCCGTCAGGATCGCAAGGCCGAACCGCGCGTGCCCATAACCGCCAAAATGGTCGCCGACCTGATGCAGACGGTTGGAGTCAGCCGTGTGCTGACCATGGATCTGCACGCTGGTCAGATTCAGGGATACTTCGACATTCCCGTGGATAACCTTTACGCTATGCCCATTCTCGTGGAAAATCTCCGAAAAAAACAGATCCAGGATCTTATCGTTGTCAGTCCCGATGCCGGTGGCATGGAACGCGCGCGTGGATTTGCCAAGATGCTCAATGCCGGGCTGGCTATGATAGATAAGCGTCGTACCGGGCCGAACGTCAGTGAAGTCATGAATGTCATCGGCGACGTCAGGGGAAAGAATCTCGTTATCGTTGATGATATCATCGATACGGCTGGAACTATCTGTAAAGCCGTCGAGGCCCTGAAGTCCAATGGTGCCTGCGATGTCTACGGCCTCTGCACCCACGCGGTACTCAGCGGGCCTGCCATCAGCCGAATTACCGAAACCCCGTTCAAGGAAGTGATCGTCACCGACACCATTGCGCTGCCCCAAGGCAATGCGGGTTGTGAGAAAATTCAGACGGTAAGCGTATCAAAGCTCTTTGCTGAAGCTATTTCACGGGTATATCACGGTCAAAGTATCAGCTCCCTCTTCGGTTAAGGTCTGATGAAACTGATCGTTGGACTTGGAAATCCCGGTGCGCAGTATCGCAACCATCGGCATAACATCGGCTTTATGGTCGTAGAACGAATCGCTCAGAAACTCGGCGTTCCGAGTTTTCGCCAGAAGTTCAGCGGGCTTCTGGGTGAGGGAACTTTTGCGCAGCAGAAAATCCTGCTGCTCATGCCCCAGACCTATATGAATCTCAGTGGAGATTCGGTCAGTCAGGTACTCGGGTGGCACAAGCTCTCTCCTGTTGATATGATCGTGATTCAGGACGATCTTGATATGGCCTATGGGCGGTTTAAGCTGAAAATGGGAGGGTCGCCGGGAGGGCACAACGGTATTGCCGACATTACCCGCAAGTGCGGAACTCCTCAGTATATACGCGCCAAATGCGGTATTGGGAAACCGGAGCCTCCCATGAGCGTCAACCAGCATGTGCTCTCCAGCTTCAGCTCCGAACAGATTCAGAGCCTCGACTCCTTTCTCAACCATGCCGCCGAGGCAGTGCTCCACAGTGCCGCCCACGGCCTGGAGTCCGCCATGAATATCTATAACGGTGATGCGCTGTCGATATAGGTGGCGTGAGCACCAGCTGCGTCGATCCTCCTGAACTCATGCTCAGGGAAACACAGACTTGTGACCTGGTTGTAAAATATGGTAGCTTTGAAACCCTGTTTGATTATATCTGTACGGAGGTGCATAGATGCGCGCAGTGTTAATGGAGGGTTTTGGAGGGCTTGAGGTACTGAAGGTTGGGGATGCGCCCAAGCCGGCACCTGCCGAAGGCCAGGTTTTAATCAAGGTTATGGCGACGTCCATTAATCGTCCGGACCTGGTGCAGCGGGAGGGTAATTATCCGCCCCCGCCTGGTGATTCGGAAATTCTCGGCCTGGAAGTGGCCGGCACCATTGAAGAGATTGGTCCGGGTGTCACCGGGTACCAGGTTGGTGATCGTGTCATGTCTCTGGTCGGTGGTGGAGGATATGCCCAGTATGCCGTGGCCTATGCCAGCCATTTGATGCCGATTCCCGATTCCATGAGTTTTGAACAGGCCGCCTGTGTCTGTGAATCCTATATAACCGCATTTCTGAACGTCTTTATGATTGGCGAATTACGCGATGGCCAGACGGCTATCCTCCACGGTGGAGGTGGTGGCGTCAATACCGCAGCCATCCAGCTGTGCAAGGCGCTCACTCCCAATACCAAACTGATCGTGACGGCCTCCACAAAAAAGCAGGATCGCGTCAAGGATCTTGGGGTGGATCTGGTAGTCAACTATGAAGAGACGCCCAATTTTGCCGATGCCGTCAAGGAATTTACCGCCAAGAAGGGCGTAGACGTTATTCTCGACCATGTGGGCGCCAAATATCTTGATCCCAATATGAAGTCCCTGGCCTACAAGGGCAGGCTGGTGATCATAGGTGTTACCAGTGGCATAAAGGCTGAACTCAACCTGGCTCTGATGATGGTGAAAAGACAGCAGATCATCGGTTCTGTTCTGCGCAGTCGTCCAGTCAAGGAAAAGGCGGAAATTGTGGCGGAATTCACCCGCACCGCCCTGCCAAAATTTGCCGATGGCACCATCGTTCCCATGATTCACCGTACCTTCAGTCTGGATGAGGTTGTCGAAGCTCACCGCACCATGGAAGAGGATCATCACTTCGGCAAAATTGTGCTGACCATACCGCATTAACCCTTCATTGAGGGCGGATTTCATCCGCCCTTTTTTCTTTGACATACCCTTCAGGTGCACTATAATCGCTTCTGTTTATCAAGAAAGATCCAAGCTTACACCATGAAACAGAGGTTACCGTGTCTGAAGTCTTTATCGGACGTCAACCAATCATAGATGCTGATCAGCAGGTTTTTGCCTACGAACTTTTCTTCCGTCAGGGCATGATGAATCGGGCGATTATCTCCGATGACAAGATTGTCAACGCCAAGATGATGGCCAATATTCTGGGGAACTTCGGCACGAAAAAGGTACTCGGCGATCGCCCGGGCTTTATCAATGTCGATACGGCCTTTTTCTCCCAGGATTTTGTTGATATTATTCCAAAGGATCAGCTGGTGCTGGAGATTCTGGCCAAAACCGATGTGGATGAGAAGTTCCTGGCGAAGATGGATGCCTACAAGCAGAATGGTTTTCGCTTTGCCCTTGGGGACTTTGAGTTTGAAAACTGGTATATTGAGCGTTTCGGCCCCCTCATTAAAAAGGCCAACTATATCAAGATTGACCTGCAGAAAGTCACTATTCCCAGACTGGCTCAGAAGATCCCCATACTGAAGAAACTTCCAGCCAAGCTGGTGGCCGAGAAGGTGGAGAGCTGGGATATCTTCCATGAGTGCAAAAAGATCGGATTTCACTACTTTCAGGGATACTTCTACGCTCAGCCGGAGGTTCTGCGCTCAGAAGAGTATAATCCCAGCAAAGCCCCCATCCTGCGCATCCTGCGACTGATAAACCAGAACAGTGAACCATCGGTTATTGAACACGAGTTCAAGGGGCATCCTGAGCTCAGCTATACGTTGTTGCGCTACATGAACTCCGGTGCCATGAACTTCACCACTCCCATACGGTCTATCGGGCATGCCATAAAACTCCTGGGGCTCAAGAAGCTCAAAAGCTGGCTGATGCTGCTGAATTTCGCATATCCCGACAGTGGCACTGCTTCCCAGAAAAAGAAAAAGGACGTTATCTTTGAAACGGCCCTGATGCGGGCAAAGCTGATGGAAGAACTTCTTATCCGCTACAGCGGCGGCAAGTACGCACCATTGGGTGATTCGGCGTTCTTCCTGGGAATCCTCTCTCTGGTGGATACGGTTATCGGTATTTCCAAACAGGAGCTCGTGAAAAACATTCTGTTGCCGGCAGAAATGGCTCAAGCGCTTCTGACACAGAAGGGCCTGCTGGGGCGGCTGCTCTTTATTGTCATCGCCGAAGAGCAGCGCCATCACAGCGAGATGTATGATGCCCTGGAGTCCCTGGGAATCTCCCCGGTCACCTTTGATGAAGCCGTAAACGCGAGTCATGAGTGGCTCAATGATTTCATCAACAACGTTTAACGCCATGGCGTGAACTCAGCAGATCCTCGGCAACAGCTCTCCTGATCCCATCTCCATGAATCTGCGGGTTCCCCAGGCCGTTTCCAGAATGACTTTTCCCTGATGCCCTTCGCACACTTCACCAATGATGCTGGCCTGATGGCAAGCGGTTTTCGTGCGCAGAACTTCCACGAGTTCTGCGGCATGACGAGCCTCCACAGCCAGTACAAAGGTGCCTTCATTGGCCAGGTGGTAGGGCTCAAATCCCAGCAGTTCACAGATGCCGAGCACTTCAGGCCGCACGGGAATGGCATCCTGTTGCACCGTGAGGGAAACTGAAGACTGCTGCGCCCACTCATGGAGCACGGCGCTGAGTCCCCCTCGGGTAGCATCGCGCATGGCGACTAGTGGGATGCCGTTTTGGATAATTTCCTGCACGGCAGGCCACAGTGATGCACAGTCGCTGACCAGGTCAGTCTGCAGGTCCATTCCTTCACGCTGGGCAAAAATCACGGTACCATGATCCCCTACCGGGCCGGATACGACGATTCTGTGCCCCGGCTGCAGAGCTGCGGCACTCAGCGAGGGTATTTCCACGGAACCTACAGCGCTGGTGGTGATATAGAGGCCATCGGCACTGCCACGTGGAACAACTTTCGTGTCACCGGTAACGATCTGGCAGCCATTGTGAGCCAGTTCTTCAGCCATGGAGCGCACAAGTGCCTCCAGCTCACTGAGGGCGAACCCTTCTTCGAGAATGAATCCAGCACTCATATACCGTGGTCTGGCACCCATCATGGCCAGATCATTACAGGTTCCGCAAACCGCCAGCTTGCCGATATCGCCACCGGGAAATTGGCGTGGAGAAACGGTAAATCCGTCAGTAGTAAAGGCCAGTTTTCCTCCCGACATGGGAAGGACGGCGGCGTCTTCGGCCTGTAAAAGTATTTCATTGGAAAAGTAGCGAAAAAACAGTTCGCGGATAAGCTCAGCTGACTGCGCTGCTCCGCCTCCATGGGCTAATTGAATGGATTCCTTCATAGGGCTTCTCCGCGATACTTGTAATAAGCGGCACAGGCACCTTCACTGCTTACCATGCAACTTCCCTGAGGATTGGACGGAGTACACTGCCTGCCAAAGAGCTGGCACTGTCCGGGCAGGGCTACGCCACGGAGAATAGCTCCACACAGGCAGTTGCGATGATCATCACTGGAATTTTCCGGTAAAACGGACTGAAAGAGGATTTCCGCGTCAAGATGACGGAAGCGTTCCCTCAGTTGCAGGGCACTGGCAGGGATATCGCCGAGTCCGCGCCAGGGAAAGGTGCTGCGCGGTTCAAAATATAAGTCCACCAGCTCACGGGCGCGTGAATTGCCTTCATAGGAGACGACCCGCCTGTAGTCGTTGTGTGCCGCAGGTTTTTTTTCCAGCGACTGCGTGACTATCGTTCGTACGGCTGCCAGAATGTCCACCGGCTCAAAGCCGGAGACCACAAAGGGGACCTGATGTTCTTCCGCAAGCTTTTCATAGGGCTTCCAGCCACTGATGGCGCTGACATGGCCCGGGACGATAAAGGCGTTAACAGATGAAGATCCCGATTGCAGAAGTGCTGTTACGGCAGGAGGCACCATGACGTGATTGATATGGAAGACGATATTGCTCAGGTTATTTGCCTGGACCGTATGCAGCAGTGATGCTGTGGTCGGTGTCGTAGTCTCAAAGCCGATGGCAAAGAACACCACGGTCTTGCCGGGGTTTTCTGCCGCAATGGGGAGCACATCCAGCGGTGAGTACACAAAGCGCACATCGGCGCCGTCTGCCCGGACATGCTGCAGGCTTTGGCCGCCACTGCCTGGAACGCGCATCATATCGCCCAGGCAGACGAGAATAGTGTCAGGCTGGGTTGCCATGCAGATGGCATGGTCGACTCGTACCTTGGGTAGCACGCAAACGGGGCACCCGGGGCCATGGACAAAGCGGATGTTTTCCGGCATCAGAGTATCGATGCCATATTTCATGATGGAGTGGGTGTGCCCGCCACAGATTTCCATGATGTGCAGGGGTGTCTCAAGCATTGTGGCAGCGGTTCCGATGGCTGACGCCATGGCTTGAATCGCCTGTGGATGGCGCAGGGCCGCGGTCAGTTCCAGCGTATTCTTCACAGGGTGCCGTCCCGGTTTTCCATTTGCTCCAGGAGCTCGCGATAGGTTTCAAGACTGGCCAGAGCCTCTTCACGGGAAATCTTGCCAATGGCGAATCCCACATGCAGCAGTATAAAGTCTCCCACTTCAACGGGCTCCGGCATCAGGTCAAGGCTGATATGGCGACGTACCCCCATGGTGTCAATCAGGGCCATGTTATTTTCGTCAATGGAGAGTATTTCTGAAGGAATGGAGAGGCACATGTCAACCTTCCTTCTGACGAAGATTCTGCAGGGTGGCAAGCCAGTTCTGCACCGACTGTGGGTCTTTGGTGGAGAGCGTTAACAGGGTCGCGCCTGGGTTGATATGGGAGAGATCGTGGCGTACCCGATCCAGGGAAAAATCAAAATGGGGCAGCAGGTCCACCTTCGTGATGATGATAATATCAGCATAGCGGTAGATGACCGGATACTTGGTTATCTTGTCATGACCTTCGGGAACCGAGAGCAGTACCACATTGGCGTGTGTGCCCAGTTCGAAGTTGGCAGGGCAGACCAGGTTGCCGACGTTTTCCACCACGACGTAATCGAGCTCATGCAGGGGGATATGGTCCATGCCATGGCCAACCATATGGGCGTCGAGATGGCACGCTGTGCCTGTGGTGATCTGGTAAGCCGGTATGCCAATAGCCTGCAGTCGCTGCGCGTCCTGGGAGGTTTCAAGGTCGCCCTCTATGACCCCCAGACGAATCTGGGGAAAGGTTCCCGTGGCCTCAAGCAGACTTGTCTTACCACTTCCGGGGCTGCCCATGAGGTTGATAGCGGTAATGCCATGCTGGTCAAACCGCTTGCGATTGACCATGGCATACCGGTTGTTCTGATCCAGCAGGCTCGACATCACCTCAAGGGTTTTTGCTGAAGACAGGTGAGGGTTTTCCTCTAGGGTGCCATGGTGATGATGGTCACGCCCGTGGCTGTGGCCATGTTCGTGAGAATGAGAGTGAGAATGACTGTGGTCATGGTGCTGTTGGCCTGATGCCGGGCAGCCGCAATTCGTACACATGGAAAACTCCCGAATGATTAGGATGATAGAAGAGCCGCGTATGCCTGCCCCGCCGCAATGGATGCATCGTTGGGAGGCAGAACGACCGGCATGTACAAGCGTTGGCCGGAACATTGAAAATACTCGTCCAGCAACTTGACCAGAACTCTGTTCTGAAACACTCCACCGGTGCAGATGACAGGCAACTGAGGATGCTGCTGGCTGATCTGCTCGATGGTGTGCACCAGTGCGCGGAAAAAGACGCTGACCGACTGCCGCACATCGCTTCCCAGGAGTATATAGTTGAAGAGCTCACGGTAGTCAATTCTGTGGCCTGCCGCTGGCAGAGAAACCAGAGGCGGGTACGGTACTGAGGGGTCAAAAAGGGCTTCCAGAAGCAGTCCGGTCTGGCCTTCATAGTCGGCTTTCTGGCAGATGCCACACAGGCTGGCAACGGCGTCGAAGAGGCGCCCTACGGAGGTACTCAGCGGTGCGTTTACACCTTTTTGCCATGCACTGAGGAGAATCTGCAGTTCTGCGTCGCTGTAACTGCGCAGTGCGGGATGGTGGCGACAGGTTCGAAGCGCGTCTGGACCATACATCTGCAGCAGGCAGGCCAGGGCGATGCGGCGGGGCTCGCGTACGGCGGCTTCACCACCAAGTAAGCGCAGTGGATGTATCGTATACAGGCGCTCACAGGACGCACCATGCAGCAACAGAGTCTCGGCTCCCCAAAGGGTGTTATCAGTGCCATAGCCTGTGCCGTCCCACACAAAGGCCAGTGCGGGTTCATGCAGGCCGTGTTCCATCATGACCGCGAGGGCATGGGCGTGGTGGTGCTGTACGCCGTGGCAGTGTACGCCTTGCTGGAGCGCCCACTGCGTCGTCATATAACGCGGATGTAGGTCGTGCTGCAGGCGCTCTGGCTCTGACTGATACAGCCGGCACAGAGTCTTCCTGGTTTCCGAGAAAAACTGCAGGGACTCCGGCGATTCAAGGTCACCGATGTGCGGGCTGACCACAAGCTGATCTTCGATGCCAAGGGCAATGGTGACTTTTTGTTGGGGCCCCGTTGCCAGCACGTGCTGGCGAAATGAATGTTCAAGGGGAAAGCTGACAGGTGCATAGCCCCGGCCGCTTCTCAACATAAGCGGACGAGTGCCTGCAAAGGTCATGACGCTGTCATCACAGCCATTGAGTATCGGGCGATCGTGATCAAGGGCAAATGCAAAACCACCACTGAGTCTGGCGTAGAGGTCATGAACATTCGTGATGATCGGTTCATCACTGATGTTGGCACTGGTGGCGACCACTGGGCGGTTGACCAGATGCAGCAGGAGGCGGTGCAGCGGTGTATAGGCAAGAAAGACTCCCAGCGTTGGAACACCCGGCGCGACCAGTTCACTGAGGGGACGGTGGCGGGAGTGCGGCAGACGTTCCAGCAGGACAATGGGCGCACGATGACTTTCGAGGAGCTGCAATGCCGTTTCATCGCAGGGTGAATAGGATAACAGATGCTCACGGTCACGGAACATGACTGCCAGCGGCTTTCCGTAGCGGTGTTTGCGCTCGCGCAGCGACTCCACTGCCCGGTGATTCGTTGCATCGCACAGCAGGTGAAAGCCGCCCAATCCCTTGACGGCGATTACGTTTCCCTGAAGTATTTCACGGGCTGCCAGGCGCACAGCATCGGTTTGCGTGGCAAGACACTGGCTTTGCTGGTTCAGGACACGCAGAGTTGGCCCGCAGTGAAAGCAGCTCACTGGTTGCGCATGGTAACGGCGGTCGACGGGATCAGTATATTCCTGTCGGCAGTCATCACACATGGCAAAGGCTGCCATGGAGGTGTTGGGGCGATCATAGGGGATGTTGGCCATGATGGTATATCGCGGTCCGCAGTGGGTGCAGGTGATGAATGGGTACAGGTAGCGTCGATTCCGGGGGTCGAACATCTCCTGCAGGCACTCATGGCAAATGGCGAGATCCGGGCTGATGGATGTCAGGGGCGGCGCTGTTCCGTGACTTGCGTCAATGGTGAATGACTCTGGAAGATTACAGGGTGCTGTTATGGTTGCGGTGAGTGTCTCAATCCTGGAGACTCGCGGAGCTTCAGTGCGGATACGTTCACAGAAGACATTGATGTCATCGTTACTCCCACACACCTGTATTTCCACTCCGGCACTGTTGTTTCTGACAGTGCCGGGCAAATTCATCTGGCGGGCGATTCGATAGACAAAGGGACGAAATCCAACACCCTGGACTATCCCGTTTATTTCGATGTGCCAGTAGAGCTTTTGCTTCGCGCTCACTTGGGTTTGGAGTTCTCTTCAGAGTAATGGTCGTGGAACAGCAAAATATCTTCTGCCTTTACCACGCCAATGGTTGCCTGCTCAATTGCCTGAGCCAGTTTTTTTGACGGGACGTGGGTGCCTCGCTCTATGCCACTGATATGGGCCCTGGAAACACCTATGCTTTTGGCGATATGTTCCTGGGTGAGGTCACGGAAAACCCGGTATTGATAAAGAGGGTGAATAGGTGATTTTTTTGAAGACATGCTCTACACCTGACTGAATGAGGTTAAATGAAACTTATAAACTTGGCGGGGCGGGTGCACAATGTTCAGTATACTGATCGGTATAATATCGTGGCTGTAATGTTATATACTGCCCTGTGGAGTGTCAATGAATTTTCTTAACACTGACTTTTTATGTCCGTGTCACATGGTTTCATTTGTTTGATATTACAGATGCTCCAGAAGGATTTTCACACCGATAGCGATGAGGATCGCCCCGCCCAGACGCTCGATATACTCTTCGCGCACACGACCGAAGCGATTGCCGATGTACACTCCTGCGAAGGAAAACGCAAAGGTGACAAGACCTATGATGAATACAGGAAACCAGATGGAAAGATTCAGCAAGGAGAAACTGACGCCAACAGCAAGGGCATCTATGCTGGTGGCGAAGGAGAGCAACAGGATGCGTCGCAGAGAGTGGGCGCGCTCTTCGCGGGCAATGGGGCAGTGCTGCGCCTCGCTGCCCAGCGAAAAGGACTCATATACCATTTTTGCGCCAACAAAGAGGAGAATGAAAAAGGCAATCCAATGGCCGTAACTGTTGACATAGTCGCGGAAGCCGACACCGGCAACATAGCCTGCCAGCGGCATCAGGGCCTGAAATACCGCGAAACAGAAGGCAACTTTCATGACATGATGTACGCGCAGGTTGCGGATGGTGCACCCGTTGACGATGGATACCGCAAAGGAATCCATGGCCAGCGCTATGGCAATGAGCAGGATCGCATACAAAGCCATCAGGGATGCGCCTCCAGGGTTAAGGTATTCAGACAGGCGTAGCCTGAGCAGACGCCACCTTCGTTGTTGCTGGCCGCTTTGGTGCGCACCAGGTAGCCGATATCCCGGTTGATCAGCGTTGCGGTGCCATCATGGACCATCATGCCATAGCGCCCTGTTTCACTGATGCAAAGTTGATCTTCCGCGTTTCCATCGACAATCAGTCGAGCGGTGTGGGTGTGGGCGTGAATCTTCTCCATAAGCACATGGGCTTGTCTGCGCTTGTCGCTGAGAGCGTCCAGGGCAGGGGGAATATCATCTGCGTAGGTGTTATTCCCACCACCTTCGCGCTGTGGCTTCAGGACATAGTTCTGGGGAAAGCGCCTGACGTGATCTGTGATCGGCACACCCGACGGGTGGATTTCATCAAGGTGGTACATGGCTTTGGTGACCTGAAGCAGAGGTGCGATGGAGGTGGCATCCAGGTAGTTCCGAAGAAATTCGGGCTTTCCCAGTGCGCGCTGCGCAAGTTTTGTTCCCGCCAGGTGGGTAAAGATATCCGGTGTCCTGATGCAGTCGGCAGCTTCCAGCAGTTTGCGGCCATCAATGGCCATCTGGCTGGGATAGTCCTCCGGAGTGTAACCGGAGCGGAAATAGGCCACGGCGACAGGTTTGCCCTGCACAAAAAGGTGGCCATTACGCAGGACGCCCTCGCGGGCTATTTCTGTCAGACTCAGGCGAACTACGGGTACGCTGAGGTGGCTCTCTATGGCGAACTGAATCAGGCGCTGATCAAAGATGTTTCGCTCATGGGGCTGCACGACGAAGAGTATGCAGGGGTCGGGGAGCCCCATTATGGCTAACGCGGCCTGAAAACCACTGCACAGCTCTGCCAGGGGTTCCTGGGGAAGGATAGCCGGCAGGTGTCCGAGTTTCGCCAGGTGAGAGTGCACCTGAGTCGCGCGCTGCATGAGGCCATGAAAGCTTGCCGAAATGGTATTGCACTCCACCAGCTTTGGCCACAGAACACCTTCGTGTTCTTCCACCATAAAGTCATTGCGGAACATATGCAGGCTTGCCGGCTGGGTGGAAGACGCACTGCGGGCTATATCCAGGAGAATTGCCATAAACTCGTCGCCATCAGCAAGGGGAGTATGCATGTCCAGCAGACACTCATGATCCCGTGACAGATTATGGAGCAGCTGGTTGCAGACAGGTGTCAATGTCGTCATGGTGTGCTGCAGGTGCTGACTGATGGTGTAGGGGGAGACACTGAGGGGAGCGTGCCGCAGTGTTGCTTCAGGGGAGAGCTGCAGCAGCCCGTGGATGCATGCATACTCTATGGCCAGGGTATCTTTCTCGTTTATCAATGGTTATCCCTTTCCTGGAGGTTAAGGAGGTTGACCGTACTGCGCAGGGATTCTGGGGATACATGGGTGTATATCTGTGTCATGCGCACATCGGCGTGGCCCAGAAGATTCTGTATTTCAATGAGGTTCGCCTTGCGTCGCACAAGATTCGTGGCAAAGGTGTGACGCAGGACGTGGGCACCTTGCTTCGTACAGCTGAGGGTATCTACTCTCTGCAGCTGGCGCGACACCAGGTGCCATATTGTGCGCGGCGTCATGGGCTGTCCCTGTTTTGTGCAGAAGTAGTATTCCGAAGGAATGGCATCATACCAAGGTGTCCAGTAGGTATCCAGAATTTTTACAAGTTCTGTGGCCATGGGCAGAACCTGCTGCTTACCACCCTTGCGCGTGATGATAAAGGTCTGGGTTCCAGCGGAAACATTACTGCGCTTGAGAGAGCACAGCTCCGATGTTCGCATGCCCGTCATGAGAAACGTGAAAATAATGGAGCGGTTCCGGTCATTGGTGAAATTGCGCTTCAGTGACAGAAGCTGTTGCAGGAACTCCGACTGAGCTTCTGAGTTCACATACTGCGGGAGTTTATCCTGTGGAGACCTGCGGGGAAAAGAGAGTTTCGTGGTTGGATTGGCGTGGGTTATCTCTTCGCGTACCGTAAAGCGGAAGAAGGACTTCAGGGTCGCAAGCACTGTGGAGAACGTGTGTTTTGAGAGATTGCCGGCTCGCTGATAGAGATATGCCCGCAGTTCCAGGTGCGTAACCTCCTGCCAGTCATGGATACCCTGCTCGTACAGATGTTCCGCAAGCCTTCCCAGCTCCTGGGAATATTTTGAAATGGTTCCCGGGGAACAACCCTTCTCCATGCGCATATAGCTGCAAAAATTTTTTATGATCCTCTGCATGGAATTCATGGTTTCATTACCCCTGTGTTTTCACACTATGAGACCAGGTGGCCCATTTTTAGTTTACTCATGCGCTGCATTTTGTAAGACATTTATGCGGAACACGTTACCATTGCAATGGAGTATTTGCAATCATATTTGTAATGAAATAATATATTTCATTACAAATATGCGAAAGATCAAACCCTATTAAATCTATCGGGAATTTTGCATATCACTGTCTATGGTGTAATTGCCATGAATAGGAGGGAAATTCGCATTCGAAAAATGAAAATCAGGACACGAAATCCTCGCCGGGCATACCATGCCCCTCGCAGAAGGTGAAAGAAGGGAAAAACGTTTAATTTGGCCCAGGAAGACATAAATGGGAATAAGGCGCATTCATCTTGCGGTTAATGGGAGGAATTGAGTACAACTAGGAGGTGCAAAGCATCAGAAAGTGTCGCGAAGGACCAATCGCCATGATTCAATTTTACAATGTTACGAAAAGTTATGGGGATCACTTTGAACTTTCCGGTGTGAACATACGCATCGCCAAGGGACAGTTCTGCTTTCTCTGTGGTCCCAGTGGCGCGGGGAAAACGACGATTATCAACCTGATCCTGGGCGAAGAGCACCCGAACCAGGGAAGCGTGCTGGTGAACCGCCGTAATGTGCCGGATCTGCGTGGCAATGAGCTGGCCAGGCATCGTCGCGACGTTGGTGTGGTCTTTCAGGACTATCGCCTTATTGAGCGTCTCAATGTTTACGATAACATCGCACTTGCGCTGCATATCTGTGGATTCACCGCTCGCAGGGAAATCGACCGCAGGGTGGAGGCAGTCTGTAAAATGCTGGGCCTGGTGAAGTACATTCACGCGCCTGTGATGCAGCTCTCTGGCGGTGAAAAGCAGCGCGTGGCAATAGCCCGCGCACTTATACACAATCCTCCCGTCATCATTGCCGATGAGCCGACCGGTAACCTTGACATGAAGCAATCCATCGATATCTTTCGTATTTTCAGGAAGATATGCGATATGGGCACCACGGTTTTTTTTGCAACCCACGACAATCACCTGGTGGAAGGCTCCGGCATTCCTGTCTATCGGGTGGATAACGGAATGATCAGCTATGATGTTTCACCTTAAACGAGCCTGGTTTAACATGCTGTCTACCCCACTGGTGACGCTGGTGGCCATTCTGACTATCTCCATAGCGTTGACCTGCCTGATTCTCTACCAGACTTTTCTTCATAACCTTCGCAATTATATTGACTACCGCATAGACGGCAGTCGGATAGTCGTCTATATGCACGGAGATCGTGATGGGGATCTAGAGGCATTCCTGAAGCGCTATAATCTCAACTTTCGGTTTATTGACCACAAGGAAGCACTGGTAATATTTTCGCAACGGTATCCAGATGAGTCCGATCTGTTGAGCGCCATGGAGGTCAACCCTCTACCCCAGAGCTACCTGGTCAGCATGGATTCCCACAACATTCAGTACTTCCGTTCCATCATCAACGGCATCAAATCCTCTGGTGATTCGGTCCTGTCTGTCGAATACAGTTTCCATGAGATATCCGTTCTGCTTGAAGCCCTGGATCTGACGGAGAGGTTTCGTCTTATCATCGGTGCTTTTGTAGTCTTTGTCTGCGCCGTCATGGTGTCCAACACCATACGCATCTCCTATTACAAATATATGGACGACATCAGGATTCTGCGTATCCTGGGCGCATCCAGCATGTTCATCAAAGGTCCGTACTTCCTTGAGGCCTTTCTCATCGGCGTCTGCAGTATTGCCATTGCCATTGGCGCCTCACTTTACAGTGTCTATTTTCTGGCATCCGATACGTCCTTTCTCACTATACTCGGCAGCTACGCGCTGCACTACCCCACCATGGAACAGGTTGCCTTGAACTCTTCTATTGTGGCCCTGCTCTCTGTCATCGTCAGTATGTTTACCCTGCGTGGAGCCTCCTGAATGCCATGGACATCGCTGCGGAAATCCCTCACTGCCTCCTGCGCCACACTGATTCTGTTTGTGCTTACCGCTCCTGCAATGGCAGAGCCTCTGATGAGCCTACGCCAGATTGATCACTCAATCCAGGAAGTGAACCAGCAGATTTCCAGGGTTTCCACCCGTATCGGCGCCCTTGTGGCGGATATTGCCACTATCGTGGATGAGACTGAGGAACAGGAGCGCCTGCGGCTTGGGCTTCTGGCGGAGGTAAAAGCCATCGACATGGAGCTTCAGAATATGCGGAACCGTCTCAGGGAGGGGCAGACTCTCCTTGAAGAGCTTGATCGTGAAATCTCCATGATGGAGGCATCCATGAGCGAACGCCGTAACTCCCTTGAGCGTTCATCGAGGCTGCTTTATCGCGATATACATATCCCCCATGACGATACGCGCTATCTCCAGTCAGTGTTCATGGAAATCGGCACATTCCTGGAGGCTCTGTATCGTGATCTGCGTCAGTTGCAGGTGGCTCGCAATGACAATCATAAGAAGGTTCTTGAGCACCAGTCTATGATACAACGTTTTTCCAGCCGCTCCCATGGGCTCCTGGAAGAGATTGATGTCATCACCCGGAAGGTGCAGAGCTCTTTCGCCCTGACCCAGGAGAAAAAACGGATTCTGGATCACCTGCATGAGGAGCAGCAGGATCTGCAGGAAATCTTTCGCAACCTCTTGAACCGTAAAGCGGATTTCTATGAAACCGTTAAGGACATCCAGCACTTCAAAGGCTATATACCGCTGCCCGCTGATGGCCCGTACTTCGTGTCCCAGGACGACAATTCCCTTCTTATCGATATGAAAAATGATGCCCGCGTCTATTGTATCTTTGATGGAGAAGTTGTATATAGAGGGAACCTTTATCGTTTTGAAAACGTGATCATTATTGATCATGGCAACAATTATTATTCCGTGTACGGTGGCTTGGTTGATGTCATCGTCAATGAAGGGGATCGCGTTTACGCCAATGAACTCCTGGGTTCAAGCCTCTATCTGTATTTTGAACTCAGACACCGATCGACGCCCCTCGACCCACAAGAATGGATTTTTCTGGAGGAAATGTGAAGAAGATACTTTTTGTTGTAGCCATATTTGCAACCATGGCAGCTACTGCTTTTGCCATAAACAACGACCTGCTTCGTCAGCAGCTCAAGCTTTTCAGCGAAACTCTGTCCTATATAAATGTCAACTATGTGGAAGTCCCTGACCAGAAAGAACTCATCTACGGTGCTATCCAGGGAATGCTCACCACTCTTGACCCCCATTCATCTTTTATGAAACCCGAGACCTATCAGGAGTTTAAAACTGATACGCGCGGGGAATTTGGTGGGCTTGGTATACAGATTGCCATTCGTGATCGGGTACTCACGGTCATTGCGCCCATTGAAGATACTCCGGCATGGAAGGCGGGCATTAAAAGCGGCGATCGTATCATCAGAATCGAAAACCAGGCCACCGAGGGCATGAGTGTGATGGACGCGGTGCGCATTCTGCGAGGTGAGCCCAACACGCCTGTCACCATTACCATCTGGCGTGAAGGCCAGAGCACGGGCAAGGATTTCACCATTGTCCGTGATATCATTAAAGTGAAAAGTGTGCGTCATGAGCGTTATGGAGATATTGGTTACGTACGCATTACCAACTTCAACGAGAATACCTCAAGTGAGCTGCGCGACTCTCTGAAGGACCTTGAAAGCCAGCCTCTGAGTGGACTTGTTCTGGATATGCGCAACAACCCGGGTGGATTATTGAATCAGGCAATTGATGTCACCAGTGCGTTCATCTCGCCGAACAAACTGGTCGTCTATACCGAAGGTCGTACCAGCAGTCGAACAGAGCTGCATTCCAAGGTTTTCGATAATAAACAACGTGAATATCCCATGGTGGTGCTCGTCAACGGTGGCAGTGCCTCCGCTTCGGAAATCGTCAGCGGTGCACTGCAGGACTATAAACGCGCGATTATCATGGGCACGCAGACCTTCGGGAAAGCCTCGGTTCAGACGGTTATTCCCCTCTCAGATGGCAGTGGCATGCGATTGACTACCGCGCGTTACTACACCCCTTTTGGCGGAGCCATACAGGGTGTCGGCATAACACCAGATGTTATCGTCGAGCAGGGGCGCATTGTGCGAGACGAAGGCACCGAGGGAATGCGTGAGGCAGATATTCCCGGCCATATTCGCGGCGAATTCGAAGGGATCCCTGCTGAGGACAACAGCACATCGGAAATGCCCTTGGATGACCTGCAGCTCCTCAGGGCCATTGATGTCCTCAGCGCCATTCACGTATTCGGTGGAAAACTGGATCTGAACAACAAGTAATCCGCCAAAGAGTGCGCCAGCACGGCCTGGCATCTGATATTCGGATGTCTACGCAGCTGGCGTACCGCTACGCCTGAAGGGATGATAGACGGTTAATCACCTATGCAGCGATACACAACCTTTCTCTGGTCGATCTTGATTCTGGCTTCAATCCTGACGCTCGTTTTCGCCATTGGCGCTTACTCCCACGTAAACAGGGAGAAGCCGGTGCTGTTGGATTATACCCGCACCAGCACGGGCGTTGAAAACGCACTGCAGGCTGTTCTTCTCGAGCACGGCATCTCATCCGGTGATATCACCCATGAACAGATGCGACTGGCCTCCCGCGATAATCAGCAGTGGAATTACTACTACCGCGAGATCAACGTCATGGGCGATGATGACCTCCTTGCCCTGGAACGTAAAATAATGAGAGCACTGGCCCCGTGGAAAGTGCGTCTTTCTTCTCGGGAAGCCGGTTCCCGGGACAACAAGGCGTACTACAAGATTCGGCTCTCTCTGCCCCAGGGGATCACGACCCATTCGCTGCTCTTCTTCACACCGGAAATTGCCTATCATCCGGCAGAGCCTGAAGGGGTGCCCATGGATGAAATACCGGTTCCTCCTCGTCCAGGAACACCTCTTGAACCCCTTCAGGTGGAAGAGCCGTGGGAGAAACCGGCGCGGATAGCCATTATCCTTGACGATGCCGGTGACAACTTTCAGCTGGCAAAACAGGCGGTACAGATCCATCCGGCGGTTACCCTTTCCATACTTCCGAAACGTCCTTTCTCCCGCGAAATATCGCAGCTTCTTGACCGCATGGGACTGGAATACATGCTTCATCAGCCCATGGAGGCGCAGAATCCCCTTATTAATCCCGGTTGGGCAGCGTTGCTGACTACCATGGACGAAGAAGAGATCCGCAGTACTTTCACCGCTGCTTTGGAGTCACTTCCCGGAGTCGCAGGGATTAACAATCACATGGGCTCCAGGTTTACTCAGGACCCTGACCGGCTGCGCATTGTCATGGAGATGATAGCGGAGCGGGACCTTTATTTTATCGACAGTTATACCACCAGCGACTCGCAAGCCTATGCCGTTGCCACAGAATTTCAGGTATCAAGCGGGTTCCGTGATGTGTTTATAGATAACGAAAGTGACGTGGAGGCCATCCTGCGACAGCTGGATATCCTGGTCCGTGATGCGCAGCGCTACGGTTCAGCCATCGGCATCGGTCATGTGCGCTCTCGCACCATTGAAGCACTGGAAGAATTTACTGGCCGGCTTGAAGAGATGAATGTTGAGCTGGTGACGCCTTCAGTCATTGTATCCCACCGAAAACCTGCTCAGATCAGCGAGATCGTAAATGAAGACACACAATCAAGTCCTGATGAATTCTGATCCTCTGGCCAGAAACGCCTTTATTCGAATTATCACAGCGCCGAGACTGAACCAGGTTCTGCTCGGACTCTTCCCGTTTTTGTTCTTCTCCTATCTGCTGATCTCCTATTACAGTATGCGTCCGGAAGAACCGCGCGTGGGGCACCTGCAGATTCAGATGCGTGCAGCGACCCAGCAGATGCCCTTTGCGTTGCCGGAATTTCGTCTGAACCAACGTTCTTTTTTCTTTCCCGAGGCCTCGCAGCTTGGAGCCATAATAGTCGTTGACGCAAACCGGCAGGAGATCGTCTATGCCAAAAACCTGCACGAGGTTATGCCAATAGCTTCACTGACAAAGGTGTTTCTGATGGAAGAGCTTCTTGACCGTATTCAGCAGGGGGCCCTCACTTTTGACAAAGAATTACGGGCCTCGACCAGGTCTTCGCTTATCGGGGGTTCGCGAGTGTATCTGCGCGAGCACGAAAATACCACCATAGAGCAACTTGCCAAGGCCACGATGATTCACTCCGCCAATGATGCTGCCTACCTGCTGGGAGAGGTCATTGGTGGAGGTGACGCGAACCATGCCGCCCAGCTACTGACGGCCAAGGCACAGACTCTGGGGCTGAAAAACACCAGGCTCTATAACGTCAATGGTCTGCCGAACCGTGGAGGACCTGATAATATATCTACTCCCTATGAACTGGCACAGTTTACCTTTAAACTGATGGCGAGAAACCCGGAAATCTTTGAAATCGCCAGCACCGAAGTGGATTATTTCCGCCGTCCCGGAGGACAGGATTTTCTGCTGGTGAACCGCAATCGTCCTCTTGTGCGACTGGACTATGTCACTGGCCTGAAAACCGGTTATACCAACAGTGCAGGTTTCTGCGTGATCACCACATCGAACAAGAATAACCGTAATCTCATCACGGTGATTCTCAATGCGCCCAGCTCGCAGATCCGAGATCGCGCTGCCAAACGCCTCATTGATCACTTTTCAACGATCTGACGACCGCATCTCCGGATACCAGCTGATCAGAGCCGCGCGTTCGTGTTCCACGAGCTGCTCCAGCATTTCAAAAGTGTAACCGGCGATATGGGGAGTGCACAGCACCTGTGGATGTGAACGCATCCAGTGGTTCGCACCCAGAGGTTCATCCTGGAAGACATCCGCAGCATAACCCGCAAGGATCCCCCCATTCAGAGCCCTTTGCACCGCAGATTCATCGACCACTTTTCCCCGCGCAGTATTGAGAAGGTATGATCCTGGTTGAAGGTGTGACAGTGCCTCGTCGTCGATCATATTCTGTGAAGATGTTGTCAGTGAACAGTGAAGACTGACCACTGAGCATGAAGAGAGCAGGGTTTTCAGATCGCTATAGCGCTGCACAGCATGGTCATATACCTCATCTGCTGCGACAAAAGGATCATAGTATCCCAGGCTGCGCGGCTCGAAAGATTTCAGCATGCCACTGACCCTGCGGCCGATAACGCCGTAACCGATAATGCCGATATCCTTGCCATGGAGACGTCCCGTACCTCTGATCTGGTTGCGTACCCAGTGCCCTTGTTGCATGGATTGATAGATGGAGCTGGACTTCCTCAGAAGATCCAGCATCATCATGATCGTCGACTCGCTGACGTCAATACTGCGTGGCACTGGAAGATGCTGCCAGCGAATTCTACGGTCTGCCACAGCCGCCATATCCACATGGTCATACCCGGAATTCGGTATCAGAATCCCCTCAAGGTTGGGGAAGTATGCCAGGACCTCGGCACTTATTGCATAGGAGGTATTGGGTATGATGACATGGGCGTCGCGTACCGCAGGGTGAGGTATTTCTCCCTTTTCATGATGCACGCATGTATAAGCAAATCCGGCACTTTCCAGGGTTTTCTGCTCAAATGGCACCAGCTGCTGGAACTGCCGGGGTGAGATGGTCAGACGGGCAACGCGCTTTCGCATATACGAATCCTTTGCGGGAATTTTACTTGTCTTTTGTCGAGATCATGGCGATATTCTAACATACTAAAAAAGGGGGGCTGTAATGATTACCATCGATTATACGCTGACCATGAAAGAGAACGTTGCTACCGGTCTGAACTCTGAAGTGCTTGAAGCCATTGACCTGCGTTTTCGCACGCAACTCCATCGGCAGCTTGAAGCCAGACTTGCCGACAGCACCTATGCCTTTCGTGCAGGCCTTTCCATAGCGCACGATGAGCTCCCTTCAATAAAACGATTTCTGCAGGAAAACCTTGGCGGGATGAGAAATTTCGTGGTTGTGGGCATCGGCGGTTCAAACCTCGGAAACCTCGTCCTCGACAGGGCATTTCGCGGAAATGGCAAGAGTATCTATTATCTTGACAATGTCGAGCCCGATAAGATTCACCGTCTTTTCCAGGAGATAAACCTGCAGGAGACAGTTTTTAACATTATCACCAAATCAGGGTCCACCTCTGAGACCCTTGCCAACTATATTGCCGTTCGCAATGTGCTGGAGCGCAAACGACTCCCCCTGCAAAAACATCTTATATTCACCACGGATCCGCAAAAAGGCTACCTGCAGGAAATACGGCAGCGCGATGGCATCCCTACTTTTCACATCCCCTCGCCACTGGGTGGACGATTCTCAGTTCTTTCAACCGTTGGACTTCTGAGCTCAGGATTCAAGGGTATAGACCTTGAGAGTCTGTTGCAGGGTGCCCATGCTGCTGCAAACGACTGTCTCTCTGATTCCCTGCGCACCAACAAAGGTCTGCTGCTGGCGGCACTTTATATCGCAAACTATCAGAAGGGACGCACCATCAATGTGCTCATGCCCTATTCCGACCGTTTGCACCCCTTTGGGCAGTGGTTCCGACAGCTCTGGGCCGAAAGTCTCGGGAAAATTAACCGCGATGGAAAGCCTGTTGGCCAGACTCCTGTGGATGCGCTTGGCACTGTTGACCAGCATTCCCAAGTGCAACTCTACATGGAAGGCCCCGACGACAAGATTATCACTTTTATCGAAATTCTTCGCCACCAGAATGATATTTCACTGGATGGTGAAATCGACTACTTTAATGGACAGACCATGGCAAAACTCCTGCGTGCACAGCTGCACGCAACCCAGATTGCCCTGCTGCAGAAACAGCGCTGCAGCCTGCGAATTGAGATGGATGAACTCAACGAGTGGAACATGGGTTATCTTATGTATTTATATATGTATGCGACCGTTGCCGCAGGTGAGCTGCTCGGGGTGAACCCTATAGATCAGCCTGGCGTAGAGCAAGGAAAGGAATATACTTACGCACTGCTTGACCGCCCGGAGTACCATGAACAAAGAATCCAATACGAAAAATTATGCGCATCTTTGCGCAAATATTGCGTATAATTCGTTGACAAAGGGTTTTGCGATAAGTAATATTTTTTCAGAACATCCTAACGTACCAATGACCCATATAAGGAGGGGGCATGACGAAGAAAGAATTGATCGGTAAGATGGCTGAGGCTTCTGGTATTACGAAGGTTCAGGCGGAGAAGGCTCTGAATGCATTTATCGATTCAGTGAGCTCTACACTCAAGTCCGGAGAGAAAGTAACGCTTGTTGGTTTTGGTACTTTCCAGGTTTCTGAGCGTGCAAAGCGCCAGGGCATCAATCCCCGCACAAAAACACCCATCACCATCCCTGCTCGCAAGTCGCCCAAGTTTGTTCCCGGCAAGGCTCTGAAAGAGCTGGTGGACAAGTAAGTCTCATTTCCTTTATTTTAAAAGGCAGGCATGTTACGTGTCTGCCTTTTTTTATTTCGCTCAAAAAGGATCGTTGCCCTATGTTATGGAATGAGGAATTTGAAACCCTTCCCCGGGAAGCCCTTGAGGCCCTTCAACTGAAACGACTGCAAAATACATGCGCCCGTGTCTACGCCAACGTACCCTATTACCGCGCTGCATTCGACCAGGCAGGGATAACGCCCGCTGATATCAAAAGCCTCAATGACCTGCACCGGTTGCCCTTCACGGGCAAGCAGGATCTGCGTGACAATTATCCCTATGGTATGTTCTGCACCCCCATGGAGCATGTGGTTCGCATACACGCTTCCAGCGGCACCACAGGCAAGCCTACAGTTGTAGGTTACACCAGACGTGATATTGACACCTGGTCGGAGCTCATGGCCCGTTGCTTTGCCGCCGCAGGTGTCACGCGGGGCGATATTGTCCACAACGCCTATGGATACGGCCTTTTTACCGGAGGACTTGGCGCTCATTATGGCGCCGAGAAAGTTGGGGCATCCGTTATCCCCATGTCTGGTGGCAACAGCAAAAAACAGATTATGATCATGCAGGATTTCGGCTCAACGGTGCTGACGGCTACGCCATCCTACGCTCTGCATCTGGCAGAGGTTGCTCAGGAGGAAGGAATTCCCATGGAATCTCTCAAACTCAAAGTGGGTATTTTTGGCGCGGAGCCCTGGAGCGATGCCATGCGTCATGAGCTGGAGAGTAAACTGCATCTTGATGCCATCGACATCTATGGCCTGAGTGAAATCATGGGGCCAGGCGTCTCCATTGAGTGCCGTGAGGCCAAGCATGGTATGCATATTATGGAAGATCACTTCATTCCGGAAATCATAGATCCGGACACCGGCGAGTCCCTTCCCCTTGGTGAAAAGGGCGAGCTGGTATTCACCACCATCACCAAGGAGGCCTTTCCCCTCATTCGCTATCGAACACGCGACATTACACGTCTCATCAGCGAACCCTGCCGCTGTGGGCGCACCTTCTATCGCATGGAAAAAGTATCCGGGCGCAGTGATGATATGCTGATTATCCGTGGCGTCAATGTCTTCCCTTCCCAGATTGAAGCTCTGCTCATCAATGTCAAGGGCATTGAGCCTCACTATCAGCTGATTGTCGACACACATGACCATATGGATACCCTGGAGGTTCAGGTTGAAGTCAACCAGCAGCTCTTCAGCGATGAGATCCGCCATTTACAGAACCTCAGCAAAAGTATCCAGAAGGATATCAAGGATCTGTACGGCATCTCCAGTAAAGTGTCCCTGGTTGAACCCAAAACCATTACCCGCTCCCAGGGCAAAGCAGTACGGGTAATCGATCGCAGAAAGGATAAATGACATGAAAGTGCAACAGATATCGATATTTATCGAGAATCAGGCTGGCAGGCTGGCCGAAGTAACACGCTGTCTGGCTGAAGGCAATATCAATATCAGAGCCTTGAGCCTGGCTGATACCCAGGACTTTGGCATACTCCGGCTGATTGTCAACGACGTGCAGGCCGCACGTAAACTCCTTGAAGAGAAGAGCTTCACCGTTGGCATCACGGATGTCGTTGCCATTAAGGTTCCCGATAAACCAGGGGGTATGGCGGCAATTCTGGCCATTCTCGATAACTGCAATATCAATGTGGAATACATGTATGCCTATGTGGACAGGGACTTTCAGGATAATGCCGTGATTATCTTCCGCTTCGAAAATCTGGATGACGCCATCGCGTGTCTGACAGCCCAAGGAGTGGATATTGTCAAGGGAAGCGAGCTGTACGGCATGTAACTCAGGCTTCGCGCTGTTTTCCTTGCCGCTTTGGACCTGCCAAAGTGGCTGGGAGGCGGCACAGTGCTGATTTTTCAGCTCTCAGCGTACCTGGAACTCCTGTTGGCTTTTCATTGCCTGCACGTTGCCGGTACAATCAAATGAAAGAATTCAGCGAAGAGTGTACAAAAAAAAGCCCGCAGCAAAAGCTGTGGGCTGATTCTGTAAGATGGTGCAGAAGGGGGGACTTGAACCCCCACGGCCTTACGACCACTACCCCCTCAAGATAGCGCGTCTACCAGTTCCGCCACTCCTGCAAACAAGCCGGCAAATTACAGAAATAATGGTTCGGCGTCAAGTCTTTTTTCTCCTCAATCGAGAACACTGACGGCGCTGCGCAGGCCTTCCGGCGACGTATGGGTATAAATTTCTGTCACCGCCACGTGGGAGTGCCCAAGCAGACGCTGTATTTCAATGAGGTTTACACCCTTGCGCACCAGATTCGTGGCAAAGGTGTGACGCAACAGGTGTGCCCCGCGCTTGCGAGGAAGGTCAATGCCCGCCGCTTTGATATGCAGGCTGGTACGCTGCCAGATAATGTAGGGTGTCAGTGGTTTGCCGTTGGTGCGGCAGAAAAAAAAGTCAGAGTCAATGGAGTCCATGTGCTCGTACCAGTAAAACTGCAGGATTTCCATTAAAGCGTCCGCAATGGGCAGAATTTGCTCCTTCTGGCCCTTTCGGGTTATCTGGAAGGCCTTGCCCTGGCGATGGAAGTTTCTGCGGGTTAACTGGCAGATTTCGGAGGCCCGCATGCCGGTGTACAGAACACACAGCATGACCGCTGTGTCGCGGTCATTGTGAAAGTTGCGCTCCAGCCCGTTCAGATAGGCCCGCAGGCGCTTCTGTTCATCGTCTTTGAGGAAAACCGGCATCTCATTTTTATAGGCTCCTTTGGGGCTCTTGAGATCCCTGGCGGGATTCTCTTCGAGAAACCCTTCATATTGCAGCCAGTTAAAGATCGCCCGCACATAACACAAGACGTTGGCATAGGTTGACTTGCTCTTCCCCATGGCCTTGTGGGTCAGGTACATGCGCAATTCTCGCGGCCCTGCGGTTTCCACAGTGAGTTCTTCCTGTTGAAGGAATTCAAGAAACCTGCGCATTTCAAAGAGATAGCGGTCTATTGTCTGTTGTGACAGACCACACTCGTATTTCAGATACCGCTGATAGTGTTTTTCCATATCCCTGGTGTTCATGGAGGCAGGATACCACACCCGACGGGCATATCCAATGAAATTATTTATTTCATTGGATAAGAACGGGTGAATTGTTTCATTATGGTTATTTTTCGTGAAATGGTGCATTTTCCGCAATGAAATCAAATGAAATATCTCAGCGCAGGCGCAGCGCCTTCAAAATGCCCGCAAGCATGAGGAGTACACCTGCCGGGAGGGCGTGGCGCAGAGATGAGTCCAGCACGAAAAGGCCACTGACAATAAGGATCACCGAAATAAGCATCTGCCGAAGGTAGGATTTCACCGCATCCAGCAGTTGAAGTTTATCCTCTCTGTTAAGGCGCACGGTGAATTCGTCATCGTACATCTGATCGACGATCTTCTGCACTTTCAGAAGGGTCATGGGAAACTGCCGACCCTCTTTCAGCAGCTTTCCCACAACGTTTTCCTTCTCCAGGGCACGGGAAAGATTCTGCTTCAGAATGGGCAGGATATCCTTAATGCCATTGAAATTTTCAATATAGGTTGTTCCCAGCCCTTCGACGATGGCGCTGGCGCGCATGATGTAAATGGTTTCCTGGGGGAGTTTAAAGGGCATCTGCTTCATGGAGCCAAGCAGGTCAGTGGCCAGTTGCTGCATACTGCTGGCATTCAGGGAGTTATCATCGAAGATATCGAAAATCTGCTCTGCCAGATCCTGCAGTTCGTCGGCCGGGGCGTCTTCCGTGATAATACCCAGCTTGCGGGCCGCTGAAACGAGGTTTTCGTAATTGCGCTCGTACGCTGATTTCACCAGTTGAATGGTTGCTATTCGTATGCGTCGTGGTATGCGCGTCACCATGCCGAAATCCAGCAGTATCAGTTCACCTTGACGGTTGACGAGGAGATTTCCCGGATGAGGGTCGGCGTGAAAGTAGCCTTTGACGAGCATCTGCTCTGTATAGAACATCACCAGTTTCTCCATGAGGTCATGAAAAGAGATGTCAAGCTTCTGCAGGTGCGCGCGATCATCAAAACGATACCCCTCCTCAAAGCTCATAACCAGAGCGTCTGCACATGAGTACTCCGGGTAGGGTACGGGGAAACGCACCTGAGTCGTGGCATAGACTCCACGGAAGTGTTCAAGATTCTCCAGTTCCCGTGCCATATCGACTTCCTGCAGGATCATGGTGGCGAAGGCCTCAAGCACGGATTCCACGGAATTGCGGGTGTAGTCGGAAAACAGCGGGCGGAAGAGGTGGTGGAAAAAGCTGAGAATGCGAATATCCTGCGTTACCATAAAGGCTATGGCATTGCGGCGAAGCTTCACCGCCACCTGCTGGTTATCGACCGCCAGGGTGGCCCGGTGCACCTGCCCGATGGAGGCGCTGGCCATGGCCTCGTGCTCAAACTCAACAAAGATGGCGCCATTGCCAAAAGCCCTCTTGAAGACCGTCTGAAAGTCTTTGGGGCTCATTTGGGGTATCTGGTCGTGTAACTTTCGTAATTCATGGATATACGCAGCATCAAAGAAATCCGTACGGGTGGCAAGCACCTGGGAGAGTTTTATAAAACTGGTTCCAAGCTGCTGGATGATACCCAGGAGCATTGGTGGTGACAGCGGACGTACGCCGAGAAAATGCTCTTTGCGCTTGATAAGCAGGAAAATAGTCAGGAGAAAACGAAAGACGCCGTAAATCCTCAGCGGATTATACAGCCGGAAAAAAAGGGCTATGTGGGTCGACAAAGGTAATCCTTCAGCTGGCTGCCGAGAAAACGCCTTCTGCAGTGTTGCCCGCTGTCGCAGATCGGTGCAGCGCACTGTATGTCCACGTCACTCCTCGATCTGCAAGCTTCTGGCGCCTGGCGTTCTTCATTTGCCTGCCTGATTTCTGGTATTTCAGCAAACCGTTACAAAAAAAGCGTATCCACACATGGATACGCCTGGGAGTTTACTCTTTCCGGGTGAGTTCATCGCGGAGCTTTTCCAGATCCTCCCTGGTAACCAGGTCCAGTTCGTGCACCACATCCTTGATGATCTGCCGAAGTCTGGTTTCCAGTTGCTCGCCTTCGGATTTTCCCTTGGCGATGGTCTCATCAACAAAACTCCTGGCTTCTTCACGACTCATCTTCCCGTGCCGCGCGAATTCGTCAACCAGGGATTCAATTTTCTCCCTGGTCATCAGGGCGCTTCCGAGACCAAAGAGGATCAGATCTTTTATCCTGTTCTCCATGACAAACCTCCATACGTGTTGTCACGTTTAAGGTAAGCAAAAGATATCGCGGTTTCAAGGGAATTCGTGCATGGGGTCTCTGCCTGCGCTCTCAGTTCCAGCGGCGCAGGATTGCCAGGGCCGTGTTGACCCCATCGACGGCGGCGCTGACGATGCCACCAGCATAGCCGGCACCTTCGCCACAGGGGTATACCTGAGGCCAGACACTGCTGGACAGGGTTTCACGTTCACGGGGGATGCGCACTGGGCTGGACGTTCTGGTTTCCGGAGCAATCAGCAGCCCGTGTTCAATAAAACCGGGCATCTTGCGCTCAAATTCCCGCAAGCCGTGTCCCAGTGCCATGGTCACTGGTTGTGGCAGCAGGTGGTGGAGATTCGCCTCAACGGGTGCAGGTGAGCTGCTTGAGCCAGGCAATTGCCCCTGTGGCGTACCCCACAGGAAGTCGGTCGCGGTCATGGCTGGCGGGCGGTAGCTCTGGCTGTAACGGTAACAGGCGGATTCGATGGAGCGTTGATAGGCCAGGCCTGCCAGGGGATCAGTGCTGCCGAAATCACGCTGATCGACGGTGACCACCAGGGCGCTGTTGGAGTATTTCGCGTTGCGACTCTGGTAACTCATGCCGTTGACAGCGATATGATCCACCTCAGAGCTGGCATTCACCACCAGCCCCCCTGGACACATGCAGAAGGTGTAGACTCCGCGTTCCGCACACTGTGCGCTGAAATGGTACTCTGCCGCCGGCATGTTCAGGTGCCAGTGGCCATACTGACTGCGATCCACCAGGTCACGGGGATGCTCTATGCGTACTCCCACCGCCAGGGGTTTTGATTGCAGCTGCAGTTTGCGGCTGAGACGCTCGAAGGTATCGCGGGCGCTGTTGCCCACAGCCAGTACCAGCGCGTCACCATAATAACTTTGCCCAGTGGTCAGCGCGTCAACCCCGGAACCATGGGGACGAAGGTCAACCACTTTCTCGCCGAAATGCAGTGAGACGCTGTGCATTTCAAGTTGCTCACGGAAGCGACGCAGCACCTGCTGCAACTGATCGGTACCCACATGGGGTTTCGCGTCCCAGAGTATGGCTCGACTGGCTCCCAGACTCACCAGCAGGTGCAGCACAAAATCACGATGGGGACTTTTTATGCGCGTGGTGAGTTTCCCGTCGCTGAAGGTGCCAGCTCCACCCTCCCCAAACTGTACATTGGACATGGGATCCAGGTTTGCGTTTCTCCAGAACTCATAGACGTCGCGTTTGCGTTCGTCTACCTGGCGGCCCTGCTCAATCAGCCGAACGCGCACCCCGGCAACCGCCAATGCGTAGGCACAGAACAACCCCGCAGGACCACTGCCTACGACGGTGACCTGTCGGTTTTGCACCTTTGGGAAGCGGCGCAGGGTGCCCATGGTGGATGTATTCTCCAGGGAGTATTCCGGCAGTTTCTCCCCGGTGAGCGCATACTCGACCTGCAGGAGTTCATAGATAACCTGTCGCTTCTGCCGGGCATCTATACTGCGTCTGATGATGCGTATATCGCTGATCTCCTCGTGACTTGAGAGTCCAAGATGCCGCTGAAGGTGGATTTGCAGATTCTCACCATAGGGAAGGCGCAGCTGGGCCTGACGGGAACTCATCAGGGATCCCTGCGCACAGGCATATAGGCTACGGGAATGCCGGGTGGCAAAAGGCGCTCCAGGGCGTGTACCTCAGCAGGGGAGATAGCTTCACCGGTGCGGAAGTCTTCGGTCTGAATCTTCGGCAGAATCCGGTGATGGCCTACAATCCGGGCAATGTTCTCGACAATCAGCGCGGCCTGGTAAATTGAGCCTTCGCGACTGAGGCCCAGCTCATCTCCGATCTGACGGTGATAGCTCATTATGGAAAAACGGTAAACCGGCAGCTGCGCGAGAAGCTGCAGATCCTGAGCGAGCCACAGAAGTGCATGGTCGGGATTGGTTCCATGTTCATAGTAGATATTCAGGAGTATCCTGCAGTCGTTATGGTGGTGATGCACCTCTTCAATGATCCCCGCAAGGGTTCCAGCAATCACCCGTGCACGCTGCTGTGCCACCTCGTGGTATTCACGGGTATAGCCCGAGGGATTTCGAACGATGATACCGGTGGGTAACTCATCCTCTGTGCGATAGATAAGGTCATCCTGAATGAGAATGCCGTGTACGCCACTGCGTGCCAGATCGGCGTAGAGGGCACGCAGATATGGGAGACTCTGCTGATGGAACAGGGATATCCGATTGGTGCGTGGGTCTTTCAGGGGGTGATCGGGCGCCAGCCAGTCCGCACGCCTGGTACCAAGCCATCCGTAGAGCTGCAGGCCGTGTCTGTTTGCCAGGGCCAGGGCTGGTGTCAGGACGTCCTCTATAACCGGTGCGTGCGTGGTTGGAAAGTACACTCCACTGGGAGGTCTGTCAGGGGAACGGTTCCCAAGGCTCAGGTAACGGTCACCTTCATTATGGAACAACCGCAGAATGACCGCACTGTACCCCTGGGCTTTCAGTCGTATGAAAAGCCGATCCAGATCGGCGTGTTCTCCCATCTGCACATAGGATATCTGGGCAACTCTGCCATGCAGAGCCCTGACCTCCTGTGCCTGTGCCGGCAGCAAAAGAAGTGCGGTCAACAGGCATGGATAAAGGAAGAGTCTTTGCAGGAACGCAACCATACGATGGGAAATTTCCTTTGAGTTTTCAATGTTTATTGTATACTGTACGAATGTTTTTGTTCTCTGTAAAGGTGGAATACCCATGAAGTGCCTGCGCACATGCATACTGATTCTCATAAGCCTCCTGCTGGCTGGCTGCGCCGAAAAGAAGACCAGTGTGGGAATGTTCCCCCTTGATGATCACCCTCTGGTGGACTTTTACGTCCCTTCAGAAGCGGAAAGCACATACCACTACCTTCTCTATACCATGTATCGCCTCCACGGCGATGACCAGAAAGCCCTGGAACACTTCCAGATGAGTATCGGAGCTTCGCCGTCACCCAGCGCAGAGCTTCTGATGGAGCTTTCAGCTATCTACTCTCTGCAGCACGATCAGGAACGAGCCATATCTGTCCTGGAGCAGGCTGTGGCGCTGAATCCCTATGACCCCAACCTCTATAAGCTCCTCAGTCTCTACTACTACCAGGAGTACGATTTCCTGCGGGCCCGCGACGCTATCACCCGTGCCATTGATCTTGGGCAGACCAGTGGAGAAGACTTTCTCTTTCTCGCAGATGTCCTGGAGAAAATCGGCGACTATGAGTCCATGGTGCAGGTTCTGCACCAGCTCACCCTGGAACACACCGATAATTATGTGGCCCACTACTCACTTGGCGTTGCCTTTTATCGACAACAGCGCTATGACGATGCCGCCCGCAGTATCAGAACTGCCATGGAAATTCGCGGAGGGGATACTCTCTCCTACCGTTTCATGCTCGGAAAGCTGCGACTGGAACAAGGCTATCTTGATCAGGCCCTGGATATCTACGAGGAGATTTACCGCAGCTCGCTTCCCATGGACACACAAATAGCCACCGGCTATTCCATGCGCATCATGGAAACGCTTCATGAATATGGTCACTACGATCTTTCCATAAAGCTCGCAAAGCGCATGCTGCAGGACAATCCCAGCTGGATATGGACAGTGGACTACTGCACTCTCGGCCTCTATGCCATGCAGACAAATGCGGTACCGGACGAGTGCAATGGTAACATCAGCCTTCCAGCGGGATCAGGGCACGCTTTCACCCGTTTGCTCTTTCAGTATCTTGACACCTCCACCCCTGAAGACAGGGCGCAGATCCTGCATCTGCTTAATGATAGCCAGTCACAGGGTATACTGGTGCAATCCATGCGCCCTTTTCTGGATATCGACAAACGCTTTGGGCGATCACAAGGCCCCAAAATGCTGCTGGAACTTTTGCAAAGCCTTGCGGAAAGCCCCCGTGAAGCCCTTGCCATGGGGATTACCATCGCCGATATGATCGACAATACCGAGCTCCAGCTGACCTACGCTGCAGATCTCTACGAACAGTATCCGGATTCCGTCTCAGCACTTCAGCTTGCCTGGGCGCATTATGACTCAGGCAACCTTCAGCAGGCCATCAGCATAGCTGAACCCTATGCGAAGAAGAAAGATGCGCCTGCAGAACTCCTGAACTTCCTTGGCTATATCATGGTCGATCATCATATGCAGATCACCGTCGGTGGCAACTACATCCGGCGCGCGGTGGAGCAGGAGAGCAATAACCCTTACTACATTGACAGCCTGGCCTGGTATTACTACCGAACCCGCGACTACACCAATGCCCGCATCTACATAGAGCGATCCATCATGCTGCTGCAGGAGCGAGATCCTGAGCCCGACGATGCCATTATCTTTGAGCACACCGGCGATATACTCCAACGCCTCGGAGACCAATACCGTGCCTTCGCGTATTACGCACGTTCCTATGCCTTTCGCGATGAACCCAGAGTATTCAATAAAATGCAGGCCATTCGGCATTCTGTCGACGCTCAGCGTTGAGATGGCGTGGTACCCCTGATGCTCCGCGTGCTCTCCACCTTCGCAGTCACCTGCCTGATGTTTTCAGTGCTCTTGCTCAGCAGCTGTGCAGTGAAAATTCCTGCGGTTCTGCATCCAGCTGTTGATTGTGAGTATATTGAAGGGGCGGCGCGACTGCGCATTGAAGACAACACATCCCTGCGGATGGACTTTGTCGTGACACGTCCTGATACCGTGGCAACAGTGCATTTTACCGGCGCTTTTGCCCAGCGTTATGCCACACTGGTTCTCACAGGGAATCACGTTTCTTTGTTCAATCATCCCCAGCGCAGCTATTCGGTCGCCAGTTATGATGAACTCTGCTTCCAGCAGGACATCTGTTTTGGTGGCGAGGATTTCATATACCTGCTGGCAGGAGACTTCAGCCGCCAAAGACAGTTCAGCCTCGATTCATACCAGTGTCAAACTGAGCACTTACCGGAAAGTGAGATCTACACCTGTCGGCACGCCATGCTCGCTGATATGAATCTGCGCATTCTCAGCAGGCAGTGCGTAAGCGTACCGCCACACGAATACACTATACCGGATCACTATGAAGCATTACCCTTATCACGCCAAAAGCTACGCTAAAATCAACCTGACCCTGCACATCACCGGTAAACGAGCCGATGGTTATCACCTGCTGGAAAGTCTGATGGTGCCCGTCTCCCTCAGCGATACGCTGAAGTTTGCCCCTTCCCATGAGTTCAGCTATTGCGGGCCGGGATCGCTTACGAACAAGGAAAACCTTATCTATCGTGCCTGGAGTGAGTTGCGTCAACGCTACCCTGTAGGGGGCGTTGACGTGGTGCACCAGAAACACATTCCCATGGGCGGCGGACTTGGGGGGGGCAGCTCCAATGCAGCAGTGACTCTGACAGCGCTCTCTCAGCTTTATCGCCTTGATATCGGCTATGCAGAGCTCAGTGCCATAGCGCTCACGCTCGGAGCCGATGTTCCTTTTTTTCTGCGCTGCACTCCGGCGCTGGCACGTGGAATCGGGGAAGTTCTCGACGATGTCATCGTTGCGCCCCTGCATATTTTACTGATAAGTCCAGACCGAGGGCTCTCTACCCCCCAGGTATACCGCAACCTGGATTACAGGGGCGATCCTCCTGCATCAGGAGGATCCAGCATTGCTCCCGGACAAGTCTGGAAATATGACGATATCATCAGAGTCTGCCACAACGACCTTGAGAAAGGGGCACGCCCGCTGTTCCCTGAAATGGATACCATAAAATCAGATCTGATCTCCTGTGGCGCGGGTGCGGCATGTCTGAGCGGCAGCGGTTCCACAGTCTTTGGCATCTTCCCGGATCAGGACTGTCTGCAGTCAGCATGCACTTTCTTGCAGCAGAAATATCCCAAATACCGTATATTCCCTGTAAAAACGCTGCCGAACCTGTCAGAGAGTACAGGATACGTTTGATACCAGCCTCAGTACGCAGAGGAGAGAATGGAAAGGTTGAGCATGAAAAACAAAGAAAACCAGGACGCAAACCAGCAGCTCCCGGATCAGGATAAAGTCCAGGAGATGTTCCAGGAAATTGCGCCGAAATACGACTTCCTGAACCGTCTGCTCAGTGGCAGGCGCGACGTCGCATGGCGACGCAAAGCCGTTTCATATCTTAAATGGGGTGACAGGTCACGGATCCTTGATATTGCCACGGGCACTGCCGATGTCGCCCTGGAAATCGCCCGCCAGACCAAGGAGACCGTCAAAATCACCGGTGTCGACTTCAGCGAGAACATGCTCGCAATCGGCAAAAGCAAGGTCAGTGCCTCCAAGTACTCCCACCGTATAGACCTGCAAATTGCGGACGCGCAGGATTTACCCTTTGACGAGGATATTTTCGACTCGTGTATCATTGCCTTCGGCATCCGCAACATCCCGGATCGCGCCAAGGCACTGCGCGAAATGGCCAGGGTGGTACGCCCCGGCGGCACAGTGGTTATCCTGGAATTCACCACTCCCGATATTCCCCTGTTGCGCACACTCTACCACTACTACTTCTTCCGACTGCTGCCCTTTATCGGCGGCTTAATCTCCGGACAGCGCGATGCCTACACCTACCTGCCGGAGTCTGTCAGTCGCTTCCCTTCACGGGATGAATTCTGCCAGCTCATGAGCCTCTCAGGGCTGCGCGATGTCTACTGTCGCAATCTTACCTTTGGGGTCGCCTGTATCCATATAGGTACCGTTCCCGAGGCGCAGGAATAAACGCAAAAAACCCTGGAACCGCTTATGGTCCAGGGTTTTCTTCTATCCGGAGGAGGAGAATTTAAGGATACCCGGCTGTGAAGGCAGATTTTTCAAGGGCACCTGAACGCGCGTTTCTCCGGCTTGTCTGCTCAGGATATCCGGCAGCTGGCTGCTCAAAGAGCCCCATCTGCTGCGTTGGCTGACATCTGGTTAAGTGTCACGCAGTGCGATATATGAGTATATGGTGGCCCTACCAGGACTCGAACCTGGGCTAACCCGGTTTAGGAAACCGGTGCTCTATCCACCTGAGCTATAGGGCCAGGCGAAAAAATCTAGTGAATTCGCGGTGAAATTGCAAGCAAAAACCCGGCACGCCGCCGTGAAGCGCTGCTATGAGGGAGGGGAAATACCATGGGACAACTCTCATTAAAGCATGTTCTCAACATACTGTCGCGGCGCAATGCCAGCACTTTTCTGGCGGGGGTCCTCTTCAGCCTGGTGATGGCAGCGCTGTATATCTACATGCCCCCCTTTCTGCGCATCATGGACCACAAAGTATACGATACCATTCTGAAAGCGAACCACGCCACTGAGTTGTCGGATGCCGTGATTATCGTGGACCTTGACGAAAAGAGTCTGGCCAGCTACGGACAATGGCCATGGCCCCGCTATCGGGTAGCCCTGTTGCTCGAACAGCTGCGCCGTGGTGGCGCACTGGCCGTGGGGCTTGATATTCTCTTTGCGGAAGAAGATCGCACTTCGCCCCGCATACTGCAGCAGCAGTTGCAACGCGAGCTGGGGGTCAGTATTCACTTTGAAGGGCTTCCGCCAGCCCTTGAGGACAATGACGCCGTACTGGCCTCCATACTTGAGCAGGGCCCCTATACCCTGGGCTACTTCTTTGATTTTTCCGGCGAAACGGTCATGGAAGAGCATACTCCCTGCAAACCGCACCCTTTTCAGGTGGTGACCCTCCGGGAAAGCGGTGCCGCAGAACCCGCAGAAATTCTGCTGAATGCCCCCTATGTGCTCTGTAATATCGATATCATAAGCAACGCAGCCACTTCTTCCGGTTATTACAATGTCGCCCCGGACGCCGACGGCATCATTCGCCGGACGCCACTGGTCATCTATCACGATGGCGAGATCTATCCAAGCCTTGGACTTTCCACCCTGGCCCAGGCCCTGGGCACCCGACAGGTGCTGCTGAAGCTGACGGCGGGAGGCGTGGAATCTCTTGTCTTCGAAGGCACAGAAATACCGCTTGATCACCGTGGCCAGATGCTGCTGCACTATCGCGGGCCGGGGAAGACCTTCACCTATTACTCCGCTGCCGACGTTCTTGATGGCAGCGTTCCCCAGGGCGCCTTTGACGGGCGCATGGTTCTGATCGGCACTTCGGCCGCAGGCCTGAAGGATCTGCGCAGCACACCCTTTGATACCGTCTACCCGGGAGTAGAAGCCCACGCAACCGTTGCTGACACCATCCTTCAGGGCGACTTTCTGGCGCGCCCTGACTGGGTGCCAGGCCTTGAGCTGCTTCTCGTGCTGGCCCTGGGAGTTGTCTCGACCGTGGCCATTACCTGGACGCGCAGCTACTGGCTCCTTATACCACTACTGTTGTGTCTGGCGGCAGCCTGGTTTGGCTCCACATACCTTTTCACGCACCAGGGAATCTATGTCTCCCCCATGATGCCCATGCTGACCCTGGCGGCAAACTTCAGTCTGCTGACGCTCCTGAAATTCTGGAGTGAAGAGAAGAGCCGCGAACAGATTCATGGAGCGTTTCAGCACTATCTCAGCCCGGCTTTCATCAGCGAACTGCTCAAGGATCCCGATCGACTGCAGCTGGGAGGAGAGCAACGTGAGCTGACGGTGTTATTCAGTGATATCCGCAGCTTTACAACCATCTCCGAGGGCATGAGCCCTGCTGAACTCGTGACTTTCATCAACGAATATCTTACCGCCATGACCGATATTGTCATGCAGAGGGGTGGTACTCTGGACAAGTACCTGGGTGACGCCATAATGGCCTTTTTCGGTGCTCCTCTGCCCCAGGATGACCATGCGTTGCGGGGTTGCCGAGTAGCGCTGGAAATGATCCACAGGCTCGACTCTCTGAGGGATCAGTGGGTGTCGCAGGGGTATCCGCCAATGCATATTGGCGTCGGGGTGAACACCGGACAGATGGTTGTGGGCAATATGGGTTCGCAGAGCCGTTTTGACTACACGGTTATGGGTGATAATGTCAATCTGGGCTCCCGCCTGGAAGGTCTCACCAAAAGCTATGGTGTCAGTATCCTGATCAGTCAGAGCACCTTTGAATTGGTGAAAGACACACTATTATGTCGCGAAATCGACCTGGTACAGGTCAAGGGCAAGCATCTGCCAGTTGCTATTTTCGAACCGCTGGGGGAACGAAGCGACTTCAACCGCATACCTCCCTGGATCACCAGCTTCGAGGAAGGGCTTCAGCTCTATCGTGCTCAGCAATGGCAGGAAGCGATGGAGGCTTTTGAGAGGGCACGGGAGTTCAATGCTGCGGATCGTGCCTCAGAGGTGTTTGCGCAGCGCTGCCGCCACCTGCAGGAGAACCCGCCCCATGGGGAGTGGAACGGTGTCTGGGTGATGACAACCAAGTAGGGATTTGCGTTGAACTCCATTCATTTCGAGGTTAGTATAGGAGAATCCATCACATCCCGTACCAAGGTGAAATGCCATGTCTGACATGCTTCTGTCATACCTGAACAAACAACTGCACTCAGAATACAAGGCCATGTACACCTATATGTACTACGCTGCCAGAGAGAATCATCCCCGAATCAAATCTGCCCTCAAGAAATTTTATGACGAAGAGCAACAGCATGCAGTCATGCTGATGGAGTTTATCTTCCGCATGGGGGGAACCCCCGAGCTGCCGGACAGTATTCCCATCGAGATTCATGATGATATTCTTCCCGCCCTGGTGCTCAGCGTGGCGGAAGAAGAGTCGGCAGTCCAGATGTACAAGATGATACGCAGTCTCATGAGCAGCGACGAAGAGCGTTCCATTATAGATATCACCATCGCTCAGGAGCAGAAACACCATGAGGTGCTGGGAAGCATTCTTACGCTGGCAAAATCAGAGCTTCTCTGATCAGCGGCTCAACATCATCACAAGGAGGCAATATGCAGCAACTGACCTGCACCGAGTGTTCCGCACTTCACTGCTACAAGCGGAATTCGCAGTATCCTGAATTCTGTCCAACCACGGAACTTGATCCGCAGATACTGGAAAATTCTCTTGCAGCGTATCGTTTGGATCCATTTGTTGAGAAAGCCTTCAAAGCGGCGGCGGAAGTGGAAGGCCATTTCTATGGAAAACTCACCCGGGTTGAGGAGATCGCGGAATTTGCCAAGCGTATAGATGCTCACCACATAGGCATCGCCACCTGTATCGGGATGGTCCGGGAATCTCGCCTGCTGGCAAAGTTCCTGCAGATACGCGGTTTTACAACGACCGGCTTCTCGTGCAAACTGGGATCCAAAGACAAGACAGACGTTGGTGTCCCCGAGGAAGATAAAATCACACCAGGAAATTTTGAAGCCATGTGTAACCCCGTACTGCAGGCGCAGCTGCTGGAACGGGAAAAAACGGATCTTAACGTGATCATGGGACTGTGTGTAGGCCATGACACCCTGTTCATCAAGTACTCTGCTGCACCGGTAACCTATGGCGTCGTCAAGGATCGCGTCCTGGCCCATAACCCGGCTGCAGCCCTGTACACCAGTGATTTCTACTTTAAAAGGCTCTTTGAAAAACCCAATAGCTGAGCTTTCCAGAAGCTGTAACAGGTGCCGGCGATCACCATGTGACTCCTGCTTCCGCCTTCCTCCTGGCATACTGACGACAGAGGGTGAGAAAGTCACTGACCTGTGGAGGCTGTGCGTCGCCAGTCCAGTGGTGTATGATGCTGGTCGCCAGTGCCGGGGGAGCCGCAATGCCATGTTCCACGAGTGGCTGCTGTCCCATCTTCTGTACAATTCCCTTTGGCAGAAGCGTGTAGCCCATACCTGCAGCGGCACACGCCAAGAGAGTCTCCAGGGACCCAAATTCCAGGATTTTACCTACAGTCACCTGGTTCTGGAGGAGGTGCTGCTCAAGAAACTCCCGATATGAGCAGCCTCGGCGGAAAGCAAGCACTGTGATGCCTCCCTTTGTGTCCGCTTCCTTCTGCTTCCCCACGATACACATGGGCTCCATCAGGAATATCTCGGTATGCAAAGCCTTTGCATCGGATCCTCTGGCATTGACAAAAGCGCAGTCGAGTTTCTGCCCTGCTGTCTGTTGCTGCATTTCTGCTGTTGTGCCGGTGACCAGTTCCAGTCGAACCTGGGGATGCTGCTGGTGAAAGGCCAAAAGAATTGATGAAAGGTGCAAGGCGGCACAGGATTCTGTTGAACCGATAGTAAGCTTCTGCTCAAAACGGCTCTGTTGAATATGCGACCGAGCTTCAGCCTGAAGCTCGAGGATTTTCAGTGCATAGGGCAAAAGGGCTTGACCGGCTTCCGTGATGGTCATTCTGCGATTCTTACGCCAGAACAGTGGCTTCCCCAGGCTCTCTTCCAGCCTGCGTATGCGTGTGGTCACATTGGACTGCACGCATCCAAGCTCAGACGCCGCCCTGGTAACACTTCCAGTCTTTGCTACCGTGATAAAGGTTTCCAGCAGATAGTGCTCCATACCCCCTCCGTGAATCATTACTTATGATAGAATTCATCTAAACATTTCATTTGACTGAACGAAAGTCAAGGGGTAGCTTACGGTGAGTGACACCAGAGAGGAAAGAGCATGGCCCCCTTAACTTCATTTTATAACAGTGCTTTATGGGTCATTCTTGGCGGTATTGCCAGCCTGTCCCTGGCCATAGGGGTTGGGCGCTTCGCCTTTACCCCCATACTGCCCATCATGCAGGAGGCGGTTGGCTTCGGCACGGACTTTGCCGGCATGCTGGCCTCCGCCAACTACGCAGGCTATCTGGTTGGAGCTATCGCCTTTGGCTATGTGTCGCCAGCCAGACGGCTGCTCTGTTTTCGCATCAGCCTGCTGTTGTGCGTGCTCCTGACAGGCCTGATGGGAGTAAGCGACACCCATGGAATCTGGTTTGTCCTGCGGGCCATCACTGGCCTGGCCAGCGCTGGGGTATTTGTGCTCGGCTCTGTTCTGGTGTTGGATCGACTGAACACCATGGGCTACACCAATGCTGGTGGCCAGATATTCGGCGGTGTCGGAGTGGGTATCGTCCTGACAGGACTGGCCGTACCGGCCCTGGATTTGCTTCTTGGCTGGCAGGGCGCGTGGATAGGTACAGCCTTCCTCAGTCTCGTGCCGCTGCTGCTGGCATGGGTGTTTGTGCAGCCCCAGGCTCTTTCTGCCGTTCCTGTCACCAAAACCCTGAGCCGTTCTTACAGGCTCACCGCTGGCGGCGCTCCCATGATGCGCCTCTGGGCCGCCTATTTCTGTGAAGGGTTTGGCTATATCATTTCGGCTACATTTCTGGTAGCTATCCTTCAGCAAAAGACAGGATCAGCCTTTGTCAGCCAGTCGGCATGGGTACTGGTGGGAACCGCTGCCGCCGTGTCCACCCTGTTCTGGCCACGCTTTGGTGCCCGTTTTGGGTTTGTTAAAACACTGATCGTCGCACACGGCGTTCAGGCTGTGGGTATAATTCTGCCCGTATTTTTCAGCCATGCCTGGGCAGCGTATGTCGGCGCACTCTGTTTTGGCGGCACCTTCATGGGGATCGTGGGCATGTCACTGATCTATGGGCGCACCCTGGCCAGCGGTGGACAGGTGGTGGGCTGGCTGACGGGCCTGTTCAGCCTAGGACAGATTATCGCCCCTGTGATTGCCGGATTTATGGCGGCCAGCAGAGGGAACTTCGATGGCCCACTGATCATGGCTGCCCTGGTTGTTGCAGCAGGTACCATCCTTCTGTGGCCCGACAGAAATCGTGCCTGAACACCTGACTTTTCCAGTAGCTGATTCAGCTATTCACTCTTTTTTGAGGAGGCCATATGCCATTTGTCAACATCCGCATCACCAGAGAAGGCGCGACCAGGGAACAAAAAGAACAACTCATTGAGGGGGTTACCAACCTGCTGGTTGACGTGCTGGGCAAAAATCCCAAGACCACCTTTGTCATCATCGATGAAGTGGAAACGGATAACTGGGGGGTTGGTGGGGAGTCGGTCACGACGTTGCGTGCCAGAACTTAGTGTCAGACGACAGAGGCCCCGTCACGAATCCGGCAGACGGGGCCTCTGTTGGTTTTTTACACTCATTCTCGAGTTTTATTCTGTCAGGCGACTGAAACTCCAGTATCACTCGATATGGATACCCAGTTCGCGATATTCTTTGATCTTGTTCAGCAGGGTGCGGCTGGTGATTCCCAGCATATCAGCCGCCTGCTTCCGATTCCCGCTGCACTTCTCCAGCGTTTGAAGAATCAGACGCTTCTCCATCTCATGGACACTGGTACCCACCTCAATCAGCAGGGGGTCATCGTCGGCCAGCGCTGGCATACATCCTTCTTCCACGGACTGCGCCTGTTCCACGCAAACCGTTTGCCCCTCGTCTCCTGCGGTGGGTATATCCAGCAGGGTGCCGTGAAGAAAGAGGTTACCCGGTGTCAGTGTCTGAGTCCGACAGATGACCACAGCCCGTTCGATGATATTCTCCAGCTCACGCACATTGCCATGCCATTGATGATTCATCAGAGCGTTCATGCCTTCCGGGGTTACAGCGGTAATACTCTTGCTGTTCTTCCGGTTATATTTGGCGATAAAGTGGTCAACCAGAAGCGCGATATCCTCCTTGCGCCTACGCAGCGGAGGGATATGCAGGGGGATAACGTTCAGGCGGTAGTAGAGATCTTCGCGGAAGGTCTTTTCCTTGATGCTCTCCTGAATATCGCGGTTCGTAGTGGCTACAATGCGCACATCCACATTGATGGGCTTTGAGCCACCCAGTCGATCAACTTCCCCTTCCTGGAGTACCCGCAAGAGCTTGGCCTGCAGGTGAAAGGGCATTTCCGTGATTTCATCCAGCAGCAGGGTTCCACCATCGGCCATTTCAAACTTGCCGATCTTGCGGTTGGCGGCTCCGGTAAAGGCACCCTTTTCGTAGCCGAACAGTTCACTTTCCAGCAAATTATCGGGGAGTGCTGCGCAGTTGACAGCCACAAAAGGCTTATCCTGCCGATTGCCTGCGTAGTGGAGAAGACGTGCGAAGAGCTCTTTCCCGGTACCCGATTCGCCGTTCACCAGCACGTTGGCGGAAGAGCTGGCCACATCGGTGGCAAGATGAATGAGTTCTTCCATGCGTTTGCTGCGGGTGATGATGGTCGGTGCTTTATGGTTGGCGGCAGCTTCATTTTTCTGAGCTGGTGCTGGTGTGTTTTGCTCCAGGGCGCCGTGATACTGAAAAACCCTTTCCAGGGTGGACTCAATGACTTCAGGCGAAAACGGCTTCATGATATAGTCAAACGCGCCGGATTTCATGGCATCCACTGCGGTGTTTACCGTGGCGTACGCGGTCATCAGCACGATGGGCAAACCGGGTTTTTCCTGCAGTGCCTTTTGCAGAAACTCCATACCATCCATGACCGGCATGCGCAGGTCGGTTATAACGGCGTCAATGGAATTGTTCTGTAACTTGCTCAGGCCATTGTTGCCATCAAAGGCAGTTATGACTTCATAACCGGCACGGGTAAGGGTTTCACGCAAAGCGAGCCGCATCTGGTCTTCATCGTCCACCACAAGTACCGTTTTTATTGACTGGGTCATGCCTCTCTCCACTGCAATTTGTTTCAAGATAGCATATTTACAAACCTTTGCCAATAAAACGAGCCTGTCACAATGGCGACAGGCTCACCCTTTGACCGCTTTGCGATCTTTACTGAATGGTCACTTTGCGGGCTTTTTCCTTTTCTGACTTTGGTACCCGCAGCCGCAGTTCACCATCTTCATAGACAGCGTGAATCCGGGAAAGGTCGTATTTACGGCTCACACGGAACTGACGGGCATAGTTCTGAAGAAGAAATTCCTGATGACGGTATTCACGTTCGGCGCTGGAAATACCTGTGGTTGAGACGGAGAGCATGTCGCCTTCAGCATGAATATCCAACTGACTTCGCTTGACTCCTGGAAGCTGAAAGATCAGATGCAGGCTGTCATCATACTCCAGCACATCGACGTGTGGGGCTATGGTGTTGTCTGTTTTCAGTGAAGCCTCAAGCTCTCCCTGCTGATTGTGTTGTTCAATATTACTCATGGGTCACCTCCTGGTGCGCGTTGTGCTGGATTCAGGCAGAAATTTCGATCTTGCGTGGTTTCGCGTGTGCTGCTTTAGGAATAGCTATGGAGAGAATGCCATCCTCATAGGAGGCTGCTATGGCATCTATTTCCACATCGGCCTTCAGGGCAACATTGCGCTTGAATTTCCCGTAGCGGCTTTCAATACGACTGTACTCCAAACTGTCTCCCTGGAGCTGCTTGCGCTCGAACTCCAATGTCAGCATGTTCTGGTTTACAGAAATATCAATGTCCTCCTTGCGCACTCCGGGACACGCCACATCCACATGGAAACTGTTGCTGTCCTCCCAGATATTCAGGGCAGGATACCCGTGTGGTGAGCCGCTGCGCCTGCTGGCTGGAACTGCCATGGGAGTAAGGTTCCCAAAACCGCGCATCAGGTTGTCCATTTCATCAAAGATATCCACATAACGCATAAGGTCCTCCTCTAAGGATATTTGCAGATGGCAAAAAAAAACAGTTCTGCAAGCCTGATCTGCAGAACTGTTGCCAGATTATTATCCCTTTGAAAAAAGCGTGGTTACAGCAAAACCGTCTGCGCCTGCCACGGAAATGCTACGTTGCAGCCAGTGGCAGGCGTTGCATTCACATCAGCGCGGGTGTGCTTCTGTGGTGTTATAGGTATAGGAACGTACACGATTGTCAGCGCCAAACCGAACCACCAGATCTGAAGTGGAGGAATCGCCCAGAAGGCGATACTGATACCGTCCATAGGTCCATGTGCGATAACCGTCTTCCACTCCGGTACGCCAGGGCGTGCCAAACATTTCCAGAATCTCACCCTGGGAGGTCTGACCGATAATAATGTCGTTGACCCGCTCCTGGGGCCATGGTTTTCCGACCGTGGCACATCCTCCTGCAAAAAGAATCAGCGCCATAAGAGCTACAAGAAGCCGAGATTTCATGATTATTCCTCCTGAACAGTAATTTGCAGCCTGCGTCAACAGGTAATGCAGGCAAAGCTTTTATTCTATGGTATGCTCTAGACAGAAAAAATTCCCGTGAAATTTTACGATATCCGGAGGGCTGCCATGCCATCTTCAACATTTTCCATTATTCTGACTGTGCGTGATTATGAATGCGACTTTCAGGGCATCGTCAACAATGCGGTGTACATGAATTACCTGGAGCACGCGCGCCATGAATTTGTCAAAAGTCGGGGGCTCGATGTGGTGAAACTGGCTCAGGAAAACATCAATCTGGTGCTGGTGAAAGCGGAAATCGAATATCGCGCATCCCTGCGCAGTGGAGATACCTTTCGGGTCAGCGTTCACATGGAGCCGATTTCACGCGTACGCTTTCTCTTTGTCCAGCAGATCCACCGGCAAAGCGATGGCAAGCTGATCATCGATGCCTGTATGACCGGAGCCTCCATTGACGAATACGGCAAACCCAAGGCATTTGATGAAATCACAGCTTTGTTGGTCAGGGATTCCTGTCAGCCTGACCCGGAAGCCTAATTTCCGGTTTTTTTCCGGGGCAAGCTTTGCTAGTATCCAAAGGTTTGCTCCTAAAGTCTCTGATAAAGGTGTCTGTATGAACTTTAACTCCATAGCTCTGCAAGCTCCCCAGTTCCTGTTGCCAAACCAGAACATCGACCTGTGTCGCTGGACAGTCATAGCCTGCGATCAATATACGTCTGAACCGGAATACTGGGAGACCGTGAACCAGTATGTCGGTGAACATCCATCAACCCTGCACATCACCCTGCCCGAAATATATCTGGATAAAGCCGCAGAGATGACACCCCGCATCCAGGACAGGATGGAGCAGTATCTCAGGGAAGAGGTTCTTCAACCCTGGGGACCGGGTTGGATACTCCTGCAACGCCAGCTTAAATGCGGGCGCAAGCGCCACGGACTTCTGGTGGCCCTGGACCTGGAGCAGTATAATTTCAGCCCCACCAGCACCAGTCTGATCCGTCCCACGGAAGGCACCATTGCCCACCGTCTCCCCCCTCGCATGGATATCCGCCGCCAGGCTCCCCTGGAAGTCTCCCACATCATGGTGCTCATCGACGACCCCCGAAATACTGTCATCGAACCTCTTTGCCATAACCAGCGCACGCCATTATACGACTTTGACCTCATGCTGGACAGCGGCCGTGTCAGCGCCTTTGGCGTCAATGATCGCCTGGAAATGCAGTCCGTGGCAGACGCTCTGGCCAGGCTCACTCACCGTGACAGCCAGGGAAGTGCACTGCTCTATGCCGTCGGTGATGGCAATCACTCCCTGGCGACAGCCAAAGCGCTGTGGGAAGAGGTGAAAAACAGCACCCATGATCTTGAGTCGATTCAGGAGCATCCAGCCCGCTTTGCCATGGTAGAGCTGGTGAATCTCCACGACACCTCACTGGTGTTTGAGGCCATCCACCGCGTGCTCTTCGGAGTCGACCCTCACCATCTGCTCAAGGCCATGGAAACTTATTTCGGCCGCAAGAATATCGACGCTCACTTCATCAACCAGGACTTCCCCCAGGATATCAGTGAAAAGTCCATGGCGATGCTTGCCTCCAGTTCACCGCAGTGCCATCGGATTCCTGTCATCTGGCAGAACTCCTCTGGCATTATCGAGATAACGCCACCGGACACCAAACTGGCCACGGCATCGCTGCAGAACTTCCTGGACGACTATCTTGAGCGTGAACTGAATATTGATCTGGACTATGTCCATGGCGCGGAGGCTGTAGCCACCATCGGCAGCCGACCTGGCAACATGGGATTTTTCCTGCCGCCCATCGACAAACAGAGCTTCTTCCCTTCGATCCTTCAGGATGGTCCTTTTCCCCGCAAAACATTTTCCATGGGAGAGTCCCATGAAAAGCGTTTCTATCTGGAGTGCCGCCGGATACGCTGAGCGTATCCGGCAAAACACAGAAGTGGTTGAAACCACTGATAAGAGCATCGCTTGAAAAATTTCTCATAATCCCCCTTAAGTTTCCTCCCGGCGTTTCCGAAAAGCTTCCCAAAGGCAAGGATGCCAAACGAAAACTATCAGGGAGGATAGTGCCATGTCGATGTCTGTACTGTATAACAACCTGCCGTCTCTCAATGCGCAGAATAATCTGCGCGTCAATTCCAGTGCCCTTTCCAACTCCATTGAACGACTCTCTTCCGGACTGCGCATTAACCGTGCATCCGACGACGCCTCGGGACTTGCCATCTCCGAGAAAATGCGTGGTCAGATCAGCGGTCTGAACCGTGCTGTCGCCAATGCTCAGGATGGTATTTCTCTGATTCAGACTGCTGAGGCTGCTCTGAACGAAACCACTGCCATTCTGCAACGTATGCGTGAACTGGCTATTCAAGCCGGTAACGGAACCATGACGTCCGATGATCGCCAGCACATTCAGCGTGAAGTTGATCAGCTGAAGCACGAAATCGATCGTATCTCCACCTCAACCGAATTCAATACGAAAAAGCTGCTCAATGGCGATGCCACAGCACGCTGGAGTACCTCCAACCCCAATCTGATGGAAGCCGTCATCCGTGACCGCGTGGTTTCCGGCAACTATCAGCTGGACGTCACCGCCAAGGTGGGCAAAAACCAGGTGCTCAAGTCCAACATCATGGCCCTGCGCGAAGGCGCCTTTGCCGGGGATGTGCTGACGGCCAATGGCGTAGCCTTGACCGGCCAGACAAATTCTTCCGGCATTGCCGGCATCTATGCCGCCGAAGGCGTACGTACCGGTGGCATCAATGAGCGCACCTATGTGGTAAACGTACTTTCCAACCTTTCCGGTGGCGGTGCTAACGTCATCAGCGGTGTTTCCACTCTTGGCGGAACCGATGGCGTGAATACCCTCACCACCGGTGGTGTCGGAGTCAACGGTTTCTATCAACAGTCCGGCTCAAACTGGGGCATCGCATCTACCGGTGGCTTTGGTCCCATGGGTAATGTTGATGGTATGAATCGATTTTCGTCCGCTGGTGCCTTTGTCGTATCCGGCTACCACGGTTACGTGGAGATCGAGTTCATAAAGGACATGCACCTCTCAGCAGGCGCGAACGTCAGCGATGCTGCCCGCGTGCGCTTCATCGACGTCAAGACCGGAGAACCCACTGCCTGGACCACCATTGATATCGCTGGTGGCGAACTGGAGCTGGACTCAACAGCCATATTCGGCGCCGGTGCAAACTTCGCCCTTATCGATGGTTCCATGATCAAAACCGGCGACAAGATGCTGTTGAGTGTCGACGCTGCCCGCAGCCTTACCGCAGCGACCGTATCCCTTGGAAATGGCGCTTTCAAAATTGACGAGCGATACCTGAATGAAGTGGGAACCGGATCCGTGGTACACAATCGCGGAGCTTACTACATCATCACCACTGGAACCACCACCGGCTCAGGCGATGGCCTTCAGAATGTTGTCATCAGTCAGGGGAACCTGACTCACGAGTACCACCTGGCACAACTTGATGCTTCAACGGGTGCTGTTACCATTGGCGCCATTAGCCTGGATTTCAATGCGTCGGCTACAGGAACCCAGACCGATGACTCCCTGGCCATGGAAATCCGTGGAACCGGTGGTCTGGCTTCATCCTACACCAGGCTCAGGGATATTGAGGTATTTATCACCCCTGATGGCCCCAGTGTTTTTGAGACAGCCCAGAAGCTGACCATCTACGGAAATGGCAAATCTGCCGACGTGTACCTGGAAGGCAATGATACCATAGCTCGCCTTGAAGAAAAGCTGACCAAAGCCATTACCCAGGATCTGGGGATCACCATGGGCAACGTCAGCACCGATAATCGCGTGGTGGATTTCATCACGAAAGGTTCCGGTGTCGCAAACTCCGATGCCGCCGTTGACGGCACCATGGTCATTCGGTCCCTCTTTAATGGTGCCCAGGGCGAGCTGGCCTTCGTCGCCGACCAGAAACTGCTGGACGCTCTGAACCTGGCAGAAATTCAGGAAGCCGAAGAAAACCTCTACAGTGTCACCGTACGTGACGCGCACACCGGCAGACCCGTCGGCAGTGATGTGGTAGGCGATGGCGTCATGAAAGACACCATCCAGGGTGTGGATGTGCACTTCAAGGGAAATATCGGCATAGGCGCTTCCTTCAACGAAACGCTGCAGAAATTTGACTTCACTGCCGACACAGATCCGGCAACCATGTATCTGCACCTGGTGGACTCTTCCATGAGCTTCCAGATTGGAGCCAACGAAGGCCAGACCATGCGGGCCAACATTGCCCAGATCGATGTGAAATCACTCGGACTGGAGAATGTCTACCTTGTCAGCCAGGAGCTGGCCCAGGAGGCCGTAGGACGGATTGATAAGGCCATAACTCAGGTTTCCAGCGAACGGGCCAAAATGGGTGCCATCTCCAACCGACTGGACCATACCATCAACAGCCTCAGCATTGCCGCAGAGAACCTGCAGGCTGCTGAATCCCGTATCCGTGACGTAAACGTGGCCAAGGAAATGTCCCAGTTCACCCTCAATCAGATGCTTACCCAGGCAGCCCAGAGCATGCTGGCCCAGGCCAACGCCATGCCTCAGGGAATCATGCAACTGCTGGCATAACAGAGACAGACAGTACCATCGACCGGTGATCCGGGGAGTCGGCAGCTCCCCGGACCTCCCCGGGCGAGGAAAGAGTCTGTCCGCCAGGGCTTTTTTCCCAGAAAGCCCTGACCGCCGGACTCTTCGGCAGAAATCGCTAACCCGCAAGTCCTCTCAGCCTGGTTCCCAGGCGCGTTAAAGAGAGGCAGGATAACTGACAGGAGGTGTTGCAGACAGAGAATCAGGACAGATCTCGCAAAGGCCTGAACCAGTGGAGAGACGGCAAAAACCGCCCCACAGGCAAAGGCACATCACAGCTCTTCAAGGATGAAGAGCACACCAGGTGCTGGTACCACCTGAACAAATCACGGAGGATATTGTCATGTCCAGTGTTATCTACAACAACATTCCGTCTATCAATGCGCAGAACAACCTGCGCGTCAATTCACAGAACCTTTCACAGTCCATTGAGCGCCTGTCTTCGGGTCTGCGCATCAACCGCGCTTCCGACGACGCCTCCGGTCTGGCCATCTCCGAGAAGATGCGCGGACAGATCCGCGGCCTTGACCGCGCTGTCGCCAACGCCCAGGACGGCATCTCCCTGATTCAGACCGCAGAAGGCGCTCTCAACGAGACCACCGCCATCCTGCAGCGTATGCGTGAACTGAGTGTTCAGGCCGCCAACGGCACCCTGACCTCTGACGACCGCCAGCACATCCAGCGCGAAGTGGACCAGCTCAAGAGCGAGATCGACCGTATCTCCACCTCCACTGAGTTCAACACCAAGAAGCTGCTCAATGGTGACGCCACCGCACGCTGGAGCACTTCTGACAGTGACCTCATGGAAGCCATCATCCGCGATCAGGTCATCACCGGAAACTACAAAATCGATGTCACCGCCAAGGTGGGCAAAAACCAGGTGCTGAAGTCCAACATCATGACCCTGCGTGAAGGCGCCTTCGCCGGTGACGTGCTCACCCTGGCCGGTGTTTCGGTCAGCGCGTCCGTCAACTCCTCCGGTATTGCCGGCGTCTACGCCGCCGAGGGTGTGCGCACCGGTGATATCACCGACCGCACCTACCTGGTCAATGTGGCCACCACATCGGAAATCGGCGCGTCCTTTAACGGTGATTCAATCTTAACTCTTGCCAGCATCAGCAGCGGAAGCATGGCCATCAATGGCACCTACCAGCAGGCAGGATCAAACTGGTCCGTTCTGAGCAATGGATCAGGAGAACTTGAAAACCATAATGGCATGAATGTTTTCGCCACCCATGGGGGTGTCGTCACGGGATACCATGGCTATATGGAAATCGAGTTCCTGCAGGATGCCCACCTGACCACTGGTGGTTCCGATGTCACCGGCGCTGCCCGCGTACGCTTTATCAGCGTCACTACCGGTGAAGCCGAAGCCTGGGCCACCGTCAACATCGTTGACAATGCCCTGAGCCTTGGTGGACTGGATCAGTTTGACGCCGGTGCCCAGCTGCTCTTCAACGACGGCGCCATGATCAAAACCGGTGATAAGATGCTGATGAGTATCAACGGTGAGGTGGATGCCGCACGGATTGACGGCAGTGCAACCGGTGGTGCCGGCGGTGCTTTCAAAATCGACGAGCGCTACTACAATGAAGTGGGTTCCGGCTCTGTTGTACAGAATATGGGCGCCTACTACATCATCACAAACGGCACTTCTGATGCCGGTGGCATGCAGAACACCGTCCTCAGCGAAGGCCCCAAACAGCACCAGTACCATATGGCCCAGATGGACGCCAATACCGGCTCCGTCACCATCGGCTCCATCACCCTGGACTTTGCTGCCAACCAGACTGGCACGCAGCATGACGATCAGGTGAACATGGAAGTGCGCGGTACGGGCGGACTGGCCTCTGCCTACACCAAGCTCAAGGACATCGATGCCTTCATCACTCCCGATGGCACCAATGTCTTCGACACTTCCCAGAAGCTGACCATCTACGGTAACGGCAAGTCTGCCGATGTGTACCTGGAGGGCAATGACACTCTCGCCCGTCTGGAAGAGAAGCTGATCAAGGCCATCACCAAGGATCTTGGCATCTCCATGGGTAACACCACCACTGACAACCGCGTGGTTGACTTTGTGGGCAAGGGTTCATCCGTTGAAAACAGTGACGCTGCCGTGGAAGGCACGCTGCTGATCCGCTCCCTCTTTAACGGTGCCCAGGGCGAGCTGGCCTTTGTTGGCGAGCAGAAGCTCATCGATGCCCTGAACCTCGATCAGGTACAGGCATCCGAGGAGAATATCTACAACGTGCGGGTCACCAATGCCCACACTGGCCGCCCCGTCGGCAGTGACACCGTTGGAGACGGCGTGATGAAGAACATCATCCAGGGCGTGGATGTGGCCTTCAAGGGCAACATCGGCGTTGAAGCTTCCTTCGATGCAGCAAAAGCTCGCTTTGAGTTCACGGCCAAGACCGATCCCGACACCATGAACCTGCACCTGGTGGATAACTCCATGAGCTTCCAGATTGGTGCCAACGCGGGTCAGACCATGAGCGCAAATATCGCCCAGATCGATGTGAAGTCACTGGGCATCGAAAATGTCCTCGTGGTAAGCCAGGAGCTGGCCCAATCAGCCATCACCGACATTGATAAAGCACTGGGCATGGTTTCCACCGAACGGGCCAAGATGGGTGCCATCTCCAACCGTCTGGATCACACCATCAACAGCCTCAGCGTCGCCTATGAAAACCTGCAGGCTGCAGAGTCCCGTATCCGCGACGTGAACGTGGCCAAGGAAATGTCCCAGTTCACCCTCAACCAGATGCTGACTCAGGCTGCCCAGAGTATGCTGGCCCAGGCCAACGCCATACCTCAGGGCATCATGCAGCTCCTGCGATAAACCATGGACGGTTTCGCAGTCACACCACATCATTCGGACCAGGCAGGGTTCAACTGATGAAAGGCCGGGGAGTTCTCCCCGGCCTTTTTTTTATCTGATATCACAAAACGACTAGTTGAGTCATAAGGATAACCCGCAAGCGCCCCCGGGTTTTCCCTCCTGTTTCAGACGCGTAAGCTCCTGTCGCATTTGAATTTCCTCGGCCCAGCGCTCGGTTTCATCCCTGACTATGGCTCCAATCGCCTCAGGAGTACCGCACTCATTGCTAAGGACCACTACCGTAAAAGCGATAGAGAGCGCACGACCTTTCTGATCAATGGCTGGTACCCGCAGTACTGTGGTGCCATACCGGGTAATCCCGGTAGCCATCGTCTGGTGATACCCTTCCCAATGGCGCTGGCGAAAGCGTTCTGGAATGATAATATCCAGAGATTGGCCCAGGGCTTCAGTTTCACTGAAACCGAAAATACGGCCAGCCGAAGCATTCCACAAGACAATATTTCCAGCGCGATCCGAGGCCAGGATGGCATCACCTGCCTGCTCGACAAGCTGTTGAAAGCGGTTGTCACGGCTCATGATCATACTCTTGCGTGACGGTGTTTATCGCGTCAGCTGACGGTACTTGATGCGGTGTGGACGCTCAGCTTCCGGGCCCAGGCGCTTCTTGCGATCAGCTTCGTATTCACTGTAGTTGCCTTCAAACCAGATCACCTGACTGTCGCCTTCAAAGGCCAGGATATGGGTCGCAATGCGGTCCAGAAACCAGCGATCGTGGCTGATCACCACGGCACAGCCGGCAAAATTCTCCAGAGCTTCTTCCAGAGCGCGCATGGTGTTCACATCCAGGTCATTGGTGGGTTCGTCAAGGAGGATGACGTTGGCACCTTCCTTCAGCATTTTTGCCAGGTGAACCCGGTTGCGTTCGCCTCCCGAAAGGTTGGCCACCTTCTTCTGCTGATCGGCCCCGGAAAAGTTGAAGCGGGCAACGTACGCCCGTGAATTCACCAGCTGATTGCCGAGTTTTATCTGTTCCTGTCCATCGCTGATGACATCCCAGATGCTCTTGTTGCCATCCAGTTGGCGGCTCTGGTCCACATAGGCCAGCTTGACGGTTTCACCAATGCGGATGCTGCCGGTGTCAGGTTTTTCCTGTCCGCAGATCATGCGAAAAAGGGTCGACTTCCCCGCTCCATTGGGACCAATAACACCCACAATGCCACCGGGGGGCAGGGAGAAGGAGATGTTTTCCATGAGTATGCGGTCTTCGAAGGCTTTCGTAATGCGGTCTGCTTCGATGACTTTATCGCCCAGCCGTGGCCCAGGCGGTATGTAGAGCTCCAGATCCTTGGCTCTTTTTTCGCCTTCTTCGCTGAGCAGCTTTTCATAGGCGCTGATGCGTGCCTGGCTCTTGGCGTGACGGCCCTTGGGGGACATGCGTATCCACTCCAGTTCGCGTTCCAGGGTTTTCTGACGATTCGATTCCGACTTTTCCTCAAGACGCAACCGCTCCTGTTTCTGCTCAAGCCAGGAAGAGTAGTTCCCTTTCCAGGGGATACCTTCGCCACGGTCCAGTTCAAGAATCCAGCCGGCCACGTTATCGAGGAAGTAGCGATCATGGGTTACGGCAATAATTGTCCCTTCGTATTGCTGCAGGTGATGTTCCAGCCAGGCGACGGATTCCGCGTCAAGGTGGTTGGTGGGTTCATCCAGCAGAAGAATATCTGGTTTTTGCAGCAGGAGACGGCACATGGCGACCCGCCTTTTTTCTCCGCCGGAGAGGACACTGACAAGAGTATCAGGGGCGGGGCAGCGCAGGGCATCCATGGCCATTTCCAGGCGCGAGTCGAGATCCCAGGCGTTCAGGGCATCCAGCTTGTCCTGAACCACTGCCTGGCGATCACACAATTTGGTCATCTCGTCATCGCTCATGGGTTCAGCGAATTTGAGATTGATTGCTTCAAATTCCTTCAGCAGGTCCACCGTTTCCTGGGCTCCTTCCTCCACCACCTCGCGTACGGTTTTGGTGCTGTCGACCAGGGGCTCCTGTTCCAGAAGGCCAACGGTGTAGCCGGGAGCAAGAACGGTTTCGCCATTGAAGTCCTTGTCCACGCCTGCCAGTATACGCAGCAGGGTACTTTTTCCCGAGCCGTTCAGGCCCAGTACTCCGATTTTTGCGCCGTAAAAGTAAGAGAGGGAAATGTCCTTCAATACTGGTTTTTTATCGCGAAATTTACTGACCCGGATCATGGAATAAATGATTTTGTTCGCCTCTGTGCTCATGGTACGTCAGCCTCCAACAGAAAATTCAACATCATGCAGACACTTCAGGCATCATACCATTCCTGGCTCTTACTCCCGAGGGTATCTACAGGAATCAGGATAGCATGACCCAGGCGGCAGTCGCAATCAGTGGCTTTTCCCTGAGCCCAGGAGCGGTGCTCGCGGGTTATCCTCTTCGCCAGTGCGGAACTGACTGAGCATCTGCTGGACGTCGGAGGCCAGCTGCGAGAGTCCAAGGGATGCCTGGGAGATTTCGTTTGCCGAGCGGGCGGTTTGTTCAGAGGCAGCGGAAACGGACTGAATATCGCCACTCATCTGGTCAGATACGGCAGACATCTGTTCCATGGCCGCCACATTCTGTTCTATGCGCTGCAGGAGGCTTTCCATGCTCAGCAACACCTGTTTGAATGAAGATTCAGTGCGCACCGCCAGGGTACTGCCAGTGCTCGCCTTTTCGCTGACGCTCTGCATGGCACCGGACATCTGGGAAACCCCGCTTTGAATGCTCTGCACTATGGCGGTAATTTCTCCCGTGGATTGGCCACTGCGTTCTGCCAATTTACGCACTTCGTCTGCCACCACCGCAAAACCGCGTCCCACATCACCAGCTCTCGCCGCTTCGATGGCGGCATTCAGAGCCAGCAGGTTCGTCTGCTCAGAAATATCATTGATGGCGGCGATAATCTGCTCAACCCGAGATGCCTTTTCTTCCAGGGCGCGGGAATACTGTTCCGCCTGACGCACATGCTCAAGGATGGTGTTCATTTCCCTGGTCGATTGACTGATCAGATCACCACCACCGCGGGAGGCATCCACGGTGGTCTGCGCGTCCTGTTCAATAGCGCTGGTATTCTCCATGAGGCTGCGTACGGTTTGTGACATCTGTAGCGATGCGGAAGCTATCTGTGAAATATTACCGGCATGATGGGCAATGCCATCGCTCATATGAGAGGAGGAACTGGAAAGCTCCTCACTGGATGAAGCCACATCTGAGGCGGCTTGACGTATCCCCTGAACCATCTGACGCAGATGATCGACCATGGCGTTGAGGGAGCGCGTCAGATCGCCGATTTCATCACTTCTCTGTAACTCCAGGTGTTCACTGAGATCTCCTTCGGCTACTCTGTGTACAAATTTTGCTGCTGTGTTCAGCGGTCGCACAATCATCACCGTGCTCACCAAAGCCAATGTCAATGCTGTCACTACAGCGAGAATGGCTCCAATAATCAGCATCCGGCCAGAGCGTGCCACCTCCAGTGCCATATAAATATCAGTCGCTGTCAGGGCAGCATTGACGGAGGAATTCACTGCCTCCAGACTGGTACGGAACTGGCTCGCAGTTTCGCGTAATTCGTAAACCGCCTCAGTCCACATGTCCAGCGTATGGCGATACTGCCGCATACGCTCTACTGCCTGGTCAAGCTGCTCTTGCAGTTCAACTCCGGTTCCATGAACCTGTGCCCAGGACTGGATGCTGTCCGCGACATGGAAAATCTCCAGCAGCTGTTCCCACGCTTCATTGATATACTCTTCATCGAGGGTGTTTTCATAGGATTCCACATTGAGATTCACCAGGGCTATACGCTCAGCGAGGCTGGTCTCAAGGCGCACCATGGCCAGTGCTTCGGCAAAGGCACTGGTGCTCATCTCCCGGTTTCGGCTCCGCAGAAGATCAGCCAGGGCATCGCCGGTATATCGCACATTGTCACGCAGCTGCGCTGCCAGCACATCCATTTGCCCTGTGGCATCCTGTTTCTGGCCCACCAGCTCGCGATAGTGACGGAATTGCTCGGATACCTGACGAAGGGTTTGTTGAGAATCCGCAAGATGCTGCCGAATCTCTCCATCAACACCGGTAAGAAGTGTCTGAACCTGCTGAGCAGAAGTGCTCAGACCCGTAAGTGCAGATGCGAAGTCCTGCGGTTCCTCGCTGGCGATATATCGTTGAATCTCTTCCATGGCGCGGGAGGTTTCCGTGGCGATCTGATTCATGGCAAGCCCTGTTGCTGAACTGCTGTGGACGCGCCCCATTGCGTTATAGCCAATAATAACGGTCCCAAGCGTAATGAGAATGACGGCGCCAAAAGCGCTTCCCAGTTTTAATCCGATTTTCATAAATCACCTGCCCAGTTCTCTGCAAATCCCATGTCAATGAATGCATATGTTGAAATCACCGGAAGCATACCACTTGTGAAAGAAAATTCAAGTGATTGTGTAACGCTTGTAAACTTTCCTGAGAAGGCATTTCCCAACCAGTATCGAAACATTTTGCGCCATGTTAGTACTGCCACACATAATCAGGAATTTCTCCTGTTGACACAATTGCTCGCAGAAGATAAGAAGGCTTCTCGTTAAACACATTCAATCTGGAGATGACATGAAAAAATTTATCTGTACCGTATGTGGTTATGTTGCTGAAGGCGAACAGGCTCCCGAAATCTGCCCAACCTGCAAGGCACCCGCCAGCAAGTTCAATGAGCAGGTGGCCGGAGAACGCAACTGGGCGGATGAGCACCGCATTGGTGTCGCCAGGGATATCGATCCGACCATCATTGAAGATCTGCGCATGAACTTCACCGGTGAGTGCACCGAGGTGGGCATGTACCTGGCCATGAGCCGCCAGGCTGACCGCGAAGGCTATCCGGAAATTGCCGAAGCCTATAAACGCATCGCCTGGGAAGAAGCTGAGCACGCCGCAAAATTCGCTGAGTTACTGGGAGAGGTTGTGGTTGCCGACACCAAAACCAATCTCCAGATGCGCGTTGACGCGGAATTTGGCGCCTGCTCCGGCAAGAAGGATCTTGCCACCCGCGCCAAGCAGCAGAATCTTGATGCTATCCACGATACCGTACATGAAATGTGTAAAGATGAAGCCCGCCATGGTGCGGCTTTTGCGGGATTGCTCAAGCGTCATTTCGGAGTATGATTCGTCTGCGGCCCCTCCCGCGAGGGGCCTTTCCGGTTGCATGGACGGTGCCGCTGAAGTGTGTTAGGCTGTATGCATTCTGTACGAGGATGCTCATGTGAACACGCTTCCCACTCCTCAGATCCTGGAGCCCTTTGGTCTTTTCCCACTCAGCGCACTGCTGCGTATGCTGGTGCGGAAGTCACACCATACCCCTTCCCCGACATCGGGCACCCTTCTTCACCAGCAGAATTCCCTTACACTGACTGATACCTCTATTTTCAAGGAACTGCTCAGCCCACAGACACGATCAGAATACTTTCTGCATGGCTACAGCGGCCTCTACGCCCTTTCCTTCTCCCTGCGCCATACCATCACCCAGGGTGCCGCCCTGCTCCATATGTACGGCACCAATGGCAGCACGTGCAGAGAGCACCAGGAGCTCTCTGCGCTTTTCGATCTGGATGTCCCGCAACAGCTGCGCGAACTCCAGGGGCTCTTCAGGGAACTCACCAGAGGAGATCTTTTGCCGGTGCTGGGCTTTTCCGCCCTCGGCTGCCACCTGAGCTGGCAAAAGAACGGCATGTGTCGCGCCTATGACCCTTACCACAACACCTGTTGTTCATCGACAACAGCGGCGGATTCGCCCTTTTGCCACGTTCACCAGCCCTGTGCCTGGTGGAATATGCCACAGGATATGGCCGACGCGCAGACCATCATGTTCGCCTTCTATGGCTGGAAGGAGCATCTGTTCGCCTACACCGAAGAGCAGCTGCGCGAAGAGGTGGGGAAATTCTGGCACAGAATCGGCATGCAACAGCGTATCGCGCCACACCTGGATGACGGGGCACTGGAGGTTCTGCAGATTGAAAGCCGTGAAACCCTGTCTGCCCTGGGTCCCAAGGGCCTGCGCCGACACTTCCTCCGGCTGGCCAGGCGCACCCATCCCGATAATGGTGGCGATCATGAAAGCTTTCTTCGCCTGCAGCAGGCCTATGGCTCCGCGCTGGCTTTTTTGCACGCACCATCACCCTGATCATGTATACTGTAGGTTATCCAAAGGAAACCGCCTCAATACCCTCTGTGCAGCAGTAAAGGAAAAACATGAGCCACAGCACCTGGACCCCTACCAGCTGGAAACATTTCCCTGCCCATCAACAACCCCCTTATCCCGACATGCAGGCTCTCAGCCATATAACGAACGCGCTTTCCGTCCTGCCGCCCCTGGTCTATCCGGCGGAAGTTGAACGCCTGAAAAGCAGTATCGCTGCCGCTGCCAGGGGTGGAGGTTTTATACTGCAAGGTGGTGACTGTGCGGAGCGCTTCACAGACTGCAACGAGCAGAATATCACCAATAAGATGAAAATCCTGCTGCAGATGAGCCTGATTCTCACCTATGGCGCCCGCAAACCAGTGGTTCGCCTTGGACGTATTGCCGGGCAGTATGCCAAACCCCGCTCGCAAGCGCAGGAAACCATTGAAGGCATCAGCTATCCCAGCTACCGTGGCGATTCGGTCAATGACCTTGCCCCGGACCAGGCCAGGCGGGTTCCTGACCCGGAAAGACTCACCACAGCCTATACCTGCTCAGCTCTGACCCTGAACTATATTCGCGCCATGATCAGTGGCGGTTTTGCCGATCTTCGCCACGCTTTTGAATGGAACCTGCATTCCATTGAAAAGGCCGAGAAATGGAAGGACTATCGCGATATGGTGGAAACCATACTGGATGCCATTCATTTCATGGAGTCCTGCGGTGTCAACTCTCACCTGCTGGACACCATCGACTTCTTCACATCCCACGAAGGGCTGCTGCTGGAGTACGAGTCGGCCCTGACCCGCAAGGATCCCGCGTCTGGTCGTTTCTACAACCTCGGAGCCCACATGCTGTGGATCGGCGAGCGAACCCGTCAGCTCGACGGTGCCCACGTGGAGTACTTCCGTGGCCTGGCGAACCCCGTCGGAGTCAAAATAGGGTCGAATGCCGATCCCGAAGAAGTGACAGACCTGATTCACCGCCTGAATCCCACCAATGAGGCGGGTCGCGTCACCATCATTACCCGCATGGGCATGGATCGCGTCGAAAAAGCCCTGCCGCCTCTGGTCTGCGCAGTAAAGCGCAGTGGAATGCCTGTCGCCTGGAGCTGTGATCCCATGCACGGCAATACCCGTGTGGTGGGGGAGAACATCAAAACCCGTGCCTTCGCGCACATAGAAGCGGAACTGGAGTCATGCTTCCGTATCCATCGTCACCATGGCACCATCCTGGCGGGAGTTCATTTCGAACTGACCGGCGAAGATGTCACCGAATGCACAGGTGGTGCCGCCAACCTGCAGGATACTGACCTGGGCAAGAACTATGTCAGCTCCTGTGATCCCCGCCTGAACTACTCCCAAAGCCTTGAAATGGCCTTTCTCATCTCACGACTCATCCGTCAGTACAGCCTGCAGGAGCGCTGATGAACGCCTATATCGCCTCACCCCTCGGCTTCAGTGAGGCCGGGCGCCACTACTATCACGGGATTCTGATTCCTGCATTGCGGGAGAGTTCCCTGAACATCGTCGACCCCTGGCAGCTGACACCGCAGCATCTTATCCAGAGTGCAGCCAGTCTGCCCACAGGTCCCGAGCGAATTGAACGTTGGCGCGAGGTCAATGCCTTGATCGCCCGCAATAATGCTGAGGCCATCCGCCAGTGTGATATCCTGATCGCCATACTTGACGGCACCGATGTCGACAGTGGAACAGCTGCGGAAGTCGGCTACGCCTTCGCCCTGGACAAAAAGATCTTCGGCTACCGTGGTGATTTTCGCCTCAGCGCGGACAACGAAGGCAGCATCGTCAATCTGCAGGTGGAGTACTTCATTCTCGCCAGCGGTGGCACCATCCACCGCTCTTTGGCGGAACTCACACAAGCGCTCAGAACGCTGTAATCAACAGAGGCAGACAACTCCATGTCCAGAATCCGGCCTGCCCTTGTGTTCCTGCTGATTTTCACCATATTACGGCCCGATGCAGGAGCTGCGATTACGCCAGACCCCTGGGTTTCCTGGCAGACCCTCCGTACCGCCCATTTCACCATCCACCACGCGCCAGAGACCGAAACATTCGCCCGGCAGACAGCTGCACTGGCCGAAGAGATTCACCTGCGTCTTACCCCGTTTTTCAACTGGCAACCCACTCGACCCACGGAAGTTGTCATCACCGATTCCACCGATTTTCCCAATGGTTTTGCGTCGGTATTTCCCTCCAATCGCATTGTCATTTACATGGCGCCGCCTGACGCCATCGATGGGCTGGAGAATTCTGGAAACTGGCTGGAGACCCTGCTTCTGCATGAATACACCCATATACTCCATATGGATAAGGTGCGCGGCCTGCCCCAGGGTCTCAGACAGGTATTCGGCAGAAATTTCCTGCTCTTTCCAGCCTATCTGCAACCGCTATGGGTGTTGGAAGGACTGGCCATTCACCACGAGTCCGATCACATGCTTCGTACGGGGCGGGTTTTCAGCAGCTACTCCCACATGCAGATGCGTCTGGAAACCATGGCCGGCATCAAGGATCTTCACCAGGTTAACCAGCCCATGGTCCAGTGGCCCGGGGCCGCCACACCATACCTCTACGGCACCCACTTCTTCCGGTTTCTTCACGAGACCCGGGGTGAGGATTCCATCAGAGCCTATGTGGAAGATTACAGTGGGCAGATTTTGGATATCACCCGACTGCAGGGAGCGGCGCGTCGTGCCTATGGCCAGAGTATGAGCCACTTGTGGCAGGAGTTCGACCTGTGGCTGCAAGAACAGTATACGGAGCAACTGGCGTCCCTGGAGGCCCGTGGCCTTCGCGAGGGGAATCGCATCAGCCATTTCGGTTACTTCACCGGCGGAACCGCCTCCCTCCAGGATGAGGTTTACTTTGTTCGGCACGATGGACACCAGCGCCAACAGCTTATGGCCTATGATGTCAAACGCGCACAGTTGCGTTCGGTGGCACCGGTGCGCAGCAGCCGTTTCAGTCTCCATCCAAAATTCGGCATTCTGATCACACAGCCTGCAATCTGTAATAACCGCAACTGGTATATGGATATTTATCATATTGATCCCGACAGTGGACATTCAACGCGCCTGACCAAGTGCCAGCGCTACCGGTATGCCACCCTGACTCCCGATGCAGAACATATCATTGCCGTGCAGCACCAGGCTGGCCAGAGCAGCCTGCACCTCCTGAACCGCGATGGGGTACTGCTTCGGGAGCTGTGGCAGGGAGAACCTGGCGAAGTTCCCGCCCACATGGTACACCATCCCCACGAAGACTGGCTGCTCATCTCCATGTGGCGCCAGCAGCAGGGCTGGAATCTGGAGCGGTTTGATCTGCGAACCGCCCAGTGGACTCCCCTTATCCGCAGGGCAGGCATTCAGGCTCATCCGCACTTTGATCACGACGGCTCCCATATCCTATTTTCCAGCGATAGTGATGGTATTTACAACATCCACCAGTATTCCCTCGAAAGCGGAGAAACCACTGTATTGACTAACGTTCGCGGTGGTGCTTTTCATCCGGCGCGTACCGACGCAGGCCTCTTCTATATCGGCTTCCATTCCGGTGGCGCCGATCTCTACCACATCGCCGATCCCTCGCCACAACGACATCATTCGGAAGCAACTCCTGAACGACCTCTGCCAAGGAGTCAACCCGATCCTCATCAAGGCAGCGTGTCTGCCTATAGTCCCTGGCAGGGGCTGCAGCCGCGCTGGTGGTTCCCCGTGGCACTTTTCGATGATGATCACTCCGAACTTGGCTTCATCACTTCTGGTGAAGACGCCCTTGGCCGTCACCGCTACGCACTGCAGGGGTCCTATGACTTTGAGCAGGAGTGGCTGCTTGGCCGGGCGGAATATGAGTATCGGCGCTTCTGGCCGCATTTCTCCCTGGGCATTGACCGTTCGGCAAGCCTGCGCCGCAATAATGATGGTGATGTGATCGCTGCCCGTAAAAGCCAGCATGTGCAGGCAGAAACAATGTTTCCTTTCCTGCGCACAGATTGGCGCAGCAGTGTCCACCTTGGAGTCAGTCGCAAGGATTTCCACGAACGCTCCCGCCATGCGCTTTACCCCTCATCGCCAGATCGCGTCGATGAAAGTATTGGCCTGGCCCTGCACTCCAGCAATGCGCAACAGCATTTCCGTCAGATACTTCCATCACAGGGGCGCACACTGCTGGTGGTCGCTGAGGACAGTTCCGCATTCTCCGGTGACTTTCGCGGCAGAACCTACACTGCCAGCTGGAAAGAGTATCTCGCCCTGACGCCATCGCATCGACAGACCCTGCATATCAAAGGATATGTGGGCTGGGGTGATGATGACTCGGTCCCGTTTCAGCTCGGTGGCAGTACCGGCAGCAGTGGCAGTCTGCTGGGTTCTTCGGTATTCCTTCGACGGGGATACCCTTTACGGGGATACCCCGAGGGACTGCAGCACCTGCATGGCCGTCGTATGGTCCTGGGCAGCCTGGAGTGGAACTTCCCCCTCGCGACCATTGAGCGGGGCTTTATTACGCCACCGCTTGGCGCTGGCCAGGTATGGGGAACTCTTTTCGCGGAGCAGGGTGCTGCCTGGAATACCGGCAGCTCGCCACAACAGTACTCCCGCAGTATTGGCGCGGAAATTCATGGTGACCTGTTCGTTTATTATCACCTGGGAATACGTGCCACCCTTGGTGTCGCCAGGGGGCTGGATGAGGGGGGAGAAGATCGCGTCTATCTCAGAGCGGGGCTTGGATTCTGAAAGATGAAGGTTCCTGGCGAAATGCGTTGCCTTGGCCTGTGTCTTTACGGGCTTTACGTAAGGAGCTCTGACGCTCTCGCTCTCATGTGCAGAAAGAAGAAAAGCGGTGGGATTCCCACCGCTTTTCTTTCGTATTCTTTCTTTACGAGAATCGTAACCATTCACAGCTACCCTGCGTTTGTTTCAGCAGGAGCGCCAGTATTCCGAGAGCGAGCCCGGATGGCGAGCGGCAGAGACCTTGGTCCTCGGACGAAAGTGAGCGTCTCTGGGAGGAATGCTGGCGCGAGTACCAACACACCGTAAAGAGTTCCCGAGAATCAGGCTTTCCAGAGACCGTGCAGGTTGCAGTACTCCCTCACGATAATATTGTCATCGGTAATGGGGAAGGTGGCCTCGGGTTTCTGACCGGGTTTCAGGAACTGAACGTAGAAGGTGTCGCCCGCGATAACCTCTATCCACTCTATGTAATGCTTGTCTTCCATAGGGTGCTCAACACTGCCCACGCTGACCTTGATGCCGCCGTCAACCTTTTCCACCACAGGTACATGTTTTTCCTTGGCGGCATCAACGGTATTTTCCACCATCAGGACCATGGGCTGCCCACAGCAGGCAAGCGGGCCGTTCGATGCGTGAAAAACCTGGGTGATATTGCCGCACACTTCACACTTGTACACTTCAAATCGCTTTGCCATATAAGCCTCCATGAGGGTTTGTGGTTACTGAAGTCTCTTCACTGGGCAGAATTATCGGAGCTGTTTGTGCAAAATGCAAGGACTTCTTGGTAAGCCCTGAAGGGGCTTCTGCTTATGAAGCCCTCACCTCAGATATGCTCAGGGCGCATATGGGGGAAGAGTATGACATCACGTATCGTCTGTGCATTCGTCATCAGCATCACCAGTCTGTCGATACCCATGCCTTCGCCGGCCGTGGGCGGCAACCCGTATTCCAGGGCGCGGATATAGTCCAGATCCATGTCGGTGGCTTCTTCATCGCCAGACTGCTTCGCTTCGACCTGCTTCAGGAATCGCTCATACTGATCCACCGGGTCATTGAGCTCTGTGAACCCGTTACACAGCTCCCAGCCAGCCACAAAGAGTTCAAATCGCTCGGTGATATCGGGATTGTCCTGATGCGATTTCGCCAGCGGACTGATCTCCTTGGGGAAGTCCACGATAAACGTCGGCTGAATCAGTTTACTCTCCACAAGTTCTTCGAACAGGGCAAAGAGAATGCGCTCATGGGACATATGCTCCCCGTCGACACCCAATTCCTTGAGCAGCCGCTGGAGGCTCTGTACATCCTCAAGTTCTGCCTCCGTGAGGTGGGAATACTGCAACAGGGCCTGGCGAATGGTCAGCCGGGGAAAGGGCGCCTGCAGGCGAATCTGGTGTTCACCGTATGTGATGGTGTCGCTGCCAAGCAACTGCCGGGCCATGGTACAGAGCATGTCTTCGGTCAGATCCATGAGGTCGTGGTAAGTGGCGTAGGCCTGATACCACTCGATCATGGTGAACTCTGGATTATGTTTCGGCGATATGCCTTCATTGCGGAAGTTTCGATTAATTTCAAATACCCGATCAAAACCCCCTACCACCAGGCGCTTCAGATAAAGTTCCGGCGCGATGCGCAGATAGAGATCCATATCCAGGGTATTGTGATGGGTCACAAAGGGTTTGGCAGCAGCTCCGCCCAGGAGAGGATGCATCATGGGTGTTTCCACTTCCAGATAGTCACGGGCGGTGAAGTAGTCGCGGATAAACTTCACGATGCGCCCGCGCATGAGAAAACGCTCCCGTGACTCCTCGTTCACCATAAGATCCACATAGCGCTGCCGGTAACAGGTTTCCCGATCCTTCAGCCCGTGCCATTTCTCCGGCAGTGGTCGCACGGCCTTGACGAGCAGACGACATGTGGTGGCATGCAGCGACAGTTCATCGGTCTTCGTGCGAAAGGGAAAGCCACAGACTTCGATGATATCGCCCACTTCAATTTTCTTGAACTGTCCAAAGGCGTCACTGCCGATATCATCTCGGGCCACATAGGCCTGTACCGAACCGGTACGGTCGCGCAGTTTCACAAAAGCGGCCTTACCGAAACTCCGCAAAGCCATTATCCTGCCGGCAATGGTATAGCGAGGCAGACTCTCCCTGGTATCTTCGAGCTGCTGTCTGTCCTGTTCACCATGGGCATGGTGGATGGTGACAATATCCGTATTACGCTCACTGCGACCACTGTAGGGGTTAACACCCATCTCCTGCAGCTGGCTCAGCTTCAGTTTGCGCTGTTCTATCTGTTCATTGGAATCCTGTTCCATCATGTGTCCGGTACTCCTTCTCTGGCTGTTTCATAGGGGCATACTATCGCAAAAATGAGGGAAAATCACCCTTTGAAATCAGGGGGCGACCACCTGCTCCTTCACCGTCTGACGACGCAAGGCAACAGGGAGCAATGACTGCAGACCCATGGCACTGCGGGTGGCACCATGGGGTAAGCCGCTTTCACTGACAAAACGCAGATCTTCTATGGTGTAACAGGCCCGAGGGTTAAACGTCTTGATGATTTCAAGTACCCGGGGCAGTTCACGTCTGCGTATGGTCGTGAAGATGACCTTGACATCGCCGAGCTCTCCTTCAGCGTCCACATGGGTGACATGATAGCGGGACTCCTTCAGGTAGTGCACCAGTTCTGTGGCATCGCGCCGGGTGATGACACGCACCAGGCTGTACCCCAGGCTGATACGCTCCTCAATGATAATGCCAAGGTAGTTTCCCACAGTAAAGCCAATGGCGTAGGCCACATAGTTGGCGATATTTCCCATGTTCGACATGACCTGAGTGATGGCGGCCAGCCAGATAATGACCTCGATAAACCCCACCAGTGGAGCCAGGTATTTCATTCCCCGGGAGACGAACATGATACGGATGGTCCCTACGGCTACCTCCACAACTTTCGCAATCATGATAAGCAGTGGCAGAAGCAGTGTCGAAAACCAGGAAAAGGTGAAGGAGAGTTCGTCCATGGAGGTGCCCCCGGCAGGGAAAATCCCAAGGGTTTAGTACCACCACCCAAGGGTTTGAGATTGGACGATATATGGCTTTTCGCTCTGAAAAATCAAGCAAAATCGGAGGGGGCGGGGAAATCCTTATGAATCAATGCCAAGAGGGTTTCTACCAGCTGATCCTCGGGAAACCAGCCCACCACCTCACCATGGTGCATGACCAGCCCCCGGCCCTTGCCCCCGGCAATGCCATAATCGGCTTCACGGGCTTCACCGGGGCCATTGACCGGACAGCCCATCACCGCGACGGTAATGGGGTGGGGGATATGCTGCAGCGCTTCTTCCACACGGTTTGCCAGGCTGACCAGATCAACCTCGACCCGACCGCAGGTCGGGCAGGAGACAAAGTTGACCCCCTCTCTGCGCAGACCCAGGGATTGCAGGATCTTCCGGGCCACACGGATTTCGCGGACGGGGTCAGCAGTCAGTGAGACGCGGATGGTATCGCCGATACCTTCAGACAGCAGGCCACCGATGCCAATGGCGCTTTTGACAGTACCGCCGAATTCCGTGCCGGCTTCGGTGACTCCCAGGTGGAGGGGATAGGGAACCTTTGACGCTATCAGCCGATATGCCTGCATGGTGGTGTAGACATCACTGGCTTTGAGGGAAATCTTCATATTGCGGTAGTTGAGCTTTTCCAGCAGCGCGATATGGCGCAGACCACTCTCCACCATGGCTTCTGGGCCAGGGTGCCCGTGGCGCTGCAGGATATCCTTCTCAAGGCTCCCCGCATTGACGCCAATGCGAATCGGCACATTGCGGCTGCGCGCCTTTTCCACAACACTGGCAATGCGCTCCGCAGAACCGATATTTCCAGGGTTGATGCGTAACCCGTGCACTCCAGCATCAAGCGCGCGCAGGGCAAAGGTATGGTTAAAGTGGATATCGGCAACTACGGGGAGAGGCGAAAGGGGAACCAGCTCCGCCAGACTGTGAGAGGACGCCTCGTCGGGAACGGCGACGCGTACGATATCGCAGCCGGCAGTGGCCAGCTCGCTGATCTGTGCCACTGTTGCACGGATATCCGTGGTCCTGGTTGTGGTCATACTTTGAATGGAAACGGGGGCAGAGCCCCCGACCTCAACCTTGCCGATCCACAGTGATGGTGTCTGACGTCTCTGAATCGACATCATCAGTGCCGGAAGTGACGCATGCCAGTCAAAACCATGGCGATGCCATGCTCATTGCAGGCAGCAATAACTTCTTCGTCCCTGACCGAGCCACCTGGTTGAATGATGGCCTTCACGCCAACAGCGGCTGCGGCGTCAATGCTGTCACGGAAGGGAAAAAAGGCGTCAGATGCCATCACCGTATCTTCGATCGGCATCTGCGCGCGCTGCACTCCCAGGCGGCTTGAGTCGACCCGGCTCATCTGGCCAGCGCCCACGCCGACCAGTTGACCATCATTGGCGTAGACAATGGCGTTGGACTTGACGTGTTTACACACTTTCCAGGCAAAGATGAGAGCGCGGTACTGCTCGGCCGTCGGCTTGATTTCAGTGGCGACCCGACAGGTTTCAATATTGTCGATCATGCCGAGGTCGCGATCCTGCACCAGGAATCCGCCGGTAACCTTGCGCACGAATTTCTCACGATCACGTTTCGCGTCAAGGGTGCCAGTCTCCAGCAGACGGATGTTTTTCTTGCGAGTGAGTATTTCCAGAGCCTGCGGGGTAAAGGAAGGGGCGATAATAATCTCCACAAAGAGCTGAGCCATTTCGCCGGCAGCTGCCTCGTCTATGGGGCGATTGGCGGCGATCACACCGCCAAAGGCGCTGACGGGGTCAGTTGCGAGGGCTTTCGTATAGGCTTGCGCGATAGTCTCAGCGGAAGCGACACCGCTGGGGTTGGTGTGTTTGATAATGACGACAGTGGGCAGTTGGAACTCTTTAACCAGTTCCAGAGCCGCGTCAGCGTCAATGATGTTATTGTAGCTGAGTTCCTTGCCATGCAGCTGCCTGGCGGTCGCCACACTGGCCTCACTACGGAAGGGGTCGCCATAAAAAGCGGCCTGCTGGTGTGGATTTTCGCCATAACGCAGGTCCTGCAGTTTCGCCCCACTCATTACCCAGGTGTCTGGAAAGTCCACAGACTGCTCTTCATTGAAATATCCGCTGATGATGGCGTCATAGCTGGCAGTGTGCAGGTAGACCTTACGGGCAAGATTCCTGCGCGTATCAAAGCTTACCACTCCGGTGGATTCAACTTCAGCCTGCAGGGCAGTATAGTCGCTTGGGTCCACCACGACTACCACATCCTGATGATTCTTGGCGGCACTGCGCAGCATGGTCGGCCCACCGATGTCGATGTTTTCAACGGCTTCCTCGTAGGTGCAGCCCTTTCTGACTGTCTGTTCAAAGGGATACAGATTGACCACCACCAGGTCGATGGGGTCGATGCCGTAGTCCTTCATCTGCTGACGATGCTCAGCGTTATCGCGCATGCCCAGAATGCCGCCATGTACCTTCGGATGAAGGGTTTTCACACGACCATCAAGCATTTCACGGGTTCCGGTATAATCGCCAACTTCCACCACGGGAATTTCGCTCTGCTGCAGCAGTCTGGCAGTGCCGCCTGTGGAAAGTATCTGTACTCCTCGACTATGGAGAAACCGGGCCAGCTCAACAATGCCGGTTTTGTCGGAGACACTGATGAGGGCACGGGAAATCTGAACATTTTTCTGCATTGCGTTTCTACTCCTGAATTTTTCTATGGGGAGACCTTGCGGCCCTGATATGCCTATGGTATGTTGCACGCGACCTGTAGGGAAGATCCCCTGCGGCGCAAGACTCTGAACCTCGTCAGGTCCGGGAGGAAGCAGCGATAAGGGGTAATTTGCGGGTGCCAGGGGTCAATCTTCCCTCAGGTCACTGCTGTTTTGAGCCACCAGGGCCCAGAAATTCGTTAAGACGACTGTCAAATGTCCCGTAGTCATCCTGAAAACGGAACTCACCATCGGGGCTCTCCTGTGACTCCACCACCGTGGAAAGTTCCTGCAGTTTTTTTTCTATTTCCGCGCTCAGACGTGAAGCCAACTCCAGGTAGTCTGCGCTCATATTGAGCTTTCTGCCAACCTTGATGTCACCATCCCTAAGCTGCTCACGCAGATTCTGGGACTCATCACGGAGAAAAACTACTGTCTGCAGCAGTCCATGGATCTGTTTCTGGAGTTCTGCACGGGTCATGTCTTGGACACCAGTATGGCCATCAGCAGCAGGATCCCCACCACATAGCCCACCAGGACGATATTGCGGAACTTTTCCCGACGCTTGACTTCCTTTTCCTTCTCTTCCAGGTACTCCACCAGCTCCTTGTTCACCGCCGTCAGCTCATTATCAAGTTTCGTGATATTGGCACGATAGTCTTCAATGTCCTCCAAGGGTTCCTCGTAGAGCGTTCCCGTGACCAGCAGGATGACGTTTTCCAGTACCCGTTCCGCCATATCACGACTGAGTTGCGCCACATCGGGCACCTTGTACTTCATGAGGTCGAAGTAGAGGCCTTCAAGTTTTGTGGTCAGGGACTTCAGGCGCTCGGAATCATTCTTGTCCACGGATTCCGGGTCGATTTTCAGGGCGGTGGCCAGAATAACTTCGATTTCCGACTTGATGCGCAGCCAGACATTGAGCCATTCCTTCACTGTAACCGGTGCGAGATCAATAGTGTATTCGGTTTCAAGTTTAAGTATCAGGGTGCGTCCATAGGGCACATTTGGGCGCTTGCGGCGCTTCTTGATGCTTTCCTGCTCTTTTTTGCGCCTTTCATCTTCTTCGGCGATCTCATTGGCGAGTCGAACGATTTCATCGGCTCCTATCAGTTCGACTTCCGAGTTATCGGCGTGAAACTGCAGTTCTTCCGAGAAGTTACAGTTACTGACAATAAGAACCTTGTTGGTGGCTTCGCGGATCGTCCAATGGGATGTCCCGTTCAGGAACTCCATATCGAGAACGTCATCTTCCCCGGTATTGCGCTTGTACCGTATGACAAACTTCCCCATATAGGGTTTTTTGCGTCCCTGGGCGATGTAGATCCGCTCGTTGTTGCCAAAATCAAGGCTTTCATTGATGGAAAAGCCGATATGTCGCAGCAGACGACTGATCAGGAACTCAAATTCGCCTTCGCTCATCATTATCAGGCTGTCAGAGGTTACGCGCTTAACCATGAGTGCTCCATGTTACCGATACCATTGTCGATCCTTGGCCAATCTGCCTTTGCCTCGATTTTGCGCTTGCCCGGGATCAAGGGGAAGGTAATTGGCCGGGCCGAGGCCCTCTTGCTCCACCAGTTGCTGAAAGGTTGACAGGTTATTGTTGGGAGCCTGGATCGAGTAAAGAGGGTATACATTGATAAAGGTGCTTTCACCACCATAATGATGAAAGTATGACATGGGAGGAAGGTGTGAGAGAGTGCGAAAGGGTACGCCCTCCACCGGATAAACTTCCAGAAGAAAATATTTCGTGGTTCGATAGGCACTGGCTTCGTGAAAGCTGCCGCCGCCAACCAGAAGCACGGCCAGGACAGCACAGAGCTTCAGCATGCCACGGCGCTTCAGCGATGTCATGATGCGGCACCCTCCGCTGCCATCTCAATCATGGAGGCCACATCGACGATGAGATTCACCCTTCCATCACCCATGATGGTAGCACCGGTTATGCCAGGGGTCCCCTTGAGATAGTCGCCAAGGGTCTTAATGACGATTTCCTCCTGCCCCAGCAGTGTATCGACAATCAAACCAATACGCCGCTCCGCGAGCCCGAGGATGACAATATAGACGTCGTTTTTTTCTTCTGTAGGCACATCGAAAATGCCGGACAGCTTTACCAGGGGGACCACTTCATCACGTAATCGCAGCACTTGTTTACGTTCGATGGTTTTAATTTCTCCTCTGGTGACTTTGACCGTTTCAACCACCGACACCAGGGGAATCGCATAGCTTTCGTCGGATACACCCACCAGAAGCACTTGAATGATGGCCAGGGTAAGGGGGATTTTGATCGTAAAGGTGGAGCCTTTGCCAAGGTCTGTATCGATGACAATCAGACCATTGAGTTTTTCAATATTGGTACGCACCACATCCATACCAACACCGCGTCCACTGACATCTGTAACCTTGGCGGCGGTAGAGAAACCCGGCGCAAAGATCAGGTTCAGCGCCTCGGTCTTGCCCATGCGACTGGCTTCGGCTTCGGTGATGACGCCTTTTTCAACAGCCTTGGCCTTGATGACATCGGCATCTATACCCTTGCCATCATCCTTGATTTCGATGACGATATGGTTCCCTTCATGGAAAGCTGAAAGGTGTACTTTCCCCGTTGCGGGTTTGCCAACCGCCTTGCGCTCTTCCGGTGTTTCCACCCCATGGTCGCAGGAGTTGCGGATCAGGTGAACCAGAGGGTCTCCGATCTCTTCAACCACAGACTTGTCAAGTTCGGTATCTTCGCCAGTGATGATGAGTTCGATGTCTTTTTTCAATTCGCGGGAGAGATCGCGCACCATCCGCGGAAACCGATTGAACACTTTACCAACAGGCAGCATGCGTGTCTTCATGACCGCCATCTGAAGCTCGGTGGTGATCAGGCTCAACTGGGCACTGGTCTCACTGAGGGCTTCCACATGCTCGTTATCACGATCAGACTCCATCTGGCTGGTAAGCTGAAGTATGCGGTTACGTCCAAGAACCAGCTCTCCAACCAGATTCATAAGCGCGTCCAGGCGGTCTACATCGACACGGATCGTCTGTTCACCTTTTTTTCGATCATCGGCAGCTGCCTGCTTGGGAGCGTTCTTGGCAGCGGGAGCCGGGGGTGAAGTTTTTTTGGTGGGTTCAGACGCTGGGGCAATGGGGTGGGGATCAGCGACCGGAGCAGTTGCGGCAACTGCCGCGGCAGGGCGGGGCGACACAGCGGGCGGAACTGCAGCCGTTTCTTCGGCTGGCAGAGGCTGGGGCGCTGGCGGCGTCTCATGGTCCAGAACGACTTCGCCTTCTTTGCCTTCGGTAATCAGGTGCAATCGCTCGACAACCCCGCTGATATCCTGCTGGGAGTCGCCACGGCCAGAGCGAATATCCTCAGTGATGCTCTTCACCAGATCAAAGGCTTCCAGCAGAATATCCATGGTATGGGGATTCATGACAAGATCGCCCTTGCGCAGTTTATTCAAAACATCTTCAGCATGGTGAGTCAGCTCCGCCATGGTGGTAAAACCCAGAAATCCGCTGGTGCCCTTTACCGTATGGGCGCAGCGGAAAATGGCGTTCAGGAGGTCGTAATTATCCGGACTGTTTTCAAGCTCGATAAGATCCTGGTCAAGCTTTTCCAGCAGTTCGTCTGTCTCGACCAGAAAGTCCTCGATAATTTCTGTATCTTCGTGTCCCATTGCTCCCCCTGTCAGAGTCCGAATTCAGCGAGAAGTTTATCGACCAACCCCTGGTCATCTGCTGATGTTTCTTCTTCACGTTTCAACAGTTGAGGTGCAGCCCCATGGCTTTGCCTCAACGAAAGTACGGCTGCCAGCTCGTCAACACGGGTCTGCATGTCACCGACAAGTTTGCTGAGCCTGTCAACCTTCTGATGAGTAATATCCTGGAATTCCAGGGAACTCATCATGTCATATATTTCGTCCTGATTCTGCTGGTTCAGTTCCTCTATTTTCTGAAAATGAATACCATAATCACTTTCAGAAGCCACCGTCCGTTCCAGCAGATCCTTGACGCTGTTAAAGCGATCAAGCAATTGCTCACTGGATGACATAAGGTGCACTACAGAGTCTTCCGTGATGGAAACGATCTCTTCAAGGGATTTCTCCATCACTGGTATATCGTGTAAACAGGATGACATCACCGGCGCTATAGGGTTGAGCTTCTGACAAAGCCTGTTCAGCTTCTCAACTATGTGTGGCTGCAGGTGGGTGGTGTCCCTGGTGACGTGTTTCAAGTCTCCATCAACCATCCGTTGCAGAATAGACACCAGCTCCCGTCGTGTTTCGCTATCCATGGGAGGCATCCTGAACGTGGGTCATTTTACAGTCCCAGTACCTTGGATATTTTCTCTTCCAGGGTCTCAGGAGTAAAGGGTTTGACAATGTAATTATTCACGCCTGAGCGCAGAGCTTCGAGAATATCTTCCTTGGCGGCTTCCGTCGTGATCATAAGAATAGGCAGGTGTTTGTACTCTTCATTGGTACGGATCGCCTTGACAAACTGAAGCCCGTCCATTTCCGGCATATTCCAGTCGGTAATCACGAGATCCACCTTGTTTTCGCCCAGTGCTGCAAGGCCAGTCACACCATTGTCAGCTTCAATGATATCCTTGAAGCCAAGGCGGGTAAGCGTATTCTTGATGATACGCCTCATAGTGGAAGAATCATCTACGGTGATGATCTTTATATCCTTGCGATCCATCTAATCCTCCATTACTATAATTTCGAAACATTTTGATGCATTTTTTTAAGAGGATACTATAATAAACTCTTCAGAAAAAGGCAATTATTGTGCATTTCGCAGCACCTTTTTTTCTATGAAACGGACCTGTGATCGCATCTGAATCTCAGATATCCGATTAAAATCCTTGATGTTAATCTCCTGCCGGTTGCGCGTATCCAGATCTATGGCGGAAACAGACACGATACCGTCGACATCGATATTAAAGGTCACTTCAATGCGAGGCTCCCCCTTGGCTGCCATGCGTATGCCTGTCAGTTGAAATTTTCCCAGGGAGATATTATTGGAGGCACGTTCACTTTCACCCTGCAGAATATGCACCTCCACCACATTCTGATTATCGCTGATGGTAGTGAAGACTTTGGAGTTTGAGCAGGGAAGAGCGGTATTGCGGTTGATGATGGGGATAAATCTGTCACCCTCGGTTTCAATCCCCAGGGTCAGCGGAGTGATATCAACCAGTATAAGATCCTTGACATCACCTTCTATGATACCTGCCTGCACCGCAGCGCCCAATGCAACGCACTCGACGGGGTTGACATTTTTTGAGACAGGCTTCCCGGTAAATTTTTCTATGGTTTTCTGCACCAGTGGCACGCGCGTGGTACCTCCGACCAGTAATGCCCGCGAAATATCTTCGGGTTTGAGACCAGCATCATTGAGAGCCGCTTCGGCGGGAGGGATGAGCTGCGCCACGATGGGTTTGATGATCTCATCAAACTGTGCCCTGTTTATGGTGACTTCCAGGTGCTTCGGTCCGGTATTGTCAGCAGTGATAAAGGGTATGTTAATAGTGACTTCCGAAACTTCCGAGAGCATGATTTTTGCTTTTTCAGCGTCCTCGCGAAGTTTCTGCATGGCCATTTTATCCTCGGTGAGGTCAATGGAGTGCTGACGATAAAACTGCTGTGCGATGTGCTGTATCAGGGCGCTGTCCAGATCATCACCACCAAGGTGATTGTTTCCGGAGGTGGCCAGCACTTCCACAACACCATCGCACACTTCAAGGATAGAAATATCGTATGTTCCTCCACCGAGGTCAAAAACAGCGATGATTTCATGGTTCCCACGATCAATACCGTAGGCCAGTGCTGCCGCTGTAGGCTCGTTAATAATACGCGCCACTTCCAGCCCGGCAAGGCGTCCGGCATCCTTCACCGATTGCCGCTGCTGATCACTGAAGTAGGCGGGGACGGTAATGACAGCGCGCTGAATTGGCATACCAAGGGCTTCTTCCGCTTCACTGCGCAGTTGGCGTATGATCATGGCGGCTATCATCTCAGGACGATAGCGTATGCCATCTATGGTTGAAGTGAAGCTTGTCCCCATATGGCGTTTGATGGAGAGAAAGGTTCGTTCACTGTTGATCACGGCCTGATTTTTTGCAGTATTGCCGATCAGAGCACTGCCATCTTTCTGAAATGCCACAGCACTCGGGGTCAGGGCCTCCCCGGAACTGTTGGGGATAACCACTGGTCTGCCACTGTCTATATAGGCCACCACCGAGTTGGTCGTGCCAAAATCTATGCCGATAATTTTTGACATCAGTATTCCCCGCTAGCCCCGCAAACTTTCCAGTCGATCACGCTTGCTGAGAATCTCGTTGATGCGCAGGCCGAAATTCGCGTCGATGACCACCACTTCCCCGCGGGCAATGACTTTCTTGTTTACGACAAGTTCCACGGGATCACCCGCTTTTTTATCCAGTTCCACAATAGAGCCGGAGCCCAGTTTCAGCAGGTCTTTCAGGTATATCTTGGTTGAACCGATGCGAATGATAACTGCCAGATCAATATCCAGCAGCATTTCGATGTTCCGCATCTGCTCCTTGTTGAGGCTGGAGGAACCGGCGCCTCCACCACCGCCACCACTGTCAAAACCACCGAAATCAGCTGAACTGTCATCTGCAGCCAGATTCTCCAGGTCCACATCACTGAAGTCAAACAGATCATCACCATCACTGGCGCTTTCCTGCTCGCTAAATGCGGATGAAATTTCTTGGGCCAGAGTCTGGGGTATCAAAAGCTGCAGAGTACCATCCACTTTGCCGGGAGCATTCACACTAATCTCCAGGCGATACAGACTCTCATCCCCGAGTGCGCTGGCAAGTGAGTCCTGGTCAAAGACCGACGAACTCACTGAGGCAAAACGGAACTTTACCCCCTGAGCTGCTTCATTCAGAGGGACAACACAACTGGAAAAGGACGTATTAAGCAGATCACTGTAGGCATCAAGATCATCCTCCTCCATGCTGTCCTTCGCCGTGCCCTCACCCATCATCATGAGATCGACAAAGATACTGGCCATGGAAATCGGTGCCACGAGGAACATGGTTCCAGTGGCTCCCTCTTCAAAGGGAACTCGTGACAGTATCACCTGTGGTTCAGCTCCCAGCGCATCACCACTTACCATGCCTTCACCGGCAACCTGCATCTCCAAAGGATTGTTGATACTGGTACCCATGGACGACGACAGATTACTCACCACAATGCGGGAGAAATCGCTCAGATCAGGCCCATCATCTTCACTGTCTCCAACCATATTAAGCATCGCGTTAATTTCTTCTTGACTCAATCCTTCTGGTGTCATGGCTACACATCTTCTTTCACAATTTTACGGTGGATTTTGAATGCCTTGTTATTGTCGATGATGCCGATTTCGCCGTAATACTTCTTCATATCGCCAACCTGCAGAACCATGGGATCTCGAACTTTGGTGCTTAACGTCAGTATGTCGCCAATTTCAAGGTCAAGAATTTCACGCAGCGTCATGGTGGATTCCCCCAGTACCGCCTGCAGATTCGTCCTGGATTTTGACACGATACTGGTAATCTGCTGAACATTGGCCGTGGCATGCATTTTCTTTGCGCCGATAAGCCAGTCCTGCGAGTCGATTTTCTGCATGATCGGCTCAAGGACAATGGCAGGGATGCAGATATTCATCATACCACTGACATCACCAACTTTAATTTCAAAAACAAGCAGAATAACCACTTCGTTCTGGCTGACAATCTGGATGACATGGGGGCTGGTTTCACGAAGCTCTATCTTGAAGCGGATATTTATGATGGGTTGCCAGACCTCTGCCAGCTCACGCAAAGCGATGGCCAGCACGCCACCGATGACGTTCTGCTCAATATCAGTGATTTCTCGCACTTCATCTATGGGCTCGCCCTGCCCCCCCAGAAGTTTGTCGATAATTGGAAAAACCAGAGACGGGTTGACCTCAAGGACAGCATTGCCATCCAGGGGTAACATGCTGATGATATTGAAGCTGGTGGGGTTGGGAAGGCTCATCAGAAACTCACCATAGGTCATCTGATCGACACTGATGAGGTTCATGTCGGTAATGGAACGCAGGTACCCTGAGAGGCTGGAAGAAAAGTTGCGGGCGAACTTGTCGTGCAGGTTCTTGATAGACCGCATCTGATCTTTGCTGACCCGATCAGGGCGCTTGAAATCATAGAGGGAAACCTTCTTCTTGGTAACCGTAAGGGTTTCTACGGCTGCCTCCGGCTCATCATCGGCACTGACCGATGAGAGCAGCTGGTCTATTTCCTCCTGGGAGAGAATATCAGCCATGGTGTTCTCCCTTCTCCTTCTCTAGAGTGATATACATACTCTTCGACCGTTCTCGATATCTTCATTACCAGTAGGTCTGTATTCGCGCGGCAATGTCCTGGAGATCTGCAATTTCCGTGTAAACACCATGTTCCACGACGGCCCTTGGCATGCCATATACCACGCAGGTTTCAGCGCTCTGGGCGATAACCGATCCACCCATTTCATAGAGCATCCTGAATGCCTGCAACCCATCATTACCCATTCCCGTCATGATCACCCCAAGAGTCGAGGCGCCAAACTCCTGACACACACTCTGTGCCATAACATCAACACTTGGCTTATGCAAGGTATTGTCAGGCAGGTCAGAAAGCTGAATGCGACCTGCCTTGATTGTCATATGCTTTGCTCCGGGGGCCAGCAGAGCCAGCCCAGGTTGCAACACATCCCCGTGCTGGGCTTCACGTACCTCGATGGCGCACAGTGAATTCAGACGTTTGGCCAGGGGACCGGTAAAGGCAGGTGGCATATGTTGCACAATAACGATGGGCACCGGTGTGGCAGCAGGCAACCTGGTAAGTACCGCCTGAAGTGCTGGGGGACCACCAGTCGAGGTGCCAATGGCGATGATACGTGCCTTTCCTGCGCGTCTTGGGGTCGTTCTTGGCGGCTGTTGAGGAACTGATGCCGGTGGGGGTGCAGGCACCCGTTTTGAAACGCGCTGCTCGGTAAGCGGACGGTGAATGCGGAAACGCTGGGTCGGCTGTTTGCGTGCAAACAGCTTCACTTTATGAATCAGCTCCTTTTCTATCTTCACGATATCGGTGCTGACAAAGCTGGTCTGTTTGGCAATAAAGTCAAGCGCACCCAGATCAAGGGCCTTCAGGGTAGCTTCCGCCCCCTCAGTGGTGAGTGAACTGACCATGATAACCGGAACAGGAGTCCTCTCCATGATCTGCTCCAGAGCTGTCAGGCCATCCATAATCGGCATTTCTATGTCCATGGTCACCAGATCGGGCTGCAAGGCACTGATCTGCTCCAGGGCATCCTGACCATTTTTGGCAGTACCCACCACCTTGATGGCTGGATCTTTCTCCATCATGGTCGTGAGCATTTTTCGCATGAAAGCTGAATCATCAACTACCAGCACTCGGATCTGCTGCATGGAAGTCATCCTTTACCGAAATATTCTCTGCGAGTCCTAGAGGCGCCCCATGGCTTTCTTTAACTTAAAAAGGGCCTGTGAGTGAATCTGAGAAACCCGGGATTCCGTTATCCCCAGCACAGTCCCAATTTCCTTCATGGTCAACTCTTCGTAATAATAGAGGGCCAGCATCTGCTGTTCCTTCTCCGAAAGCAAGCGTATATGTTTTTTTAGAAATTCCTGGTTCTGAGTAATCTCCAGGTGCTCCTCCGGACCAGCGTTTTCGCGATCAGGAATCAGGTCGCTCAGCGTCCCTGATTCGCTGCCATCACGGTCATACATCTGTTCATCCAGACTCAGCATGGTGTACCCACCGGCTTGGGAGATATACTGCTGAACTTCTGCCTCATCAATGCCCAGTTCCGCAGCCAGCTCTCCGTCAGAGACTTCCCTGCCCTCATTGATGCCCAGCTTACTGTAGGCACGATCCAGTGCCTTATTTTTTTGTCGCAATCCACGGGGCAACCAGTCAAGCTTACGCAGTTCGTCGAGTATCTTGCCACGAATTCGCGATTCAGCATAGGTTTTGAAGAGCACGCCGCGATTCATGTCAAATTTATCAATGGCATCAATAAGCCCCAGCGCTCCAATACTGATAAGGTCATCGAGTTCGATATTCGAAGGGAGACCTGCGTGTATGCGTGTAGCTATGTACTTTATCAAAGGAGCGTACTCCTCGATAATCTGGTTACGAATGGCAGGAGTATTTTTGAGTTCTGCCCTGGGGCAAAATTCCTCAAATTTCCTCATCTCGAACACCTCCTGATACCAGCATCACACCAATTAGCCCCTGCTCTCACTGACAGCCTCCTCGTAGGAAGATTCCGCCATGGTGTCTTCATCAAAATCCTGCTGCTCACGCGCATAATCAATATTCAGATCCAATGTGCTCTCATCGTCATCGTGATCCTGAAAGTCACGATGCACGGGAACTTTCTGCGCCATAGGAACTTTCAGCGCATGCTTTTTCAACAGTACACCCTTAAAGTTGAGGTACTCTTCATGCAGCTCTCTGATTAACACCCCCACGATATAGCCAAGCAAAGAAAGTATGATAAGGGATACCGCCGCGACTTTAAAGAAAAAGGAGAATTCCTCTGTCAGCAGCAGAGCGACTCCTGCGACAAGGGAAGTGCCCACCAGACCCATGGCAATGGCAACGCGGGCAGGATCAATCTTGATGTTCACGATCGCCTCCCGCTGAGTATGCGCTCAAAAAAACTGGAGAAAAAACCAGCCTGTGCGGTACTGATAATATTCGTGCTGCCGTCGAAAAGGCGTTGTGCTAGGTTCTGGAAGTTCTTCGAAGCCGGGCTGGCCGGGTACAGGTCGCAGACCAGCTTCTGCTTGCGCACACATTTGCGCAGCATGGCGTCATCACTGACACTGCCGAGATAGGCTATTTCACTTTGAATAAAGCGCTTCAGCATGATGTTCATCTTCATGTGAATCTGCTGCCCTTCGGAAGAGCTCTTCACCATATTCACCAGCAATTTGAGATTCTGCTTCTGATATTTTGTCGTCAGATGCTTGATAACAGCATAGGCATCACTGAATGCCGTGGGCTCAGGTGTTGTCACAATCACAATCTCATGGGCGACCAGCAGAAAATTCAGCACCAGTTCGGATATTCCCGCCCCGGTGTCGATAATGACGATATCAAAGTCATCAAGTTCCTGTGATTGTCCAAGGATACTGAGCATCTGCTGCTCTTCAACGCGCGCCACCTCATCAAGTCCACTGCCCCCGGGAATGACCCACATGCCATTGGGGCCTGGAATGATGACCTCTTTCAGGGTGCAGGTGCCGCGTAGAACATCGCCCATATGGTATTTCGGCGTTATACCCAAGGTAATGTCGAGGTTTGCCAGGCCAATATCCGCATCTATAACCAGAACTTTTTTACCCGTTCCGGCAGCGACAAAGGCAAGGTTTGCTGACGTATTGGTTTTGCCGACACCGCCCTTGCCGCTGGTGACCGCGATAACGCGGGTATTGCGACCAGGGCCTGGCGCTGCCTTGGGTGATGTGAGTTTACTGGTAGCAAGGCTCCGCAATGATGCGGCCTGATCTGTACTCATCGTTTCTCCTCAGCCGGCGTACCGGTCAGCAGCTCAAAAAAAGCATGATTACTGGCAGGTATCAGGTCATTGGGCACATCCTGACCATTGGCGAAGTAGGAGACCGGAAGACCCCGCTTGGCCAGGCAGTTGAATACCCCGCCAAAACTGCTTGATTCATCAAGTTTGGTAATAATTGCCCGGTCAATACCTACCTTTTCAAAGCTCTGCATGATGTCATTGAGATCTGCTTCTTTGGTGGAGGCACTCAGGACAATATGTACTTCCACCTTTATCTTCTCCTCCCTCAGAAAACGCATCAGGTCTTCTATCTGCTGAGTATCGCGGTGGGAGCGGCCCGCCGTATCAACCAGCACCAGGTCTTTATCAAGATTTTTGCGCAGCGCCAGCAGAAGCGACTCGTTCTGGTTGACCACCTCGACCGGGATCTTGATGATATTGGCATAGGTTTTCAGTTGTTCAACTGCCGCGATCCGGTAGGTATCCAGCGTGATAAGCCCTACCGAAACCCCCTGGCGCAGCAGATGATCTGCTGCTATCTTGGCAATGGTAGTCGTCTTCCCAACTCCGGTCGGCCCGATCAGCGCCACGATTTTCGGATGAATACCATCGACCTCAATACCGTCACCCATGGGAACAATGCGCGACACCAACTGCCGCGCATTGCGCATGACCAGCTCAGTGTCGTCAACAGATCCAAGCTTTGCCTTCAGGGCATCAACCATTTTATGGCAGATATACCGGTCCACTCCAGCGCGCAGCAGCTTGGTGTAGAGATCATTCAGAGGCTTTTCCTCGAAAACCGGTCTGGCGGAATATTTTTCCGTAGCCAGACTGAGCAGGATACCCTTCAACTCGGCGATCTGCTCTTGCTGCTGACGAAACATCTGATCCGTTGCGTGCTGCTGCAGCATGGACTCACGCAACGCCTTCAATTCCTGCAGAATTGTCTGAATCTGTTCCTGTTGCGGTGTTGTCGTGGTCTTTACTCCTGCCGTGGCGGATCGGCGCCCTGCGCCCGCAGCGTTTTGTCGTGCGGAGGGGATACTCCCACGCCCCTCATCGGAGGTGGCATCCTTGAAGGCACTGAGAATGCGTTGCACATCGGCATCACTGTCAACATCTTCCACTGTGCTCAACGCTCCCCGACTGTTATAGGCTGCATGCAGGTTTTTTGCCATTCCAGCGACAGGTCTCTCCTGCTGCGTGAGTTTCTGGCTTTCAACATCTACGGCAGCCGTCACTTCCATCAGAGGACGTGAAAACATACCAAAGGAGCCCGACTTGCTTATGGTCTTGGTGGAGAGGATCACGGCTTCCGGGCCAAGGTCCTGCTTGATCTTCTCCATGGCCTCTTTCATGTCGAATACTTCGTAGCGTTTTACCTGCATGGTTACTCTCTCTTTTCTTCAAGTCCGACGGTGCCGAGGGCTTCAATATTCACACTGTCAGCAAGTTCGGTATGTGCCAGAATAACAAGCTTGGGCGCATAACGCATCACCAGGCGTTTCAGTGGCGCGCGCACTACGGGGGAAACCATGAGCACCGGCGTGACCCCCTGTTCGCTGATCCGGTCAGCGGTGTGAATGAGATTTACCAGGAAACGCTGTGCCTTGTGGGGCTCCATCACCACCACACGCCCTTGATCGGATTTCTGGATAGACTCGGAGATCATCTGTTCCAGGTGCGGATCGAGTGTCAGAACCCGTATGGTATTGGTTTCATCAGCATACATCTTGGTAATCTGGCGACTGAGTCGCCCGCGCACATAGTCCGTGAGGATATCCGGATCCTTGGTGGCAGCAGCGTAATCACCAAGGGTCTCAAGTATTGTCAGCATATTACGGATGGATATACGTTCACTCAGAAGATTCTGCAGCACATGCTGTACCGCTCCCAGGGGAAGCTGACCCGGAACCAGATCACCCACCACACTGGGATGGGATTTCTGAATATTATCAAGCAGGCTCTGGGTTTCCTGCTTGCCGAGAATATCCTTGGAGTGCTGCTTGATCAGTTCGCCAATATGGGTGGAAATGACCGTACCAGCATCGACAACCGTATAGCCAAGCATCTCTGCTTCATCACTGTAATTATCCGTAACCCACATCGCTTTCAGGCCAAAAGCCGGCTCGACCGTCGGCGTCCCGGGCAGGGTGATATCGTCGCCAACCGGGTTCATGGCAAGAAGCTGACCAGGATAGACATCACCGGAGCCCACCTCAATCCCCTTGACTTTGAAGACATAGTCGTTGGGCTTGAGCTGCAGATTGTCCCGAATGCGAATGGGCGGCACAATAAAGCCTAACTCCAGTGCAATATTCTTGCGCAGGGACTTGATGCGGTTCAGCAGGTCACCACCCTGGGAACTGTCCACCAAAGGGATGACGCCATATCCCACTTCGAGCTCCAGGGAATCCATCTGAAGAAGTTCTTCCACCTCTTCCTCATGGGACTTCGGAGCTTCCTCCTGGACACTCCCACTGTCGGATTCAGACGCACCCAGGCCCTCTTCAAGAATCTTGCCTATCTTCCCTGTTTGAATGAAGTACGCCAGTGTCGCCAGTAAAGCTGCCAGAGTCATAAAGGGGATAAAGGGCATGCCGGGAATAATGCCGAAGATGAAGAGGATCACGCTGGCAACCCAGATGACTTTCGGGCTCACGATAAACTGCTGGGCGATGTCCTCACCAAGGTTTGACTCACTGGCCGCACGGGTCACCACGATACCCACCGCGGTAGAGACAATCAGTGCCGGTATCTGACTCACCAGGCCGTCACCGATGGTCAACAGCGTATAGACCTGGGCCGCCTCGCTGAAGCCCATGCCCCCCTGGGCCATGCCAATGATCAATCCACCCACGATATTGATGATCGTGATAATAATCCCGGCAACGGCGTCACCCTTCACAAACTTGGAAGCACCATCCATGGCGCCATGGAAGTCCGCTTCACGGCGAATATGCTCACGCCGTACTTTTGCTTCCTTGTCGTCAATGAAGCCGGCATTCAGATCAGCATCAATGGCCATCTGCTTGCCGGGCATGGCGTCAAGGGTAAAGCGCGCAGCAACTTCAGCCACGCGACTGGCACCATTGGTGATAACCTTGAAATTAATGATGACAAGAATAATGAAGACAATGATACCGACCACGTAGTTCCCGCCCACGACAAACTGGCCGAAAGCCTGGATCACCTGGCCAGCGGCTGCTTCGCCCTCATGGCCATGCAGCAGGATTGTCCTCGTGGTTGCAACGTTCAGGGAAAGTCGAAAGAGTGTGACAATCAGGAGTACCGAAGGAAATATGGAGAAATCCAGCGGCTCACGAATATAGAGTGAAACCAGGATAACCAGGACACCCAAAGTTATACTGATCGTGAGCAGAATATCCAGCAGCGGAGCCGGAACAGGAAGCACCATTATGGCAATAACCGATAAAATACCAAAAGCTGCTATTATATCAGGACTTGTAGACATTCTGATCGCTTTGCCGGCAGTGAATCCAGGAGCTTTTGGCGCCAAGTGTTTGCTCCTCACGGGAAGGATATTGAAAGGCTTGGCAAAAGCCTTTATCCGAAAAATAATACCTATATTTTTCCTTTTTGTCTATAAATCTCAGCCAGGATTTCCGCCACCGCCTGGTAGAGTTCATGGGTAATCTCATCGCCTGGTTCAAGGGAGTCGTACAACTGTCGAGCCAGCAGGGGATCCTGTTGAATGGGAATATCATGTTCAAGGGCCAGATCCCGTATACGCTGAGCCACCAGTTCCTGTCCTTTTGCAACAAGATAGGGGGCGGCCTTGACCTCAGTATCGTATTTGAGCGCCACCGCCAGGAACAGGGGGTTGGTGATGACAACATCCGACTTGGGCACATCGCCCATCATGCGCTTCATGGCCATCTCCCTCTGCAGGGAGCGTATACGCTGCTTGACTTCGGGATTTCCATCCATCTGCTTGCGTTCTTCCTTTACCTCCTGTTTACTCATCTTGAGTTTTTCATGGTGCTGGTACTTCTGAAAGTAAAAATCCACCGCCGAAACTATCAGCATAATGAGAATAATGGTGATCCAGATCTTAAAAATAATCATGAGCGCTGTGGCAAAAATCTCTATGGGGGTCAGATGCATCATCATTAAAATTGAGCCAAACTCATCCTTGGCAATAAAATACGCCACTGGACCAAAGACCGAGACCTTCAGCAGACTTTTTGTGACCTCTATGAGGTTTTTCAGAGAAAACTTCTGAGCTATCCCCTTGATAGGGTTGAGTTTGGACCATTTTGGCGCAACCGCTTTGCTCGACCACAGCAGACCGATCTGCCCAATATTGATTGCCAGCGCAAAGAGAGTGAGGGCAAGGAAGAGGGGCCAGAGAATATGTAGCATCTGCAGCAGAATGGTAATGCCGAAGGAGGGCATTTCATTAATAGTCGGAAAGGTGTTGCGCGTCAGATCGAGATAATTGCGCATAATGGCAAAAAAACCCTCTAACATACGCTCGTGGAGAAAATACAAAGTCATGACTCCGGCAAAGAGAACCGCCGTGTCACTCATATCCTTGCTTTTGGCAACGTTCCCCTCTTCCCTGGCTTTCTCAAGCTTTTTCGGGGTCGGTTCCTCGGTTTTCTCCTGATCTGATTCGGGAGGCATGGTTCACCTGTACGTATCCACCAAGGATTTATGCGGCAAATATCCGCAGAATAATAAAGATATTGCGATAAAATTGGGAGAAAATACCCTCCAGCACCACCCGCAATGCCGGAATAACCAGTGCCAGCGTCAGCAGACCAAAAAATATCTGCACCGGCAGACCAACGGTGAGCAGGTTAATCTGGGGCACCATTTTCCCGAGTATGCCGTTAATGGACTGTGAGATGAGAACAACCACAAATACAGGCCCGGTAATCTTGAAGCCAACATAGAATATCGTCGCGGCGAGTTCAATCACCAATTGGGCAAATCCACCCAGGTTCCCGAAGCTGAGCATACCTAAGGGGATGAGGGTGTAACTCTCATACAGCCCCATAAACACATAGTGGTGCCCATTGGCCAGCAGGAAGAGCAGTACCACAAAAATAGTCAGAAACTGACCAATAATAGGAACCTGTATATTGGTCATGGGATCAAGGACGTTGGACATGCTCAGCCCCACCTGAAAACCCATGATCTGACCGGCAAACTGAATGATGCCCAAAATGATCTGACCAGCAAAACCAATGGCCAGGCCAATGAATATCTCCTTGAAGATCACGATCATGAGTTCAAAGATATTCGGCGGAATAACAGCACCATGGGCTGAAACCATGGGAAAGAGCAGGGCGCTGACCAGCAGACTCAGGCCGATCTTCACCTGCATTTTGACCTGTTCTCCGCCGAGAACCGGCATACTTACCACAATGGAGAGGGTGCGAATGAATGAGAGGATAAACGTATTGATTTCCTGCAGATTCAAGAGTGCGGGATCAAAGGGCATGAAAGATCACCCTACCCGATCGCCTGGGGCATATTGGTGATGAGGTTGATGGTGAAAGCGGTCAGTTTCGCGATCATCCAGGGCAGAAAATACATAAGCCCTAAAACGACAATCACAATTTTCGGGATAAAGGTAAGTGTCATTTCCTGTACGGAAGTTGCCGCCTGCACAATGGAAATAGCCACCCCTACAATCAGGCCGAGAACCAGCATGGGCGACGCGATCATCAGCGCGAGAATCAGGGAGTTGACCAGCAGTTCCGTGACAAATTCCGGCGACATGGCTAGCGCTCCACAAAGCTGCGCAGCAGGCTGGACATCACCAGATTCCAGCCATCCACGAGGACAAAGAGAATGACCTTGAAGGGCATACTGATCATGGCTGGCGGCAACATCATCATCCCCATGCTCATCAGGGTGCTGGCCACCACCATATCAATGATCAGAAAGGGAATAAAGATCATGAAACCCATCTGAAACGCCGTCTTCAGCTCACTGATGACGAATGCGGGTACCAGGGTAAAAAATGATACGTCCTCTTTGGTCGCGGGACGCTCATCACCACTGAAGTGCACAAAGAGCGCCAGATCCTTTTCTCGGGTGTGCTTGAGCATGAATTCCGACAGGGGCCTGGCCGCGTTATCCAGTGCTTCCTGAGTACCGATCTCCTGATTCAGGTAGGGCTGCAGGGCCACGTCGTTAATCTGTTGGAAAGTCGGCATCATGATGTAAAAGGTGAGAAAAAGCGCCAGACTCACCAGCACCTGGTTTGGTGGCGACTGCATCGTGCCCATGGCCTGACGCAGAAAGCTCAGCACGATGAGAATGCGCACAAATGACGTCATCAGCACCAGAATAGAAGGCGCCAGTGTCAGTATGGTGAGCAGAAATAGAATCTGCAGCGTTACCGCCACATTGGAGGGATCACTGGAAGACTCAACGCCGAAAGTAATGACGGGAAGCGGAATCTGCTCCTGGGCAAAAACACCCTGGGCCAGACCAAGAAGCCCCAGAAGCGCAAGTCCCTTAAGGATTTTTTTCATCACGTTGCTCACTCCGCAGATTATCCATTCGGCTCCGTATGCTGTGGGTCAGACCACTGACACTGTTGCGGGTCACCGCACGCTTGAGATAAGATGAAAAGTTCGCATGCACTTTCTTGTCATGAAGGCGTATCCGGCTCAGGGTCTTCTCGTTTTCTATGGTTTTCATAAAGCACAGGCCATCGTCCCACTCCCCAATCAACAGGGTCTCCTCGAAAACCTCAACCACAACCAAGTTTTTCTTGTTGCCAATGGGAGTACGGGAGATTACGCGGATATCGTTGGTCTCCAGCAGAACCTGGCGGCCCGAGAGTCTCCGCATGAACCAGACGACAACGGCAAAGAGCGCCAGAACCACCAGAAGCGAAATGATCATGGTGTAGGCGCCCTCAAAGAGGTCTATATCCTCCATGGTCTGAAGGGTTTCACCAGGGACATAGTCACTGATGCCACCACCCGGGGGGGAAAAATGCAGTTCAAGTCCATGGCCCGACTCCCGCGGAGCAACGCGGAAATATACCTGCTCCAGCTCCTGGCGAAGCTCCACCTGCACGGTGGCCTCATCTTTTGCCGATGCCAGTTTCAACGTATGGAAATAGCTGTCCTCCACCTGGTAACGCACAGGCAACTCAGAACTCACCCCAAGGCCACTCAACGTAAGCACCAGAACCTTGCCCGTCTTATCCTGGTGCAGGCGATAATCGGCAACGGGCGCGTCGGTTGAAACGATCACCCGCGAAATACCATTCTTGCGATCATAGTTCAAAGCGTGAATATGTGCGTTCAGGCTGAATGGCAGCAGCAAAAGACAAACAGCCGCTGCTGTGAGCAACAGCAGCGGTCGACAATGAGTTGGTCGTCTGAAACCTGAACCAAAACGGGAAAAGCACGTGGTCATAGACGCCCCATCATTCCTGATAAGCTCCCTGGAGGTATTTCTGCAGAACCGTGTCATCGTCGATAATATCCGTTATCCGGATCGCAAAATTGTCCTCAATCACCACAATTTCCGCTGTTGCCAGCAGGCACTGGTTCACCATGACATCCACCGACTCGCCCGCCGTCTTCTTCAGCTCGACGATTGAACCCTCTTTGAGCTCCAGCACTTCCCTCAGCGTCATGGCGATACGTCCCAGTTCAACATCGAGGTTGAACATGATATCTCCATACCACTCCAGCTTCTTGAGGAGCTCCTCATTTTCGATCTGGAGCTGGTTTTTCTTCTGGGGAACGGCCACGTCACTGCACCACGAATTCAGTAAAGTAAACCCTGCGGATACTGCCACTGGTCAGAAAGGCATTTACCCTGGATACAATTTCACTGCGCAACCGTAACTTGCCCTGAGCAGTGGAGATATCCTCATATTTCTTACTGGAGAGGATTGTCAGGACCGCATCGCGAAGCTGGGGGGAGCGCCGATCAAGTTCGCGGGCCAGACGGGGATTATCCATCTCAAGCTGAATGGTCACCCGCAGATAGCGTTTGCCGAGGACGTCAGCCAGGTTCACGATAAACGTATCCATGGGGTACATGGTGCCGATTTCCGTCGTCTCTGTTGGCGCACCCGGAACATCAGCTTCCGCGCCAGGAGCCGCGGCAGGCGCGGGACTGCGCAACAGGAAATACGCACCTGCACCAGCCAGCAGCAGCACAAGAACGAGTATGAGTATAATAATAAGAAGCTTTTTCGATCCACCACCCTTCGCCGGCGAGTTGGACGACTCCTTCTCTTCCTTGTCTTCAATGGCCATATGTGTTCTCCTTATACGGTTCTGAGTCCATTTTTTAGCATAAATTTCCGACTGAGGTAAGTGAAATAGGGCTAGGGCGTCAACATTTCACGCAGTCGCTGCAGCTCCTGTGACTCTTCATCAAGGCCTTCAAAGTATATCTCGACCCGTCGGTTTTTGGCGCGGTTGCTTTCCGTAATATTGGGAACCACTGGACTGAACTCGCCATAGCCTGCCGCCACAAATATCCGTGGATCAAGGTTGCGGGCCTGTACAAAGTACTTCACCACATTCACAGAGCGCGCCGTGGAGAGCTCCCAGTTTGTGGGGTAACGCGATGCCGGCACCTGCACATTGTCCGTATGTCCTTCTATGCGCACTTTACGCTTTGACTGGTGGATAATGGCGGCCAGCTGATCGAGAATCGGAAACGCCGCAGGCTTGATCTCGGCGCGGCCACGATCGAAGAGAATCTCCTCGGCCAGAGTCACCTTGATTCCCTCGGTGTCCTGCTGACTGTCCACCTCGACACTGTCTTCAAGTCCCGTGACCTGCACCATAGCCTGTATGGCGTTGATAACCTCTTCCATCTGTATCTGCTCGACTTCCTGGATCTGGGCCGTCACCACCACCGGAACGGGTGAAACTTCCGTCTGTCGTCCAAGGTTCAGGACACCGAGGGAGTCGCGCAGAGTCCCCAGGGATTGGACAATCTTGATTTTATCCAGGGTTGCCATGGAGAGCAGCAGAATAAAGAACGTAAGCAGCAGGATCGCGAGATCCGAAAAGGTAACCAGAAAGAAAGGGGCACTTGGCTGCGCACGCTTCTTGCGGGGCTGACGTTTCTTCATGAGTCAAACTGCGTTTTGCGTTGGGAAGGTGGCAGGAAAGCATTGAGCTTCTGCTCAACAATGCGCGGGTTGTCTCCCGCCTGTATAGACATAATACCCATGATGACGATCTCCTTCACCAGCAGCTCTTCCTGGGAGCGCTCAGCGAGCTTCCCGGCCACCGGCAGGGCAAACATATTGGCGATCATGGAACCGTACAGGGTTGTCAGCAGAGCGATGGCCATGGCAGGACCGATGGTGGAGGGGTCGTCCATGGTCTGCAGCATGGCAACCAGACCGATCAGGGTACCGATCATACCCATGGAAGGCGCGAACATGCCGATGGAGTTGAGTATACCCATTCCCGACTGGTGTCGCTGAGCAATATACTGCAGCTTTGTCTCCATGATAGCGTTGACGAGTTCAGGGTCAGTGCCGTCGACTGCCAGTTTTATCCCTTCACGCAGGAATTCGTCATCAACCTCTTCAGCGGCTGTCTCAAGTGCGAGAATACCATCGCGACGTGCCCGCGTGGCAAAATCCACCAGCCGATTAATGACCTCTGTGGGATCTTCTGATTTATGAAAAAACGATTTTTTCACCACGCCCATCACACTGGTTACCTGTGAAAGGGAGAAGTTGATGAGGATAACCCCCATGGTTCCGCCGAAGACGATCAAAACTGACGGAATGCTGACAAACCAGCCCAGGGAGCCGGCAAGGGCCATGGCCATGATTACGAGACTAAAGGCAAGTATTATACCTACAAGTGTTGCAATATCCATAGACCCCTCTTCGCGATGAAAACATAACCACTGACATTAATTAGCAAATGCTCAATACTCCGTCAACAAGTGAAATCACAGGTATCGGGAACTGAAGTATCCTGATATCACCTATCGTCGTGACAACGAAATTACTTTACTGTTTCGTTGCGCCGATCTCCTGAAGCTTTTGTGACTTCCGCATCATGCTCTGAATGTATGAGAGCGCAACCTCTGCAAATTCATGACTTTCAATGAGGACAGATGCCTCCCGATTGTGGCGTAAGGCGCTCACCGTGTAATTGTGGCTGCCCATGAGGGTCAGGTGCTCGTCCACCACCAGTAGCTTGGTGTGCATGCGCGCCGCCGAGTAGAAGTAGCAGTTGACGCCGAAGTATGCCAACCCCCTGGCCGTATCCATATTGGCTTCCATCAGGAAATGGTCAGACTCGTCGGTCTCTTCAAACAGCACATGCACTTCAACGCCCCGTTTTGCCGCGAGAATCAGTGCTTCCTGCAGGTCGGCGGCAGAATTCTGAAATGGACTGTCTGTTTTGAAGATGTATATGGAGAGGTAAATGGAATCTGTGGAACGGGAAACCACATCCAGGAATACCTGACGGAAATCGCGGTCAAATACCGGCGTAACCTGGGTGGCACAGGCGCCAGAGAGATACGGGGGGAGCAGAAGCAGCAGGATTAGTCCAAACAGAACACGACGTGCACGGGGAAAGTCCAGGTGCCCTGTCCGTATTGCAGCCGTCCCTGTTCTGCGCATACCTACTCCTTTTTCCGGCGGCACATGCCCATATTGATATCGTAATCCTGAATCTTCTTGCGTACCGTATTGCGATTCACCCCCAGAATCGAGGCCGCGCTGACCTGGTTTCCACCGGTATACTCCAGCACAATCTCATAAAGGCTCTTCTCGGCACTGCCGATAATGAGTTCGTGCAGATTCCCGGTGCCATGATCCATCATCTGATGCAGGTAGGGAAGTGCGGTGGAACGGATCATCTGGTGCAGTGTCTGGGACGATTCCGGTGCGTTGAAGGGCACCCCGTCACCGTCAGTCAGGGGGAAATCCTCTGGGGTCAGATAGGGGAGATTCGAGAGCAGCAGCGCTCTGCGCACCACATTCTCCAGCTCACGGACATTTCCCGGCCACTCGTACTGGCGAAGCTTGGCCAGCGCCTCGGGAGTCGGCTGCTTCTGGGGAACACGATACTCCTGGGAGTAGCGATAGATAAAGTAGTCGAGAATCTCCTTCAGATCCTCCATGCGCTCACGCAGTGGCGGCAGACGAAGACTGAAAACATTGAGCCGATAGTAGAGATCCTCGCGGAAGAGGTTCTTCTTGACCATCTCCAGCAGGTTGCGATTGGTGGCGGCGATAATACGCACATCAACGTGATAGATGCGGGAGCTGCCCACCGGGGAAACTTCACCCTCCTGCAGAACCCTCAGCAGCTTTGCCTGCAGGTCAAGGGGCATATGACCCAGCTCGTCAAGAAAGAGAGTGCCACCCTGGGCCTCACGAAAAAGCCCCATGCGCTGATCAGTGGCACCGGTGAACGAGCCTTTTTCATGGCCGAAGAATTCACTTTCCATAAGCTCACGGGGTATAGCGGCAAGATTGACGGGAATAAAAGGCTTATCAGCACACAGGGAGTTCTGATGAATCACCCGCGCTACCAGCTCCTTGCCCGTACCGGACTCTCCCTCTATCAGCACCGTCACCCGCGTGGGAGCCACCTTGCCGATAAGCTTGAAGACTTCGCGCATGGCCATGGAGGAGCCGATGATCTTTTCAAAACGGCGCGGGGCCCCATCTGTGCTCTCACGCAGGAAAGCACCCACCTGCAGGCTGGTGGCCTGGGACGCCAGCTCACGGATCTGGCTGATCTCAAATGGTTTGGTCACAAAATCATAGGCCGAGAGTTTCATGGCATCAATAACACTCTGCATGCTGGTGCGCGCCGTCATGATGATAACGGGAATACCATAGAGGGCATGGATTTTCTCAAGGGCCTCCAGGCCACTCATACCCGGCATATTAATATCCATGAACACCAGGTCCACAGGCGTATTTTCCAGCATTGTCAGCGCCTCTGCAGCGTTTGATGCCACATGAACCCGGAACTGGGCATCCAGGGCCCTGCGCATGACTATCTGAATATTTTTTTCATCATCAACGATCAGAACCGATTTAGGAGTCAACGTCATGGAAAGCCTCTTGGCGGGCAGGCCGCTGCTTCAGTGGGAGAAATACGGTTACACTGGTGCCGATTCCGACGGTGCTTTCGATCTCAATTTTTCCGCCATGGGCCCGCACGATCTTCATGCTGATAGGCAATCCAAGGCCACTACCCTGGGTCTTGGTGGTGAAAAAAGGCATAAAGAGCTTGTCTTTCGCATCAGGTACCACACCGCTCCCCTGATCCTGAAAACGGATGAATATCCAGGTATTATAACCAGTACCAGGTGAATCACCCAGGGATACTCCCGTGATAATAGCGATACTTGAATGCAGCGTGCTCGCCTCCATGGCATTTTTGAAGAGATTCAGAAAGACCTGGTAGAGCTTCTCCTCATCGGCATAGATTTCGGGGATACTTGGGTCGTAATACTCCCGCACCTCAATGTGCTTTTCATCCAGCATCGGTAACTGCCGCTGCACCAGATTTTTCAGAATACGGTGAATATTGACCGCTGCTGGCTCCAGCTGAGGGGGACGCGCAAATGACTGGATACTGGAGAGCATGTTTTCCAGGCGCAGCGCCTCTTCGGAAATAATGCCCGCCAGGGGCACCACAGAACTGTCCTCACTCTCCTGAATCAAACGTGAAGCCCCCAGGATGGCACTCAACGGATTTTTGATTTCATGGGCCACTTCACTGAGAATCCGCTCAATATAATGGTAGTCAAAGAGCAGCGCATTATTCTTGGCAATGTCCAGACGTTTGGAAATATCCCGAATGAGCATGATCACATACTGCTCATCGTAATAGGAGTAGCTGACCTCCACGGAAACCGGTTTACTGAGAGAAGAGCGCAGCTGGGATATTTCGTCAAGGCTGATGGTTCTGCCCGAAGTAAGGCACTGCCGGATCTGCTCCTGAAGAAGCCCCTCATTGTCAAAATACCGCTGCACCGGCGTTCCGATCAGCCTGTTGCGGGAGATTCCCAGGATATTCTCCCCTTCATGGTTGATATCACCAACCCGGCCATCAGCCCCCACCAGCAACACACCGACAGGCAGGCTGTTGGCAATGGATTTCCAGCGACTCATTGGCCTCCACCACGGAGGCGATACATCTCGTCGATGTTCTGACGTTCTGAGCGCACGGAGTATTCCGTAGGTTCAGTGCCAGCGATAAACACCTCATAGACCGCGCCTTCACGGCTGTGAGCCAGCTTGCCGGTTTTCGGATCGACGAGGCGGAAGACCAGATCCTCTGGAGCGGTGAAGTTGCGCACCGGTTTGCCCACAAAATAGCGCTCCATATAATCAACCCATACCGGTGCGGCAGCCCGGGAGCCGGTCTCCTGGTTGCCCAGGGTACGGGGGGAGTCAAAACCTGTCCAGACGCCAGTAGTTATCTCAGGGCTGAAGCCGATAAACCAGGCATCCACAAAATTGTTGGTGCTCCCCGTCTTACCGGCAACAGGTCTGTTCAGACGCTTGGCCCGGAAGCCCGTGCCATCCTGTACCGCACTCTCCAGCATGGATGTCATGATATAGGCATCCTGGGGAGAGATTACGCGTACACTGGAAGGCGCTCGCTCCTCAAGGACATTGCCATCGCGGTCTTCCACACGCCGAATCAGAAAGAGGTCGTGCAGTTTGCCACCAGAAGGAAAGGCCGCATAGGCGCGGGTCAACTCCAGCAAAGAGACACTGGTACTGCCAAGGGCGATGGAAAGATCCTGACTGATCGTACTGCTGATTCCCATCTTCTGGATAAATTCTGTGGCATAGGGTATTCCCACTTCACGCAGAAGTTTTACGGTCACAATATTGCGCGACATGGCCAATGCCTCGCGCAGGGTAGTTGGTCCGTAAAACCGTTCGCTGTAGTTCTCCGGTTTCCATACCAGCTCTTCAGAAGCGAAGATGATGGGAGAATCGATAATTATCGAAGCTGCCGTAAAACCCCGTGAAAGTCCGGCCGCAAAGATCAGTGGTTTGAACGCGGAGCCTGACTGCCGCAGACTTGCAGTTGCACGGTTAAACTGACTGGCATGGAAGCTTGTGCCACCAACCAGGGCCACAATACTGCCATCATGGTTATCAATACTCAGCAGAGCGAGCTGGACATCTTCGGGTGGGGTATCATGGGGCAGACCATTGGCATGGCGTTGAGTGTACTCTTCATGACCCTTGCGTATGGCCTCCTGAGCAGCCAGCTGTGCCGGCAGATCAATGGTGGTGTAAATATTCAGACCATGATGGTAGAGGGCATCGGAACCGTAACGTTCCAGGACATGGTTACGCACCATCTCGTTGACATAGGGAGCCAGGTTCAACTGGCGATGGGTTCCGGTTATGCTCAGTTGTTCATTGACAGCGGAATCGTACTGACTGGCCGTGATAACCAGATCCTCCCGCATACGACTGAGTACATGCAGATGACGGTTGCGGGTCATGGTGGAGTGAATATCACGGGAATAACGGGAAGGTGCCTGGGGCATACCCGCCAAGAGAGCTGCCTCGCTGATGGAAAGCTCATGGGCCGACTTATTGAAGAAATTCTGGGCCGCCGCCTCAATACCATAGGCCCCTCTGCCGTAGTAGATCTGATTGAGGTAAAGCTCCAGAATACGCATCTTGTCCAGAGACTTGTCAATCTTGTAGGCCAGCATGGCTTCGCGGATTTTCCGCGTCAGCTTACGCTCCGGAGTCAGAAACATCGTCTTGGCAAGCTGTTGTGTGATGGTACTGCCGCCCTCGACGACCCGTCCTGCCTGCAGGTTGGTGTAGAAGGCTCGGGTGATACCCTGGAAGTCCAGTCCCGCATGTTCAAAGAAGGTGGAGTCCTCCACGGCGACACTGGCCATATAGACGTACGGGGGCAGGTCTTCGATGGACACCGGAATCCGCTTTTCCTGGAAGAACTCTGCGATCAGCTCGTCATTGCGGTCATAGACACGGGTAATGGAGCCGGGACGGAAGCTCTCCAGCTCAGCGAAATCCGGCAGGCTCTTGGTAAAGAAATAGAGCGCATAGGAGCCCGCTCCGGCACCAAAGACAAAAAAGGAGAGAAAGAGAAAGAGAAAGAAGCGACCAACCAGCTTCCATTTGGAAGCCTTGGCCCGGCGGGGTTTTTCCGGTTTGCTGTCGTCATCGCTTTTCTGCAGTGAGTTCAGGAACGCGTCTGCATCCTGTGCAGGAACGGTGGAATACGGCTGCTTATCATCATGGTCTGTCATAACTTCTACCAATCATTTTTCAAGGCATTTTGTTTATAAAGAAAGGCCAATACTTCTGCAACGGCCTGATACAGTTCCTCGGGAATCTCCTGGTCAATTTCCAGCGCGCTCAGTGCCACGACCAGATCCGGGTCTTCATGAATCGCCACCCCATGCTCGCGGGCCTTATCAATAATGGCCTCGGCAACATGCCCCTGCCCTTTGGCACTGACAAGGGGCGCACGGCTCTTGTCCTGATACTTCAGGGCAACGGCTTTTTTCCACCTGGTATCGGAATCCTTCTGCAGGGCACCCTCCGAGTATGTGGACTCAATGCACGTCAGCGACTTCGGAGCAGGGTTACTCGACGACGAGTTTACTGAAATCCGCCACCCCGGAGAAAAGCTGTCCAACCTGCTGCAGGAGCGCCAATCGGTTGTTACGCACAGTCACATCCTTATCCATAACCATCACATTATCAAAAAGTTTATCAACATGGGGTTTCAGTTGCAAAGCTATACCAAACACCCCATCGAAGTCATTCTTTTTCACGCAGTCCAACGCTTGGGGAAGAACCGCATCAAGCCGTCCGAGGAGCTCGCCTTCACTGGCGTGCTGAAACAGAGCGGCATTGACGCTGCCGCTGAAACCCTCGGGAATAATATTCACCGCACGACGGAATGTTTCCACGACACTGCGGTAATCCTGGCGGCTTTTCAGGGACTGCAGTGCCTGCAGCTTCCGGCTGACCGTGATCACATCGCTGAACCTTCCGCTGAACACGGACTCCACGACATCGTGGTCGAATCCCTCGGTGGTGGTGAAGAATACCTTGGAGCGCTGGATGATGAAATTCGCGATCTCTTCGGCCACCTGCCGGGACTCGCGGCTGATCACCTTTGCCAGTCGCTGCAGTGCCATATGAATAACCGCGTCCAGGCTTACGGAAAGTTTCCAGTGGGACAGGGTGTGCAAAATCCCCAGGGCCTGACGTCGCAGGGCATAGGGATCATTGGAGCTGGAGGGCAGCAAACCTATACCGAAACAGCCGGCAATGGTATCCATCTTGTCAGCAATACTCACCATGGCCGCTTCCATTGAGGAAGGCAGAGTATCACCAGCGTGACGCGGGAACCAGTGTTCCATGATGCCACGGGAAACCGTCTCTGAATATCCCTCCTGGGCGGCATACTCCTTACCCATGACCCCCTGGAGCTCAGGGAATTCATAGACCATGCCACTGACCAGATCACACTTGCTCAGGAGCGCCAGCGTGGCGATATCGGCACGCTGCGACTCAGAAAGGCCTGCGGCCTGCGCCAGAGCGTCAGCAATCCCGGCGATGCGTTCCACTTTCTGACCGATGGAGCCCAGCTGCTCCTGAAAGACAACCTTGTCCAGCTGCGCCTTGCGACTGGCCAGGGGAGTCTTGAGATCTTCATCGTAATAGAATTCCGCATCGGAGAGGCGGGCACGCAGCACCCGCTCATTGCCACGCTTGATGCTGGACGTATCGTCAATGGGCATATTGGATATGGTAATAAAGTGGGGCAGCAGTCTGCCGCCCGCGTCCTCAAGGGCAAAGTACTTCTGGTGCTCACGCATGGTCACGATCAGCAGCTCCCGTGGCAGACGCAGAAAGCGCTCGTCAAAATCGCCCACCACGGCCACTGGATATTCCACCAGATGCGATGTCAGATTCACCAGGGACTCACCCCCGATAACACGTCCACCATGCTGTTTCGCCACGGCATCACAGGCCTCCTGGATCATGGCGCGCCGCCTGGAGATATCCACAATGACCTGCTGGGCTTCCAATTGCGTCTGATAGCTGGACGCCCCTTGCAGCGCAATCTCACGGCTTCCCAGAAAACGGTGTCCATAGGTGGTTCCACCAGAGCGCAGTCCTTCCATGGCGAAATCCACCGCCTGGGTGCCGAAAAAGGCGGCGATATGGCGCAGGGGGCGGGCGAAACGGAAAGTGCCACTGCCCCACTGCATGCTCTTGCGACAGGAGAGCGAGCGAATCAGCTCCTCAAAGAACTGCGGCAGCACCGCCATGGTCTGCACCGCCTCCTGGCGCTGCATCACCGCGAGATATTCACCCTTGGACGTTTCTTTGACATAGGCATCGGAAGCAGCGAATCCCTTGCTGCGCAGAAAGCCTTCGCCAGCACGGGTCAGTTGACCATTCGCGTCGTAGGCGATATTGCGGGCCGGTCCGAGCAGTTCCTGGGTGGTGGCGTAGCCACTGACGGCAACGCCTTCCAGAATGAGTGTCAGCCTGCGCGGTGTTCCCATGGTGCGCGCTGTGGCGAAAGATATGTTACGCTCACCAAACCACTTCGCACTGAATCGCTCCATCTGCAGCAGCAGATCATCGATAAATCCAGCCGGAATCTCTTCGGTTCCCAGTTCAAGCAGTATATCCTGTGTGCTCATGAAAACTTCCCTTCCTTGCAGAGTGGATAACCAAGATCCGCGCGCAGCTTCACATAACCTTCGGCGCACAGTTTTGCCAGATGGCGCACCCGGGCGATATAGGATGTGCGCTCGGTGACGCTGATCGCCCCGCGGGCATCCAGCATATTGAAGGCGTGGGAGCACTTCAGCGTATAGTCATAGGCTGGCAGCACCAGCTGCGCATCCATGAGGCGCAGCGCCTCCTTTTCGTACATGTCAAAAAGGCTGAACTGCATATTCACATCGGCCTGCTCAAAGTTGTACCGCGAGAACTCTACTTCATTGCGATGGTAGACATCGCCGTAGGTGACCCCGCGCGACCACTCCAGGTCATACACATTGTCCACCTGCTGAATGTACATGGCAATGCGCTCAATCCCATAGGTGATTTCGCCACTGACCGGCGACAGGTCGATGCCGCCACACTGCTGAAAATACGTGAACTGGGTGATCTCCATACCGTCCAGCCACACTTCCCAGCCGAGGCCCCAGGCGCCCAGGGTCGGAGATTCCCAGTCGTCCTCAACGAAACGTATATCGTGCTTCAATGGGTCGATACCAAAGGCCTTCAGGCTCTCAAGGTAGAGCTCCACGATATTATCGGGTGAAGGTTTAAGCAGAACCTGAAACTGATAGTAGTGCTGCAGGCGATTGGGGTTCTCGCCATACCGCCCATCGGTAGGGCGACGGGAAGGTTCAACATAGGCCACATTCCAGGGCTCCGGCCCCAAAGATCTCAGAAAGGTCGCCGGATTGAAGGTTCCTGCGCCCACCTCAATATCATAGGGCTGCACAACCAGGCAGCCTTGTTTGCTCCAATAATCCTGCAAAGCAAGTATGAGTTCCTGAAAAGTCAAAAGAGCCTCCTTGAAGTATAGGCAGAATTAAGCCATCAGGGCGCTGCAGCTGCCATGTCAAGCCATGACAGGGTTCGCAGCGTCCCGGTATGCATGCTGAAGTGGGAGAATATCTTGCGACACAGCGCTTCGGACACCGCTGAAGACGTGCTGTCAAAGGAGGAAAGTCCGCTCAGCAAGGCAGATTCCACCGGACTGAAGCAGATGCCCTCGGATGGCACAGCACACTGATCGCATTGCACTCCCAAATCAGTCACTATATAGGAAATCACTCCTCGCTGGCAATAACTGCATGCCGCAACCAGCTCCCCGGTACCGAGAAACTGCAGGAAGCGCCGATAGAAGACAGGCAGTCGATCCTGGAAGCTCGGCGAATGCCCAAGCACCTCCCAGGCCGGCTCAAAGAGTTCGCTGATATCAGCATCGCGGCCAAGTTTATTGAGAAATTCACAGAGGGCCTGCCCATAGAGCATCTGCTCCAGAGCCAGAGGAACCTCGCAGACAGGGCTGAAGGAGCGTAGCAGTTTCCCCTGGAAGATGAAATCATAGCGCCCCCCAAACACCGGCGCGCCATGGCTGCTGTCCGGCAGGATACATTCCCGCACCCCTTCGGCAGTCAGAAAGACCACCAGCAGCGAACGGATGCGTATGGGGCTCGTATGCAGCACAATTCCCGATTCGCTCACACCTGCTCCGTATAGCCGAATTCACGCAGACGGGCACTGGTCTTGCGCCAGTCGCGGGAAACCTTCACGTGCAGCTCCAGAAACACCTTCGTGCCAAGCATTCGTTCAAGATCCACACGGGCCTGGCTGCCGATTTCCTTGATCATGGCACCGCGCTTGCCGATGATCATGCCCTTCTGGGAGTCCCGCTCCACGTAGATACAGGCACTGATGACCAGACGATTCTCTTCGGTCACAAACTGCTCCACCTGCACGGCGATGGAGTGGGGAATTTCGTCACGGGTCAGCACAAAGACCTTTTCGCGGATAAACTCCGCCACCAGGAAGCGTTCGCTCTGGTCAGTGATCATATCCTCGGGGAAGTAGCGAGGGCCTTCCTCCATCTGTTCCACGATCAACGCCTTGAGGCGATCGAGGTTTTCGCCGTTCAGGGCACTGACGGGAATGATACCGGCAAAGTCAAACAGATCCTTCTGCCTCGCGATGGATTCGAGAATTTCGTGTTTGTCCTCAGCCAGATCGATCTTGTTGACCACCAGAAACACCGGTGGCAACTCCCGATGCCGGGAGCGCAGTTCGCCAAGCAGCAGGTTGAATTCCTGCCCTCCGGTCTCCCAGTACTCCACCACCAGCAGCAGGATATCCACCTCCGAAAGGACGGAAAACGCCGTGTTGAGCATGAAATCGTTGATGCCGTACTTGCCCTTGTGCACTCCCGGAGTGTCCAGAAAGACCACCTGAAAGTCGTCACCGTGCCAGACACCCATGATGCGATTGCGCGTGGTCTGGGGTTTATCGCTGATAATACTGATTTTCTCGCCGATGATCGCGCCCATGAGGGTCGACTTGCCCACATTGGGGCGTCCGACTATACCCACAAAACCGGAACGAAAACTCATTTCACCGCCTCCTGTTCGCGGTCGGATCCACTCTCTTCCGCGCCTTCACCGTTTTCCGATGGAGCCATGGCTTTTTTCAGCAACAGTTTTTTCAGCCGTCGCTCATCCACGTCTTCCACCGTGAAGACATAGTCACCGTATGCAAACACATCGCCCTTCAGGGGCAGCCCATCGTGGATAGCACACAGGAGCCCCCCTACGCTGTCAAAATCACCGTCCTCTTCCAGGGGATGCTCGAAGTTCTCCATCTTGAAGTAATACTTGAAGTCGTCCAGATTAATGCGCGGATCAACACTCCAGCTCTCCTCAGAAAGGGGATGGATGAGATCCTTTTCCTTGCTGTCATACTCATCGCGGATTTCCCCAACGATTTCCTCCAGCAGATCCTCCATGGAAACCAGACCCGTCAGCGCGCCGTACTCATCCACCACGATGGCCATATGAATACGGCTGTTCTGCAGTTCCCGGAAAAGCGCGTCCACCTTTTTCACCTCGGGCACGTACATGGGCGCGCGCAGAAAAGCTTCGATATTAAATTCTTCCTTCAGGCCGCCGGTGCGCAGAATCTGCAGCAGATCCTTGGCATAGAGAATCCCGATGATGTTATCCAGATCGCCCCGGAACACCGGGATGCGGGAGAATCCACCCTCGATGATCTTATCGACAATGACCGCCAGGGGCAGGTCAGCACTGAGAGCGTATATATGTGGCCGTGGAACCATGACTTCCTTGACAATGGTGTCGCTGAATTCGAAGATGGATGAGAGCATCTCCGTCTTCTCCTCCTCCATGACCCCTTCCTCTTTGCTGGTACTGATGATGTATTCAATCTCCTCGGAAGTCATCATGGGGCCACGGGTGTGGGCCTTGGCGCCCGTGGCCGCAATTATTTTGGTGGCAAAACGGGTCATGATGAACACAATGGGAAAAAGCAGCACATAGAACAGCGACAGAAAATTGATTACCGGCACAGCCAGCTTTTCCGCATTATGCTTGGCAAAGGTCTTGGGGATAATTTCACCGAAAGTGAGGATAATCAGGGTCATCACCCCTGTTGCCACCCCGATGCCAAGGTTGCCGAAAAGCCGCAGCGCAATACCGGTGGCGATGGCGGAACCAAGAATATTCACCAGGTTATTGCCGATGAGAATGGTCGTGATCGTGCGATTGGGGTAGTTCAGCCAAAGCTTCAGGCGCCGGGCCCGTGAACCACCGGACTCGTAAAGACGACGGCACTTGAGCTCCGAGAGTGATGTCAGGGTTGTCTCACTGGCGGAAAAAACACCTGAAAAAATGATACAGATAAAAAGAATCGTCAATTCAAGATACAACGAAAACGGCTCGCCACTTTCCATTGTGTTCTCACCGCCCGCTCTGGATCAGCAGATCCAGAAGACGTAATTCTTGCTGTTGCATTTGCTGTGCATGCTCCTCTGAAATTTCGTGGTCATAACCACAGACATGAAGTATGCCATGAATTATCATAAAGGACAATTCTTCTTCAAAACTTACGCCACGGCTGACAGCGTTTTCGCGGATAACATCCAGGCACAGGGCCATATCGCCGATAACCTCGTCGGGATCGGTGTTTCCGGACAGCTCGGTGGACTCGTAGTACTGAAAGCTCAAGACATCGGTGGCATAGTCCCGGGACCGGTATTGGGCGTTCATCTGCTGCATGGCCTCGCGACCACACAGCAGCACATTGACCACCCCCACCACATCGCCGAATGCCTCCCGGGCAACCATATCCCAGGTATGCTGCGCGACGCGACAGGCCTCTTCGTCACCACACTCATCATTGAGGGACATCTGCACCACGGAACTCTCCCGATGCTCCATCACAGCAGGTCTGCCATGATGCGCAGTGCGGCGCGCCTGCCATCCAGGGCTGCCGTCACCACCAGGTCAGCTCCGCGCACACAGTCACCGCCCGCATACACCGAGGCTCCGGAAGTCACTCCATGTTCATCAGCAAGCACCGTGCCCCAGCGGGAAGTCTTCAGTCCGCTGTCGCCAAGCATAACCTGGTTCTCCATGTCAAAACCCAGGGAGAGGATGACCACATCGGCCGCAATCTCATGTTCACTGCCGGCAATCTCCTGCACCTGTCGTCGGCCATCGGCTCCGGGCTCACCCAGTTCGGTACGCACAAAGCGCACACCACGCAGTGCGCCATTGTCATGAAAGAGCAGCTCCGTGGGGCTTTCGTGAAAGAGAAAGCGCGCCCCTTCTTCACGGGCATTCACGTACTCCTTGGTACTGCCAGGCATATTGGCTTCATCACGGCGATAGGCACAGGTGACACTGGCCGCTCCCTCCCGGATACTCGTACGCAGGCAATCCATGGCCGTATCGCCGCCACCGATCACCAGCACCTGCCGGCCACTGACATCATGACGGCTGTCCAACTCCTCGCCAAAGAGCTTGCCCTGAACGGCTGTAAGAAAGTCCAGAGCCATCAGCACCTGCTGATGATCCTCGCCAGGCAGCCCCAGCCGCCGGCCACGGGTAGCACCTATACCCACAAAAACCGCGTCACAGGAACGCTGCAGTTCTTTCATGCTGATATCACGACCCACCTCTGTCTGCAGGTGCAGTCGCAATCCCGCCTGCTCCAGCAGCGCAAAGCGTCTCTGCACCACCTGCTTGTCGAGTTTGAAGCCGGGAATCCCATAGGTCAGCAGGCCACCGGGACGGCTGGCCCGCTCATACATATCCACACCAATACCGGCGCGCAGCAGGAAGTGGGCCGCGGACATGCCGGCAGGCCCGGAACCGATGACTGCCACCTTGCGTCCACGGGTGACGCCAGGGAAGGGCAGGGTCAGCCCCCGCTCAAAGGCCAGCTCGGTGATGGCCGTCTCTATGGCCCCGATGGTAATAGCACCCCAGCCATCGTTGAGGCTGCAGTCCCCTTCGCACAGGCGGTTCTGGGGGCAGACTCGGCCGAGAATTTCGGGAAAGGGCGAAGTCTCATTGGAAAGGGCGAAAGCCGTCGTCAGATCGTTTTCCGCCACCGCCTTGAGCCACTGGGGAATATTGTTGGCCAGGGGGCAGCCCGTGGCGGAGCAGAAGGGATCGCCACACTGGATGCAACGCTCTGCCTGCTGGGATGTCCGGCCACGGGTGAAGGTTTCGTAGATTTCCTGGTAATGCTGTATGCGATCCTTGGAAGAGGTCTTCTTCCCTTCAATGCGATTGGTTTCCACAAAAGTCTGCATATATACTCCGCGATCAGTTGCCGTCTTTGGGGTTCAGGGGAGCTTTCATGTCCTTGGGCACCACCATCCAGAAGTACTCCAGCTCTTCCCGGTAGTTATCCAGAATCATCTTGGCCCGCGCGTTGCGGGTGTGGCTGTAGTAACTGAAGAGAATTTTCTTCAGGTAGAGCTTGCCTTCGTTATCGGCATCCACGTCAATGCGCTTGGCCTCCACCAGCTCCTGGTTGAGTTTGTCGATAAAGCGATTCTTGCGGTCATAGACAAAGGCTGCGCCACCGGTCATGCCGGCGCCGAAATTGATGCCCGTGTCACCGAGGATAACCACCGTTCCTCCGGTCATGTATTCGCAGGCGTGGTCGCCGGTGCCCTCCACCACGGCCAGCGCGCCGGAGTTCCGCACGGCAAAACGCTCACCCGCTGTACCGCAGACAAAGAGCTTGCCACCGGTGGCACCGTAGAGACAGGTGTTCCCCACCGCCGAGTAGTTTTCCCACTGGTTGGTGGGTACGATGATGATTTTACCGCCATGCATCCCCTTCCCCACATAGTCGTTGGCCACGCCATTGAGGTTGATGGAAATACCATCGATAAGGAAAGCCCCCAGCGACTGCCCGGCGATACCCTTGAGGTGAATGAGGATCTGATCCTTGTCGAGGCCAGCATCACCATAGTATTTGGCCACTTCTCCACTGATCATGGCGCCGAAGCTGCGGTGCACGTTCTGAATGGTTCGCTCCACCAGAATACTCTGCTGGGGATTGCGCAGTACCGTGGCGATCTCCTTGAGCACACCCTTTTCAAACTCATTATGGTCAAAGGGGGGATTGGAGGGAGCCGTAACCGTATTCTGACCAGGTATCTGGCGCAGCACGGCGCTGAAATCAAATTTCTTCGCCAGCGGCTGATCAACCACTTCCAGCAGGTCAACGCGACCCACGGCCTCCTGCAGTGAGCGCAGGCCCAGAGAGGCCAGAATCTCCCGCACATCCTCGGCCACATTGGTCAGGTAGGCGACCACCTTGTCCACCGTGCCCTGATAGTGTTCCCGCAGCTGGTCGCTCTGGGTGGCGATGCCCACACTGCAGCGGTTGAGGTGGCAGACCCGCAGCAACTTGCAGCCCAGAATGGCCAGCAGAGACGTTCCGAAACCATAGCTCTCGGCGCCCATCAGCGCTGCCTTGACCACATCACGCCCCGTCTTCAGGCCTCCGTCGGTCTGCAGCTCCACCATCTGGCGCAGGTTATTGGCCTTCAGGGCGTTGTGAGCTTCCGTCAGTCCGATCTCCCAGGGGTTGCCAGCAAACTTGATGGAGGCATACTGAGCCGCACCCGTGCCACCGTCGCTGCCGGAAATGATGATCTTATCGGCATAGGCTTTGGCAACACCAGCGGCAATAGTCCCTACCCCGGCAGAGGAGACCAGCTTGACACTGACGCGCGCATCGGGATTGACCTGTTTCATATCGAAGATCAGCTGGGCAAGATCCTCAATGGAGTAGATATCATGGTGGGGCGGCGGCGATATCAGTGTCACACCGGGAATGGTGAAGCGCAGGGAAGCGATCAGCGGCGTCACCTTCTCGCCGGGCAGCTGCCCCCCCTCGCCGGGCTTGGCACCCTGGGCGATCTTGATCTGAATCTCCTCGGCACTGCGCAGGTAGGCCGGCGTAACGCCAAAGCGGCCCGAAGCTATCTGCTTTATCTTGCTGTTCTTGACACTTTTGTAGCGTTCAGCGGCCTCACCACCCTCGCCGCAGTTGGACTTGCCTCCGAGGATATTCATGGCCTCGGCCAGGGCCTCGTGGGCCTCGGGCGAAAGGGCGCCCAGGGACATGGCGGCGGAGTCGAAGCGACTGCAGATGGCCTTGATATCCTCCACTTCTTCAATGGGCAGAGGGGTACCCGCCGGACGCAGGGTGAAGAAGTCCCGTATCATTTTCAGTCCGCGACTCTCTATGATATCACGGAAAGCGATATAGTCCTCGCGCTTCTGGCTGGAAGCGAACCCATGGAGCAGCTGCACGGCACGGGGCGAGTAATCGTGATACTCACCACCCGTGTGGTGCTTGTAAAAGCCACCCATGGGCAGCGGATAGATCGGCTGCATGTGCTGTCGGCGGAAAACTTCGCCGTGAACTTTTTCGATACGCTCCTCAATGTCCTGATAATCCAGTCCAGGCAGGAGAATACTGGCACCGCGGAAGCAGTTTTCCACCACCTCACGGCTGAGGCCGATCACGTCAAAGAGCGCCGAGTTACGGTAGCTGGAAACGGCGCTGATCCCCATTTTTGACATGACCTTCAGAATGCCCTTGGTGATGGCATCGAACGTATGCTTCAGGGCGATGCGAATATCGCGCTGGCTCAGTCGCGACTCGCTGGAGAGTACAGAAAGCGTGGTAGCGTACAGCAGGTAAGGATAGATGGCCATGGCGCCAAAAGCCATCATCACTGCCGCCGAATGGGAGTCGAAGACCTCGCCAGTGCAGGCCACCAGCGTGGCGCGGTGGCGCAGGTTCGCCTCCACCAGCTGCTGATTGACGTACCCCACCGCCATGGCCATGGGAATAAGACGATTCTGGGCATCCAGTCCACGGTCATCCAGCAGCACGATGCGCACACCATGGTCGCGCACAGCCGCGATAACCTGCTGACTGAGGTTCTCCAGGGCCTCACGCAGGCAGACCCCATGGTAGGCGGTTCCAAAGAAACCATACTTGTAGCAGGGGTCAAAGCGTGGCCGATCGGGGTCACCGAAGGAGAGCAGAGCATCGAGGATATCCCTGGAGAGAATCGGGGAAATGGTCTTCAGTCGCTTGGCCCGATCCGGGGTTTCATCCAGCACATTATAGAGCTCGCCGAAACCCGTGGTGGTGGACATGACCACCTTCTCGCGAATGGGGTCGATGGGAGGATTGGTGACCTGGGCAAACTTCTGACGGAAAAAGTCGGTGAAGTTGCGCTGAACGTCGCTGAACGCGGCAACGGGGCAGTCATCACCCATGGAACCAGTGGGTTCCTGTCCGCTGATCAGCATGGGTTTTACCAGGAGTTCCACAGTTTCGTGGGTGACATTATGGTAACGCTGCATGGCCACGAGATTTTCGTAGCGGTAGTCATCGTGATTCTCAAACTGCCGATCCATGAACTCCTGCAGATAGTAGGTGTTCTCCGTGAGCCACTTGCTGTAGGGCTGGGAGTTCATGAGGTATTCGTCAATATCATCGGAGTAGAAGATGCGCCCGTTTTTCAGGTCGGCCGCAATCATCTGACCGCTCTGCAGACGACCTCGCTCCCGGATGTTCTCGGGCGCAATATCCAGGACGCCGAATTCACTGGTGATGATAAAGCGACCATCACGGGTGACAATGTACTTGGCGGGGCGCAGACCATTGCGGTCCAGCACACAGCCAACATAGCGGCCATCGGTCACGCCAACGGCAGCCGGACCGTCCCAGGGCTCAAAGGAGCCGGAAGTGTATTCGTAGAAAGAGCGCAGCTTGGCCGGCATATTGGCCACGTTATGACGGGGTGGCGGAATCAGGGATCGAATGGCCTTGAAGAAATCGATGCCATTGGCAATCAGGAACTCGAACATGTTATCCAGATTGGCACTGTCACTGACCCCATCCTGCAGCACTGGCAGCAGGCTCTGCAGCTCGTCACGGCTGAATACGCGACTGCGGGCCGCGTTGAACTTGTAGAGGGAGTTGAAGGCATTGGCGCGCAGCGAATTGATTTCACCATTGTGACAGATCATGCGGAAGGGCTGGGCCAGCTTCCACTTCGGCAGCGTGTTCGTGGAGAAACGCTGGTGGAAGAGCGCAAAGCTGATCTTGAAGTCCGGATCACTCAGGTCGGCATAGAGGGTCTGCAGGTGGAGGGGCATCACCAGACCCTTGTAGGAGACCACCGTACGGGAGAAGGACGCCACGTGAAAGTGATCATCGGAGGCAAAGTGCCGTTCCATCTGACGCCGACTCAGATAGAGCAGGGCATCCATCCGCTTGGTGGCAATCAGGGAATCCGGCACCACAAAGGCGTGTACGATGGAAGGTAACATGGAAGCGGCGTGCTCACCAAGGGCCTCGGTATTGACCGGCACTCCGCGGTATCCCAGTACTTTCAGGTCGTTGCGACCACAACACTCTTCAAAAACCTTCTTCTGCTGGTCCTCGTCGGTCAGAAACAGCACTGCCACGGCAAACTGCGCAGGCAGGGAAATTCCCATAGCCTGCGCCTGCTCCCGCATAAACTGGACGGGCATGGCACACAGAATACCGCTGCCATCACCGGTCTTGCCATCGGCTGCAATAGCCCCGCGGTGCATCATGCGGCTCAGGGCTGTTACCGCGTCGGTCAGCAGCTGGTGGCTGGGAGTATTCCGAATATTGGCGATAATCCCGAAACCACAGCTGTCTTTAAACTCTTCGGCCAGATTGGTCACTAACTCGCTCATGCAACTTCCCTTAAATACAGACAGGGGACCTGGTGTCCCCTGTTGTGAAATAGAAAAATAGTATAACCGTAAACAGACAGTGGCGCTGGTCAGTCAGCCTTGAAAGCCACACTGTGCGTCACCAGGGGCACAACCCCTTCCACATGAAAATTCACCAGCACCACAGAGTCAGCGCTTTCCCCAGCACTGAAACGGTACCCGCCCTTTTCCATGAGCTGGGCAATCAGCGCCGGATCTTCAATCACTTCGGTCCGTTTCAGGTAGATGCGACACCCTTTATGCTGGGACCCAGCCTCGGTAAACATATAGCACGCGTGGGGGTTGGCCTGGACATTCTCAAAGGTCATGCGTCGGGCCATCACAAAGGCCAGCTCTTCATCAGTCGCCGAGAGGAAAAAGGGCTTGGAGTACACCGCCATATTCACCTTCCCCTCAGCGGTAGCCGTCGCCAGAACTCCCTGGCCATCGTGGCCGGCGAAGTAATCCTTCATATCCATATCCATAGCAGGTATACTCCTTCTCCAAGAGATTGACTGCAGCAGGGCTCACGGAACCTGCCCTTTGTCTGCAAGGAGATGCAACTTGTCACGCCTGTATCATGCTGTAACTGCGCACCTGAAAACATTCTTACCACAATCCCTGTGCTATATCAATATGCCTTTCCACGGTGTACTCCCCGGCATTTCATACCATGAACACGTCATTACCGATCACTTCGGCCAGTTCACCGCCCTGCGCAGCACCGGCTGTTCCGTCGACTTCGCCACCCCCTCCACCTGGGCCACACACTCTGATCAGACCATCTTTGACGCGGTCGTCCTGGGCCTTCCCAAGGGAAAACTGCAGCAGCTGGCCTACCTGCATATGGCGTGGACGGCCTGCGCCATGGAAGGTCAGGTGATTCTCTGGGGGTATACCAATGAGGGGATCGGCAGCATACAGCGCCTTCTGCACAAGCGTGGCATCCCCTGCGCCAAAGTTGCCAACTGCGAAGGCGGCAAAGCCCTGCAGATACGCAGGACCACACCATCAAGCCCCTTCAGCGAGGACTTTGCCGCCTACAGCCAGCCCCTTACCCTGGAGGTGCCCTTCCGGGAGACGCTGGTGCCCTACACCTCCCTGGCCGGAACCTTTGCCCACGGAAAATCCGACCCCGGCACCATGCTCATGCTCACCACCATCAGCAGCATTGCCTTACGTGAACCGCTGCTGGACCTGGCCTGCGGCAGTGGACTGGTGTCAACCCTGCTGGCTTCCATGGGCTTCCGCGCCATCCACATGTGCGACGTCAGCGCACGCGCCATTGAAGCCGCCAGCGCAAACGCCAGGGCCAACTCCCTGCCACTGCCCTTTGCTTCCGACATCTACTCCCATGTTCAGCAGCTCTACGGCAGTATCCTGGTGAACCCCCCTTTTCACCAGGGAGTCAGCACCGACTACCATGTACCCCAGAGCATCATCGCTCAGGCACCAGGCTTTCTGCTGCCAGGCGGCAGTCTCTACATCGTGGCCAACCGCTTTTTGCCCTATGAAAAGCTGTGCCACCAGGCCGGGGCGCAATTCCATGTCATGCACCAGGACAATCAGTTTAAGATCCTGCAGCTGAACTGGTGAAAAGGAATCTGACAGCACGTGCCGTGCAGAAGGAACCGAACCCGACGTCAAGCACGGATCGGCGTCAGCGGGTTCGGCCACTGCAGGGATGTTCTGGAATCAGTAAGGACAGGCAGCTCAGGAGACCATCTGCAGGATTGCCTGCATGTCACGGGCGAGCTGTGTCAGCTCTCGGGACTGCTGTTTGAGGGCCTGCTGACTCTGAGCCAGGGCCAGGGATGACACTTTCTGTTGGGAACTGATGCTGGAGAGCTCACGACTCGACTGCACCATATCAGCGATCTCCTGATTCTGGTGTACGATCTGCTGGCTGACTGAGGCAATGGTATCGCTGATTGCCGTAACCGAGCGCAGCACCTCCTGCAGGGTCTGCCGGGCTTTTCCCACAACACGCACGCCATTGTCTATATCGGCGATGCTGCGACTGAGCAGTTTGCGGATTTCATTGGCCGACTCATCGGAGCGCTGGGAGAGCTTGCGCACCTCATCGGCCACTACGGCGAACCCCTGCCCCGCATCCCCGGCACGCGCCGATTCGATAGCGGCATTGAGTGCCAGCAGGTTGGTCTGATCCGCAATATCGTTGATCAGACGCGTGGCCTCCTCGATGCGATCGTTATTTTCCTTGATCTTGCGGATACTCTCGACAACGGCTTCCATGGTGGCACCACTCTCCTGACTCAGGCAAGCTGCCTGGCGGGCAGTATCGTTCATCTGCTGTACCAGTTCACTGCCCTGATTCAGGGAGGTGGAGACCTGGCTCAGCCGCTCGGTAAAATAGACCGCCGCGTCGGCAAGGTGCTGGGAGTGCTCCTGGATATGCTGATTCTGCTCGTGCACCGTAGACTGCAGCTCCTCCAGGTTGTCACCCCCCCTTCGCAACTGGTCAACGCTCTGCTCCACCTGCACCAGAACATGCTGCAGCCGTTGGGCGTTGCGCGCGGAGTCACGGGTGCTGATCTGGGCGCTCTCCAGGGCCTCCTGGGAAATTCGCTGCGCCTCGGTGCGCACGCGACGGCTGATGCTCTGCGCCAGCCAGACGATGGCCAGGGGCAGCAGATAGCCCGACCAGGTGTCCACGCTGGCGGCCCTGCCCTCCAGCACTACAGGCACCATGGTTGCCCCGCTGGCATCCCGGTAGAGCAGCCAGACTGTCACCAGCGTCAGCAGCACAGACCAAAAGAAGGCGGAACGCCCGTCAGCCATGAAGTAGACCAGCACAATCAGCGCCACCAGCCAGAAGATATGGGGCGAGTTGATGCCGCCCAGCTGATAGACCATGTTCAGGGCGTGGATAATGAATCCCCCCAGGATCACATTGACGCTGAATGCAGTGGGCGCCTGCCAGCGCAGCAGCAGACCCGAGAACAGCACCAGCAGGAGCATGAGTGCCGAGGTAGCAGCCAGGCTGGTTCCCCCCAGGCCCGACCATTTAAAGAAGCTGTACAGAGCCACCAGGACGCCGTAGAAGCCAAAGAGAAGCGCCATCTTCTCCTGGGGATGGTGTCCATCATGGAAGCTCTGGCCAGCCGGGGTGAAGAGATTGACATAGAGGTTCAGGGGATTCATTTGCTAAATGCGCGCAGAAAGAGTTTGAGCATGTCGGGGTTGTTGGATTTGATCCTGCCGGTGAGAAAATCACTGAGGCTGGGCTGGTAGCAGTCATTCCAGACCTTCAGGAAAAATTCGGCGCTGGTCTTGCAGACACAGTCGGCGTTTTCCAGGGTCTTGCCCTCCTCCACCCGGCAGCCCTCCGGGCTCAGGAGCACCGTCTTTTTCTGATCATCAATGGAAAAATAGTAGCTCTGTGGTTTCTGCAGAGCCTGGGGCTGAAAGTGCTGATCCAGGCTGGCAAAGATATCGGCAATCATGGCGCTCACCAGGGAAGAACCCTGCGCCTAACGGCGCAGGGCCTCCGTCAACGCAGGGACAAACTGTTTCACATCAGCCACCACCAGCACATCGGCCACTTCGCCGATGGGCGCGTCCTTGTCGGTATTGATGGCAACCACATAGTCGGAATTCTTCATGCCCGCCAGGTGCTGAATGGCGCCGGAAATCCCGCAGGCCACATAGAGCTTGGGCGTGACCGTCTGCCCCGTGTTACCCACCTGACGGCTGTGATCGACCCAGCCAGCGTCCACCACCGGACGGCTCGCGCCCAGTTCGCCGCCCAGGGCCTGGGCCAGGGCCTGAACCATCTCCACGTTTTCAGCCTTGCCGATACCACGGCCAGCGCTGACGATGATTTCGGCGCGGCTGAGATCCACGCCGGTTGCTTCGGCGGCCTCATAGCCCACGAACTCCATTTTTCCCTGGCCGACGGCGTCCACTTTCCGCACATCGGGTGTACCCGCTGGTTCCGCCTGGGGATTGAACGCCCCCGCCTGCAGCGTCAGCACCGTCAGCTCGGTGGTGGCCTGGACGGTGCGTCGCAGTTTGGCATTACATGCCGGAACAATATAGCCGTCCTCCGCCACCTCCATGACTTCGGAGATCTGTCCGGCTCCCAGTCGGAACGCCACCCGTGGCGCCAGATCCCATCCAGAGGAGGAGTGAGAGAAGACCACCATCTGCGGCTTCAGCTGGTCAACAATCGCGGCTATGGCATCGGCGTGGGCATCTGGTTGAAATTCTCTGCCAGCTGGCGTCTCCAGCAGATGGAGGGTTCCATTCCAGGCGGGAAGCTGCTCAGCGCTGCCAGCCAGAAACATGGTGGCTTCGGCACCCAGCGCCTGGGCGAATGCCACCAGCTCGTATGTGGAGTCCTGTATCTTTCCTTCGCGAGATTCTCCTATCAGTAATACGTTCATGGCTGCCTCCTTACTTCACCAGGCCGGTTTTTTCTTTGAGTATGCCCACCAGCTGCGTTACCAGGACAGAAACTTCCCCTTCCAGCACGCGGGCGCCGCCCTTCTTCTGCGGAACGAAGAGGGCCCGGGTGCTCACAACCGCAGCGGGCTCAGACAGAACCTGTGCCGCCGGAATGCTGGTCAGCTCCTTCTTTTTGGCTTTCATGATGTTGGGCAGGGTGGGGTAACGGGGAGTGTTCAACCCCAGCTGACAGGTGAACAGAGCCGGCGTGGGCACCTTGACCACCGCCTTGGTACCGCCCTCGAGTTCACGCTTCACCGTCACGGTGCCACCGTCGTAATGGAAGCTGACCACGGTGCTGACTGCGGGAATACCCAGCATCTGCGCCACCAGAATCCCCACCTGTGCTGAACCGCGATCCTGGGACTGCATTCCCGTGAAGATCAGATCAAACCCTTCATTCCGGGCAAAATTGGCAATCATGGTGGCAATTTCCCAGGGGTCGCGCTTGTGGCTGCTGTCATCCTGAATATGCAGCCCCTTATCCGCGCCCATGGCCAATGCCTTCTTCATGGCCTCCTTGACCCGGTCAGGGCCGATGGAAAGCACTGTGATTTCCGCGCCACCACCCTGGGACTGCAGCTGTACCGCCTGCTCCACGGCGTACTCATCGTACTCATTCATGCGCCAGGCCAGATCGCTGTCCTCATACCAGGTGCCTTCGCCATTAACCTTGAAGCGCGATTCCATATCGGGAACCTGCTTGATACACACGAGAATTTTCATCATAGCCTCCCATTAACCTTCGGTTTCCTTATTCTACAGGTATACATCACAGGCGCTCGGCCAGGATTTCCGCGATATCCAGCGGTTTGAGGTCACCCTCCAGCTCGGCTCCCTTCACGCCATCTTCAAACATGGTCAGACAGAAAGGACAGTTGGAGATGAGCACCGGCGCGCCAGTCTGTGAAGCCATTTCCACCCGATGCTGGCTGATGCGGCTGCCCAGATTCTCCTCGGCCAGAATTCGCCCGCCTCCAGCTCCGCAGCAGAAGTTCTCCATACCACAGCGCTCCATCTCCACAATGCGGGCACCAGCAGCCTTGAGCAGCTGGCGGGGCGGGTCGAGTATCTCATTATGACGGCTGAGGTAGCAGGAGTCGTGGTAGGTGCACTCGAAATCGCGGGAGCTGAGCTTGAGTCGCCCCGCTTCCAGCAGTTTCTGCAGAAAGACAGTGGAGTGCTCCACCTCCACATTCAGTCCCAGGTCTTGGTAGTCCTTGGCCAGAGTATTGAAACAGTGGGGGCAGGTGGAAACGATCTTCTTCACACCATACCCCTCCATCAGCGCGATATTCTCCGCCGCCAGGGTCTGGTAGAGATATTCATTGCCCAGCTTGCGCATCGGCTCACCACAGCACTTCTCCTCTTTACCCAGGATACCCACCCGTACGCCAGCCTGCTGACACAGCTTCACAAAGCTGCGGGCCACGTTCTGATTGCGTTTGTCAAAGGAAGCGTAACAGCCCACAAAGAACAGTATATCCACGTCAGCATCCTCAGCCAGAGTCCGGATGCCCAGATCCTGTGCCCAGTCGCCACGGGCAGCAAAGGGCATACCCAGGGGATTTCCATTTACCTCAGTATTTTCCATGGCCGCCATGACCTCTTCACCGGGAAACTCGCCCTCCATCAGCACCAGATTGCGACGCATGTCGAGAATCTTGCGCAGATGCTCAATGGAGGCGGGACAGATATCCTCACAGGCACGACAGGTGGTGCACGACCACAGGGCATCCCGCGACACGGTGTCGATGAGGTTCGCCTCACCACCAGCAAAGGCGACCTCACCCACCTGGTTGACAACCTTCATGGGCGAGAGGGGTTTGTCGGTAACATGGGCCGGACAGCGATCCTGGCAGCGTTTGCATTGTGTGCAGGCGTCCGCGTCAAAGATATCTTTCCATGTCAGATCCTTGACGGTGGCCGCACCGAAGCGCTCCGCGCTTTCATCTTCCAGGTTCAGGGTGGACATTTTCCCCATGGGCCCACGATAGGCCAGCAGGGAGTTGGCAGGCGTGGTGAAGAGGTGGCGCAGCTTGGTAAAGGGTATGGACACGATGAACAGCAGCGCCAGGGCAAAGTGCACCCACCACAGATACAGGTGGAGGTTCAGCAGTGTGGACTCACCCAGCCCCTTCAGACCATGGGCGAACACCAGGCCCACCGGCGACCAGATGGCCAGGGGGGTGCCCAGCTCGGTCACGGCCATACGCGCCCCTTCCAGCACAAATCCGCTGAACAGAATCAACAGCAGGAGTCCGTGCATGAAGGCGTTCTCCCAGCTGGTTTCAAGGCCCCGCGGGCGAACGAGATAGCGCCGCACCAGCAGGCCAAGCAGCATGAGCATGGCGACGAGTCCGGCAATATCGAGGCTGAGGGAAAAGACTTTATAGAAGTTCCCCTTCAGGAACTGTATGCCGAAAATGGGGTCAGTGATATCGGCCTGCAGCAGGATCAGGCAGGTGCCGATAAAGAGGATGGCAAAGCCCCAGAAGAACAATCCATGAGCCGTTCCGGCTCCCCGAACCCTCATGACCCTGGTCTGCAGCAGCATGTTCTTCAGCAGACTGATGACGCGTTCGCGCAGATTATCGGTGCGTGTCAACTCTCCACCCTGGCGATACACCTTTATACGGCGCCAGAAGCCCCAGGCCATGATGCCGATTGCCAGAAAGCTCAACAGGTACATGGGCACCAGCGTGAGTGCGCTGCCACCGACATTCCAGTAAATTTCCCGTGTAAACTCCATAATTCCCCCTTGGGTAAACTTCTCTTGCGGCTGTGAAGTTGTCATCAGTTCCGTAACAGCGCGGTACCGATCACCAGACGCTGAATTTCGCTGGTGCCTTCATAGATTTCCGTGATCTTGGCGTCGCGCATCATGCGCTCCACCGGGTACTCCCGCGTGTATCCATAGCCACCGTGAATCTGTACGGCTCTGGTGGTCACATCCATGGCAGTCTCCGACGCGAAGAGCTTGGCCATGGCGGCCTCCCGAGAGTAGGAACTGCCGCTGTCCGCCTGAACCGCCGCGCGGTATACCAGCATCCGGGCCGCATCGACCCGCGTCTGCATATCCGCCAGCGCAAACGTGATTGCCTGGAAATTGCCGATGGGCTGATCAAACTGCCTGCGTTCACGGGCATAGGCAACAGCATGATCCAGGGCCCCCTGGGCGATGCCCAGGGCCTGAGCGGCTATGCCGATACGGCCTCCATCAAGGGTCTTCATGGCCACCTTGAAGCCTTCGCTTTCACTGCCCAGGAGGTTTTCCAGCGGGATATGGCAGTTTTCAAAGACAAGTTCCGTGGTGGGCGACGAGCGGATGCCCATCTTGACCTCTTTCTTGCCAAAGGAAAAGCCAGGTGTCCCCTTTTCCACCAGAAAGGCACTGATACCATGGTGCTTGCGGGCCTGGGGATCGGTACGGGCGAACACCACATAGATGTCAGCTTCGCCGCCATTGGTGATGAAGTTCTTGCTGCCATTGAGGATCCAGCTCTCCCCATCCCGCACCGCCGTCGTACGGGTACCACCGGCATCGGAACCCGCCGAGGGTTCCGTCAGCCCGAAAGCGCCCATCTTCTCACCCGTTGCCAGGGGTCTCAGGTAACGCTCCTTCTGCTGTGGCGTACCGAACAGATTGATGGGGTTGGCCCCCAGGGAGACGTGGGCCGACAGGGTCACCCCGGTGGAGGCGCACACCCGGGAGAGCTCTTCCACCGTCAGTGCATAACTCAGATAGTCAGCACCGGCCCCGCCATAGGTTTCCGGAAAAAGAATGCCGGTCAGCCCCAGCTGCGCCAGGCGATCAAACATGAGCTCGCGGTCAAAGGTTTCTGTCTCGTCACGCTGGGCAGCTGTCGCCGCTACCTCCTGCGTGGCAAATTCGCGCACGGTATCACGGATCAATCGCTGCTCTTCGTTCAAGGTAAAGTGCATGGTCTACTCCCCACCTGGTATAAATTGAGGCGCTCGCTTCTGTAAAAAAGCCTGCATGCCTTCACGCTGGTCAGCACCGGCAAAGAGTCCCGCGAACAGCGCGCTTTCATAGGCCAGTCCATCGTCATGACCCATATCCAGGCCACGGGCAATGGCCTCCTTGGCACTGGCCACCGCATTGCGACTGTTTGCGGCTATCCGCCGGGCACACTCCCGGGTTCTCTCCAGCAGTTCAGCGGGCTCACACAGAGCGTTGGCAATGCCCCATTCACAGGCTTCACGGGCGCTTATCATGCGTCCGGTCATGATGAGTTCATTGGCACGGTTGCGCCCCACCAGCTGTGGCAGCCGCTGGGTTCCACCAAATCCCGGCATGATTCCCAGGGTCACTTCCGGCAGCCCCACTTTGGCCGTGGAGCTCATGTAAACGAAATCACAGGCCATGGCCAGTTCCAGACCTCCCCCCAGGGCAAACCCATTGACCGCCGCCAGCACCGGCGTCTTCATGGAGACAATGCGACGCAGGAGCTCCTGCCCCTGCCGCGCAAAGTTCAGTGCCTGGGCGGGTGTCATAGCAACCATGGCGGCAATATCCGCGCCCGCCACAAAGGCCTTCTCGCCAGCACCTGTCAGGATGATGGCACCTATGGCGCTGTTTGCTTCAAGCTCCTGCAGCGCCTGTTGCAGCTCCATGACAACCTCGGCGTTCAGGGCGTTCAGCGCCTTGGGCCGGTGAATGCAGACCAGGGCGGTGTGTTCGTCTCTTTCAAGAATCAGATGCCGGTATTGCACGTGAACCTCCTCACAGTGCGCGCAGATACATGAAATCAGGCCGGCAGCCAAAATAACTGCAGGCGCGTCCACTTGGTTTTTTCAGCAGCCTGCTAAGGGTATGAATAAAATCCCTGACCACTCTTGCGGCCCAGTCGCCCGGCGGCCACCATCTGGGTGAGCAGCGGACACGGGCGGTACTTGCTGTCCTTGAAGCCGTCAAAGAGCACCTCCATGATCGAAAGCACCGTGTCAAGACCAATCAGATCCGCCAGTGCCAGCGGGCCCATGGGCTGATTGGTGCCAAGGCGCATGGCCAGGTCTATATCCTCTGCAGTGGCCACCCCCTCATGGAGAGTGCAGATGGCCTCGTTGATCATGGGAATCAGGATGCGGTTTACGATAAATCCGGGGTAATCGGCGGAGATGGCCACTTCCTTGTCCATGGATTCCACCAGCTGACGGGCACGGGAAAAGGTCTCTTCGGAAGTCCCCAGGCCACGGATGATTTCCACAAGGCCCATGACCGGCACGGGATTCATGAAGTGCAGGCCGATAAATCGTTCGGGGCGCCTGGTGTTGCTGGCCAGGCGCGTGATGGAGATGGAAGAAGTGTTGGAAGCGATAATCGCTTCCGGCTTGAGAATATCATCAAGGTGCTGCAGGGTTTCCAGCTTGGCCATGAATTTTTCTGTTACCGCTTCTATGGCAATATCACAGGACTGAAATTCCTTCAGGGAACGGGTGCACCCTATACGCCCGAGAATCGGTCGAATGGCGTTTTCTTCCAGCTTGCCCTTCTCCACCTGACGGATCAGGTTTTTTTCAATGCCCGCGACACACCGCTTCAACTGCTCTTCACTCATATCGTGAATGATAACCTTATATCCGTACTGAGCACACACCTGGGCGATTCCACTGCCCATCTGCCCCGCGCCGACAACTCCGATATACTGCATATCCTGCTCCTACACCCGTTCAAATATGGCGGCAACCGCCTCGCCCCCGCCAATGCACAGGGTAGCCAGTCCATAGCGAAGGCCTTCGCGTTTCATTTCATGGAGCAGGGTTCCGGCAATGCGGGCACCACTGGCACCGACAGGATGACCGATGGAAACCGCTCCCCCATTGACATTCATTTTTGCCAGATCTATGCCCAGGGACTTCATCACCATGAGTGGAACCGCAGAAAATGCTTCGTTGACCTCGAAGAGATCGATATCTCCTGTCTTCAACCCCGCCAGAGCGCAGGCCCTTTCGATAGCCCCTATGGGCGCCTCAGCAAAGCGATCGGGATGGGTACTGAAGGTGGTGTAGGCCACAAGGCGTCCAAGTGGCTGCAAAGCGTGCCGTTGCACCGAGTCCTCGTCAGCCAGCAGCGCCATGGCCGCACCATCATTGATCGTCGAGGCGTTGGCTGCCGTGATGGTGCCTTCTTTGGAAAAGACCGGTTTCAGCCCTTCAATCTTTTCGAAGACCACTTTGAAGGGCTCCTCGTCATCGGAGATCAGCTTTTCCCCCTTACGCACAGCCTTGAGAATGGGAACCATCTCCTCAAAAAAGCGGCCGTCGCGGGTCGCCGACTGGGATCGCTCATAGGAGCAGATGGCATACTTGTCCTGTTCCTGACGGGAGATACGATGGTGTTTTATGAGTTCTTCCGTCACCAGCCCCATATGACGGCCGCTGTACGGGTCGATAAGGGCGTCATGGAGCATCAGATCAACGGATTGTACCGCGCCCATGCGCGCACCGAACCGCATGGATGGAAGAGCGTAAGGGCTCATGGACATATTCTCCATACCCCCGGCCATCACCAGTGACGAGTCACCCAGGCGAATGGCATCGGCCCCGAGCATGATCGCCTTCAAACCACTCCCGCAAACCTTGTTCACCGTCAGCGCCGGAACACTGTCAGGTACCTCCGCAGCGCGCATGGCCTGACGTGCCGGGGCCTGCCCGGCTCCACCGGTCAGCACCTGACCGATGATCACCTGGCTGACCTGCTCCCCCTCAAGGCCCGCCTCGGTCAGCATACAGCGCATGACCGTTGCCGCCAGTTCTGGAGCGGGCATATCCGACAACTGGCCGCCAAAACTGCCAAAGGGCGTCCTTCGTGCATCTACAACATATACTGTTTCGTTCATAGCACCACCACTCTTTTACGTTCACGTAATACACAGGGCATCATTTTCCAGCAACCTCCATCACTTACCGCTCTCGGTTTTTGCGAAAATACAGCGTTTTATTCACTACGGCATGCTCAACGTGGTCATGGTCACAGAGGCTGATCCGATAGACGCGATCCAGGGAGTGCGCTGACTCCAGCTCCCTGCGGATATACTCAAGCTCCGCGTCTTCAATGGAGAACTCAGCGTACAGCGTTGTCCTGCCAGGTTTAAGAAATGCGATTTCAGCAGACTTGTCCCACACCACATACGCTTTCCCGAGCAGGCGCATGAACATCACCATGTACACCGGGTCAACGGCGGCAAACATGGAACCGCCAAAAAGCGTTCCCACAGCATTGCGCGTCCAGATATTCAAAGGCAGCTTCACCTTCACCCGTTTCCAGTCGTGGGATATGAACACCACCCGCGCGCCGGTTCGGCGATAGGCAGGAAAGATATTGAAGGCCAGTCGCGCCAGTTTTGACTTCCATGATTCGCGCAGGTTTTCCATATGCATGCAGACCTGATTACATCATCTTTACGTTAATGTCAACTATAAACAAAACGCTATTATATTCCCAGTAAAGCAGCAGCTAACCAACCAGTTAACCATATTCGGCAATTGACAACTTCGCCATGGAGTGATAACTTGCAGAAAATCTTACGTAAAGGTAATTCAATGCCAACTCAGAAAAGTGACCTCATCCCCATCGGCGAAGTCGCAAATCAATTGGGAATAACCACCAGGACCATCCGTTATTACGAGGAAATCGGCCTGATGGGCTGCCCTGAGCGACTCAGCGGCAACACTCGCATGTACGGTCGCCCCGACATACTGCGACTGAAATTCATCCTGAAGCTCAAGGAGCTCGGCATCACCCTGAAGGAAATGCAGGAACTGGCGGAGAACTTCGACGTCCACAATCAGGATTTTGCCACCATTACGCCGAAGCTGCTCGACATACTCGACAGCCATATCAACAAAGTCGATGAAAAGATCGCGAAACTCAGTTCACTGCGCAAGGAAGTCGTCGAGTATCGCGCGCGCATCGTGGACATTCTCAAAGGAAAAACGCAACCCATACAATAACCCGTGGATTCACCGGAGGATCATAATGTCTTTTCAGTACCCTGTGCAAATGCGGTTTTCTGATATTGACGCTTACGGTCATGTCAATAACGCTGTTTTCTTTACCTACCTGGAGACAGCCCGCACCAACTTCTTCCTTCAGTCGTTCCGCCACTTCCTTGACCAGGGGCTGCTCTTTCTGGTCGCCCATGCAGAATGTACCTACCGCAAGCCCATCCCGCTCTGTGAATCGGTGAACATCGACATGGATATCGCCCACATTGGCCGCAGCAGCTTTACGATCACCTACCGCATTCATGACGGAACCTCCCTCTACGCTGAAGCCAAAACCACAATGGTCTGCCTCGAAAAACAGTCGGGCAAACCCGTGTCCATTCCCGAAGAGCTGCGTACCCTGCTGACAGAGCATCTGACCGCACCAGCCTGAACACACTGCCCCTCAACGACATGGGAGGGGCATGTTTCGGCTGTTCTGCTTTTCCCCTCACTCCCCATTATCAGCACCGACCCACCTGCAGAAAAAAGGGAAGCCCGCAGGCTTCCCAAAACAAGGAGGTTCTCTTCAGCTTTTCTTGTTATCCAGGTGACTCTTCAAAGTGTTATCGTCCAATCTTCCATCGAAAAAGCGCACCGCGCGCGCAGCCATCAGAGACACAAAACAGGCGATCATGCTGTCCCGCCCTAACAGGTTGCTGAGATACCTTAAACACGCAGGCAATTGAAAATCCACAGGTGCAAGGCGCCTGCAGAGCAGCCTGCTAAAGTCCCAGCATTCCTCGCTTCAGGCTGGGGTCAGCCGGAGTATGGCCTAGGTAGATCCCCAGGATGCCTTTCGCCAGTTCAGGGTTTCGCAGGGAACCCAGTACGGTTCCATTCTGCAGGGCGGTGATGGTTCCATCGCGCAGCAACCGCAATTCCACCTGATCACCCCGGACAAAATCCTGAGTGAACCAATCAAGGAACGCGACCGTGTCTGCCTGTGCGGCCATTTCGGGTGAATTGTTTCGCAGCCCTGCCTCAAAGGCTTCCACGATATTCTGTTTGCCGACCCTGCGATGGAGGAAGTCCATGCGTATGATCTTGCCAGCTGGCTCGTTTACGGCTTCCTGGAAACTGCGCACGGAAGCAGCGGTGTACAGTGAGCCAATGTAGATATCGAAAATCATGCGTTTACGCACTCCATATCCGTTCAACTTCAACTCATCATTCTCCAGGGTCACAACCGCGGGCAGACGCACTCCGGCAACCTCCACAGCACCGGCACCTGTTCCGGTCAGCAGAATCAGCAGTACGATTGACAGAACTCTCATGACTCTCTCCCTCACATGTTCTTCAGTTTCACCATACATCAGACCCCTACTCAACCCGGGTTCTCACCAGCTCCCAGCTCTTGACCTGCCAGGTGATGAATCCCGTCGCCACCAACCTGTCATCCTGGTCGTACACGCGTGTCTGCACCTGTCGCTGGACCACACCGTCTGTCTGAAGCGGTCTGAGAAATTCTTCGGCAATCTGCTGCTCCGTCAGATCGGTAACGGCCCGCAGACGACTTTTCGCCTGATAGGCATACTCCACTTCCAGACGCGCCATAATCAGGCGAAACCGGGAAGGGTCTATATGGCTCAGCAGGGTTATGCCCGAAGAAAATTCGGCGATGGTGGCAATGGCACAGGCGTGTATGCCACGGATATGGTTGAAATTATTGCGCCTATAGGGCGCTGTGGTCATAATGCCCTTCTCGTCAATACTGAGGATGCAGAAGCCGTGGGGCCGGTTAAAGGGGATCATCCTCCCAAGCACCAGGTTCAGCACCCACAACCAGAATTTCGAGTGCCGGGCGCGCCCCAGCAGTGTACGCAACAGAGCAAATCCTTTCATTACACTTTCCTCCCGGCTGCAAAGCCTTGATGTACAGCGTCAATAACCATGGCCGGTTCATGGGCGTCTCCCACCACATGGCAGGCAATGTGCTGCTGTGATGCCAGGGTCTGCAGACCGCGCACACTGCGACTGCCCACTGCCAGCACCACGGTATCCGCTGCCAGCAGCTGACTGCCCGAAGATCCACTGACGCGCACGCTGGCCTCTTCGATCTGCTCCACGTTCGTCTGGGTGAGGGTGCGAATGCCAAAGCGTTGCAGATCCTGCAGCATGGTCCAGCGGGTCGTCTTGCCAAAGTTGCGTCCGAGCTTGTCTGTGGCTTCAACGATGGTGATATCCTTCTCGCCTCGGGTCGCCATGCGCAGCAGTTCTACGGGTTCCTCAGCGCGATGGGCCAGCAGGAATTTCAACTCCTCACCGCTGAGCGTGCCGGACTCGGCCAGCAGCAGGGCGGTTTCGATTCCCACCGCGCCACCGCCGATGATCACGACCCTTCGGCCCGCTTGGGCTTTACCACAGAGCACATCCCACGCCTGAACAACATGGGGTTTTTCGGCACCGGCGATTTTTGGCAGCACCGGCTGCGCACCGGTGGCCACGATCAGAACATCGGGGCGCTGGGCTTTCAGCAGTTCCTCATCCACTTCGCGGTTGAGGTGCACCTCCACCCGCTGGCGACTGAGTTGATGGGCAAGATCCTTCGCCAACTGTACAAACTCTTCGCGTCCCGGTGGAGCCCCGGCCAGGAGTAACTGTCCACCGAGCCGTGAGCCCTTCTCGCAGAGCAGTACCCGATGTCCACGGCGCCCGGCTGCCAGCGCGGCACTCATGCCCGCAGGGCCACCACCGGCCACCAGTACCCTGCGCGGGGTTTCCGCTGGCTCCAGCATGGTCTCCAGCTCATGGCCCGCCTCGGGATTGCACAGGCACTCCACCGATTTCATCTTGAAGAGATTGTCAAAACAGCCCTGACCGCAGGCCACACAGTGAATGATCTCCCGCTCGCGGCCGGTCGCCGCTTTGCGGGGCAGCCAGGGGTCGGCAATCAACGCGCGCCCCATGGCCACCATATCGCACATGCCCTGCCCAAGCAGCCTGCGCGCTGTCGCAGGATCGTTGATACGATGGCTGGCAATGACGGGAATCCCCACAAGGGTGCGTATTTCACGGGCCAAATAGGCGAAGGCACCCCGTGGCACCTTGGTAATTATCTGCGGAACCTGGGCTTCATGCCAGCCCACATTGACACAGATGGCATCGACCCCGACGGCCTCGAGAGCCAGGGCGAAGGTCTGCAGGTCGCGGCGACCGATACCACCGGGCATAAAGTCGTTGCCGTTGAGACGCACCATCACCGGATAGGCATTTCCCGTGGCCTCCTTGACGGCACGCACCACCTCCAGGCCAAAGCGCATGCGATTCTCCAGGCTTCCTCCGTATTCATCCTGACGTTGATTGGTCAGGGGTGAGAGAAACTCGCTGATGAGATATCCGGTTCCCGCCAGAATCTCCACGGCATCAAAGCCCGCCTCACGGATCCGCGCGGCACTGCTGGCAAAGCGACCAACGATGTCCTGAATCTCCTGGGCGCTGAGTTCGCGGGGCGTCTCGCCGGTAAGCCGCGATGCCACTGGCGACGGAGCCACGGGTTTTTTGCCGCCCAGCAGCATGGAGTGGTTGTAACGTCCAGCATGGTTGATCTGCACGGCACTGCGGGCACCATGCTCCTGAATGGCCAGGGCCAGGCGACGCAGTCCTTCCACATACCGGTCATCGTGGGCACCTATATTACCGGGATTACCGGAAAGCTCGTCCACGGTGGCATATCCGACACAGATCAGGCCTGCCCCGCCCTTGGCACGCTCGGAATAAAAGGCCACCAGGGCATCAGTCACCTGGTAGTTGCGACACATGTTCATGTGCATGGCCGGCATGCAGATGCGATTGGGGATTTCCATGGTGCCAATCTGCACCGGCGTGAAGAGGATATCTTCAGCAGTATCTGTTTCCGTAAGGCACTGGGAGGCTTTGGGCGCGGGCCCGCTGGATTCGAAGAGGCTTGCGAACTCGGCGGCCACCGGCTCCAGCAGGCCACTGTTTTCCAGCGCGCGCCGCAGGGGTTCGGGCTCCTGCAGGAAGTCCTGCATGAAGACGACTTCCGAGGCCTTCAGATACTTGTGAAACGGGTCTTTGAGGGTGGAGCCGAAGAGCTCTTCGATGATGGCCACCACGCTGGGACGATCCATGAGGGGCAGCAGGCGACGCGCCCGTTCCAGCAGTTTGGAGACATAGAAGAGGATGGTGTCATCCACACCGCTGATGCGGGTGCGGTGGCCGGGGTAAATCTCCTTACCCCGCAGTGTCGCCAGTTTGCCGATGGTTTCGCTGTAGGCATGGTAGTTGTGGAAACGCCCTCCACTTTCCAGATCCACGTCCAGCAGGGGTGACTGGAAGATTCCCTGGAGGAGGGTATCGCCGGTGACAGCCCAGTCGCTTCCCACATACACCAGGTCACTCTGGGAGTGTCCCGGACAGGGGAGAACCTCGAACCCCAGACGCGCGGGCAGATCCGATTCCTCGAGAATACGGTACTCCTCAGGCACCCGGGGGAAAATGGTTCCCTCATCCATGGAGTCCCGGAACTGCTTCACATAGGCAGGGCTGAAACCCAGACTGCCCAGCAGGTCTCCCAGGCCATCCAGCCACTCGCCGTGGCGGGTAATCTTAAGGCTGTCGCGATAGGGGAGCCATATCTGGGCGGGACTGTTCTCCTGCAGCCACGAGGCCAGGCCGTAGTGGTCGATATGGCAGTGGGTAATGATCACATGGCGCAGGCGCTCCAGATCCATATGTTCCTGGAAGTAGCGCTGAGCTGCCGGAGTAGGGGGACCGCTGTCGAAGAGAATGATCTCGCCATCGGTTTCCATACTGTAGCAGTGCACCTCACCGGCAATGTAGGGTGTGTCTATGGAGTGTTGTTGCATGGGTTTGTCCTTCCAGACGTAATGCTCTTTCTGCCCGGCAGCAGGGAAAGAAAAAGGACACCCGTTGCCGGGTGTCCTGCCGGAGTCGTTGCGGCTCAGAAGATATACTTTTCCTGTTCAATGGCAGTTGCCGCCAGGGCACGCTTGGCCTGCAGCAACCCGGTAGCGTCGTACTTGGCAAAGCGTCGGATACCGGAAAGGATCATGGTCAGCGTATCACCCTCCTCCGCATAGAAGGCACCGCGCTGCGCGGCTGCTCCCGCTGCTTCACAGGCGCTGAAGGCGCAGATCTTCAGGGTTGCCGCCATCAGTTCCTTCTTCTGGGCGCTGATCTGGCTGGACTGGGCCTTCTCCACCCGCTTCAGTACGCTCTCCAGAGCGAAAATCTGAATGCAGAGGTCGGCGGCGGCCAGCAGAATCTCCTGCTCATCCTGAAGCTTGTCCATGTACTTCTGTACCGCCGCACCGGAGAGGATCAGGAAGAGGTTTTTCAGGTTCTTCACCAGCTGCTTCTCACGGGCAAAGGGGTCATTTTCGTCAAGCTCTTCGAAGGAAGGAGTCATCAGCTGTTCAAAGGCTTTCATGGCTTCACTCTGCAGGGGAAGCTCTCCCTTCATGGCCTTGCGCAGGATCATGCCGGGAACCAGCAGACGGTTGATTTCGTTGGTTCCTTCAAAGATCCGGTTAATGCGCTCATCTCGGTAAAAACGCTCTGCCGGATATTCACTGACAAACCCGTAACCACCGTGAATCTGCAGCACTTCGTCGACGGTTCGCGCCAGCACCTCGCTGCAGAAGACCTTGGCGATACCGCATTCGGGAGCATACTCCTCAATGCCCTTCTGATACTCTTCGTAATAATTGTCAATGCCCTTCTCAATGGTGGCCAGCTTGTTATCCAGCAGGCCGGCCAGACGATAGATCAGGCTTTCGGCGGCGAAGATATCAGCGGTCATATTGGCAATCTTTTCGCTGATGGCACCAAAGGAGCTGATGGGCCTGCCGAACTGCTTGCGCTCATTGGCATACTTGATGCCCTCCTGCAAAGCCATCTTGGCCGCGCCGCTCACGGCGGCACCCAGCTTGAAGCGGCCCACATTGAGGACGTTAAAGGCAATTTTATGGCCCTTGCCGATCTCTCCCAGCAGGTTTTCCACGGGGATCCTGCAGTTATTGAGAATAACCTGGGTGGTGGAAGAGCCCTTGATGCCGAGTTTCTTCTCCTCGGCGCCAATCTCCAGCCCTTCAAAATCCTTTTCCACCAGGAACGCGGTGAAGTGCTCCTTGTCGATCTTGGCGAAGACCGTAAAGAGCTGGGCAAAACCGCCATTGGTGATGAACTGTTTGGTGCCGTTGAGGATGTAGTACTTGCCATCCTCGGACAGCACGGCCGTGGCCTGAGCGCCCAGGGCGTCGGAACCGGAACCAGGCTCGGTCAGGCAGTAGGCGGACATCCACTCGCCGGTGATGATTCGGGACAGGTAGCGCTCTTTCTGCTCCGCTGTGCCATAGTAGATGAGGGGCAGCGTGCCGATGCCGGTATGGGCGGCAAAGGCCACCGAAAAGCTGCCGGCGGGAGCAATTTTCTCCGCCACCAGCATGCTGGTGGCCTTGTCCAGCTCCAGTCCGCCCTCTTCCTCGGAGGCGTCGGTCATCAGGAGGCCAAGCTCACCAGCTTTGCCCATCAGCTCCACGACCAGATCAAAGTTCTGCTGTTCGATCTCGTCAATATGGGGAATGACATCGTTGGTGACAAACTGCTGCGTGGTATCGGCAATCTGTCGCTGCTCATCGGTAAAGTCTTCGGGAGTAAAGATATCTGCGGGATCCATCTCGGTGATCAGGTATTCGCCGCCTTTGAAAATTCGTGCCATGTCAACCTCGCCATTGTGTGATTTTCAGAAAGACACCTGCAGTGGTGCCAGAATCCAGCGTGTCAGTCAGCTGCCTACAGGCGCTCAAAGATACCTGCTGCGCCCATGCCGCCGCCAATACACATGGAAACCATGCCGAAGCGTTCCTTGCGGCGTCCCATTTCGGCCAGCAGTGTGGCGGTGAGCTTGGCGCCGGAACAGCCCAGGGGATGGCCCAGGGCAATGGCTCCACCATTGACGTTGATGATGTCCGGGTTCAGTCCGAGTTCGCGCACCACGGCCAGCGACTGGGCGGCAAAGGCCTCGTTGAGCTCAATGAGCCCCAGGTCGCTCTGTTTCAGGCCGGCCATTGCCAGGGCAGCGGGAATGGCCGCCACGGGGCCGATTCCCATGATCTCCGGTGCCACTCCCCGTACGACAAAACTGACATAACGGGCAATGGGGTCCTTGGATATCTTCTTCAGGTACGCTTCGGAAACCACCAGGGCCACAGCGGCCCCATCGGTCATCTGCGAAGAGTTGCCGGCGGTAACCGATCCTCCCATGCGGAAGACGGGCTTCAGCTTTGCCAGGCCCTCCAGGGTAGTATCCGCCCGCACACCATCGTCAACACTGACCACTTCCTTCTTTCTCTGCACCTTGCTGCCAGCCAGGCTCACCTGCTCCACTTCCACGGGCAGAATCTCATCCGTGAAGCGCCCGGAGGCGATGGCATCGGCGGCCTTTCGATGGCTGGCCACCGCAAAGGCGTCCTGGTCTTCGCGGCCGATGTTGAACTGCTCGGCTACTTTCTCTGCGGTTATGCCCATGGAGGCGTAGGCTTCGGGCCAGTTGCTCACCAGATCGGGGTTGGCGCTGTACTTGTTTCCGCCCATGGGAACCATGGTCATGGACTCGGCACCGCCGGCGATAATGCAGTCACCAAAGCCGGCCATGATGCGCTCCGCTGCCTGAGCAATGGTCTGCAGGCCCGAAGAACAGAAACGGTTCACCGTCTGACCAGGCACCTGGTAGGGCAGCCCCGCCTTCATGGCAGCCACACGGGCAAAGTTCATGCCCTGTTCGCCCTCGGGAAAGGCGCAGCCGAGGATAATATCTTCCACATCGTTTCCATCAATACCCGTGCGCTCCACCAGCCCTTTGATAGCGGCGGCGGCCAGATCGTCGGGGCGCATGTCCTTGAACATGCCTTTTTTCGCGCGGCAGCCGGGAGTCCGGTAGGCCGCCAGTATGTATGCTGTCTTCATGTATCCCTCCTCATCAGTTGCGTAATGGCTTGCCTTTTTTCAACATGTGCTGAACACGTTCCACCGTCTTTTTATTGCCGCAGAGCTTCAGGAAGCCTTCACGCTCCAGATCCAGCAGATACTGTTCGCTGATGGGTGTTCCCGCAGGCACATCACCACCGCAGATGACATCGGCAATCACACTGCCCATGACGGCTTCGTATTCTGTGGCAAACCCACCCTGAGCCATATTCCACAGCTGGCTCTTGATGCTGGCGGCAACACTGCGGCCAGGCGCGGGGATATTCTCCAGTGGTTTAGCGGGACGGTAGGTGCGGGCCAGGCTCTGAACCTTGCTCTTGGCATCGGCCACCAGACGATCGATGTTCATGGAGATGGAGTCGCCCTGGCGCAGGTACCCCATGCCAAAAGCCTCTGCGGCTCCCATGGAAACTTTGGCCATGCCGATATTCTGGAAATTCTTGAAGATGAAGGGGGAGACATCCGTATCAAACTGCTGGGCCAGGCTTACAGCCCGCAGACACATCTCCTTGGTGCCGCCACCGGCGGGCAGCAGGCCGACACCCACTTCCACCAGGCCCATGTAGGTTTCGGCGTGGGCGTTTATGGCGTCGCCATGGAGGGCGAATTCACAGCCACCGCCCAGCGTCATCCCAAAGGGCGCCACCACCACGGGAACCCGCGAGTACTTGACGGCCATGGTGGCCTGCTGGAAGGCCTTGACGACCATGGCGACGTCATCGTAGGCACCTTCGGCCAGCGCCACGGCCAGCATCATCAGGTTGGCACCGACCGAGAAGTTGGCACCCTGGTTGGTGATCACTAGGCCAACCCCTTCGCTCTCAGCCCGTTTGATGGCCTTGTGGGTCATGGAGAGAATATCACCGCTGAGGGCATTCATCTTGGAGTGGAACTCAAAGGCGAACACGCCATCACCCAGATCCACGATGGAGCAGTTGCTGTTCTTCTCCACCACCGCTCCGGCCCGTCGCAGGATATCAAAGTGGATATGCTCTGGGTCCATGGGAACTTCGCGGTACTGTCCGCTCTGGATGTCGTAGTAGAGGCGGGTGGCGCCTTCAAACCGGTAGAAGCTTTCGATCTTCTCCAGGGCAGCCGGCACGGCGACTCCGTCGGCCTTGGCCCGCTTGACAAATTCTGCCACGCCGATGGCGTCAAACATCTCAAAGGGACCGATCTCCCAGTTGAAGCCCCAGCGCATGGCATTGTCCACGTTGACAATATCATCGGCGATTTCAGGAATGCGGTTGAAGGTGTAGATCAGCGTGTCGCGCATGCTCTTCCAGGCGAACTCGGCGCCCTTATCACTGCCGTTGACCACCATTTTGAGGCGCTGCGCCGGGTCGTCAACCTGCTTGACCGCATCCACGGAACCAAAGCGGGGGCGCTCGGAGGGCTTGTATTCGCCACTGATGTAGTCATAGTAGAAGACCTTTGAACCGCCCTCTCCCTTTTCCTTGCGGTAGAAACCACCCTTGGTCTTGTTGCCCAGCAGCCCCTTGTCGATCATGGCGCGCAGGAAATCGGGCACCTGGAAGACATCCCGCTCTTCGTCATTCACCAGTACGTCATAGGAGTTGGAACCCACATGGGCCAGGGTGTCATTACCCACCAAATCAGCAGTACGGAATGCGGCACTTTTGGGCCGGGCGGTGGCGGTTCCGGCGACGGCGTCTACCTCTTCCACGCTCATGCCCATGTCCAGCATGTGACGCATGGATTTAAAGATGGCGTACACGCCAATGCGGTTGGCGATAAAATTCGGAGTATCCTTAGCCGAGACAATGCCCTTGCCGAGGCTCTTGCCCAGGAAAGTTGACATTGAGCTCAGCAGCTCGGGGTCCGTATCACTGCAGCCCACAATTTCCAGCAGGCGCATGTAACGGGGTGGGTTGAAGAAGTGGGTCACCAGGAAATTCCGGCGCACTTCCATGGGCAGTACACTGGCCAGCTCGTTGACGGAGAGGCCGCTGGTGTTGGTGGACAGAATGGCTCCCGCTGACAGATTCGGCACGACCTTTTCCGTGAAGAACTGCTTCTTGATCGCCATATTTTCGATAATCACCTCAATGACCCAGTCGCACTCCCGGAGTCGACCCATATCGTCTTCGAAGTTGCCGGTTTCGATGCGCCGGGCATCTTCCTTCAAATAGAACGGCGCGGGCTTCATCTTCAGCAGCCCTTCATAACCGCCACGGACGATGCGATTGCGCACTGTGGCGCTCTCCACGCTGAGGCCACTGGCTTTTTCCGCCTCGCTGGCTTCACGGGGCGCGATGTCAAGCAACAGCACATCGAACCCTCCATTGACCAAATGGGCAGCAATGGTGGCACCCATCACACCCGAACCGAGCACGGCTACCCTTCTGATTTGCCTCATGTTTTCCTCCATATACGCATAGTTTCTCTGTTCACTGGCCTGTATTCATTCAGTTTACTTCTGAGCGTTGCCATTGCCGTTACCGTTGGCGTCGAACATGCCCTCAATGCTGACCCGATACTTCTCGGCAATGACCTTGCGCTTGAGCTTCAGGGTCGGCGTGAGCTCGCCATCTTCGATGGAGAAGTCGCGGGGCAGAATGACGAATTTTTTGATGGTCTCGTAGGAGGGCAGCTTCGCGTTCACATCGCGCACCCGCTCTTCAAAGAGCTTATGAACTTTTTTATGGGTAACCAGGTCGCGAATTTCGATATAGTTCAGCTTTTTGTCCTGGGCGAATTCCAGCAGCCGCTCAACATTGGGCGTCAGGAGCGCTACCAGGTACGGCTTGCGATCGCCATACACAAACGCCTGGGAGATGTACTTGTCCAGCTTGAGTTCATTTTCAATCGGCTGGGGAGCCACATTCTTGCCACCAGCGGTGACAATGATCTCCTTTTTGCGATCGACGATATACACAAAGCCGTTTTCATCAATCCGCGCAATATCGCCGGTGTACAGCCAGCCATCGATGATCGTCTGGGCAGTGGCTTCAGGATTCTTGTAATACCCCTGCATCACCTGAGGGCCACGCACCAGCAGTTCACCGTCCTCGGCAGTTTTGACTTCCGTCTGATCCAGTACCTGACCCACAGAACCAAACCGGTTATCGGCAATGGTGTTCAGTGTCAGAGCCGGACTGGTTTCGGTGAGCCCATATCCTTCAAACACGGGAATCCCCACTGCCCACATAAATTCGTTGATGGTCTTGTCCAATGGAGCACCACCGGAAATAAAGAACCGCATGCGGCCGCCGAAGCGAGGCTTGATCTTGCTGAACACCAGGCGCTTCGCGAGCCCGTACTTCACGCCCAGCGAACCGACCGGTTGGTTTTCTATATAACGGCGATAGACGTACTGTTTGCCGACATCCACTGCCCAGTGGAACAGACTGCGTCGCACCGCCGGCGCCTGGTGCACATTTTCGTAAATCCGGGAATAGATCTTCTCAAAGAGCCTTGGCACACTGACCATGACCGTGGGACGAATCTCCTGAATATTCTCCACCACCTTGTCCACGTTTTCCGCAAAGGCCACATGGGCACCGTACATCAGCGGAGCATGGTAGCCCGCCGTGCGCTCAAGAACGTGGCTCAGGGGCAGAAAGCTGAGGAAGACCTCGTCTTCCGCCATGCCACCAAGCTTCTGCACACCGGCGCAGGCGTCAAAAAGCATGTTGGAGTGCGTAAGCATGACACCCTTGGGTACACCCGTAGTACCGGAAGTGTAGATAACCGTAATCAGATCTTCAGGTGTGATCTGTGCTATCTCCTCTTCGAGCTCAACACGCTCTTCATCGGTCAGGGGATGGGATACTTCCGAAAGCTGCTGAAGGGTATTCACCGGCAGATCATCGGAGCCGAGGAACTGCTCAAAAGAGACCACCCGCTCCACATGGGGAATATTCTGCCGGATCTGCAGGATCTTCTCGTACTGCAACCGCGTGGAGACGAACACAATGCGCGATTCGGAGTGGTTGATCACATACTCTGCCTGCTCAGCTGTATTGGTGGCGTAGATAGGCACCGTTATGGCCCGCGCCGCCTGGACACCAAAGTCCGCAATTGCCCAACCGGTACGATTTTCCGAGAAAATCGCCACTCGGTCACCAGGCTTGATACCAGCCTTGCGCAACCCCCTGGAGGCCATCAGAATGCGATCATAAAACTGCGCGTAGCTCAGCGTCACCCACTCACCACGCCGCTTGAAGGTCACCGCTGCCTTATGGGCATGGCGCTTCGCGTTCAATTGCAGGATTTTTAATATGGAACCATATGACATCATATCCATAGCACAGCCTCCTGGAGCATGGGTCGAAAATACATAACCTTTACGTGCAAGTCAACCAAAAAACAAACGTCTTTATAAATGCGAGAACGGGACGCACCTGAGGCGCGCCCCGTAAAAAAACTCAGAAGGAGTAGGTCAATGAAACACCGACAATGTTAATGGTGTTACTGTACTCACCCCGCAAAGAACCTTTCAGGGTATTCTCGGGAACACTCTGCTGCTGGTCAATTTTTGCGTCCTTCACCATGAGGTGAGCGTAGCCCACATCAATACCCATACGCTCATTCACCTGGTACCCAAGACCAACAGAAATCCAGGTGCGATCATTACCGGGGACCCGTGGCTGACGGGCCTGGGCATCGGGAATCGCCTCCTCGTCAAGGGCCAGGCCGGCGCGCAGAATCGTGCGTGGATTCAGGCGATACGTGGTTCCCACCGAATAGCGCATCTGATCTTCCCAGTCGAAGGTGGTGACACTGTCATCACGACCGTCACTGAACTGCACCCGCAGCTCATCAAAGGAGCTCCAGCCCATCCAGGTCACGTCAGCCATAACTGCCCAGTCGGGATTCACCTGATGATGCACACTCAAGGAGGCACTATCGGGAACCTTGATCTTGGCCTTGGCGCTGCCGTTGGCAAAATTGGGCGAAGCGGCAATGGCGCCATCAAGAGCTGGATTTCCCGATATGGTTTCCGGAACTGTGAACTTGGCACTGCCGCTGGCCGTATAGCTGATGGTGGAACGATAGGCAAAACCCATGCGGGTCTGATCGTTAAACTCATAGAGGAACCCGAAGTTAAACCCATAGCCGGTATCGTCCGCCTCCAGCACCACCTTGCCATCACGGTTATGCACCAGGGGAGCCAGTGCCTCGTTGTAACCAGATTGCGCATAGGCGATAGTCCCGAAATCTATGGCGTTGGAGAGCTCGGCATCCAGGTACTGCAGGCTCAGGCCGGCCCCGACACTGAACTGATCATTGACGCGCCACGCGATGGACGGATTGACGTTCACGGTCATGAAATCCGATTTAATGGCATAGTAACGGCCATACCAGTCTTCCTTGTAATCCGTGGCATTACCAAATGGCGCGTTAATCCCCAGTCCGACGTACAGACCATTCTCCAGCTCAACCACAGAGTAAAAGTTCGGCACAATCGTGTTCTGCCCAGGCTGCCCGCCAGTGCTTCCACCCGTCGTCGAACCATCGTCCTTAAACTTCAGATCAGGAACAATCAGCGTCATGCCACCAACAACCTGCTTCCCCTTCAGCAGCGTCATAGCCGCAGGGTTAAAATAAACCGTCGTTGCATCAGCACCAATAGCGGCACCCCCGGAATACGCGTTCCCAAGCCCGCTCACCCCCTGGGTCGTTATACCAAAACCTGCGCCATAAGCGTGGGTAATTCCACTGCACAGAAGCGCACTTACCGCAAACGCCATTCTCTTTCCACTCATCTCTCCACCTCGCTGATAACGTTTTCAAAGATTATCACATGATACAGGCAAGCAACAGCATCAGGTTTATCGATCCTTTACGTTCATGTCAACATCAAAATAAAACGTATTTATAATCTTGACGCCTTCGATAATCCCCCACTCAATCAGATATATTTACCCTGTCAATCTTCTACAGGAAATACCACTGCATTTAAAGATCCTCAATGACCTTAAACGACTCGCTCACTTGCCCTGTCAATCATAACATGCGTTTACAATTAATTTATCCCCATAAGCGAACCCACCACCACAACAACCAGGAAATCTGCGGAAATCATATTTCCAAACAGCATTTCACGACATACGGCATCGTATTTCTGCGTTTTACCTGGCAAAGCATGAGAGAGAGCCAATCCAAAAATCCCCATACACACCAATGAGAAATCGGTATCTCCTGAGAGGCTGCTGAAAACCCCCATCTGCTGCGTTGCCGGGCATCGCTCGTCACTGCGACGTACAGGGAGTACGCCTCACTCCTCACCTTGCTCGCGCCTTGCACCTGAGAGCTTTTCAATTGCCTGCATAACGCTATGGACCCGCAGGGTTGACGCCATGACGGCGGCAACCGCAAACCTAAAGCCACGGAGGGCGGTTGTTTGCGGTCCCCAGTTCCAGGCAAGCGAACGGCTGAAAAAGACAGCACTGGGGGCCGCTTTTACGCCATTCCAGCATGGCATAAGGGTCGGCGCCGACAACCTCCCGTTTCGGGGGTGCGAAAGTTGAGATCAAACAAGAAAAAATTTCATCCGATTGATCACATGATAAACAACAGAAAAAGCCCCTGAAACAAAGATTTCAGGGGCGAATTTGATTTGCGTAAAAACTGAAATGGCGGAAGAGGTATCAGTCACTTTAAGCGCATATCTATCAGCAAATAAGATACTTTACTGGGGTCAACTCTGTTTATACCCCTAAAAATACCCCTTAAAATAATTCACACTAATAAGGGTCATCCTTCGCCATTTACTCTAGCTGACTGTCGATGTAATCGTACCAGGCTTGAACTTCTCTTGGGTTATACACTCCTAACGTGACCACCATTGTAATATAATTACTGGTGGTTACAACAGCCCTAGAGACATTCTCTCGGGCACCAGGTGGAACGTTCAGTGATACCCCGACACCCGCTGCCGCCACGGCCATGGCGGCGATGATCAATAAAGCATTTCTGTATTTTCGCATTTATTATTTCCCCTCCGGAGTGGAAATTCTCTCAAAAGCCGCTTTGGCTTCTTCCTGTTTTTCCCGCTCAGATTCGCTTTCTACCCACGCTTCGGCTGCCAAACACTCCAAGAGTACCGGTATTCTCCCTTGGAGGAGAATCTGGGCATGGTAGGCCGCTACCGCCGGATCGGAGAGCCATTCACTATACTTAAGGCATTGGACTGGGTATTTTTTGGGGTCAAGGGGATCAAACAAGGCAAGATATTGATAGCCTCTTTGCGCGATTTTCATTGAGAGAATTCCAGGGATTGGCGCTACGATTAGCGCTACAAAGAAGGCGTAAAATGTCGGCACTAAATACACTATAGTGCCGCTACTAATTAATACTGAAATACAGACAATAACGGCAACTACGATGCGCAGCAATAATCGTTTTTTTGCTGCATCCAATTCTGCTTGAGTGGGCGGCTGGCCCTGTATGTTGATTATTGTGCTCACTTCGCCCCTCCTTGATGGTTCTTTGCTTTCCATTGTTTAACTTCGACCAAAGACCACCTTGATGCTTTACCAATCTTAACAGGTCTTGGGAAGTTATCCCGCTGAATTTTCATGTAAATTGCCTGGCTACTCATCCCAGGTTTTCCAATAGCCGCTTTTACGCCTTGAATGTCGAGCATTTGCATAAAACTCCCCTTCACTACTTCCTGGACTCAAGCTTTCGTGCGATCCATTCCTCTATCTCGGACTCTTTCCAGAGCCTCCTCCTTCCGAGTTTGAGGCTCTTTGGCATTTCACCAGTTCGATCAAGCTTTCTGACAAAGTCCTTACTTATACTCAACATTTCAGCAATCTGGTTTACTCCTATCAACTGGTCAGGCATGCCCTTGTCCGATGAAGCGACATGGCACTCAGACGGCAACAACTTGTCTTGCATCACTGCCGCCTCCCCTTGCTCTTTGCGCATGCAGCACGTCGTTTTCAAACTGAAATCCAGCCAGGTAACCCGCATCAATCAACTCATTGCATGCCTTCTTCAGTAGCTCCTTGAAATGCGCAAGACGCTGAGTTCTTGAGCCACACAGCCTGCAGACATTGTCGATTTTGATTGGATAGATTTCTCGGTGAGTGCTCCAGTACATGAGGAGCCATTTTGATAGGTCTCGTGAGAGTTTATAACGAACATGCATTGGCATGACGCTTACAAATAGTCGCTCCATCCCACTGCTTGCCTGAATGAGCACCCAGCTCTTATACTCAATCTCAACCGACTCGATGATATGACCTGAAAATTCCCGAACAGGCTCTTTTAGATCACTTTCATAATAGGCAATTTCAATGTGCGATTTATTAATTCGCTTCAGTGATTGACGTATTCTCTCCCTTCCAGCCCCGCCCTTTTTTCCCAAAAGCGATTCCAGCTTAGTAAAATTCACCTTCACTACTTCTCCAGTTCGATATGGCAGCAGCAACGAAATTATCACAGTCAGCACGTCAAGATCATATTGACTCAACCTATATCCCGTGTACTTGACTTTATAGCCTGACTGGCAGGGTATCGATTCGTCAATGCGAAAATCTCTTCCTTTTTTGTCTTCAGATACCTGAAACAAACCTGACCTGCAAAGATCCGTGAAGATGATACCGTGCGCCCATTGGGCAACTCCCATCCTCCAACCCAGCGAATCAGGTGGACTATCCAGGAGTCGTGACTTGATCAAATGACATACTTCAGGTGAGTTTTTACTCATGGCAGCCCACAAGCTCATACGTTCACCTTCGGTCGCTTAGATTTCCGTGGTGCATGCTTGCGCACAAACTGTTTGCGTTTATTTCTTTGGCAAAGCCACGCGATTTCTGAAAACTGATTTAGAAGGTGCTCATTTTCATCTTCGAAGAATGGCAGAAATGGGGCTTCAAGGGTAAAGTGGAGCCACCAGCGCTCCAGTTCATCCTGCATGATTTTGATTGCTTCATCCCGGATTTGCCGAATGCGTCGATCCGACAAGTTGGCCGGACCACATACCTCAATACTGCTTTTCCGAAGGTTCTCGAGTTTATGAAGAATCTCTCGCTTCTTCTTTGGTATCGCCTGTTCAAGAGCTGGCATTAAGCCTGAGAGAACTTCCAGCATTTCCTGATAACTCTCCTGCTCTTCATGCTCATTTGCGCCGCTTTGATGCATGATTCTGTCGAAGTACTCGTTGTTATCAACAAGTTTCTCGTTTGCTTTGTAATCGATGTTTACTTTCTCATGAAGCGCCATTTTGAAGTATTGCTCGGGCTCTTCCCTTATGATCAGAACCTCGTATGCCGTAATGGTCGCTATCGACATAAAGTCTTCTTTTTCCAATCCGGAAAAATATAGTCGCCTCTTATGAAATTCTTTTTCAAGCCACTTTTCACGACGCTTGATGAACGCATTCACCCGATGCCAGTTCGTTGCAATTCGCGCAGCATTTGGGTAAATTGTTTCCGGGTGTTGTGCTACCGTACAACTCTCGTTTGCGCTGGCCCCCGTCGCCAAACTTGCGGCCAGCGCATCCCTTTTTTTCAGAGTGGACATCTCTTCCTCCTATGGTGCGCAGACATACTGCATCCGTTTCTCAACTTTCCTGAAACACCACTCCGGCACCTGGTCACCAAGCTCATCTCGCAGCTTCTGCTCTATGTCAGCTTTGCGGGTTCTGCAGTTCACAGCATCGGTAACCTGACAGCGCGTATAGCCATGTTTCTTTGCCCAGCTCGTAAGCGTCTCGCCTTGTAACGACAAGGCAAATGCTATATGGGCACGGCGTTTTCGTTTCCATTCTTCAGATTGCATGTTATTCTCCCTTCACTCGAGTATTGCACTATGCCAGTGCGTAATATTTATGTATTTGCGTATTTTGATGTTCGCATATCGCTAAATCTATGTCAAGCACTGAGGATAAAATGAGTGAAATATCACGAAGAATGAAAGAGTTACGCGAAGGCCTCAACCTAAACCAAGTGAAATTCGCGAAACTGCTTGGCACATCAAATACCATCATCAGCGACATCGAAAGAGGTTCACGCAACCCGACAATTGACCTGCTTATTAAAATTGCCAATACAGTTGAGGGCACTGACCTGCACTGGATACTCACAGGGAAAAGGTCGCCAGCCAATCAACAAATTGACTCTGATAATGCATCTATCGAGGAATTGCTTGCTGGTTCACTTCGCATTGACCCCGCATCTGCGAAACTCCTACTCTCTTCCCTTAAGGAAGGCCCAAAGCAGCAACTCGCATTGCTCTTCCTGAAGGCATTAAATGGCGACACGTCAGCCATGGCAGAGGTATCCGGTGCCATGAAAGCCATGGAAGCGCTTCTGCTATCCAGTCTACGGAAATAAAAAAAGCCCCAGGTTGCAGTAAGCATCCTGGAGCTCATCAATATTCGCAATTCCGGGAACCTCTATCCCGTCCTTTCAAAGGAAAACCCCGGGCCGCGATGTGCACCCGGGGTTTTTGGTATTTGAGGAAAAAATCTACTTTTTTAATTTATACTCACGATACCCAAGCCACACAGCTCCTGCCGCAACAAGCACCGTGGCGTATAAACCCCAGGCAGCGTTTGAGCCAAAATTAAACCAAAGCAATAAAGCGACGCCCAGGTAAACCCCCCCCGGCTACCAACTGAAGCACAGTTTGTCTGATCCAGGAAAAAACACCGTAGGCGATAGCTGCAACCAGCATCAAATAGGCGATGCCACCCACATGATGCCCTGTCTGAAACATTCCAACACCCCTCCAAACAAACTGATTCAGTGGCATAAACCACAAAACAACCCCGGCAACACTTACCAGTAAACCCTTAATCTTATTATCCATGAATCACCTCCGTTGTTTTGGTTATAATGAATCACAAGAGAATTTCAAAGAAAATTTTCACACTCAGCTCGCTGGAATTCCCTCCACCACAGCCTTCCCAAACACAATCCGGGCATAGCGCTCCATCTTCTCCACGCTGCTGATCCTTGGCGCCAGCGTGTGGCCTTCCTCCGGGCAATGCCACTCAAGATACTCACCCCGCTGCTGCAGGTGATAGACTCCAAAGCGAGTGCGGCAGATCAGCGGCATCTTCCTGACCGGCATACCCTGTGTCAACCTCATTCCTCTTGCTTCGACGACACTGACCATACATCACCCCCTGGTCACTGCGCGGAGGAGCTGGGCCACACTGTCAGCCGTGAAGCCGCCATTACCCTGCTCTTCATGATTCTTCATGTAGTTTAAGTGCTTTAACACCTGACCCATTTGATCTTCCAGGGCGCTCACCCTTCGGTTAAGCCCCTCCATCCAGGGAGGAGTATCTTTGTTGATGGTCATTCGCACAAGGCTCACATGGGTTAAGTCCATCATCCGTATCAAACTCATGAGCTCACGAAACCTCCAGGCTGGAACATCACTGAGCAACTGAACATTGAAGTGCTTGCGGATTATCTTTGCCATCTCAGCAAAAACATCTTCAGCAGCAGATTGCGGCACGCATAAATTCATTACACGTTCCTTCATGGCCTTCACGGCCTCTTTTTGCTGATCCTCATTTATCGCACTGCCGAACACTTCATAGGGAAGATCCCGTTCGACCAACCTGCATTCTTCGAGCAAGTCGCAGAATTCCCGCACCGGTCCATCCATCCACTTCTTCCCGTATTCGAAAATATCAGCGGCCAGGACAAATGTAGTCAGGACGTAGCCAACGCCGGGCACATACACCTCAGCATCACTCCGATTCGCTTCAGGAAACCATACTTTCGGCATAACTGAATTGGATTCCGTGAACTTGGCCACATCAACTTCATGGAGCCAGATTTTGCGATCAACCTGGACGTATCGAATATACTCCCGCTGCCCGTGAAAGATAATAGTCTCCACCGCCGGCAAGCAGTACTTGGGAACATACAAAGCCATAGATACAGGAAGTGCCCTCACCTTGGCGGTTTCGTCCACCTTACCAGCGGGAATGTCGATGTTGTAGTAGCGCATCATGGCCTGCGCCTGCGGCGTATCGCATTGACTGATTATCACCTGAGCCATAGCCACCGAAAACCAGGTCTGCATTCCTGGGTAGGTTTTACTCTTGGGAGTATTACGCTGCACCCAATCCACATTGACCTTGAACACATCACGATATTGCTCAAATATCCCCGCCAGCCATTCATCATAACTGACCCGGTGAGCAGCCCATATTCCAAGCGCATCGTACAGATTCCGAGCACGCACGGTGTTTGTCGAACGACTCCCAACAGTCCGGCACTCAATGATCAGCGGCGGCTCATTGCTTTTGCTTTCGCCTCCACCTGGAGCGCTGCCCGACCCCGGCAACTCGGCATCATCCCTGTGATACGCGCCGTGGCGGCGAATACTGGGCAAAACCTCAGAAGTGACCCAGCGCTTCACCTTCTTGGCCGCCTGCGTGCGGCTCCCAAGAATCAGTGCCCACATACCGGATTCAGTGACGAAGTTTGCTTTTTGCTTACCGCCAGGCGAAAGGGTGTAACGTACGGTTACGTCCTCGGCGTCAACCAAGTCTTTAAGCGCTTTTCTGGAGTTTGTATGTTCCAACGCAGTGCACAGATCATTCACGTTGAACAGGGGTTCGCCATCCACAATGTCTGTGCGAACAGGTATTCCATCGTAATTAAATTCGATAGTTTGAAGATTGGTGCCACTCATGGCCGCACCTCCCTGGAAACCACAGGGAGCAGATCAATGACTGACGCCTGGATATCATCGCGGATATCCTGCATGATGAGCATCAGGCCGCACCTGCGAAAATCGTTGATTTCGGTGATGTTGTCGCTGCTGAGGGCAAAGGAGAGGAAGTCGATCTTGCGGGAAACGTCTTCGAGACGAGCCAGCGGATCAGCTGGCGCAGAGGAGAGTTGTTGGGCCATGATGGCACCTCCAATGGTTTTGAGTATGCCGTCAGGTATGCGTAACGGCGGGCGCACTCACGGTCCATTGGAACCGCCCCGGTATTCCCGTAAAGGTGTTATATTTCCGGCTGTAACCCGCCAATAATGGTTGGCAGAAATAAAAAAGCCACAGCTTACGGGTGCGGATAGCCGCCAATGGTTTCGTGAGGATTTCAGGATAAGTGAAAAGTGGTGGGGATGTCAAGGGGGGATATGAAAGTTACATTTTAATTGCAATACTGATTGATATTACTTAACATTCAATCATAATTGCAAGGAGGAGACTATGAAGAGAGTGATTATCGTTTTACTTACCCTTAGTTCTTCGCTCGCCCTTATGGGCTGCTTCAGCCCGACTACACATCAGCGGCAGCAACAGCAGCAGTTTGCCGAGCTCATGCAAGCCCGCATGCAACAGGCCAACCAGCAGCGTTTCCAGCAGCAACAACCACCGCAACTACAACAACCAGAATCGTTTATCACGGAAGATGAGTTGATGAATAAAATAAATCAACTCCCCGCCCTTAACAAACCCGTCACCTACCAGATCCAAAAAGCAGGCCCTATTATCAACGGTTCGCGTTACCTTGACCCAGAGGGAAATATTGAGCGAATCAGGATTGATAACCTTAGTGGTGACTCAACCTATATGATTTATGATGGGAGAGTGGCAACTATTAAGTTCATGCGAGCAGGTACAGGCAGCCCTCCAATCACTATTGCCACTATTCAACGGCAGGTGAATGGGCAACAGCAAGTGACGACGGTGACTGGTCAGCGATTCGTGGGAGACGATGTAATTGCACTTTCCAGGGGCTTCCTCGTGACCCGCGGTGGTTTTAATGGTTTCATTTATGAGCTTGGAAAGCCCGCTATTTCCGTGGCCATACCTGAAGACTGGAGAATTACTTCATATCAACCAGGTGAAGTACTCGAAACGCGACACCTTCTCGCCCACAAACCAGACACTGCTCAGCAGGGATCTGTGGCATCTGTGGCAAGTGCTGTGAGGAGTTTTGGTTCTACTATCGGAGTAGCGCGACGTGATGATTTTGCTCTCATTAATTTTGACACCGGCGCAGCCACGCTGATCAACATCAACGTTGATGCACTTGCGCGACCACTCTTTAACCAATACGGAAATCCTGACTACGAGCACATTCGCTGGCGGCTCGACTGGTACAACACTGAGGAACTTGGCCCAGTGCTCCTCTCAAGGGAAGACGGGACGCGTGCTTTTGCCACAATACTTAACACAAATGAGCAACATGTGATTTTTGAACGGAGAATGGGAATCAACTGGATGGTAGCTAAAAGAACACCCAATGGAGGCATTGAAGTAGTGGCCCGGTTAGGCCTACAAGATAATGTCATCCCCGATCTCGTATCTCACCTTCAATCATCAAGTGAATTAGCTGCAGAATAGACACTGAAAACGCCCATTTTCTCCCCAGTAGGTGCCCCGCTGGGGAGTTTTTATAATCCCAGTTCCCTATGGTAATTGATCAGGTGGAGTGCCGATACTCTTTTCTTGATAGGATGTTTTGATTATTGGCTTTTGCAGCCTGAATATATGTCTCTACGTACTTCTCGAATTTTGTTGCGATAAAGTGCGCCTTCCCGGTCAACCTGGAATGCTCCGAAGCAGGTATTTTGAATGATTCAGAGGATATATACTGTTGATTGGAGATATAAAGAGCCTTCGAGAAATCTAACCCCTTCTGCTCACCATGAACTGTGAAATAGGCAGCTTTATGCTTTATTGATGTCCTCAGCGGGATTGCGAAAGTCGAGGTGAGAGTTGTCATTGTAAAATGAGAAATCAAGCTTTCTTAACTGCATTTTTTCACCACATAAATAGAAAAGCCCCCGATAAAGGAGGCTTTCCCGACAGGTAACTCTGTTTGGGGCTTTCATTATTTAAAGTGGGGTGCCCCTGCCGCCACTTACATTCTGTTTGGAACTTTCTTTTTTTAAGGTGGGGCGCTCCTACCACCACGGCCTGTCTGTATGTAATCTAGGAAAAGAGTCAGGGGATGTCAAGGGGGGAGTTATATGCTGACTATCCAACACTGCTCGTTAGCAGGCTAAGATAACTGGGCTTCTTCATCCAAGGGTTTTCGCAGTTTAACCCATCCGTTTATCGTTGGCTTATAACCGTCTGGCCCATCAGCGATCTCGAAAAACAGCTTTCTGTAGGCATTTATCAGGCGCTTGGCATAATCGTCGTGACGCTTCCCGATAGTTGCACATTCGTATTGCCTTAACTGTCGCAGCTTGTTTAAGGATGCCCCGGAGGCCTTATGGATTTCACGAATAATAAGTATTTTATAGATATCCAGCGCCCCTCGAAAAAGGTGATTGAATCCACGCTGCACGTTGCTGCTGAACTTACATTTATCCCCAGGTAAGGCAGCCCAGGCTGAAACCATATGCGATAAAAAATTATGAAATTCCGTCAGCGGATCAGGGAAGTATTTACTGTTTTCATAATAGAGACTGATGGTGGTATAAGCCTCGTAAAACAGATGGAATATTTCATTTTTATGACTATCTGTAAACTCAAGCGCAATGGTTCGGCTGTTATCATCATCTACAACATCGTTTATCTTGATATGAAGAGACTCTATTTTCCACTGACTCTTTTGAACAGCATCAACGAACCCCTGTAGCTCTGATTGGTGAAACCGCCCTGAATCAAGTAGAATCTTGAGTTTGAAAAGGAAGCCTTCTGTTGCCAGGAAATTTCTACCCGCCGTGAAATAAGAGATAAGCTCGCGTTCCATGAACTTCGCAAAATAATATAAATAAAAAGCCAGCCCCCGAGGGCAAAGCCTAGGAGCTGGCACGGTTTGATTTTCTTGAGTCACCGACCAGTATCCTCCAGATAGTCTCTGTAGGAATACCCTTCCACTAGGCGGCGGGTAGCCTGGCGAATATTCTCATCTGGAAACTCGGTTACAGCACCCGCCACATTACCCTTACCAGGCCTGTTGAAATACTCAGGTTCACGATCTGCACCCTGAAACATGACATCATGCTCGCCAAGAGCATACTTGCCGCCATGGTTTGGGAGAGGAATCATGCCCATACACATCTCCTTCTACTGTTTTACGAGTGGATTCATCCCTTAAATTGTTATGTGCCCACACTGGACTACAAAAATGTAGCTTAAGAATCTACATCATCAACGGTGTTGTTGCAATAGTGAAGTGTGTATTTACTGTCACATAATTTCCAGAAAACCCTGACAGTAGCAGGGTAATCCGGTCGTGGGTCTCCGCTGTGTTGCCGGTGAGTAGTTTGATAGTTTACGTTGATATAGATTTTTTTAATTGACAAGTTCAAGTGATGAGATTTTTCAGAGCAAAACGCTATTCACATAACCGGAAACATCACCCGATTAAAGCAGCAGCATCTTCGTAAATCCGCAACCAACCAGTATTTCAACATCATTTCAACACTAAAACCCACAAAAGTTGTGGAAAACGCATTAGTTAAGGCTAACATGTGTACTCAGCCGACGTTTTTGTGTACTCAGCCGACCTTTTAGTGTATTCAGCCGACCGGAAAAACAGTTTTCCACAGGATAAACCACTGCAAAAAAACCATGTTACTTTTTACGCAATCTCCTAAAGCTATTATTAAAGCTATTATTAAAGAAAAGAGCAAGAACCATGCCAAATATTCATGTTTTTGCGTATTTTTTTATTGACAGAAGAAGAAAATTTACTACCATGAAAAGCATCTCTCACTCTTGCCCTTAACTGGGTCTCGCCTGCACTTTGCAGGTTTATAAAATCACACACACTACTTCACTCCGCGATTCTATGCACTCCATAGCCGGAGACTGTGATTCCATGTCCTGCATGGCCAGTAGTATTGTCGTTTGATTTTCTCCTTGAGCAAGGATAAACCCTTCCCTGCTGTCACAATGCGCCTGGGCTATCTAGTTACGCGCCATTTCCCTTTCTACCCCTTCAGGTGTTTTGTAATCCGCGATTCTATGCACTCCATAGCCGGACGGCTGCGGTTCCATATCCTGTATGGCCAGCCTGCATCTTCGCACCTGATACACACATAGTCATCGTTTTAAAATTTCCAACCCACCAGGGTGCAATATCCCTGTGGGATACGTGCGTCCTGGAATTACATTCTAAGGAGCATGTCATGGATGTTGTTATGTTTACTACGCTTTGTGCGGTTCTCCCTGTAGTCGCCCTTGTGGTTGCCACACTGGAGAAGCCAGCAAGAAGAGCGATAGCAGAAGTTAAGCGTACCCGGGTCAACCCGAGTACCTTAGAAGTTATCTAATCAACCCTGCAGGGGGTCGCAAAGTACCCCTTGGGGGAAAAATGCGTCCTCCTGGTCCATTACCTGCCGCATCTGCAGCAGCGAACAACTGGAGGATTCAAAGATGAAGCGCACAAAACGAGTTGAAATATTCAAACACGAGATTCTCGGTATTTTCTTTCGCACCATAAATGGCGTCTCTAATCACTTCGGAATGACCTTTGACACCGTTCCATACGGATCAGTGCTTATTGGTGAAAGATGGCTTCCGCAAGGAGGGCATCATGTTTGAAGTAGAACTCGGCGAATGCCGAATCATCCGTGATGCGGAAGGTGAAGTTATGGACATGGAGTTCTTTCCATACCCCGGTTTTGTCTTCCAGGAAGCCCTTTTCCTTGAAGGAATCAATCTCCCAGCCCATGAAGCCGCCCAGGTGTACCACTCGCTTCACGGCGAACGGATCATAGACTGGCTGAAATGGGCAATTGAGAACTTCCACGCGATGGAGGAATTCTATGCCGCATAGGAGAAACTCAGACCCAAAATTCATGACAATTATGGCGACAAAACTTCTTGATCTCGGAAATATGGTATTTGCCGGTTTTTTTATCGCAGATATCTTTTCTGAAGAAGCGCCACTTGTTATAACCTTTGCAGTTGCCATTACATCTTGCCTTTATGCTGTTTCTGCTATACTTTATGCTTTAGGTACAGCAGAAAAAAGAGCTCCTGATGATGGCACCCAAAAGAACCAAGGAGGTGAATTATGAGCAACCCTATACTGGCATTGTTATCGCCATTTATTTTGCTCGCGATCGGCATACTTGGTGGTAGATTCGTCTACTACTGGTCGCACCGAAAATAATTCCACCTCACACATCAATCAAACACATCATCTACCCCAAGGGGACCAAAGCCCCTTGGGGCTTTTTGCGTCTCCGGAACCAACTGGAGGATACCATGACCATACAAGAAATCTTCGGAGAAGCAGTCTACTCTTACTCCCGCGCTCAAGCCATTGCCGATGGCATCCTTGTGGACGTGTCAGAAACCGCTAACGAAGCTGGGTTCACCGTACCCGTCGCCATGACAAGCGCCCTCTGGGAGGACGCTGTATCATGGGACAATGGCCATCCGAGTCCAGCTATACCTTGGCAGTTAGCCGATGATCCAGAAACTTATGGCGATAATGCTGGACACTGGATCTTGGTGTCTTCTGATGGTGAAAATGAGTTACCCGGTGGCCCATGGCCAACCCAGGAGCAGGCAGAGCAGGAAGCACGCAAACACATACAAGAAGCACATCAAGACGAATCAGGTAGACTCTGGGATGTTTTGTATATGGCCGCATGGGCCATTAAGAACAACCGTGTTGACGGCCCAGAGTTGAAGTTCAGCCTGAAGCGCATACCAAAAGGCGACACCCGTGCCCGCCTTGTCACTTACAAAGCCTACAGTGGCCCAGGTGACAACGGTGAACACGTTATCACCCTCATGCTTCCGCATGAGGATTGAGGGGTGAGTCATGAACCTGTGCAATCTTCCAGCGGCAGAGGAGATTGACTGCCACGGGCAGTTTATAAGGATTATATGGCCCGATAACGATGGGTACGAGGGGTATGAAGACGACTGGTTTTGCCGTGTATGCGGTGAACAGGTTGATGATCCCTACGACCCAGATTGTGAATGTAACTTATAACCACCCCACCCGGGGAGCCACGCTCCCCGCTGGGGAGTCGTGCGTTCTCTTGGAACACCCAATAAGGAGCACGACATGAAAAAGATATCTGTATACGAAATCGTAACCAACAAGATCATCGACCAACTGGAAAAAGGCATAATACCCTGGCGCATGCCCTGGAGCAAAAACGGCCTCGCCCGCAACTGGAAAACCCAGCGGCCTTATCGTGGCATCAACGCCATGTTGCTTGCCCCAGGCGAGTACCTGACCTTCAAACAAGTTCAGGAAGCCGGTGGAAAGGTCAAAAAGGGAGCCAAAGGGCAAACCGTTGTCTTCTGGAAATTCCCCAAGGACCAGGAAGAAGGTGAAGTTGTCCAGGTAGAAGGTCAAAAGAGGGCTCCAATCCTCCGCTACTACAATGTTTTCCATATCGACGATACGGAGGGTATTGAGAGTAAGAGGATAGGTGAAGAGTGGAACCACGATCCTATCCAGGAAGCTGAGCGCATCGCCGCCAGCTACCAGCAAGGACCATCCATCTCCTTTGCCCCAGGCAAAGCCTTCTACCGCCCCAGCACGGACCAGGTATCAATCCCATCACTGAGCGACTATAGGCAACCAGAAGAGTATTACTCCACCCTCTTCCATGAACTGGCTCACAGCACCGGCCACCATTCACGACTCAACCGCACAGGTGTTGTCGCGAGTAATGGCTTTGGTTCTGAAGTCTACTCGGAAGAGGAACTGGTAGCTGAAATGGCTGCAGCTATGCTTTGTGGCGTTGCCCGTATCGAGAACGTGACACTGGAAAACAGTGCCGCGTACATCGGTAGCTGGCTTCGCAAACTCAAGAGTGATCCCAAGATGATCATCAAAGCTGGCAGCGCAGCCCAAAAGGCAGCTGACTGGATACAGGGGGTGACCCATGAAGAACATTGACCTTCATGTTCAACTCTTTGAATTCAAGAACCTCAAGGATTGTATCAAGGTCATAATCACCGCCAATCGCGGCAAGTATGTCATCAGCGTAATTGATGAAGATTCAGGGAATACACTTCCTGAAAAGCTCATCAGAGACGATATCGACTCCGCAATTGAAGAAAGTGTCAAAATAATCAAGTCATAACACCCCAACCGGGGGCACAAAGCCCCCGATGGGGCTTTTTTTGCGCCTCCAGAAATGGAACTGACAATGCAAAAAGACAATCAATTCTACCCGACACCCGCAAAACTCGCCCGCCACATGTGGTCAAAATTCACAACGCGCCCAAGGCACCCCAGAATACTTGAACCATCTGCTGGTAAGGGGCACTTGCTTGATGTAGCACCTGCCTGGACCCAAAATGGCTCCAGACAAAATAACCCTTACGAGTGCATTGAGTTGTCAGCTGACAATCTCGCTGTACTTGAAAGCAAAGGGTATCGTGTCATTGGCTTCGACTTTCTCCAGTTTGAGGGCAGTGGAGCCTATACCCACAACCAACAAGAACCAAGCCTATCCCATACACCCCTCCTTTTCAACGAAGAGGAAGTCGTGTAATACCCACACCGCCCCGCACCGGCCACCAAGCCCAGCGGGGCTTTTTTTTTGCCCAAAACGAAGTGGCCCCCTGCCAGGGGAGGAGCAGGGGGCCGAAGGAAGGAGTTCTATGAGAGAAGGAGAGAGTGAACAACAATAAAAGCACGTTACATGCCAAGAGTGTAAGTGTCACTATAGTTCAAATTACACTTGGAACCATTATAAATTGCTGTGCAATTTCAATACACCCCTGTGCAAATTTTAACCATTCAGTAAACTACTTGTCACTCAAGGTAATTCGCAATTCCAGCCCCACCTGCACAAAACTTCCGCTCCTACCCACATACCCTGTAGGGAGATGATTATTCCCTGACCTCCATTCAAGCAGAGGCCTACATGTACGAAAAGGAGAATTTCTGGGAAGTGCTATACATATCCGAACGCATTCTGAGTGCTCACTTTAAGCGATCAGTCTTCATTAACCCAGCCCCGCCCCATGATGTATTCATTTACAGCAAGGATAGAACTGTCTCTGTCCGCGATCAAATTCCATATTCCGTACTCAAAACCATTCTCGCCTCAATCTCTCATCTCAATGAGTCCCGAATATTTACCAGAAGAATGACGCACTCCTACCGCCGCATCCGCATACTGCAGCGGTCACGGCAAATTCTACAGGCGAGAGTGCTGAGAGTTACTCTATCCAGGGATCTCATTCTGGAGCTCCCCGGAATCCACATAAAAGGCCTCTGCTCCTTTAAACACCAAACCCGCCTGGCAAAATCCCTCGACATTAATAGCTCGGTGCACGTCTACCCGGTAGCCGTTCGAGATGGTGTTGTTATGTGCTCAATGCAGCACCCGGTCATCCCAGAAGCACTCTTACGTCAAAAACTCAACCAAGATCACAGCCACATTCAGTTTGAATGCACATACCGCTTACCAGGCATCAAAGCAGTCATAACCACCAATCATAAAATCCCATGGCAAGCCATAAAAGCAACAGCCAAGGAGATCGGCGAGCAAATACTTATCAAACTGGATGGGCAACATGTTCAGTAAATTCCGAAAAGACAGACCACTCTATCTTGGTGATGGTGTTTCCCTTTCAAAGCAGCACAAGCCACTGCGTATTTCGATTGATCAGAAGCACCGTAGTGGCCACTTCTGGTGCTTTGGAACCACTCGCAGTGGAAAGACCCGCCTCATCGATGGCATGATTGAGCAGGATATTCGTGCCGGTAGGAACATTGGGTTCATTGATCCCAAAGGCGACATGGAGATCCTTGCAAAAATCATCCAGGTTGCCAGGGAAACTGGCAGGATGGATGACCTGATTATAATTGACCCATTCTTCCCGGATATCTCAGCCAGGCTCAACCCACTCAAGCACTGGTCTATCATCGAGGAGCTTGTTGGGCACACTGTGGCCGGTATCGAAGTGGGCCGTGAGCCGTTCTTTTTCAACGTATCCTACGAACTCACCCTGGTTGTAGTTCAAGCGCTGACTCTCATTGCAGAGGCAGACAACACTAAAGCTCTATGGAATTTTGAATTCCTCAAAAATCAGATATCCCGGCTTGACCTGACAGAACTTCATAACTCTGTAAGCCATCTCGACTCTGACGAGGCCCGCCAAATTGCCCGCGATATCCGGGCAATCCTTAGCAACCCACCAGACTACTACGGCAAAGTTGCCTCCAGTTTGCGCGTTGCCCTTACTGAGCTTTCCCAGGGTGCAGTTGGGTATATTCTCGGCCAGACAACGGACGAGAACCGCATCCTTGACCGGCTATACAGTGGCAAAGGTGTGATCTTTGTGGTTCGCCTTGCCTCTATGATGACCAGGAAAGCCAGCTACACCCTCGGCAAAGTCATTATCTCAATGATCCAGGCGTATGTAGGCCGATTATTTCTTTCCGGCCAGAAACTCAATCCAGAACTGTGCCTCTACATCGATGAAGCTCACAATGTGCTTTATCAAGGTATTGACGACCTATTCGCGAAGGCCGGCGGAGCCGGGTGCTGGGTACACGGATTCTGCCAGAGCTACAATCAGCTGGTAGCAGCCCTCAAAGATCGTTCCCTTGCTGACTCCATCATGGATAACATCAACACAAAAATGTTCCTCCGGGTTCCCGACCCAATCACCGCCAAGTATGGTCTGGAGCACTTTGGCAACATCAGGAAATTCCTGCCTATCCTCAGTAGTGACGGCCATTTCTCAATGCGCGAGGCAGAAGAGGCGCTTCTGCAACCCGATACCCTGCAGAAGCTGCAGCCGCGCCAGTTCTATATGACTACATACAGCGGCGCGTACAAAGGCATCACGCTGCCCTGCGAAGAGAGTTATGTGAAGCTTAAGTTCCCAGGGAGCGATGCCAGTGAATCCGTGCTCACCCATGACAACACAGATTCAAGGGGTGAAGGATGATCGCGGCACGTAGAACTCTGGCAATTCTAGGCGTCATTCTTTACTCCAACACCGTTATCTACCTGATGACCATCGGTAAACTGAGCCCTCGGTATGCGCTACAGATAACAGGCGTCGTCGTGATCATTTGCTTAATCATCAGGACCCGATATTTTCATAAAAACCCTGAAATCATCATCAATATCGCTGACATCTGCAGCATCTGGAAAGAAGAAACGCCCCTGCCAGTCCAAACAGATCCGGTACCCATCCAATCGGCCCCACCTGAACATATACCTGGTCCACCTGAAGAACCCATGAGCAATGCAGCTCCCCCAGAAGAAAATACCCAAAATCTCATCCCTGAAAAGTTTAACGAAGCGGATATGGGATGGTTCAAGGCCCATGAGTACCTGACGCACCTGTCATTCCAGGTGAATACATCAGAGAAGCCCATCGCTTTTGATTTTGGAGGCTATGTCTTTGTTTCGAGCGGTGTACTGAGAAAGGTCCTGGAGAGCTATGCCATCACAAAGGAGCGCTGGAGAGAGGAATATACGAACCAGACACAACACATTAACGATTTCCTTACTTCAACACTCCAGAAACTACTGGCATTCGATGGTTGTGGCGAGTTCGTGATTCACATGCCAGGTAAAGCCAAAAAGAACAGCCTGTACGCCATTCCTCTGCACCACTTTGATCAATCACATTTCGGCAGCACGCAGCTGAAAATAGAGATCATGAAGATTGAACCGTTTGTTGAACAACAAAACGACTTGGAGGAGGAATCATGAACCCACTTGATTACGTCAACGAGGAAGAATATGGCCAAATGTGGGCCATAATTTTTGAAAATCTCTTCTCGGGCAACATTGCCCGCGCCTTAGCGCTCATGTGCTTGCTTGCAAGCATGTGGTTCTGGATCAGGAGGAAGCAACCCGCACTTGGCTTCATATTCGTGATCTTTACAGTGATATTTGCCTTCGGGCAGCCATTGGTGGAGGTATGGGCATCATGAGCAGCTCAGGTCCTGTGATCGTACAGTCTTCCCCAGGCAGGAGCGAGCCACCAAAGAATATCATCGATGCAATCAGTGATATTCAGCGTTTCAGCGTCTCAGAAGTAACCGGATCACTGCCTGAAGACTTCTTCACCATAGCCAACAGGCTGGACATGTTCTTTGTTGGCCTGAAAACGGCCCTTGCGGGCCTTATCTTCATGGCACTGCTCACACCCCTGTCCCTTGGGGTGATCGGCCAGTATATCCCTATTTTTGGCGCAAAAGAGCCAACGTTATATGACCAGTTCTTTGCATATTACCTGATGTTTGCCTTCACTCTCAGCTACGCCTTCTTGGTAGCTATGGTGGGGAAGTATTATCGCGGTACCGTAGTGAAAGTAACTATCCGCAATCTCATGGCAGGCGTGATGGTAGGAGCCACGCTCAAAGCCCTGATCATCTTCATCATCTACCATGTCATCTACTTTAAAATCCTGACACCGCAAACCCTCTCATCCATCATTGCTCACCTGATGAAGCTACCCTTCATCTCTACCCAAACAGGCCACGCCTGGTACTACTGGTTACTCGATTTCAGGCCAGTATTCATCCAGGGGGCATGGCTCCAGGTAATTGGGGCATGCCTTTTCATCGCCATCCCTATGCTCAGCATAGCTGGATATAAATACCATCGTAAAAAGGAGAAACTTTATGACCACTTCTAATGACAACAAAAAGCAAGCCAGACAACAAACCCAGGAACAACAGCGTCAGCGACGCGACGAGACCAGAGCACGAAAACTGGAGTCAGCAGCAAAGCCGAACTCTGCTGTTATCGAACAGAACACATCGGAGACATTCTACTTACGCCGCCAGATGTCAAGCTTCGACTTCTTCATGCGCCGATTCAAAGATCGCACCGGCATCTCAATTCCGTTTGCCGAAGCTGAGCGGATACGCCAGGAAGCAATTAACCCACTGCTGGACGCATTCTTTGAAACCAATAAGCGCCTGGCCAAGGAGCTGGCCATGGAGTTCAAGGGAACAAAGTTCAAGATCGCTGGCGAGCAAGAAGAAGCTCCGGAAAAGGAAAAGACCACCAAGACGTAATCACTATTAGGAAAACTCACAGAAACCAATAAGCCCTGCTGTATTCGCGAAATTTGCGTAGAGCCAGCAGGGCTTTTTTTTCGTCCCGGTGCCCACGGCCCCGAAGAACTCCCCCTGCACCCACCGGCCACCCCTACCCAGCAGACATCACCCGCACCAGAGCAGCCAAAGACCATCGCCAACAATGGAACCGGTGCGACAATTAAGGCTCCAAAACCGCCAGTGAAGAATATGGCTGAAGTTCAGCAAGATGAACCTGTCATCAGAAAGGGAGGTAGTTCGCCAGGAAAAAGAGGGATATGACCAAACATAAATTCCCTTGACATGTATGCACATTGTGCCGATATTATACGTGGACGCGGGGTGAGAGAAATCACATCACGCTCCACTTCCGAGGCTCGACATTCATGGTCGAGCTTTCGCGTTTCTGGGGTAAAGATGCTTTATATTGCGTACCTTGACGAGTTTGGTCATATTGGCCCTTATATCAGTGCAACAGACCCTAAACATAAAACTCATCCGGTTTTTGGCTTAGGGGGCCTTGTGTTACCGTACAACCAGGTACGCGACTTTTCTACTTATTTCTTCAAATTGAAAAATAATCTCCTAAATTTTGAATTACAGAAAAGCAAAAAACACCCTGCAAAATGGGAAAAGAAGGGCTCTCAACTTTATACCGTCAAAAATGTGGAAAAATATCATGAACTCCGGGCAGCAACCTATCGTCTATTTAATGCCGTCAGAGATAGGGGCGGATTTTTGATATATGTGGGCATTGAAAAAAAGAGACGGGTGGAGGGTCATGACGCAAAAAAACTTTACCATTCCGTATTGCGCGAAGCCATAAAGAGGCTTGATCAGGAAGCTGAACAACGCGAAGCCCAATTCATGCTCATTCTTGATCAACAAGAGGAAAATGTACTCCGTGGCGAAATTGTGGAAACGGCATCAATTGCCATGTATGGCGTAGAGCCCCGTTATAGATTGATTGAGCCTCCGGTTCAGGTCGAAAGCCATCTCTATCAAACAGTACAATGTGCAGATTGGCTTTGCGGTATCTTTGGACGCTTAATTCATTATGAATTTGAGCCGACAGTCAGGCCGGGCTACAAGATCTTTCTTGATTATTTCAATGATCGCATCAATCAAGTAGCACTCAGGAGTAGTATTCGTTCCCTTCCTAGACCTGCATCATCTCAGGATTTTTCCCGGCTACAGGCACGATTCAACCACTGTCAAAAATAGAAAATCACCTATTATTGTCGTAAAACTACTGACCAATCCCCGCTAGGGAATTCTTTAATCATCCGCAAAGGCTCGTTCAGTCAAGCGCAATCCACCAGCTACCCACAACACAGAGAGGGCCCGCCGCCCACCGCCGGCGCCACTCAGTCAAATATCTGGAACCCGCCGGCCTCCCGACCATCTACACTCACTCTGGACTCTCCCCGGCAGCAGCCATTGGTTCGCGCCGATGAACGGCCCCGGAAACTCCCCCTGCACCCACCGGCAACCCGCGACTCCGGAGAGATCCCCCGGTACCCGCCAGCCGCCCATTGCCCGAAGAGATCCGCAGCATTCATCCCGGTGTCCAGCCCGGAGGAGACCCCCTGGTACCCGCCGGCATCCCGTCCATCAACACTCACTCTGGACTCTCCGGCAGCGGCCATTGGTTCGCGCCGGTGCACGGCTCCGAGGAGATCACCTGGTACCCGCCAGCTGCCCGCAGCCCGGAGAGATCCGCAGCAGAAAGCAAAGGACACTCCTGTTTTTGGCAATAGCCTACATAAATACAATGGGACAGAGCGGAAGTCCCAGCTAAATGAAAATAAATTTCAAAAATCTGAAATCAGAAAAAATTGTAAAAAAAGCCGAGTTACCACGCAGATGGTAATTCGGCTTGATGGTTGATCAAAGTAGGTGGAGAGAACTACTGATTGCGGCCTTTATGGACACTGATAAGAAGCCTGATGCTGAATTTGCGCTTATGATGGGTGATGAAATACCGCTGAACAGCTTCCCAGGAAAGCCCCTGACTCCTTAATTCTTCAATCACAGGCAGGTGTTTTTGTAAAAACACACGGGAAGGGTGAGTGGGACGATTGCGAGGGCTCCTCTTCTTACTCGTCGAGGATCTGATAAACCCGGCACCAGGGCGGTATGTTTTGCTGACCTTCAGCAAAGCTGCCGTCCTGGTCTGCTCCTTCGTAAGGTTTTGCGCCTGGCACTCATTGATAAATTCGCGATCAGCCGCGAGCAGCCGAGACTCATGGAGTAGTTGAGCCTGATCCTGCCAGCCCATCCGATAGAATCGATGAAGCACATCAGGAAAGCGACTGGCGCTCAGTCCAGTCGCTTTAGCCAAAGACTCATCAAGATTTATCCGAGAGGTACTCATTATAGACTCCAATCAGGTAAGGGCCTGACACGGTCAGCCCGGTTTTGGACTTCAATCGCTTCGCTACTTCCCTCCACGAGCAACCACTTTCCCTCAAGTCAGTGATATACGCAAAATGCTGAATGATCTTTGCGTACTTGAATTTTTGCTTAGACCTCCAGTTTTCTGCCTGTATGTAGCTCATCACTTCGTTTCGCCTGACTTCAAGAGGGTGCGCAGGCCCTTTGCGCGAAAGCGCAAACTTGGCCTTAGCGACCTCAGCCTTGAACTCTTTAATAGCTAGCAGTAGGCTTGCCATGGCAGCCTCTGGGCCAGAGGCGTCAAGCTTACCGGCGTTTGCAACAAAGCCTGGCTCTGCCAGGAGACGGCTTTGTCTGCACAATATATCGGTAAGTGCCTCTGAATGTTGTGTCTTGAAGTAGTGCATGGCCTTAGACCACTGCCTACGATGGACACCACATAGCTTCTCGATGGTCTTTTCTTGCGGTTCCATGTCTCTTGCTCCGGTGATTTTTCGGTTGCCATTGAAGGTCAGTTGCGAAGCAACTGGACGGAATTGGCAACCGCCATATCGCAAAATACTGATTATTTTACAAATAACAAAATCATTGCATGATTACTATAAAAATTATTTATTTGTAAAAAATATTCGTATTGCAGCGATCTCTTTGCTTTTTCTCTTATGAAGCGCATCGGCGCGGATTTTATCCCCGTTTAGTGACGCAGTCACTAAACGGGGATTCTTGGACGTTGTTGGTGGGGAATTTTGCGAATTTCCAGCGACGAAGGAGCCGAAATTCAGGAAATTCCCAGACCAATGACAACCTTCACCCGAGCCCAGCCGAGGCCAGGCATTATCCACACTTTCCATGCCTGCCGCCGAAGGCGGCAATGGGAGCCATGGAGACCTAAGTAGAAGTCTCAGAAGAGCTCCCAGGTGGTGTGGGAAGAGTGGATAATGCCATGCATGGGGCCAGAATGGCCCAAATACGACATACCTCGCCATATTAGAGGCGAGTACCTCCCCAACGCCGCTTCCGCCGCGACTTTTCCATGCCCACCGTAGGTGAAGGGGCAGCAAGGACCGCTCATAAGTCCAATTGCAGCCCCTATGGTGTGGGAAAGTCGCGGCAGCGGCGCCTGCAAGTTATCCACACCACGGAGCACATTGAAGTATAGAGCTTCTGTGCTCCTGTTCGCGCTTCGCGCTCCGGCATGGATAACTTGCAGCCAGTGAATAAAAGTGGACTACATAAGTGGGGCAGAGCGGAAGGAGCCATGAAAGGAAAATTTTTTCAAAATATGGTCAAAAAATTCTAAGACTGCTTCCTGAGCTGCCGTGCAACAGGTGGTGCAATGTTTTTCTTGAAAAATTCCCGGATTTGCGTAACATGACACCTACGCATTATTCTTGCCCTTAGCTGGGTCTCGCCTGCACTCGCAGGTTTTCAAGATTATCTTTCACTTTACTCCGCGATTCTATGTACTCCATAGCCGGACGACTGCGATTCCATGCCCTGCATGGCCAGAAAGTGAACCAAAGATATTCTTCTCCCTGAGTAAGTGAAACTCGCTTACTGTCATTTGACGCCAGGTTGCCGTTTTTACTGCAAAGAAGCGTCATTATCCCTATTGGCATATTTGCAATCCGCGGTTCTATGTACTCCATAGCCGGATGGCTGCGGTTCCATGTGCTGCATGGCCAGTCAGTAAATTGCCCATCATCAAAAACCCATTCCCTTCAGCCCAAAAACACGATCAACTCAATAAAGCACCATAATCCGCCTGTTTGCACACGGTATGCGTCAGCATACTGTAGTGGCGTGCTGCTTGTGTTTGAGCGTGTAACCTTTGTGGGAATGTACCAATAGAAGCACTGGCATTAGCTGGATGCAAAGAAACAAGAATTGTGAGGTGAAAATGAAGAACAAGAATCGCTGTGAATGAAGGTGGCCCCTTCTCAGCGTGTGGCGCAGATAACCACAGTAAAAACTTGCCAGGTGAACCCAAACATCTGCAAAGAAAAGGGTAATACTCTATTCGGCGTGCGTGGAGGCTCTACCACACAAAAAAAGAGAGTGTTTCAGACCGAATTTTGCTGCGCCAGCAGCAAAATCACTGAGACGAAGCGCTTGAGGAGTCTTAACAATCGGCTTCCCCTGTGATCCACATAGCCTATAGAGCTATTTCTAGGAGGTCAGCCATGCATGGCAGCGTGCAAAAACAAGTGAAATCCCTTTTCCGGACGGTTGATTCCGTCGGGACATCCAAACACCAGGCAAAAGAAGTCGCACGATTTCACGGGGCAAAAGGATGGCATGAAGTAGGGAGACAAATTGGAATCCACTCACACCGCACTCGGGATGAATACACCCGCGTCTGGGGTGAGCTTGGCCAGTATATGCGTTCTGAATTCAAGATTCGCGATATGCAGCGGATCACCCCAGAGCACGTACAGTCTTTTCTTGAAGGTAAAATAGCGGCGGGAGTGACCTATAACTCATTCACCACATACAGCTCCGCTCTTCAGAAGCTGGAAGTGGCTCTCGATAGGTTGGGCGAACAATACGGGAACCATGATCCCGGCACCTACGGTTTCAGCAACACTATAGCCCTGATGCGAGCAGAAGCCAGAGGAGTGCTTGAGCGAGCAACTGAAACCAGAGCCTACGAGGCGCCAGGTAAAATCATTGAAAGCCTCAGCGGCACCTTCCAGCTTGCAGCCTCAATGCAGCTGGAGTCCGGAGCGCGGATCAGTGAAATCTCAACGATTCACGCCTCCCAACTGAACCCAGATCGTAACTCCGTCACCGTCCAGGGCAAGGGTGGCAAAATCCGCGAGCTGCAGCTCTCTGAAAACACTTACATGAAGCTTGAAGAGGCCATAGGGGCTGCACACAAGGAAACATTCAGCCTTTCAGGCAGTTTTTACCGCAGTGCCCTCCAGGTTGCCGCAAAGCACAGCAACCAGAAATACACCGGCAGCCATGGGCTCCGGTGGAATTTTGCCCAAAACCGAATGGCCGAACTTACAGGAGGCCAGGGCAAACCCTATGAACAGGCTCTAGTCCAGGTATCCCAGGAAATGGGCCATGAACGCGGCTCGATCACAGAGCATTACCTACAATGAAGACTTTAACATATCATCAGCACCAGATACCGCTTCATCACTTTGATTTGTCATTAAATCCGGGAATCTCACAACACTGTCGAAGTAGTGGGGATATTCTGCAGGAATACATGATCTCGCCAGACAGTAAAGCAGGAAATAACAAAACAGATTCCACCAATCCGTATTCAGGTCGAAGCCAGACCGCCAAAAAAACCAAAAAACTTCCGGCCTCACCCACATACCCCTTAGAGGGGAATTTCTCCTCACAGCAAATTCCTGGAGGACAATTATGAAGTGCATTGGCCAAGACATCGGATTTGGAGATGTGAAAACTGTTATTGAAGATCAGATGCTGAAGACGCCAACAGCGATCGCCTATGAAGGCTTTGGCGCAAGAGTTGATCTGGATGGCCCGACATCCATCGAATTTGAAGGACAGAACTACCTGGTCGGCGAGGATGCCATTGAAAGTGGCCAGCCTGTTTTTGAGACAACCAGTATTGATTTCCTGCTCCGCTACGCACCTCTCTTGGCTTATCACGCCATAAAAGCTGCAGGCTTTGACTTTGACGAGAAAATTCACCTTGGCGTAGGCCTCCCCGTCTCCTATTACACCCCAGAGAATAAGGCAGCCCTGGCTAATCGCCTGAACACTGCCGTGGTCAACAAGGAGCGATTGCAGTTGAACACACTGGTATACCCCCAGGGTGTTGGTGCATTCTACGACTATCGACTGACTACCAATGAGAAAATTTCAAGCGCTCTCATCGTTGACATTGGCTACAACACTGTTGATGTCGTTCACATATCCAAAGGACGCCCAAACAAATCCGGCAGCGGTATGTTTGACCGGGCCGGAATCTCTGTGATTATTCGTGAGCTTTCACGCTTTATTTCAGACCGGCACCAGATTCAACTTTCCAACCAGGTGATCAAGGAGATTTTTATCTCTAAAAAGCTTTCCCTGTACGGCAAGGAAATCAGTCTGGAAGAACCAATTCGGCAAATTGTCGAGCGCTATACCACCCACCTGCTGCATAGCCTGGAGGATGGGTACCACCAACAACTTGCCCAGGCTCAAAAAATCGTCATTACCGGTGGCGTCGCCCACTACCTGCAGCACTACATTCCCACAAAAATGCAGGAAAGCATTGTCATTCCAGAATCACCTGAATTTGCGAATGCGCGTGGCTTCTACAAGGTACTGATAGCATCCATTTCCGATTCGGAGAATGTCGATGCGTAAGCAATACACCTTCGACCCTGACGTGCACACTCTTATCACTTCGGCTCCGTACCACGCACGGAGCCTGATAGTGAATTGCCTGATCCGCTACGGCTCTCAAACAGCAGAAGGGCAAGCAATACTCAAAGCAGTTGGAGCAAAAATTGATGCAGTGGGCTCATCAGAGAAGTTGGTCACCACTGACGATACACTATCGAAAGACAATCTCCCTGCTCTCGGTAAAGGGCAGCAAAAGGAGTCTCTCTCACGACCACCAGATGATTTCCTCGGCAATTTTGACTGAGAAGGAGTTGTAATGAAAATAGAACTTGAGCAAAAAATAGTTGATTTTCAATCAATCCAACGTTGGGCCTATTACGACCCGGAGCTCGGTTGGATGCATGCTGATCATACGTCCGCGACATTGGAAGATTTTCAATCGCATATCAAACACTTCCGAGTGAATGTGATGGTGAACTACACCTGGCATTCAGTTTCGCAACGATACCGGACAAATTGCAGCCCTGTCGCCATTAACCTTAAACTGAATCAAATCACCCTTGAGATACTTGTGCAAACAAATCTTGAGCAATCAGGATACGACGGTCTGATTAACGCTGAAATGGATTGCTCATGCCGTCCGGGGCAGATGTGCCCAGAGCCACAACCAGATACCTGTACTGCAGCGGTGTTGCGTGACGGGCAGCTGGTTGATGCTTCCGTTAGCCACTTGATTGCCCACCACCACAGCGAAAGTGGACATACCTTTTGCTTTGGTTTTACTGAAAAAGCAGGCACCCGGAATGTGACTGATGTAGATGCAAAGATTAGCCGCCTGGCAGATTGCATCCGCGTCAACGTTAATCCTCACATAAAGCTTTTTTAAGGAGATAAATGGTGAAACAAAACGAAAAAGACTTCTACGCAGGAATCTGCGTAGCCCTGCAGATTGTTGCCCAGCGCGGCGAATGTGTGATCTGGCGGGAAATTGCAGGATCAGTGAGTGAGGAGCGGCTGCGGAAGTATGTTACGGAAATTGAGCCGACCGAATACGAAGTGGCCGGATTCAGTAGATTCGCAAAAACCGAGTTGGGGTGGTAAATGAACGCCATTGACCTTTTCGCTGGCCTTGGCGGTTGGTCTACCGGTGCAAGGATGGCAGGTATCCACATCCTTTGGGCAGCAAACCACTGGCCGGAAGCCGTCAAGTGGCACGCCAAAAACCATCCAGACACAGCCCATGCCTGCCAAGACCTTCACCAGGCTAACTGGGAGCAGGTCCCCAGTCATGATATTCTACTGGCCAGCCCCTGCTGTCAGGGACACAGCAGGGCGCGGGGCAAAGACAATGGCAATCCGAAGCATGATGCCAGCCGGTCAACCGCCTGGGCGGTGGTGAGCGCGGCAGAATTCCATCGCCCCCCATTTGTGATCGTTGAAAATGTGCCGGAGTTCATGCAGTGGACGCTGTACCCAGCGTGGGCAAGTGCAATGAACGCACTGGGTTACCAGCTGGCCCCGCACGTAATCGACTGCGCTGACCTCGGAGTGCCGCAGAATCGCATAAGGCTTTTCCTTGTTTGCACCCGTAGCCGCGTACCCCTTCACCTGAAATTCCCAAGTAAAAATCACCAGCCTGCCTCATCATTTATTGATTTCAGCGCAGGAAACTGGTCACCAATCCTTCGCCCAACGCGCGCAGCCGCAACGCTTGCCAGAGTAGCAAATGGCCGCCGAGAGTACGGTGAACGATTTGTTATGCCGTATTACAAATCCGGCTCAGGATTAACCGGCAGAAGCCTCAACCGTCCCATTGGGACAATTACAACCATCGACCGCTGGGCGGTAGTGGATGGAGAGAGAATGCGCATGCTGACTGCAGATGAATGTCTCGCAGCACAATCATTTCCGGCAGATATAGCGCGGCCAAAGAGCCATCGCCTGACGGTGCATCTCGCAGGTAATGCAGTACCGCCATTGGCAGCCAGCAATATACTGAAAGCCCTCACCAGGGCGGCGTGAAGGAGAATCTATGTCAAAAAGAAATATTCCCATCAACATACAGGGCCAACCACCCACTCAGGCAGAGCTTGATCGTGCAAAAAAACGATTATTGCTGCGCATCGTAGTTGCCGTTATTGTCTGTATTTCAGTATTAATTAGTAGCGGCACTATAGTGTATTTAGTGCCGACATTTTACGCCTTCTTTGTAGCGCTAATCGTAGCGCCAATCCCTGGAATTCTCTCAATGAAAATCGCGCAAAGGGGTTATCGTTATCTTGGTTTGTTTGATCCCCTCGACCCGGAGAAGCACCCAGAGGAATGCCTTGAGTACAGCAAGTTTCTCTCTGATCCTGCGGTAGCGGCCTACCATGCCCAGATACTCGCCCAGGGGAGAGGACTGGTGATTATGGAGTATAGGGCAGCTAGGGCATGGATAAGTGCCGCTCCTGAACGTGAAAAACAGGCCCAGGCTAAAGAGGTATATGCGAAAATATGCTCCAATATAGTCGTATAAAACAAGGAGTCATTTATAATGAATATTCATTCAGCATTAATATTTGTTTTTATTGTATTACTTATGATATTTTTGCACACAAGCCCACTTGAATCAAGCCAATGGATTGGAATGGTTATGCCATATCTCTTCATTCCGCTATTGATCTCAGCAGCTCTTTTGGGTGTTTATGGAAATAATGGTGAGGCTTTTTTAACTACCCTCGCCGCATTGGCAATGTTTTTACTGTTTACAGCTGAAGAAAGGGTGCCGGGTCTCTTTAATAAGGACGGTGAGAATCAAACACATCAAGAAGAGAGTGCAGTTGATGTAAAAAATATCAGTGAAATTACTGGTGCAGAACTCATTGAAAAATTCAAGGTGTGGCTCGCTTTTCAGCCTTCCTGCGACCTTGATGATTACTACTGGAATCCAACAACAAAACGCTGTGAACGCTTCGATGATCTGCTACCTGGATGCAACAAGTTGAGCAGCGAACCAGCACAGCGCAGTAAACGCTATCAGGAGGCACAAAGTGAGTAGAAAGACCAAGAACAATATGTTGCCGTATCCTGGAAGTAGTGCTTCACCTACTGCACAGCAAATTCAATCCTTAGTTAATCAGGTGGAAGAAGCTGGCATTAGGAATGTAACGGATTTAGACGCAAAAACCATACAGGATATCCGTGATGGGAAGATTATTGTAGGTGACCCTAAAGGCGATATGAATCTTCAAAGAGAATATTTGGATCATCTGCAGACCCTGCGGTAGAGGCGAACTTTAGTCTTTAACACAAAAGAGAGTGTATTATGAAAAAAGAGCTTTTAATGATTTTTGGCAAGAATAGGGTGTTTGGAATAAAATCAACATTCTATATCTTGCTGTGCGGTTTTCTGTGGATTACAACCTCAACCCCATCGGTGCCTTTTGTAATTATGGTATTTGATCTTGTGAAAATGCTTGGTCTTTTAGCCGTATTACTTGTGCCAACTATAATGCTTTTAATACGAATGGCAGCTTCCTCTTACACGGAAGATCCACCATTTAATGGTATAAGTCACTTTTTAAGAATGCTTGGTGTATATTTTACAATGCTTTGGTGGATCGGGTTTGGTGGTGATGCCTGTTATACGTGGTGCCTCGAAAATACGACTGAGGCAATAGCTGTCGCAGTAGCGCTTTTTCTGGTTTATGTAATAGTCCAGTTAAGTGGATTGGGAACGGATACTAAAGTTAGTTCACCCACAACCGGCTATTACGCAGTATCACCAGAAATCTACAAAAAAGACAAGCAACCGAATTAGTGGACCATCATAAACCATAAACCGCACCCATTGGGTGAGATATAAGGAGATAAATAGTGAAACAGGAATTTAATATTAGCAGCCCTTGGACAGGTGCCCAAATTCAAGCCCACATAAAAACCATGGAAGCGCACAACCGACTTATAAAAGCCCTGATTTTCGCAGTATATGTAACTTTTGCATGTTTAGTTATGTATGCTCTCCTTCACCCGCAAATAATTATGAATAATGTATTCTTGTCTGTGGTGGTTATTTTTATATGCTCAGGCATTATCACTGGATTGAGTTTAAGTTTGTCAAAAATCTCTGATTTCAAGGAAACGGAAAGTTACCCACCACAGCTCATTAACCCACAAAACCCTGATGTGCAGCACTATTTACAGCGTTTGCGCTCTATTGGACGTTACTACCTCACGCGGCAGGAAATAAAAGAACTATTGGTAATTGAGGAAAAATACGAAGCCTTGCAAATTAAAAACAAAATTATTGGATATAAACCAGGAGATGTTGAAGTTTAAAAAGCTTCGCAATTGGCTGAATTATATGATGTTGTAGATAGACTTCGCCTCCATGACGCCGCTGCAGCTGGCCAAAAAGATCGGTGCGAATACTGGCGCATCATAGAAAATCCAGGAGGATTAAAGTGACAGGTGTATTCACAAACTATGAGGAATTTATAGCCTGGGCTGAAAAATCTGCCCCTGATATTTTTCACACAAAAATCCTACCATACCCTGACGGCGAGTTGGACTACATCAAGGAGTCGTATTGGTGCGGGCAAGAAAGCGTTAACGTACATACCGTATTAGGCACCAAGCACCCGGACTATATTGGCCTTACATGGGGAGAGCTCCTCAGAAATGGCAAAAGGATGCATATCAATATTCCCCTTGCGATAAGCAACCCAGGTTATTACGAAGGTACAGAGCGCAAGCAACCGACTATGTATTTCACCGCCATCAACAACCAGGTGTTTATTGGGGGTGACGGAAATCACCGGACATGCATTTCCAGGTTTCTGAGTAACGCTAAGGAAGCCACTCATATACACGGCGTTACAGTATACAGCTACGCAACTGACACTGTTCTCACACAAGGAAGCAGGCTGATTGAGTTGGCTATCTGTAATTCAGATTCGACAGACATTAAACTCAAAGCCCATTCTCCTGCGCTAACACGCAAAGACGGCCCCAACTATCACCGACAAATTCACGACCCGCATATTAAAATCACCAACATTAAACAGGGCAGCTCTGTCGATCTTCGAACCGGTGAAGAGATTGATGCTCTCCTGGAAGCGATCAGGAACCGCTCACGCATCAGGCGTCTTTTCACGCGCAACAACCCTTTTCGAGATTTCGTCCGGTAGCACCCCGCAATCATCCCTCCCAGTCAGGCCACCTTCGGTGGCCTTTTTCTTTTTCCAGCGAAAACTTCCCCCTCCCCTCGCCCACTCTCCTGAGTCTTCTATCCCGGTTTTCCCAGAAAACTTCCGCCCTGATCCACATGCCCTATAGAGGGGCATATCTCCCCTCCAAAAAATCTTGGAGGAACCAATGCGACGATTTCCAGCCTTTTTTCTTGCCGCAACCGTGGCAATGTCCGGACAGCTGGCATTCGCCAGATCTCCCACTCAACAACTCTATCCGTCGCCCCCGCAACCGGACACCGTGATCAACCAGATCCAGGTGCCCCAATTCGTGCTCACTCAAACCCCAAAAAAAGGAGGACTGACAATCACCCAAGGACTGACAATTACCCAGCGGATTCCGCTGCAGATCCAGGCACTGCCAATTGCCCGGCCAGCAAGCACAACTGAGCAAGCTCCGCTGTGCAAGTTCACCATCGAGGGTTTTGACCTTAATGGCTTCACCCTGACAGAGGCCCAAAAGGAGCGAATCAAGGAGCTTGCATCCTCTCTTCAAGGCTCTGTGGCAGTCACCGGCCACTCTGACCATTTCGGGCCAGCATGGGCCAAGGAAAGGGTAGCCAATCGCAGAGCCGAGAGCGTCGCGGCCTACCTCACGACTCTTGGTGTGAGTGTGGCATCCGCTACCGGCCAATCTGATCACAATCAAATATCCACCAACCCCGCGCAGAATCGCCGGGCAGAAATCACTTTGACGGAGTGCAAATGAATAATAAATTCAAGGAACTGTTTTCGAAGAAGCCCTCGCAGGCTTTTCTCGCTACCTGCATGGCAATCATATCAGCGGGACTGATCTTCACCTGGGACCGAAGCCCGGCAGGCGAGCCAGTGCCTGCTGTGGTTGTGAGTCCTGAGCAGGCTGAGGAGGTTTTTCGCGCAACTCATCCTGCAACTACCATTTCCAGTGTGAAGCGCAGCCCCATTCCAGGACTGTTCGAAATTCACCTGACAAATTACCAGATCATCTATTTCTCGCCCGAAACCAGGCTGACCATCTTTGGCCGCATCATGGACGAGTTTGGCCAGGACATTACCTCCATGGCCAGCATGGATGCCATTTTGCCTATGGCTCTCAAGATTGGCTCTGGCAGTACAGAAGTGATTGAAGTCACTGACCCTGGCTGCAGCTGGTGCCTGAGAAGTTATCAGTTTTTCGCTGATAAAGATGTCACCAAGTACCTGTTGTTTCTTGGCAGTTTTGCCCCGGAAAAATCCGAGCACATCCTGTGTTCAGACGATCCGGCTGCAGCTTACCACGCTATCTATAGCGGCCAGACCCCTGACACGCTGCTTTCCTGTGACGAGGGTAAAGCCACCCTGTCCAGTCACCGGGCTATTGCTGGCTCCCTCGGCGCTACCGGCACTCCCACATTCATCATCAACGATGACGTAATCCGTGGCTTCAACCAAGCACGAATCCTGGAACACCTGCAGTGACTCATTTGAGCCTGCCAATCCCCAATTATTCAAGGAGAACTCCCATGAGTACATACAAGTCATTCTTTACAAACAGATTCTTCGGACCCGTACAACCCAAACTGCAGCATCCCGCAAACTCGAACGTATCCACCAAACTGCTCATTAGCTTCTTGCTCATCCTGGCACTTATCTCCATCTCCCTGGCGTTCTCCCCGGCAGCTGGTGGACTTGGTGAGCCTGTCTACAACCTGCTTGTCAACGACATTACCCAAGGATTCATCGGCATGACCGTGGCAGTGGGCCTGCTGTGCTTTGGAGCCTACCTGGCCAGCAAGAATCTCATCCTTGGGCTTCCTCCATTTGTCGGTGCGGGTGTTGTGTACGCCTCTGAGGAAATTGCTACTGGGATGGGCTTCATCCTCATGTAATTGCAAAACCCGTGCGGTACCGCTGCCGCACGGGCTTTATTCGCATCCACCTTGACTCACTCTCTGGAGGAATTTATGCAAACCAACTTTCCCAAATACATCTGGGCACCGTACAGTATCGGCGGCCTGGAGCCAGACGACCTGACCGTTCTTGGTATCGGCGTCGGAGTGTTCTTTCTGATATCCACGATATATGGCCTGCTGTTTATCCCTTTCCTGTTCCTTATCTATCGGCCATTCAAGCGCTCAAAACCCCGTGGAATCTTCCGGCACCTGCTTTTTCGTCTGGGGCTGAGCACGCTTTCAGGTTACCCACGCGGCGGCTGCCGAAAGTTCCGGGAGTAGGCCATGAGACGCTATAAGCACCTCTCCTCCACAGCCCGCGTGGTTGCCAAAAACAAAATCCTGCTGCTGGCAATCGTGGCAATAGCCTTCCTGCAGCTGCTGTCGTACTCCACCATCCGGGAATTCAGCCAGACCCACCGCACCATCATTCAACCCACCGTGGTTGACCAGCCCTACTGGATCGAAGGTGGTAGCGCAAGCGCTGAGTATGTGCAGCTTATGGGCCGCCATGCCCTTGATCTACTACTGAACTACCACCCACGCAGCGCCGCCTACCAGTTCAATACCCTCTCAAGTCTCTATAGCCCTGGCACATTTGCCGCCGCTCAGGAGTATTACGGTGAGCTGGCTGAGCGCATCAGTGCTATGGGATTTTCCAGCGTCTACTACCCCAGTAAGTTCACTATCACCCCTGACACCATCACAGCAGAGGGCATGCGCACACGCTGGAGCGCCACCGGCAAAACAGACCAGCAGGAGACGTACGAAATCACCTACGCCATACGCCATGGCCGCTTTGAAATTTCAAACATCCGGGAGGTCAAGCGATGAAACGCACCATAGCTACCCTGTTCACGCTCTTGTGCCTGCCACTGTACAGTGCAGCCACCATCAAGCCAGATATCCCAACACCTATCGAACTCTCAAACCTTGAGCCAAACCGCATCTTGTGCCCCATCGGTGACCACGTCTCCCAAATAGTATTTGCCGATGACAAACCCCTCACAGTGCAGTATCAGAACACCCAGGCATTCTTGCAATTCAAGCATGCCGTGGTCAGCGATGAAACTGGCAACGAAGTAGAACGCCTGCACTACAGCGAGTCCACTGACCTGTATGCTATTTGTGGTGATGACGTGTACCACCTGGTAGCCAGCCCCAAGGCTATCCGTGGCCAAACAATTCGACTGGGAGACCCTGGACTCCAAAATATCCGCAACACCCTGGCGGATTTTCGGCAGCTGGATATTGTAGACCGCGCCCAGCACATCGTTGAGCGTGCCTATACGGAAAACCTCCCCACTAGCTGGCAAGTATGGAATGAGCGCAAAGAGCCCCTTGACCAGTTTGATCAAATCACCGCACACCACCGCCGCACCATCGAGGCACCCGGCACCGGCTTACAGCTGCGTGAATACGTCATTATCAGCAAGCAAAGCGGTGTGGAACTTACCGAGCGTGACTTCATCCACCCACCATTCACCCACCACCCGTTCTTTATCTCCCTGGTCGATCACAGACTGCAAAAGGGTGAACAGACCAGGCTGTTCGTTGTGGAGCGTGTGCGATGAGTGAGATCCTGGAAAAAATCAAAGAGGTATGGGCCAACCTGGACCCACGGTGGAGAGTTATCGGCATGATTGCCGTTATCGGTATGAGTATCGGCACCGTGGATCGCTATGTACTGCGTCCAGTTGACAAACCAGAGCCTGCCCCGGCAACCCAGCAGCGCTTGAGCCCCGGAGTGACCAAGCAAACAGAATTGCCGTTTAATCGGCAGTTTGACGACGATATGTTCGCAGACGTGCGCCGCGACCAGCAGGCCTTCCAGCGCCAGATGCAGGAAAAAATTGAAGCCCAGGAGCAGGAACTGCAGGCCTTGCGCGAGCAGGCGCGAATTATTGAGCAGCTGCAGCCTTACCTTCAGCACGACGGCAGCGCCTACCCTCCACCGGGCATTTCCCCGGCCCCGTCCCCTTCAGTTCCTGAGCCAGAAGCAAGGCCGCGACCTGGTACCCGCGAAGTCCAGCAGCAACAGTATCAGCCTGCCGCACCTGAGCCGGTGCGCACCGTGCGCTGGAGTGGTGGTGTCCGGGTAGCTGAGAACAGCTTCACGCCAGAGGTTATCACCGAAGAAAAAGTGCGGCGCACGGTGTACATGCCCAGTGGCTCCTTTGCCCGCGCCACCTTACTCAATGGCACCAGCGCAAAGACCAGCCTGGCTGGCCAAAGCAATCCTCATATCGTCAAACTGCGAATTGACGACCTGACCGTACTACCAAATGACCTCAAGAGAAATTTGGATGGATGTTTTATTCAGGCCAGTGCCCACGGCGACCTGGCTGATGAGCGAGTGCATCTGGAGCTGGCGACTCTGTCTTGTTTGACCCATGACGGCAGAGGTGTGATTGACCAGAACGTCAAAGGGTATGTCACCGCTGCAGACGGTCAAAAAGGGCTGCCTGGTGAGGTATTCGCTGCATTTCCCGGCAGCCTATGGCGCGGAGCACTGGTATCCGCTATCGGTGGCCTTGGTGAGTTTGCCTCAGAGTATCGCAGCAACTCTACCACTACGGTTACCGGTGCTGGATTGGTGTCTGAGCAAGGCAATATGAGTTTTGAGGACTACGTGATCGGTGGCCTTGGCACCGGAGTGCGCCAATACACCGAGGATCTCGCTGAATTCTACTCAAGCCTGATCAGGCAGCAAGGCCCATCTATTCAAATCCTGCCCGGTGCCAGAGTGACCGTTCATTTCTCCACCGGCACAGAACTCAAAATCCGGGAAATTTGCAATGAGGAGTTAGAACAATGCGACGACCTCTCCTAATACTCAGTGCTGCTTTCATTGCAGCATCTATGGCCCTTAGCGGCTGCGCCAAGATGGTGAGTCCATACCCCACTGAACCACGCTGCCGAGCCGATGTTGAAGGCAACTGCCTCGATGCCCACAACGCCTGGGAAGTTTCCCGCGAACGTTCACGGACGCGGTGAACCATGATTCAAAAATTCATCCGCCTGCTGCGGTTTCACCCCAACAAAAAGACTGCGCCGGAAACAGCTACGCGGTATCTGCGGCGCTTCACCATCGCTGAAACCAAAGCCCGTCTGCAGTGGCTGCAGAACAGGGCCAATAAAGGAGTATGAGCATGAGATACACACTGATCGCCATCCTGCTGTCCACACTGACGATAATCAGCGCCTGTGGCAAGAAAGCGCCAGAGCCCATTGTTATAGAAGAAACTGCACCAGCGGCAACTCAAACGAGTGAAGACCTCTACAAGGAGGAGCTGTTTACAACCTACCGTAGCCTGCTTGCTGAGCCGAGCACCCCGATGGTGGTGCCACCCCGCACCATGCGAGGGTATGTGGTGCCTCATGAGCGCATAGCCCGCAATGGCAGCTCGACGCTTATTGATGAGCACTACCGCTACTGGCAGACCGGCCAGGCTCAGTGGATACTTGAGGGCCTGCAGCGCAGGGGCAGGGAGTAAGCCATGGTAGCCCGCAAACTCCTTGACCGCTTTGATAAGTTGCTCGGCACTACCTATGGTGGTGGTGTCACCTACGGAGATATCCAGGACATGGTCTCACGCCACCCGTTTGGCCCATTCCTGCCCTACATCTCCCACGACAGCGCTACCCATACCTGGTACAACAGCGACGACAGCGTGGGCTTCCTCTTTGAGTGCAGCCCACTCTATTTTGCTGGTGATGATAGCTATACCCAGATGGAGGCTCTTTTCAAAAAAGAGCTGCCAAACAACACCGTCATACAGTTTATTTTGGCAGCTGATGACTATATCGATCCCATGCTTGATCGCTACCTGGCCACCACCAGCGTAGAGAATCCGGTTCTGCAGAACATTGCCAAGATGCAGGCCGATTATCTGCGTCAGTCAAAGCGTGGCCTGCCAAGTGTCAGCTCCCTGCCAGTGCGCCACTTCAGAAGCCCGGTGAGCATTAAGTTCCCAGAGAAAAAAGTCTCTGCCCTCAAGCTTCGCCAGCTCTACAAAGAGACCAGGGAGATTCTTGCTGGCGCTGGCATGAACCCTCAGCCCATGGGGCCTCAGAAACTCCTGCACTGGCTTCGCCGGGTATTTAACTCCAACAAGGATATCCATAGCCCCGCCCTTGGCAGCTACAACGACGCCATTCCTATGAACAAGCAAATCGTGCTTGCTGAGAGTGAAATCGACGTTGAAGGCCGGTACATCAAGATTGGAAGCAAGAATCACGACGGGCAATTTGAGGGCAGCTACTTCCGGGGAATCTCGATTAAAAGCCCTGCCCCAAGCATTGACTCACTGGAAATGCATGGGGTTGTGGGGGCAATCACGGGCGGCGGCTACTTTGCCGACACCCAGCAGATCCCCTGTAACTTTATCCTCAGCGTCAATATTTTCTTCCACAAAAACATCAATGCTGCCCTTGGCCGCAAGGCCACTATGACCGTGCGCCAGCAGGCCACAGAGCAGGACGCAAAAACCCTCAGCAAGCGCCAGAACGAGTTCACCACTATCAAGGACGACCTGGCCCACAACCGAACTTACGTGCGCATTATGCCCACTATGTGGATATATGACCGGGACCTGGAAAAGGTGGATAATGCCGTATCCACCGCCAAAAACCTGTGGGAGGCCAGCGGCTTCTTAATGCAGGAAGAGTCGCATATCCAGACTCCCACCTTCCTGGCCACCCTGCCCTTTGGCCTGATTCCCGATGAGTCCATCATCAAAAATATGGTGCGCGACTTCCAGTGCAACACGCAGCAAGCGCTGCCCCTGCTCCCGGTGCAGGCGGACTTTGCGGCGTTCTCCAAGAATCCGGTCATTCCCTTTATTGGCCGCAAAGGACAGCTGCAGGGAATTGATATCTTCGATCCACGGGCAAAATCCTACAACGGTCTGGTGGCCGCCGACACCGGCACCGGTAAATCGGTACTCATGAACTACATCATCATGAACTACCTGCGCACCGGGGCCAAGGTAACTGGAATTGATATCGGGGATAGCTACCGCAACACCTGCAATATGGTTGGCGGCCAATACATCGATTTTGAAAAGCAGATCTCCATGAACCCCTTTGGTTTCGTCAGCGTTGGCGGCGATGCCGAGGACCAGAACGAGAACCTGCAGGTTGTGGTGCCACTAATCGCACAGATGGCATTCGCCCACGACAGCGTGATCGATAATGAATACTGGAGCCTCCTTGACATGGCTGTGAAGTGGTCATGGGAAACTTATGGCCCTGACGCTGATGTGAACAGTGTCTGGCAATACTGCAAAGAGTTCAAACAACGATACAGTGGCGAACTGCAGCACGCGGACAAGATCATGGCCGAGAAAGCGGAGCTACTGAGTATCTTCCTGGAAAAATGGACCACGACAAAAAATGGTGTCTACGGCGGCTGGGTCAATGGGCGCAGCGAGCTCAACATCAAAAACAACAATTTCACCATCTTCGAGCTTCAGCGAATCAAGGGTATTCCTGATCTTTTCAGCGTCATGAGCCTGATTCTCATTAACGCCATCACGATGGATCTTTACCTCTCCGACCGTTCCCGCAAGAAAATTGTCCTGCTCGAAGAAGCAGGTCAATTCCTGCGGGAATCCCCGCTCCTGCTGCAGGTCGTCAACGAAATGTACCGGCGCATACGCAAGTATGGCGGCGGGTCATTCGTGGTAACCCAATCGCTGCTTGACACCCTCAGCTGGGGCGACACCGGGCGAACCATTATGGACAACGCCCGCTGGAAGTTCCTGCTTGAGTCAGACTCCTTCCCCAAAGCCAAGGACGAAAAACTCCTCGATGTCAGCGACTTCGTGCTGGAGCTCATGAAGTCCACCAAATCAAGAAAGCCTGACTATAGCGAGATCTTCGCCATGACCCCTATCGGCATGGGCCACATGCGCCTGAGCCTGCCACGGTGGGTTTTCTACGCAGTCTCCACCGATGGCCCGGTGGTCTCCCAGATCGAAAAACTCAGAAAGGAGGGACTATCCTATGACCAGGCTATTAGCTGGATGGTTGATAATTTTGAGTTTTAGTGCTGTGGCCCTGGCCAGCCCCAAGGAACAACTCCGGGAAATGTTCAGTAATAGCCCTCAATCTGATGGCGCACTCAGCGAGCAGCTTCGGGCGATCTATACTGATGACATGAGCCCTGAAGAAGCTATAGCGATTGGCCGCAGCCAGGAGAACACCCGGTTCAACAAGTCGCGGATGGACCGAAACTTCTTCCGGCCTCTCACCGGTGGTGGTGAAATGTGGACCCTTGATGGCCAGACCGCATTCGATGTCAGTGGTGTTGCTTGCCCCGGTGCCAATGACTATCTGCAAGTCACCGTGGTGCCCTCGCAAACCAGCGGTGACATTGCTCAGTTGATGATCCGGCAGGACACTAACTTTGACGGCATCCAGAACTACTTCTGGCAAGCACCCCACCCTATCAGCGGTGTATGTGCCAATGGTTATATCAGCTGTAATCCCGGTACATGGCAAAACTGCACACCCTATCAATGGCTCATCACCAATGATAACCGGGTATCAAGTACTGAGGCCCCATCAGACGACATGTTTGGCTGCTTCTGTGTCAACAACAGCTGTGGCGTGAACCTGGCGTGGATAAACCTCAACAATATCCTGACAACTCTTGGCACTGGTATCAGCAGTGCCCTGCAGGAGTATAACGCTCACCTGGTTATTACCGGCGCTCATTTCCAAAACTCGAACGAAATTGTCTACCAGGCGCAGGACAGTGCCAACTGTTCTGATGTGCAGGGTGGCTCTGGCGTGCAGTATTTTGATAAGCGTGATGATAGTGCCCTGGTAGCAGCGAGTTCAGAGGCATATATCAACCCGGAAAGCGATACTATTGTGGGAAAGATTGTGAGTGAGTCTCGCGAGAACCTTGAATATGCCATCTGTCCTATTCGCCGCAACCTTACTGTTCAAGCACAGCAAAACACCTGGCACAACAACCGCCACTGCCCCGAAGCCGACATTGAGAGCTGGGCTGCCGATGCCCTGGCCTATGAATGCAATGTCCAGCGATCACGAAATGCCGATATCGACCACACCAGAACACTATTCTACAGTAGCAGGCATGACGTGATGGCAGGTTTTCAGGTGCGGGTCAATCCAGATACAGAGGACCTGGAGATGCGTTGGCAGCACCTTAATTCATCAGGCACCTCTGAACATGGCTCAAGTCCCTGGTGCAACCTGGCTCCATCCGCTCCTTACCAGCAATGTCGCCTGGACACTGGCCACAGTGGCAGCAGCACCGGTAGTACCCATCGTCTACGCCTTGGCTTTGATGTTGAGGAAGGGAAGATTCGTGTTCGTACCCGCTCAACCACCCACTGGCTACGCGACTCTACCCACCTTCACGCTGGGGCCGTCTATTCACCCGGTGGAAACGAACGGACTGGTAACTGGGTCAGCTTTGTTGAGGGCAGTGGAGGGAAGTCAGTAATATACCTCTCGCAAGTATATGACAACTGTTCCGAAGGCTGGTATGACGGCTGTTATATGGAACGCACAGTAGAATATTATATTGAGGTCTCCGATGACCTCTCCCGTATCCGCATTGGCGGAGACGGCCTTCAGACTTCCCCATGGCTCGATATCACTGCAGGCTGCAGTGTAGAGTGTCAAAAGGATGTGTTTTCCGAGTCCATCTCTGATGGGTGTGAGCCTTTCCGTGATAACCCGTCCTGTGTACAGGTGGGTGAAACAGTTGATGGAGTGCGCACCATCAACAACTCGCACCATACTGGTCTTTCACCAATCCCCTCCACAGTTACCTTCAACGGTGTGTTTGGTACCTACGCCTATACACGGCCATTCTGGGAAATAACCCAAGAATACGCCTGTGAAACTGACGCAGAAGGGTTTGACTTTAATGACTCCCTGGAGCGCTACGCAATCGTCAGTGATTCGGTTGACCTGCAGGGCGGCAGGGCAACATTTACAGATCGTCGCAGCACTACCAGCGGATTTGTGACGGATAATTATTCGATTCGCATGCATGATTTTGGTCCATTAGACCCGGAGCTGGTCTGTAAAACGCGCAAATGGGTTGAAGATCCCAAGGCTACGGCCCAGGTCAATGAAACCGAGGTGCGCGGTGATATTGGCGTTTGGAAATTCAACTACTACGTCTGCATTGATGGGTTATGCCCTGCCGGTGAGGGTGAAGAAATCGTACAGGAGTGCATCGAGGCAGATGACTTTGCAGAAGCTGCTATGGCCATGGAGACCCTTGACTCCTTGCGTAAGGACATTATGTGCAGCTCAGGAGTACGACAATGAAAAAATTAATAACCCTTCTTCTGGTACTTATCCCGCTTGTAGCTATAGCTGACATGAGTCCTGTATGTCCTGATGAATACACGTATAACCCTTTTGACGGTACGTGCGAGCAGATTATCAGCACATGTGCGCCTGCATGCTCCGTATCTGAAGATGAAAACTGTTCCCCACAGCAGGCTTGCGAGCCATGCCCAGGGCATCAGTGGCATACTGGTCACAATCAGTGCGCGCAGCGCACTACAGCACCACTAAGCAACTTTGAGCCCGGCGACGTGTTTGACGGGGTGGTCAATCTCGGTGATAACATCTGCATGCCGTGGGGCCAGTTTCTGCAGGATGATGAAGATGACATCTGGGCACCAACAGACAATATGCGCCACTGCCGAGACAATGTCTGTCCAGAGGACATTGACCAGTGCTTTCGGACCACCCAGTTTCCCCATCATTGCACCGGGTATTCCGGTCAATTCCAGTATATGGAAACCGACCATGTGTGCGACTGGACCCGTAATATCCAGGAGTGCACTAATGGATTTACTTTTAATCACTCCACGAGGCAGTGCGAGCAATACCTGACTCAAAACAGGTCCTGCCCACAGGGGCAATACACCGTTAATCCTGAAACAGAGCTGTGTGAAGAGTTCTTAACCGCACCCTACACATGCTCTGTTGGTAGCTATAATTCCACCACGGGACGCTGCGAAAGACTTCTCACCGCTGCTTATACCTGCAGCCCTGGAAGCACGTATAATTCCAGCACAAAAAGGTGCGAATCCACCAACACGGTTGCCTCTACCTGCCCTGCCGGAAGCACCTGTCCTCCCACGCCGCGCACGTGCCCTTCTGGCTACACCCTCTCCGGTACAAGCTGTGTGCGAACAACCAGCTCAGCCCCATCCTGCCCATCTGGTTATTCGTTCGTAGGAGCAAATAACCGATGTGAGCGCTTTGATAACCCGGCACCCACCTGCCCGTCAACGTACAACTTTGTACATGCAAACCATCGCTGTGAGCGATTCCGGCAGGCAGAGCCCTGCGGAAGTGGTTACTTCAACGCGCCCCATAAAGCCAGGGTAATGCGAGTCTATCGAGCGCTATTCAGTCGTGACCCGGAAGCATCAGGGCTGAATTACTGGTTCGAAGTCTCTCGTAACACACCCAGTGACGCTGAATTGGTAAGCGCCATGCTGGCATCAGCATCCACCCAGGACCGCAATCGCTTCCATGAGAAAGCAGCCAATCACCCCACATACACCACATGGAGTGCCCAACAAACTAATGCCATGGCCCTCGCCATGTACCACAGCATCCCTGCTGCCGGTCAGTGTCAGCGCGTTATTACCCAGAATCAGTGCGCATCTGGATACACCCATATTGCCTCAGATCATCTTTGCCAGGATCAGTATGAGCTACATGGCAATACCTGCCGTCGCATCCTGCAGATGGAAGGTATTTGCCCGGAAGGTACCCGGCGCAACCTTACTACGAGGCTCTGCGAAACCATCACCACCACTACTCCGGCCTGTGCTACTCCTGGTGAATGTGACGAGACAGACAACTATCTTCCCACCACTTGCCCGAACCACTTCTGGTGTGCCGAGTTTGAAGAGCAACCCTGCCCATCCTCTCACCCGGCGTTTAACCAAGTCACCCTGCAGTGCGAGCGTGTGGTGCAGACCCAACCTCCAACTTGCAGTGCAGGCTACAGCTGGAATAGCTCATCACTGATGTGCGAACGCACCTTGACCCACACGCCATACACAAGCCCTGGCCAAAACCCTTCCGAGCGCTGCGTGCTGCGTATAGAGCAGGAGCCCACCTGCCCACCCGATCACCCCTACCGAATAGACGATAAATGTTACTCACGCTGGAAATGCCCATTTGATCCAGGTAACCCCAGTAAGCCGTGCAGAGATATTTGGAACCAGGGCAACCCGGTATGCTCAGAGCATGATTGCCTTATTGTCTCTGAAACGGAGGAAGAGTACGAGGACGATGAATACATTGATGACGGGCAAACTGATGAGTATGGCCAATGCCTTGACCAGATGTTTTTCTTCTCCGGTGAGAACGTGCGTTGTTATCGCCGCGGTATCCGGCGACTCCTCACGAGCTGCTGCACCACACGTAATCCCGACGGGATGACCCACGCAATTTCAGGTTGTAATGACAGAGAATACAGAGCCTTCCACCGCCCCACCAATCAAGAACCTGTCACTATGATAGGCCGCACTGTTTACCCGTCACAGCGCAAGCCAGGTGCAGTCTACCTTGGCAAGCGCTGCGCCGTGCGCTGGAGCGGAATTGGCTGCGTTCAGTCACAGGAAGTCTACTGCGTATTTAGCTCGCTGCTGGCCAGACTGATCCATGAACAGGGCCGTTTACAACTGCCTGCCAGGTTTGACCCTGATCGGCCATTTGGGACTACCCGCGCACCCAACTGCCGAGGTTTCACCCCTGAAGAGTTCACCATGATTGATATCTCCAATATCGACCTCAGCGAGTTTTATGACTGGCTACTGAGTACTGTACCCGCTGAAGTGGATGATATCGGCAATATCCTTATTCCTGAAACCCCACCACCAACCTTTCATGCTCCAGAAGCGTCAGATGTCCTTGAGCGTGGATTTGAGAGTCTGGGAGTAGAACAATGAAGAATATTCTTATCCTTGTATTGACTGCCGTACTCCTGAGCATTTCCCCGGTCAGCGCCGGGGAGAGCCAGGCCGAAAACATTGAAGCTGTGGCCGAGCGAATCAACAACCTCTATTTCTCAGACGAGTGGCAAAGTTATCTGCAAAACGAACAAGATCGGCTTAAAATCGAAGTTTTCGGTGAAATCATCGAGGATTATATTCCCCAGGAATTCCCGGGCAGCCGGCCAGATACTCCACTGTCCGCCGGGGATGACGAACCCTTCTCTCCAGCACCCGGGGAAACCGTCCTTCCCGATGGGGCCCGAGTGCTGGTGTTTATCTCAAGCTCCATGCCCGATCACCTGCTGCGCACATACCTGGAACAAGCCGACGGCCAGCCGCAGATACAGTTTGTCATGCGTGGATTCATCGACGGTATCACCAAGATCATGCCCACGGTGGAGTTCATTGCCAGGCTGCAACTGAAGGACCAAAACTGCGAGCCATTCAAAGAAGAGTGCGCGATGCACACCAATGATGTCAGCGTAGATCCTGAGCTCTTCAGTCAATTCGATATCACCCAGGTGCCAGCCATGGTCTACTTGCCCCACGTGGGTACTCACCAAGGGCTATTGTCTGAACTGCCCCACGCAGTGCTCCATGGTGACCCTCCACTCTCATGGTTCATCGCCCGTGCCCAGGAGTACGATTATGAGTAACCTGTACTACCGCCTGCAAAAGCACCTTCCCGCCATAGAGCTTTCCAGTGATGGCATTATTTTGCGGGCAACTAACGCATTCTGTGAGTTATCCAGATACGATGAGGCCACCCTTCTTGGTAAGCATGCTGGTATTCTTCGTCGCATATCAAAGCATGTCCACCACCGACTCTGGCCAAACTTACCCCAGCAATGGAATGGACCACTGCGCATCTACACGCCAGCTGGCACCCCGGTAAACGTGTCGGTCAACGTCTTCTCACACGATAATCTCTTCTATGCCTGGTTCCAGGACCTCTCCAAGTGCCAGGGCAACTGCCGGGAGCTTCTGCGCTTGAGGCAGGCCTATCACACGACCCGCCGTGAAGCCACTATGGACGCGCTGACCAGGCTGGCCAACCGCCGAAAAATCAACGAAGTGCTGGAGCGCGAAACCATCTACAGCAATATCGGCCACACTCCCCTTTCCCTGATCCTGCTCGATATCGACCACTTCAAGCACGTCAACGACACCTACGGCCATGGCGTGGGAGATAAGGTCTTGATTGCCCTGGCCGGACTCCTGCGCCACAACACCCGTGACAACGATGTGGTGGGCCGCTGGGGCGGCGAGGAATTCATCATCATCTTACCCGGCTGCCCTATAGGTACGGCAACGGAAATAGCCGAGCGTATCCGCACTGCTATTGCAGAGTTTCCATTTGCAGATATTACCCACCCGGTGACCGCCAGCATTGGCGTCACCGGGTATATCTCCGGCGAATCCATCGAGGACCTGATGGGACGGGTAGATCATGGCATGTACTCAGGCAAAACCGGTGGCCGCAACCAAGTGGTGAGGTGCTGAGATGCAACTGGCGCGATATACGCCTGAGCAACTGGAGGTAGGTATGTGGATTGAAAACTACATACCCAAAGGCCTCGAGTGTGCTCCAGTGGGCCCGACTGGTTTTTTACTCACAGAGCAGCATATCAGGCGAATCAAAGAGGAAGGGCGAGACTGGGTATGGATACACAAGAACCGTGGGCTGCTGCGTATTCGAAAGCACAGCCCGAGTGCTTCGATGCCCGAAAAAACAACCCCACCACCTACCCAGGCTCCGGCAAACAGCACCGCTATGAACACTGACCAGCTGCTGGATTATCTCGATAATCTGCAGCCTGGCCACGATATTGAGCCAAAGGAGGACGTGCAAAAAGAGCTGTTCCGGGCAGCGGATATTATCAAGATCGCAAATGAGCAGATGCAGTATATCCTCACACACATCTCCAAGGGCGGTACCCTTGATCATAGCCAAATGCGGACCCTGACCGAAATCTCCGATCAGATTACCCGCAGCATCTACGCTAATCATGATGCGCTCCTGAGCGTGTGCCTGATCAAGCAAGTGGATAACACCACATACCAGCACAGCATCAATGTGGCCGTTCTCCTGGCCCTGGCCGGGCGGCGAATGGGCTATGAGACAAAGCAACTTGAAGCCCTGGCCCTGGGCGGCCTGCTGCACGATACAGGCAAGAGTAAGGTCCCGATCAATATCCTCAATAAGCCTGGCCGCCTCACCAATTCCGAGTATGCAATCATCAAAAGCCACGTCCAAGCGGGCACCCACTTGATCGCCCACCATCACACCCTCAGTAAAATCACCCGCGATGCGATTACCCAGCATCACGAGCGATTTGACGGTAGTGGCTACCCACTGCGACTTAAAGGTGCCGAGATCAGCGAGCACGGCAGACTGACAGCTATTGCCGATGTGTTTGACGCTATCATCTCAAAGCGGCCATACCACCAGCCTCTTAATCCCATCTCCGGGCTCAAGCGCATACTCTCCTGGTCCGAGCACCACTTCTGCACCTATACCGCCCACCAGTTCATCCGGGCTATCGGCCTCTACCCTATTGGCACACTACTGCGGCTTGAAAGTGGCCTCCTGGGAGTTGTGATCGAGCAGAATCCACGCTCACTGCTACTGCCAGTGCTGCGCATAGTGTTCAACGCTCGGAAGAGCACTGCCGTCAATTCACCCTACGTGCTCGACCTGGAAAAACACCCACAACAGATTCTCGGGTATGAGAATCCTGAGAAATGGGGCATTAATCCGATGCTGCACCTTATTGGAGGAAATTGTGACTCAAAATAATCATTCAAATCTCACCGTGCACCCTATTCACAACAGGCTCATGATCGAAATCCATATTTGTGATTCGATTGACAAGTACCGTGAAATGACAGGGCACCCTGACGTGCCGGTTTCTGAGATTACTGCTGAGACAGGCTTCACTGCCATGGCGCTCCAACCTCATCTCCAAAAATGGATTGATGACGGCGAAGCAATGCCCAGTAACCAAAACAGGAATATTGATGAGCACATTGAGTACCAAGGGAAAACTTACACGCACATCCGCATCACCGAGAAGTTCGTCCGGTGACCACGACGCAATAATTTCCACTCCCCTGTTCCGGCCAGAATTCATCTGGCCGGTTTTTTTTATTCAGTAGATTTCCTTCCACTCGATTTCCCCAAAAACTTCCGCCCTATCCCACATACCCCTTAGAGGGGAATGTTTCCCCCTGCATAAACCCACGGGAGGATTTTATGAAGTTCAACAAAGTAATGCTTGGAGGAAACCTGACCAGAGACCCGGAGCTGCGCCACACAACAGAGAATAAACCTGTTGTGGAATTTGGCCTGGCTATCAACAACCCATTCAACGAAGAGGAAGTCCTTTTCCTCGACATCACAGCATGGGGCAAGGCCGCGGAGAACACTGCCAAGTTCACCAAAAAAGGTTCCAGTGTCTTCATCGAAGGTCGGCTCAAACCTAATAACTGGGAAGACAAGGAAACCGGCCAGAAACGCAGCAAGATCACCGTAACCGCTGAAACCGTCCAGTTTCTCGACAAGAAACCAGCTGAGTAGCACAGCCCAGTCTCCCTGGATTACCCAGGGAGACTGGCAAGGAGGAACTTATGCATCTGAAACATGTCGCCATCTACCACAGTGATCAACTTGGTGCGCTCACCGAGCAGCAAATTTATAGCGCTCTGGAGCGCATGCCATTTCACGAAACAAGCCCAACCCAGGAGCAGACTATCGGCTGGGCCGCTTTACCCCTTCCTACAGCACCCAAACTTAAGTGTATTGACGGGTGTTATTTCATGCGTGTGCGGCAGGAGACTCGCAAGGTCCCAGCGAGCACAGTCAAGCGAGAAGTCACCAAAAAAATAACTGAACTGCCTTACGTGCCAAAGGCAAAGGAGAGGCGTTCAATAAAAGAGCTCGTCTTCCGTGCGCTGTTAGCGAAAGCACTTCCAGTGCAAAAAGACTTCTTTGTTGTAATTGACCCAACCACTCATACCCTCTTGGTCGAAACTGCTAATGAGAAGCAAGCAGACAGTATTGTAAACCTCATAACAATGAGCTTCGAGCAGGAGGATCTATATCCGCAACCATTTAGTTTCAGCACCCACTTCTCAGCAACTCTCACCCAGTGGGCTAAGGATAAAGAAACTCCCTACTACCAAATCCTGATCCTTGACCGTGCTAGCATGAAACATACTGAAGGCGGCACACTTACATCGAGCGGCAATGATCTTACCGACGATGATTTTCAGGCCCACCTTGATGCCGGGTTCAGAGTGACAAGGCTCGCCCTTGAGCTCGATGAGCAAATGAGCTTCACCCTCACCGAGTCTTTCACGTTCAAGAGCATCAAATTCCTCTACCCAAAACCAGAAGAAGACTGCCCTGAAGACTTCCAACTTGCTGCAGCCAGAAACGGCATTGCAGCTCTGCGATCTGCAATGTCCACCCTTCAAGTACCTGGAAAGGAGTAATCCATGACTGAAAATAAGCCTGCCGGGAACCTGTCTATCACTTATCCCATTCTTGTCGCCATAGCCGTGTCTATGATCACCAGCTACGCGATGACACGCTACAGCTTCCCGGAGCCACCATTTACCAGCGTAATGGTTATCGACAGCTCCAGTTTCACAAAGAATCTGCGTCAATCCTATGTGGATGGTGCAATCTCAGAAGAGCAACTGCGCGAGCAGCTGCGCTCACTCAACCAGCGAGTACAAGGCCACGTCAGCGACGGAGCCCTTGTGCTGGAAAAATCAGCGGTAGTAGGTGGCCCCAATGTCAGGCAAATCAACTAACGCAGGACTACTGGTGCTGCCTCTGCTGCTGACGGCCTTTATCCTGCTTATTGGGTACCTTGCACCACGGCTTGTTGTCAGCACCACTCCCTCACTGCCCCATACCGTGTTCTGGCGCACCGACAAACCAGTCACCAAGCTGATGCTTGGTGACTACTGCCATTTTGCGCCGCCAGCAAGCATCAGCTGGCAACACCTCCCAACCGTTCCAAACCCCATGTTCATTAAGCGAGCCAGCTGCATGCCCGGCCAACAGTTGGTACGCCAGGGCGAGCACTTCTACTGTGATGGCCAATATATCGCCACTGCACTCAAGCGCCGCCAGAGCTTGGAGCGCTACCCCTCGTTCACCTGGGATGGTCCAGTCCCGGCGGGCCAGGTGTTTGTGACTGGCAGCCACCCGCAGTCCCTGGATAGCCGGTATTTCGGCTTTGTCTCGCTCACTGCCATCAACGAGATTTTGAAAGGAGTCCTGTAATGCCTGTAGCCGCCCCTCTCTTCAAAAAACGTCAGGCCACTACACTCAACATCAAGGAGATAATATCCTGCCCAAATTTTCTTCTGTCCCACCACGCAGAAAGCATCACCCGCCAAATTGAGCAGGTGCTGGCTGATCCCGAGTTCTGCCGCACTCGTGATTCCATGGTGTTGGATTTTTCCGAAATCCGGTATTACGCCAGCCGAGCCATCCACGCACTGGTGTTGAGCCTGAATGCCCTCATCAGTCAGCACAGATTCGAGGGATTCATGGTCGAAGGCATGAATCCACTCGGATACGCGCTCGCGCAGCACGTGCTGGAGCAGCAGATCATCCTCAATACCTACATCCATGTTCACGTTCAAGATGAGTTTTCACGGGGAGCAGATATATGAACCCAGCAACCGGTCTGCCACCACTACATCATGACAAATACTTCTGGTTCGCCATGCTCGGCGGGGCCATGATTCCCCTGTCCGTCTACCCCATCGGGTACATCGTGCTGTTTATTGATGCGATCTCCCGGAGTGCATCATGAAAGCCATAGCCCTCCCCATGAGTATTATCATGCTCACTGCCATCTGCCTGGCCAGCCCCGTGCACGACCTGGGCAGCCATGGCCAGGTCTATGAGATCGCAGAGGAAAACGCCCTCAATGCAATCATGCAACGTGCCTCCGAAGTGGACTGGGACAGTCACTTCGATGAAGAAAAGATGAAGCGCATGATCCGCGACTACCGTCCACCCACTCTGACCCGGACCATTCCCACTGCAACAACCGAGAGCGTGCTTGCAGTGGACATGACATTCACCCTGCCATTCGATATCCCCGATGGTAGAGGTGGGATTCTCTATGGTGCCGGGTACCAGTTCAACCCACTTGAGTACCTCACCAGCCCGCTAGAACCCATCGTGCTCATCAATGCAGACGATGACGACCAGGTGCGCTGGTATGTCCAGAGTGAATACCCAGGCACCTACCACTACCTGCTCCTCACTCAGGGTAGCCACTGGATATTCCATGAGGAGTACAGCGATCTTCGTATCACGCCGTACTACGCCAATGATGAATTCCTTGAGAAGTTCCAGGTCACTGCCGTGCCTGCAGTCATTACTCAAGAAGATCTGCACATGAGCGTCCACCAGTTCCCGCCACCCGATGAAAATGACGAGGTGACTGAGGAGGTTGTCCAATGATCAGACTCATTATTGCAATTACCATCAGCCTTGCCACGGCCCATTCATCCCCAGCGAAATGCACTGGCTCATTCCTCAACCCGATCTCAGAAATAGCCTGGCAGAACGTATTTCCTGTGAAAATTGCTACGGCCACTATCATAGCCAGTCCGGAGGACAGCTCTGATATAGCCATTGACACAAGCTATGCGCCAGTATGCACCTGCCCAGCGCCACCACCTCTCATGATGAGAGTTGGTGTACCTATTGGTTATTACGAACCGTCCCATCTGCTTGAGACAGTTAAAGACCCTTTCTGCTTTCCGTCGCTTGGCACCAGCGCACCCATATCCAGTTACCGGGGAAAGCTGGCAGGCACCCACGAGACAGAGGAAACCGATGATATCGGCTATGGCGCGACCTCTGCCCAGGCCCATTACCTCATTTTTCCCGTGTGGGAGATGATGGATATGTTTATCGACATCCTCTGCAAAACGGTCGGCACCGGCATGGACATTGGATACCTCACTGAAGTGGACCCGTTTTGGAACGAGGACAAAATGAGCGTCCTTATGCGGCCCGAAACTATCCTGTTCGCCAATCCTCTGGCCCAGATTTCATGCCTGGCTGATTCCATTGCCGCCAACCTTGGCCGCCCACTTGACCCTATGTTCTGGTGCATGGGCAGCTGGGGCGCAACATATCCCATGACCTCAGTGATCAGCAATCCTGACAGCACCGCAGGGAACGCTGCCCTCGCCGGTCGCTTGATCGCCAATCTCAGTCGCCACGGCATGATTAATGACGGCAACGTGTACCTATGCGCCGATATGCCCACACCCATCTGGATCAAGTCCAACTACCGACTGACGATCTCCCGCCCACAGAAAAGCAACATGGCTATCCCTATAGGGCGAAGCACACTAATTTGGGGCCACTTTAAAAACCCAGGAATTCCGGGTGCTTCACGAGGACCCGATAATTTCATCTGGCCACTGTTCAGCAGGCAATCCTGCTGTGCCAGCTATTAAGGAGTTCGAATGCTTAAACTCTTGACACTTATATGCACTATGGCGGCGGTTGTCCTGTCTGGCCAGGCAGCCGCGCTGGAGCTACCGAACCCCAAGCGCGGATTTTGGTGGGGAGAGAGGGCCCAGGAAGAGCAGCCGGTAACTGAAGAGACTGCGGACAAAGCCCCGGATCTCCCAGCCCCGCCGTTGCGCCTGAGTGACTTCACTCCAGAAGAACTCTGGACTATGCCGCCAAGCGAGTTCAGCGAGCTGGTGGAGAAATTCAGTCACCAGGCCATTCAATTCCCGACTGAGGAGAACGCCTACGCCTATCTGGCGCTCAACGACATCTCCAGGCGCAAGGCACTGGAGTTTACGAACATCACCAGCTTCGTCTCTCAACGCTATCCAGAGTTCTCACCCGGCTACGACCACCCAACCAACGTACCAGGCAGGCAAAGCCTGCTGGCACGGCAGGCCCAGGAGCGGCAGGATGTAATCAGTTCAGCGGCCAATGAATTTGGCCTGCTGTACTTCCACGATCCAAGCTGCAGCGCCTGTGTGGCTCAGGAAGGCATCCTGCAGTTCTTCAATCGCAAGTACCCATCCTGGGGCATCAGGCCGGTCAATATCAGAATGGAGCCTTATGCAGCCGCTCAGTTTGGAGTGCAGCGCACACCAACAATTATCGCAGTGCATCTGCAAAGCGACGAATGGCTCCCGGTCACCAACGGTGCCGAATCACTTGACAATATTGAGGAGCGCTTGTTCTGGACTATTCGCTATCTACGAGGCGAGACCAACCCGCAAAACTTCGGAGATTTCCAGTATCAGCAGCAGCGAGACCAGAACAGAAACCATGATCTCTTCGAGCGCTATCAATATATTCAGAACCAATCTTCAAGGAGCAACCCATGAAGCTCAAATCACTCATAATCGCATCTCTTATAGCCACTGCCCCAGTAGTGGCATCCGCCCAATCTATTGACTCCTGGTATGACCAGAAGACCCGGTATGGCAGGCAAAGTATTTCTGGCGAAACCCGCACCTACCACACTGCTGGCAGCGCCAGCTACCGCATATCACCCCAAAGCAACTATCTTATGAGCATCCAGCCGCCACGCATTCAGTCAGGTTGCGGTGGAATAGATATCTTCATGGGTAGCGCTTCATTCCTCAACCGAAATTTTCTTGTAGAACGATTTGAGGGCATGCTGCAAGCGGCTCCATATGTGATGATGGATATAGCCGTTAATGCTCTCAATCAACAGCTCGGCGGAGCTGTCAGCCGCGCACAATCTATCATCGACCGCCTGAACCAACTGCAATTTGATGAGTGCTCATCTTCAAAGGTCATGGTGACCCAGGTCATGGGCATGAGTGGTGCCCTCGGCGACAGGCGAGAAGAAATCGAGGGCGACGCCATCAGGGAGTGGGGCGTTCGCTCTGGTACTGCAGGGTTCATGCACGGCATCACACGCGACTGGGGTGCTTTACGCGATGAGTTCACCACAACAACGCACCAGGACTTGCTGGCTGGTTGTACCGATATCTTCAAAGACGTTTTCCAGCCAGGATCAATGATCGACAACGTGCTCTATGCATTCTATGGAGCCTCAGTAGCCGTCTATGCTGACATTATTCGGGGCCTTGTGGGCGATGTGAGGATTTTGGATATTCACTCAGGTGGAGTGCCAACTGGTAACCTTCAAGCCCGCGCAATCCTGCCTTGCCAGCCCGCAGATAGTGCTGACCTGCGCACTATCGCTTTTGGGAACATTCAGATTCAGGAGTTCCCAGAGTATGAATGCAAACTGCCCGCAGATAGTCGATCACGAATTCACGAGTATGTCGGAAGTCTTCTCAGTGATCTGACCGCCTCACTAAGGAGCTATAACAACCACAGCCTCACTGCTGACCAGCAGGCAATGCTCCAAGTCATCACCATTCCCGTCATCGAAACTGTTCGTACAGCCATCGAGGAAGAGCTTGAAGATGATGTAATCAGAAGGCTCGCCGAACTAATCTCCCTGAACCTCGCCTACCAGATGATCTACAACTTTCACACTATTGCAACCGCAGCAATCAATGAGGCCGAAGATGTGCTGAAGGCAGAGCGTGGCGCAAAACCAGGTGAGCTGACTTTTACTTGCCGCTACGACATCTTTGATGAGGGCTTCAGTTCTTTGCTTGAGCTCAGGGATAACTCAAAAAGCATGATCACTCACCTGGCAGCCCAATACTCCGAAATCGAACACACTACAGTCGAAGCAGTAGATCGCCTTTACCGCCTCAGTGAAATTCGCCGTGAGAACGCGGAAACAGGCTCATTACCCGTAAGCACGAGAAATGAGGAGTAACCAATGGAAATTACTATCTACGGTGGATTTAACACCGTTACCGGCATTATGCAGCAAATTGCCTTATTCTTCTCAGATTCGTCCTTACCGATGGTATTTATTGCCATGTTTGTAGCCGGTGTCCTGGGCGCAGGGATTAACGAATTCTATTCAGGTATCCAAAGGGGCAAGTCCACGATAGTGGCCGCCCTGATTACCTGTTTGCTCGGCCTGGCCTTATCCAAGGTCTTTATCTTCAACACGGGCAACCTGGTGATTTATGACCGCACCTCCAATCAGCATGCTATAATTAGTGATGTGCCTGATGGTCTGCGGATCATGTACCGGCTCTTCAACACCCTGGAAAACTTCTTTGTTGAGCGCTGGTACACTGCCAGCCATCACCCAGCCCTTGACTACCGCGACAACGCCAATGGCATCGGGTTTGACATGTTTCTGAACGCTTCCAAGGTAGGCGGCATCCCCAATGACCCACTTATTAACCGCTCATTGCAGCGCTACTGGACAGATTGCGTGACCTTTGCCCTGAAGGTTCCGGCCAGCAACCTCACTATGGCCGAGATGATGCACGGCGATGCCCCTGGCGGCCTGATCGCATCATTCGGTAAAGCGCAGCACCCAATGCTCCAGACCCAGTTCTATCAATCCAACGATACCCATAAAAGCGGCACCTGGATGAGCTGCAGGGATAGTTGGGACAACATCAGGCCATATATCACCAATCCGGCAAACTTTACCCAAAGCCGGGACAGGATATGCGCATCAGCTGGAGTTGATATCAACGACCCGTTGCAACTGCAAAGCTGTGAGCAAAAAATCAACCAGCACATTCAGTTCATCTCCAATGGCCAGGTCACAGGCGGTCTTGGCCACTTCAACGCGCTGATGAATCTGGCCAGATCAACTTTCGAAGTCACGAAAATCGGTGGCGACCATGCTATTAACCGATTTATCCAGCAAGATTTCACGGTCAAGGGAATCGGCGCAATCATGGGCTCATCAGGTTACATGGGCGAAGCTCGCTACGCCATGTTTGCTATCGTTGGGGCGATGTCGTGTGTATTGATGCTCCTGTGGCCGACACCTGTATTTGGGAAGGCCTTTGCAGGGATCATCTACCTGTGGGGGTTCATATTCTTCTGGGCAATTGGTGATGCTATTGCCCATAAAATTGCTGTTGACCGGGCATTTGACCTGTACGCAGAACTCCGGGCTACTGGCGGCACTATTGGAATAAACACCCTCTTTCATATCCCCAGCGAGACCGCAAAGGCGCTTGGGGTGTTCGGCCAAATGCGGGCCTACTCAATGCTGGTCGCCACAATCATCACTGGATTCCTCTTCAAGGTATCAAGCCCAGGCATGGCCCAGCTTGGCAGCCGCATAGGTGGTGCGATGTCTGATATTGGCAGCTCGGCAGCTGAAAGGATGATGACACCAGGTGGGTACAATTCCACCATTGAGAGCACTAAAATGGGACAGGGCCATCTGCAGCAGTCGCTTTATAATACAGGGCATGGCTATGACGAGTATTCTAATGCGGAAGCGAATAGAGTTGGAAAAGACTTTGGCCAAAACTTCATCCAGTCTGATGTCGCGGAGGCCCTTGATAAACAGGGACTGCTCCCCAATAACATTCCAGGAGGAAACATGGCGGCACTAGGTGCTGCCGGTGGCAGCACATTCAGGATTGCGGCTGACGGCGGAGTTGCGGATGGTGCGATTAATCCAGATACGAGCAAACTCTCAACGATGATGATAACGAAAGCAGGTACCGAGAATCCTGATGGAACATTCACAGGCGTTGAAAAACACGGCACCCCAGACCTTGGTTACCTCCAGGTATCCGCAGGCACTGCCACACAACAGGCAGCGCGTGACACCTACCAGCAGATGGATCAGAATCAGCAGGCCGCGGCCCGAGCATACACCGAAAGCACCAGCACACTTGATAGCCAACGGCAGAACTTTGATGAAACCGTGAGAAATTCGGATGTATACAGTCGGCAGGATCGGGAAGCGCTGGCGCATGTACAAGCGCAACAGGGAACACTCGCGACAGGACTTGCCAAAAAAATATCTGATAGCACAGGGATGGACTACAAAGATGCTCAATCAATTGCAAGAGCACTTACTGCCTCAGTTACTGCCAGTGCAAGTGTTGGTACCCCTGGTGGAAGTATCTCTCCTGTAAAAGCGAAGCTGGAAGCCGCGCTTAAAGCCGAAGGCAGGTCACTTGATGAAGAAACTATCACTCGCGCCCTTAACTCTCTTGAATCTGACGACTGGAGCAAAGTCAGGAGCTTCCAGGAAACCCAATCCCAAACGTACAGTGGGCTTGCTGAAAAAGCCACCAGCTCATCTGACGAAAACGCCATCGCTGCTGCGCGTGGGCTGGTTCACAGCCTTGACACCCAGCGTCAAGCATCTGAAGCATTCACAGAGTCCAATACCCGCCTGTCTGCCGCCGGGCAAGTCTTGGAGCGTGCAGAAACAGACTCAACATCCAGAAACAGTAACTTGTCTGCAGTGGTTCTTGACAGGCTCAAACAGACCTATGGGGATGGCGCTGCTGACACTCTCCTGCGCGAAGCAAACACCAGTGGAAACGCGGCAGCTCGCGCCAAGGTGGATGAGGTAGCTGCTCAGGTAGCCCAGCAGGAGATCAAGACAGAGTTTGACAGAACACTGGGCAAAAAGATGGCAGATGTGCAGAGCACTACCGCGAACATCGAACCTCCTAAGTCCCAGGCTGAGGTTGCCGACGGGTACGAAAATCGAAACTATGAATCCGGAGTGCCAAAGTCCGATAGGAACAACCTGGTTATGCCCCCTCTGCCAGATGGCACTCCACCAATATCCGATGAAAACCCAACTGGCCACCTTGTCCCTGCAGCCCAGATCAATGCGGCTGCAGCACAAGGTTCTGGTGATTTTAACGATCAAACGTACACAGCCACCCATACACCAGGATCAGGAAAAGAGGAGATAAAGGAAAAAGAGGAATATATGAGAACAAGGGGAGTTCATTATAATAATAACCCAAAGGGCAAAGTAACAGATGAGCAGCGGCACGAAGCAAACTCTGCAGCCCCGATAAGAGGCTTCAGACATAACCGCTCAGACTGACAACACCACCCAACAAAAAAGCCACCCGAAAGGGTGGCTTTTTTGTTAAAACTCGTTTATCGATCCCAGTTCCAGTGGTTATCGAGGCTTAAATCAAAAGTATTCTTCACATCATCATCACACAATCCACTCGTTACATTCAACCCTGTCTCAATCCAAGGCTTCTGCCCCTCAACGGGACCCAAATGAGTGAGCTGTCGGCCTTCATGGAAATCAGCGGGAACAGGCACCTGGTCTGCGGGAGTATCCATGCCATTTGCCTTGCGGATCTTCTCACGTAAAGCGAGGAAGTAAACTGCCAGAACGCCGAAAACAAGAAGTGCGATAACGCTATATTGTAAAAACAGTAAAGTATTCATCTCTTTTATCTCCCTTGATTTACTTGAATCTCAGATAGTAGTATTATCGGAATTCCCAGCGCAAAAGTCAAGGAAAAAATCGCCGCAATGCATTATTTTACATTGAGTTATCCACAACCTCCGCCATTTTAGCCACCGTGCCTTCCTCCACCGACGGCCACCGGGCCGCCCGGCGTGGGGGGTACCCCTATGGGGGGTCGCCGGGTCTGCGGTGGGTAAATTATGTATAAATCTGCTTCCATTATTGACTTTCAAGTCTAGTTGGATACAGTACATCCAAAAATATAACCCAAATACTGTAAAACAGCACAACAAAATATTTCTGTAGAAAGAGTTTATTATGAGAGCCCTTCTTATAGCCACTACCCTGGCTGGTATTTTCTTCATTTCTGGTTGCGGAGAAGCGCCTTATCAAAACAACTATAAGCGCACATCAGGGTACTCCACTCAGCAAACCCCAACCTACCCAAAGCAAACAAGTAATACACCCCAGCAGCAATTGGCAATTGCACGCAATGGTAACTATTTCAGGAAAAATATCCTTAATAATGAAGAGAGGAAGTTATACTGGGCTCTTGTTCATAAATTAAAAGGCAAAAAACTCACTATCATACCCCAGGTAAGCCTCGGTGAAGTAATTGGCTCCAAGATTGACAGTGAATTTTACGCTATTAACTCCAAGCGCTGCGATTTTTGCATTGTCGATCAAGACACGTTTTTACCGTTGTTCGCCATTGAATACTACGGTGATGGCCGCAACTACGGCTTAAACAGCGGGAGCAATAATATACGAGATGCAATCAAACAAACTGCCCTGGAGATAGCAGGGGTAACCTACATAATAGTTAGACCGCAAGACCTGAGTGATATTGATTCGTTTATAGACAGAGAAATTCTTGGCCGTATCTGAAACACTCGTCCGGCAGATTTTCTCTGCCGGACGAGTTCGCATTAGTTTAGCTTCTGCATCATTGAGTCAATCTTCCTAGATAGCTCAGTAAACGCTGAATGCTCCCGTTGCACCGCTGAGTTCGCTATGGCGCTCTGCTCAAGCCTGGCGAAATGATCTTCCAGGCGCACAACTCTACCACGCAGGTCCTCACCACCAGACTCAAGAGTTGAAACCCGCCCTTCAAGAGCAGCGATCTTGGTCTTGAAATTTGTCAGTGCTCCGTGAATCTGCACGCCATAGTTCTCAATACCCTCCCGAACCCTTTCTCGTACATGATTTCTCACCATATCAAGGGCAAGACGATGAACCTCCAATTCTTTTTCGTAGTCCTGGCGGGTTTTACCCTGACCAGTCAACTTCTCAGTGACTTTTCCAGGCCCAATAAACAAGTCCTGGGAATCCGGGTGGGTGATATTGAAGTACCTATAATACTTCACGGCCTCTGGTAATCTGCTGGCCTCTACCACTGCCCGGCTGGCGTTATAGGACAGCATTACCCGCAATCCTGACCAGGCATTAAACCAGATAAAATCTCTACCCTCCATAAGGGAAAGATCAGCGCAGCGTCGCTTCCACCAACTACTGAACACTTCCTTGTACCCGATCAGATCATACAACTCCTGAGCGTCATAAAACTCTTCCTCAATACCACCAAGCAGCACCCTTTGTGGCGCTATTGGAAAATCCCTCTCCAAGGAGGAAGATGCAGGCGCTTCAGAATGCGGTACCCTTTTCTGGCCAGCCAGGGCATGCTCATACTTCCCATGTTTCCGAATGGCCGGAAGAACCTCCGAGGTCACCCAGCGCCGGAATTTCTTTGCCTCTGGTTTGCGACTTTTCAGGATGGCATTGTAAAGTCCTGACTCGTTGATTATCGTCAACTCTACCTGCCGCGAAATGGCTCCATGACGGTTTTGGCTAGATGTGTCCACATTGTGGACACCCTTTTCATCATCATCCAACATGCGAACCATATGAGGTGCATGCTTGAAGTCAAGCGCCTTGGCAATATCACTGGCCACGAACCATACCTGCTCATCCAGAATCACCGTGCGCACCTCACACTCTCCAAAATGGAACACCATGGGCGCTTCGCTATCCTGGCCAGCCCTCTGGATTCCTTCGCCGCTCCTCTCGCTATCCATCTCACAGCGCGACTCTATAGCTTCCCGTTCATCAAGATGCCTCTCGAAGGACTCCCGTGCCAGCTTGTCAAAGTCAATCAGTCGCTTTGATCCGGATTCACCTGAATCAAGAGATGCTCCCGCATTTTTCTCACTGGCACTGCCTGAGCACAGCTGATCGCGGTAAAGCGGGAGGAGTTCTTTTTCTGCCCAGCGGATAAATCGGCGAGTGGCTATAAATTTTTTTGAGTGGGAGGTTGCGAGCTTGACATAGAGCCCTCTAAGGCTAACACAGAGCATTGGCATACGGCCTTCTGGGCTGAGTTTTCTGCACCAATTTTCATCATCATCCAGGCTCCGCACTATATCTTTGGCAGTCTGATATTCCAGCGCCTTGGCAATATCCCGGCCCAAAAACCACACCTGTCCATCGAGGGCAATAACCCTGAGACGCAGCCCACAATAGCTATGCTCATTAAAGGTGACTTTCATACATCACCCCCAGTAGACCCTACAAGTGCCTCAGCGTTGTTTCGGGTAATTACCAGCTCTTCCTGAATGCCACGCATTAAACGAACAAGCCCCTCACGGCAATTACCTGTCATGTCTGACAGGTCCTGGTGAAGGGCGTAGATGATAAAGTCAATGCGCTGCTGGGAGGACTCTACAGAGTCAATAATGTTGAGCAGGGTGGTGTGAACCGGTGGTGGAGACTCAGGAATGGTTGGAAATACAGACGTTGTTCGGGCCATGATGGCACCTCCAAGGTTTTTTTAGTGTGCCACTCATGTATGCGTGAATGGCGGGCGCACTAACGGTACCTTAGGAACCGCCCCGGTATTCCCCGTAAGGGTATTGTATTTCCGGCTGTAACCCGCCAATAATGGACAGCAGATACAAAAAAGCCACAGCTTACGGGTGCGGGTGTCCGCTAAGGTTTTGTTAGATCTTCAGGATAGGTGAAAATTGGCGGGGATGTCAAGGGGGGAGTTATATGGTCGTTCTCGAACGGTCGCCAGTAAGCAGCTAAGCGGTAATAATTTATGTGCGATAGGTAATGAAGCGCACGAGCATGATTATCAACTCGCATACCTCGGGAGATAAGCAACTCTAGCTGCTCATGATAGGTTTTCGGAGGTTTCGTGAATTGCATTAATAGACCCCAAAAAAATAACCCCCCATGGTGCGCAGATCTGACGGGATGCGTGGGGGGTGTTGTTAAAAAACAAGCTAACACTTCACGAAAAAAAATCAAGCGAAATTTTTTTGCCAACCTTAAAGGCTCATTCGATCAAGCGTAATTCACCAGCTATTTCCTCTATCACACCCCTGCCCCGCACTCTCTGACAATACTGCAAATAATGGGTATACGGATTTAATGGTTGATGGGGCATCTTCACTCCACCAACCTGATGCCACCCTCAGATGGTTGATAGATCGACCCCGTAGTTGAGTTCCTCTAAGAAGTCTGGCAGTCCATAACCGATGGTTTTCTTGTAGAACGGAGAGACCTTCGCAGTCGGGGCCTTCTTCTTGTGCTTGGTGGTGTAGAGCATTCGTGCCCGCATCACCTCGAAGGAGTAACCACGTCCTTCACGGTTCTTGTCCTTGGCCAATCGGTTGATCGACTCAGTGTAAGCGTTAGTGACGGGCATGTCTGTCTCAAAGTAGGTCATGATCTCTTCGCGCCAGTTGCCCACAGCCCTGACCAGATCGCTCCAGACTTCCTTCTGGCCCTTGGGGATGGTGTCTATCCAGTCGTCCAGGGCGGCCTCTGCCTGTACCCGTGTGGAGGCGTCCCAAATACCGTAGAAACGCTCCTTGTGTTCGTATGCGGCTCGCAGCTGCGGGAATGCACCCGTCCATGTTTCCATGATTAACCACTCCCGGTCTGAGACTTCGTGAGCACGTTTCAGCAGGATTTTCCGGTCTCCCTTGAGGGTTCGGCTTTGGGCGGGTTTCAGATCCTTTCTGAGACCCTTACGCACCTTCTCCAAGGCATCGTTGGCCATACGCACCACATGGAACTTATCGACCACAATGCGGGCCTGTGGCAGCACGGACTTGACCGCTGCCCGGTAGGGGTTCCACATGTCCATGCTGACGATCTCGACCTTTTGTCGGTCTTTCAGCTTCATTAGGTAGTTGGTTACCACATCCTGTCGGCGTGTAGCCAGCAGGTCGAGCAGGGTTCGCTCCTCGATGTTGGTCAGAATGCAGCGGTAGCGCTTGTTCAGGTACAGCTCGTCGATACCCAAAATGCGGGGTGTCTCGAAGCGGTGCCAGCGCCCCAGGAACTCGGCGCGGGCGTTGAAGATGTCGCGTACCGTCTTCTCGTCTAGACCGGTCTGTGCCGCTACGAAGGTGTAGGGGTGATTGAAAGATTCCTTCTCCACGTATTCATGCAGACGCAACGTCATGCGGAAACCGTCCACCATCTCCGGTAGCTGGGGCCTGAAGGTGGTCTTGCAGGCCCGGCAGGTGTACCGGCGTCGGACTACCCAGAGGGTGACCCGCTTGCCGTGGATGGGCAGATCACGATAGGGAACATCACGCTTGCCGAACCGCACGAACTCACCCTGCACTCCGCATTCTTCGCAGGCAATGGGATCGGGCGCGTCCACTTGGAAGTGCATTTCGTCGTCGGTTGTTTTGCAGCCAAGCACCTCATACTCTGGCAAATGTATGCTGTTACTTTCTTGTAAATCGTTCATTCAATATCCTAAAAAAGGTGCCCGTAATGCCTGGTGATATGTTCTCGACTGATCCCTGTCATCCGAGACACCTCCACTTTTGTCACTTTTTTCTTCATGCGCTTCAGACTGTAAATCGCTTCTTTTATTGCGGACTCGGACTGTTCCCGCCTATGTCGGTGAACCCTCAAGGCCGCCTTTTGGCGGTTTGTCAGGTCTGAATCACTCTCAATATCCTGATATGTGGGAAAATCTTTTTTATTCAAACAGTTGGGAGACACCCAAAGACATTCCGTCCTCTTTGTTCGAGTTTTGCTTGTGCTGGCGTATGTCTCTATATCTACTCGATTCCATCCCGCATTTTCTAACGGAAGGTAAACAGGTGTTTTATAACCCGACAAAACAAACATCCCGCTAGACGACAGCAGCAGATCGACAAGCGTATGATGATCCTCAATGGTCATTTCATTCTCATACTGACCATTAATTCGAGTGTCTGGCACATACGGGGGATCGAGATAGAACAGGGTTCCAGGTCTATCATATCGAGGGATTAGATCAGTGAAGCACAGGTTTTCAATCTGAACTTTTCGCATTCTCGCTTGCACATTGGGAAGACGCTCTATGCCCGTGTGAAACTTGCGAACGCTGGCACTGTATCCACCTGCCGGAGCGTCAACGCAGTATGACCACTGCTTAGCTAAGCCCCCGTGAGACTGGCGTTGCACAACGATCATGAGCCTTGCAAGCTCAATTTCATCATATTCATCATCGATAGATGCAGCTGCGGCCTTGAACTCATCTCTACTGTATGGGGTTAATTCCAGTCTGCGAACCAGCTCTTGAGTTTTTCGCTTGTCGGATAGCACATTAAACAGACTGGTCATCTTTCTGTTCAGATCGTTATATACCTCAACTTTGCTTGGTTTTTTGCCAAGCAGAACAGCTCCACTTCCACCAAACACATCGACATACGTCTGATGATCTGGAAAGTGCTTAACGATCTCCTTTACCAGCCTGCTTTTACTTCCGAACCACGTAACAGGCGGCGGTACTGGCTCATATTGCTTCATTCTCACTCCAAGCAACCATATATCACATAGATAGATATTATGTGATATATGGTTAGGAGGCAACAAAACAACCAGCTTTTCCGTTGAGAAAATGAAATTTGTGAATGAACGCCAAGGTAGAGATCAACCAGATATTCCGGTTACCCCAAATAATCATCGCATTGACATCCTCCCCGGCCAGAAGGCCAGAGATTCCCCGGCACCTGCCGGCCGCCCACAACACAGAGAGATCCCCCGGTATCCACCGGCCGCCCACGGCCCGAGAGAGCACCCCCGGTACCCGCCGACAACCCACGGCGCCGAGGAGATCACCTGGTGCCTGCCAGCTGCCCGCAGCCCGGAGAGATATCCTCGGCATTCGTCCCGGTGCCCAGCCCTGGAGAAACCTTAGTTCACCTAACCTTACTCGCAATATATTGCAGTTCTTTTTGCACCTCGCGCAGTACTTCCACAAGGCCTGCATGATCTACCTCAGAGATCGAAGAAATTTCGCCACCGAGCGCAAAAGCGACAAGTCCAATCTTTGACCCCAACTTCCCCAATAAGTCCTGGATTTCTAAAACCTCAATCCTAGCCTCAACTCGATTAAGATACTCATTCTGTGACATTTACAACTCCTTAATAATTATTAAGGAGTAAATCGTGCGAAACTAGATAAAACTGAAAATTACAACTAATTTTCCAGGAAACTTCCGGTGGCTCCCATTTTAATCATAGAGGTAGATGTACTTCGATTAAGTCAAAGGAGCTATACAATGTCAATTATAGGATATGCGCGAGTGTCAGCGAATGACCAATCTCTTGATATTCAGATCGAGAAGCTCATGAAAGCAGGATGCACTAAAATTTTCCGTGAAAAGATCAGTGGTGTAGCCAAGATAAAACCCGAGCTCTCCAGCCTTATGGAATATATACGTGAAGGGGACACTGTCATTGTAACCAAACTTGATCGCATTGCCCGCAGCACAAAGCATTTGCTTGAGATCGTAGATTCTCTTGAAGAAAAATCTGTATCTTTCAGAGTCCTTAATATCGACTTAGACACATCCACCCCTACAGGTCGCCTCATGATCACCATGCTTGGCGCAATAGCGGCATTTGAAAGAGAGATGCTCCGCGAACGCCAAGCAGAGGGCATCGCAAAAGCAAGGGAGAAAGGAAAATATAAAGGACGCAAACCTGTGGCGAGAGCAAAGACCGAACAGATCATCTCGATGACAAAAAGGAATATCCCTCGCCGTCAGATAGCCAGGGAACTTGGCGTGAGCTCAGCATCTATATATCGGATATTGAAAGAGAATGGGGTGAAGCTACCTGTGATACTTGGTGAAAGATCTGGCACAGGAGAAGAAATTGCCAGTTTACTTACATCAAAGACTCCCTCCAATCCGTGAGATGAATCCGACCCATAAAGATTTGCATAGTATAAATTGAAATGCTAATTTGCGTATAATTTAACCACTCAGGAGGTACTGATGTCAAAAAAAGACACTATAGATAAGCTTGTCAAGAAAATCACCGAATTTGAAAAATCCTACAAGAGAGCGGTAGATCGCAATATCAAAAAACTTGGGGTATCCCCTTCGCAGTTTAAAGTCCTTAAAACACTAGGCGAACGAGGCTCCCTGAAATTCAAGGATGTCTGCGACGCAACACTCATCACAAAGGGCACCATGACCGGTGTCGTTAACAGGCTTATCAAGGCCGGCCTCGTTGAAAAAGAGCAGGACGTGAAAGACACTAGAGCCTGGATTCTCTCTTTAACACCAAAAGGGAAAGTGGATTATGTGTCCCTGAATAAAAATTACAGCCAACTGGTTTCCAGTATCTTTAAAGGGGAAACTGAAGAGCGCCTCAAGCAATACATCACCCAGCTAAATTCATTGCAAGCTATCATTAATCAGAGCGTGTAATGAAGATTCGCAGAATACTTGCCACCACCCTTCCTATGCTTCTCTTCACGATATTAACAGTAACGTCCCTTTATGCTTCACCGGCCAATTTTACACAGGCCAAAACACTAATGAAGCAGGTATATGAGGATAATCCCGTTACTTTTTACTGCGAGTGCTCTATCACATGGCAGGGCAATAAGGGTGCAGGGACTATTGACCTTGAGGGATGCGGGTACAAGATCAGAAGAAATGAGACCAGGGCAAGCCGGGTGGAATGGGAACATGTGCTCCCAGCCCACTCTTTCGGACACCAACGCCTATGCTGGCAAGATGGTGGCAGAAGCAACTGCGTAAGGACTGACCCCGTGTTCAGGGCCATGGAAGCAGACATGCACAACCTGACCCCCGCAATAGGCGAAGTCAACGGCGACCGTAGCAACTACCGCTTCGGTGTCTTACCAACCACCGATTATCAGCACGGCAGCTGCGATTTCAAAGTGGACTTCCAACAGCGGGTAGCCCAACCACGTCCTGAAATTCGTGGTGATATTGCCCGGATATATTTTTACATGCACGACCGGTACAACCTGCGTATGTCAGACTCCCAGGAAAAACTCTTGATAGCCTGGCACAAGCAAGACCCGGTTGACGAGTGGGAACTGGAGCGGGACAGGCGAATTGCAGGCCATATAGGACACAGCAACCCCTTTGTCACTGGTGAGCGCACCTGGCACCGGGGTTACCGGCCAACTGGCGACGGACTCACCGAGAATGCCACTTCCAATCAACCACCCATTGACCTCACGGGCCCGGTGCGCGGTAACCAACGCTCAAAGATTTTCCATCGACCTGATTGCCCTGGCTACGACACCATTAGCGAACACAACAGAGTCGAATTTGCCAGCCCCAAGGCCGCTGAGGATGCAGGGTATCGAATTGCGGGCAATTGTCCTTGAGTGGCAAGCTCCCAGGAGGTATATTATCTCATTAGGGTATACTTGTGTGAAAATTTTGTATAGAGTGTGAAATGTGTCTCAATGGAGTTGTTTTTGCTGTTTTGAGATAGATGTCTTGCAGGGTTAAGAGCCTCAATGAGAATTTGCGGCATGGTGGTGTTCACTGTAATCTCCTCGGTACTTGATAGAGAGCGGTAGACGCTCCGCTGCTACCATTACCGTATACGCGGGGATATACCGAGAACAGGAAGTTTCTCCCATCGAGGGGTCAAGTATCTCTCGTGCAATACTCCGCGCTGCCCGATATGCTTCTCCTGCCAAAATCACACTGGAGCCTTCATGACCGCCAAAATCATAGGCAAGTGCGAGCTGCCCGATACTCCACTTGAAATACCGCTTTTCGTCGAATCCGTGCCTGCTGGCTTTCCCTCCCCGGCCCAGGATTATGTTGAACGCACCCTGGACCTCAACGAGCTCTGCATCCGCAATGCACCGGCAACTTTCTTTGTGCGGGCAGAGGGTGATTCCATGATCAATGCGGGAATCCGGCCTGGTGATATCCTCATCGTGGATCGCTCCCTTGAACCACGGCACAAAGATATTGTTATCGCCAAAATTCATGGCGAGCTGACGGTAAAGCTCCTGCATACCACTCCAACCATATCTCTTGTGCCCATGAATCCGAATTATCAACCAATTCAGGTCAGGGAAGAGCATGAGATGGAGATTTTCGGAGTCGTTACCTTCATACTCCATCCCACCAGGCGCTCTGAGCACCATGAGCACACCTAAACCCCTCTATGCCCTGATCGACTGCAATAACTTCTATGCCAGCTGCGAGAAGCTATTCAGACCCGACCTTGACCATCGCTCTGTGATCGTCCTGTCCAATAATGATGGTTGTGTGGTAGCGCGAAGCAAGGAAGCCAAAGCTCTTGGTATCAAAATGGGCGAACCAGCCTTCAAGATTGAGCACATTATAGAGCGGGAAAATATTGCCGTATTCTCATCGAATTATGCCTTCTACGCTGATATCTCCATGCGGGTAATGCAGACCATCGAGCATCATTGGCCCGACATGGAAATCTACTCCATTGATGAAGCTTTTCTGGACCTTTCCAGGCTCCCGTCAACAACCAGCCCCACAGAGCTCTGCCATTCCATCAGGGATGCGATATACCAGTGGACTGGCATCACCGTCAGTATTGGTATAGCCCCTACAAAAACCCTGGCCAAGGCCGCCAATTATGCCGCCAAAAAGTACCCGGCGACAGGTGGTGTTGTACATCTGGAAACCCAGCAAAGAGCGCAGAAGCTTCTGCAGCTCATGCCGGTGGGAGAGATATGGGGGATTGGACCACGAACCACTGCCAAGCTCATAAACATGGGCATGGAAACCGCAGCAGATCTGGCCGGTAAAGACCCACTAAGCATGAAAAAGCGATTCTCTGTGAACGTCGCCCGCACCATTGAAGAGCTTCAGGGGAACCCTTGTTTCCACCTCGAAGAAGACCCAGCACCCCGCAAGCAGATGGTATGCTCTCGCAGCTTTGGTGAGCGAATTACACAAAAAGAGGCTATGGCCCAGGCCGTCAGCACCTATGCCAGCCGCGTAACCGAGAAGATGCGCGAGCAAAACCTGCAGACCAATCATGTGACCGTATTTCTGCGCACCAGTCCCTTCAACGATAGCTTGCCCTACTACAGCAATGCTGCCAGTGCAACTATTGGCGCACCAAGTAATGACACCCGCGAAATTATTGCCATGGCCAATCAGTTGCTTGATTACATCTGGAAAGACGGGTACCGCTATGTGAAAGCCGGGGTGATGCTCAGCGAACTCACCCCAGCATCAAGCCGGGAGTTGGGCTTATGGGAAGATCGCCAGGAATATGACAAACAGCAACGCCTCATGGCAGCCATTGACAGCATCAATCATTCAGGCAAGGGCCGAGTATGGTTTGCCAGCGAGGGCGCTTCCAGGAAGCAGGAGTGGAAGGTCAAGCGAGAGCGACTATCGCCCAGCTACACGACAGACTGGAGTGAGCTACCGGTGGTACGGCTATAGTCAGTCTCTATGCCAGAAAACTTGGTTGTGCAGAAAATTTCATCGCAAGCTTGCGCACAAAGTGACCAACCAAAAGTGCATATCCGGCAAAAAGAGGTAGTGCGGAACAACTCGAATTTACCGATTGATGCGCCTTTATGTCTGTTGCCATACACAAAACAATGAGTTCGACTCCCCGTGCCATACCACTATATATTGTTTTGCCCATCCAAATAATCAGCCCACCACTGCATTAACTCCCGCCTTTCATCCAGATAATCAGCCCGGTGATACGCCGCCCGGATCCTGTTTTGTTCCTGGTGTGCCAGTTGCCGCTCTACGGCATCGGCACTGAAGTCTGACTTTTCATTGGCAATGGTGCTAAATAGCGTCCGGAAGCCGTGGACGGTTGAGCGCTTGTGGAAGCCCATGCGGTACAGGGCATAGAGCATGGTGTTTTCTGTGATAGGGGTATGGGGTTTGTTTTGATTGGGGAACAGGTACTTGTTTTTGCCCGAATACTGAATAAGCTCTTCCACCACAGCCACCGCTTGCCGGGATAGGGGTACTCGGTGATCCCGTCGCATTTTCATTCGCTCAGCCGGAATGCACCAGAGTGTATTATCAAGATCAAACTCCTGCCAGCTGGCAAACCGAATTTCATTGGTCCTACTTGCTGTCAGCAAGCAAAGTTTCAATGCAAGCTTAGTGATTGGGTGGCCATGGTAGCCCTCAATAGCTCGAACCAATTCAGGAACTTCCTCAGCAGACAGAGCGGCAAAATTCTGTTTCTTTTGTGGCTTCAGACCCTTCACCAGGCCAGCAGTTGGATTCAGCTCAACGAGGCCATGAGCAAAGGCATAGTCGTATATCGCTGAGATACGCTGCAAAACCCGTCTGGCTATTTCACTGGCCCCCCTATCGTCAATGACCTTGACCACATCGAGCAACTCACGAGGCTTTAACTCATAAATTGGGCGGGAACCTATATAAGGAAAAACATTGGTCTCCAGTGAATTTATGACATCACTTCCGTGACGCTCTGTCCAGCGGGGTTTTTGAATTTCACACCATGACCTGGCAACACTTTCAAAGCTGCCCTCTTTTTGTCGCAGTAACTGATTTTCTGCTTCTTCGCGATACCTTTTCGGGTCAATCCCTGCTGCCACCTGCACCCGTACCTCCTCGCGAAATTCGCGGGCTTTCGACAGTGGTACTTCAGGATAAGTGCCAAGGTGTAGCTCGTGGGACTTCTTTTCATACCGATAGCGCATTATCCAGTATTTCCCACCATTGGGTTTGATGGTAAATACCAGGCCACCTCCATCATATAGACGATACTGCTTATCCTTCGGCTTTGCGCTATCAATTTGCTTGACAGTCAAAGGTGTCGTAACTGCTGGCATAAATGGAACCTCGCTATTAGGGGTATTATGCGCTCCCTGCAACATTATACCCCTGAAAATACCCCTAAAAAAGTTGTGTAGTAGGTCATACTTCATCCGATTGGTCACATTAAAAATAACAGAAAAAGCCCCTGAAATAAAGATTTCAGGGGCAAATTTGATTTGTGTCATAATCAAGTTGGCGGAAGAGGTAGGATTCGAACCCACGGAGCTTTCGCTCAACGGTTTTCAAGACCGCCGCCTTAAACCACTCGGCCACTCTTCCGTTTCAACGGGAGATGGTATACCATACCTTTTTCCGCGATAGCAAGTACATATACTCTGCCAAGGATGAATATTTATGGTGATTGATGATTTAAAATTTGATGATCGTGGTCTGTTGACGGTGATTGCTCAGGACTGGCGCACGGGCGAGGTCCTGATGGTGGCTTTTGCCAATCGCGAGGCGGTTCAGAAGACGTTTGAAACGGGCAGGGTGCACTACTATTCCCGCTCCCGTCAGTCACTGTGGCTCAAGGGGGAGTCCAGCGGGGCTTTCCAGCTGGTCAAGGAAATCCGCACGGATTGCGATCGCGACGCGCTGCTGATCAAGATTGAACAGCTGGGCGGTGGTGCCTGTCATACGGGTGAGCGTTCCTGTTTTTTCGAGGTGATGCGTGCGGGTGAGTCGGTTTTTGATGTTCTGGAGCGTCTGGAGGGGGTTATTGAAGAACGTCGTCTCTCCACCGGCGAGAAGTCCTATGTCAAGAGTCTGCTGGAAAAGGGCGAGGATACGCAACTGAAGAAGGTTGGCGAAGAGTCAATGGAATTTGCCTGTGCGGTGAAGGACAGGGACTCGGCCAGGGTGGTGGCGGAAGCGGCTGATGTGCTCTTTCACATGGCGGTGTGCATGGCCGACAAGGGTATTGGCCTGGGTCTGATCAAGGATGAGCTGGCACGGCGTTTCGGCACGGGTGGTCACGAGGAGAAGGCGGCCCGCTCGTAGCACTGGCCGATGAAAGCATTTTCCCGGTAGACTTCAACACCCCCGCTGTCTGGCAGCGGGGGTGTTCTGCGTTTAATCGGTTCTGCCCTGGTCGAGGGTGACGGGGAAGGGGCGCGTGACTTCACCGGTGTACAGTGAGAGGTGCGGGAAGGGGATTTCGATGCCATTGCGGTCGAAGGCTTCCTTGATCTCCTCGTAGAGGGCGTTGCGCGCATCCAGGAAGATTTCGCGCCTGGCCCAGACACAGAAGAGAATATCCATGGAGGAGCTGCCAAAGCCAGTGATGATAAAGACGGGCGCTGGCTCATCCAGGCAGTTGGGGTTGGCGTTGGCGACGGCCAGCAGGATTTCCTTTACCCGTCGCAGGTCTTCTTTGTAGGCGACGCCAACGGCTATTTCCATTCGTCTGATGGGGAATTTGGTCAGGGTGGTCACTTCTGATTTCAGGATGCTCTCATTGGGTATGCGCACGTAGAGGTTGTCAAAGGTGCGCATTTTCACGGAGAGCAGGTCTATGGCGATGACTTCCCCGGTGGTCCCTCCTATTTTCACCACATCGCCCACGGAAAAGGGACGTTCGCCCAGCAGGAAGAGTCCGCTGATGAGGTTTGATGCCGAAGTCTGGGAGGCAAAGCCGATGGCCACGGTCAGGATGCCGGCGGCGCCCAGCAGAATACTGAGGCTGAAGCCGAGCTCGTTCAGGGCAGAGATGAAGAAGAGCAGGAGAATGGCGTAGCGGATGACCTTGCCAAGGATCAGCACCTGGTGTGAATCCAGTTTTCTGCTGGCCACTTTTCCCATCAGGCGCGAGACGATGCGCGCCACCACAAAGCCTGCCAGCAGGTACAGGGACGCCCGCAGCAGGTGCAGCAGCAGGTCAGCGTGTAAAAGTTTTTCCCATTCCATGTTACGAACCTCCTCCCGAGAATATGGAGCTGAATGCCTTGACGAGTACCTGACGATCCGGTTTACGGCGTGGCGGCGCTATCTCCACGCTTTGCCCGCATATGGAGGGGGCACCGGGCTGGATTTTCAGCTCGGCGGCCTGGTCGTCATCACCGCGTTTCACCAGGATTTCCTGGGTGGAGAGCTGACCGGTGGACTCGTCCTGATACAGGCTGACCATGGGAAGAGGCAGGCAGAATCGTTCGAAGTTCAATGGGGTGGACGCGTGATTTTCGATGGTCACGGGGGTGAGTGCCCGGTAGCGTTCAAAACTGATATCACCAGTCTGGGTGCGTCCACGGGTGCGCAGGAGGTAGCAGAGTTCGCCACTGCGGGTATTCGCTCCAAACCAGGTATCCGAGAGCGGCTGGGTAGGAATTTCCTGAAGAAGGTGATTCCCAGAGCCGGTCACCAGCTTCACCCACACCGGTGTGCCGACGTAGAGGGTCACTTTCTCCCCCGGATGGATGGTGCTTGGCTGGGCCGGACGGATAACCACAGAGCGATCCGGGAGACACGGCAGCAGGGAAAGCGCGTCTTCGGTTTCCCGGAAAAGGTGTCGCTGCAGCTTGCTACTGGTGGTTGTTCGCTCTTGAAAGCGAAGGGGGATTTTCCCGGAATTTTCTTCAAGCTTGTACTGAAAAGACACCTGCCATTCCCGGGACAGACGGGTAAGCGAGAGCTGAAGCTGATGGATCAGCCAGTGGCACGACTGATGGCACGGGAAGGTAAATTCCCCCCAGTGCCCGTGGTCAGTGTATTCCTTCACAGGGCTTTCCATGAGGCCTCCTTAACGGGTTAGAGTGTGATGAGCGATGAACTGCGCCATTCGTTTGTCGGTAACAGCTATGTGATTCGTCAGCCAGTGCACGATCTGCCGGTTCAGATCCATCACCAGGGCCGATGAGGCGCCCTCGTCCAGGAGCTGCTGCTTCATCTGCTGCACCTGCGCGCGAAAGTGTTCATGCTGGGCGACATGCTGCTGATATTCCGGATAGCTGTTTTCGCGCATGTACCGTTCTTCGGTGGTAAAGTGTTCGTGAATATAATCTTCAAGAAACGCCATGGTCTGATAAATGGCGTCTTTGGCACGGCCAAGCAGCAGTGCGTCAAAGAGATTATTGATGCGGTTGATCAGCTCACGATGCTGCTGGTCGATTTGCGCAATGCCCACGGCAATATTTTCGCTCCACTGAATGTGCAGATGCCTGGCCGTCAGACCGCTGAACTGTTTATGAAATGACTGATCCACGGAGTCATAGGCGGCGTGTATTTCCATGAACTCCTTTTCGCATACCAGGAAGGCGTCTACAATATCGGGGTCGAAGTGGCCACCACGTTCACTGCGGATGATCTCACAGGTTCTTTCATGGCTGATGGGCTCTTTATAGGGGCGTCGTGAGCGCAGGGCATCATACACGTCGCACAGGGCGAAGATCCTCGCCTCCAGGGGAATCTCTTCGCCTTTGAGCTGATCGGGATATCCACGGCCATCGTAACGCTCATGGTGGTAGTGGGCGATATTGCGCCCGATCTCCAGAAAGGGGTCGTGGAGCCCGCACTGGTCGATGATGGACTGAATCACATTGCGACCGATGGTGGAGTGGGAGCGCATGATGGCAAACTCCTCATCGCTGAGCTTCCCCGGTTTCAGGAGCACGTGGTCGGGTACGCCCACCTTACCAATGTCATGGAGTAAGGAAGCGTCGGCCATGTCTTTAATAAATGTTTTGCGCAGCAGACGGGAAAATTTCGGGTTATGGCACAACTGCAGCGCCAGGAGCATCCCGTAGTTGCGGGTGCGTTCCAGGTGATCGCCGGTTTCGGGATCGCGCCACTCCGCCAGATTAGCCAGGGAAAAGACCGTCGCCTTCTTGGTTTTCAGGGATTCATGAAAACGCCGGAACTTGGCGTACCCAAGGCTTGCCAGCAAGCCATAGAGCAGACTCACCGCGAAGAGGATCAGCAGGGTCGACTTCAGGGTCTGATTCTCCGCGAAACGCTGATCAGCAGCCACCACAAAAACCAGGGGAGTCCCCATGAAATCATGGGCAAGATGCGGCAATGACTCGACATCAACCACAGCACCTTCACCATGGCTCGCGCTCAGGGGCAAGGCGCCCTGCATTTGCATGTCATGCTGCCAGAGAATCTCTCCGTAAATCGGATTGACGACAAGAACCTGGTGTGGCAGTACCCGAAAGAGGCGTTGCGGGCTGAAGGAAACGCTCATGGCTGAACCATCCCCCAGCGGCACCGACAGACGCATGGACTCACTTACCGGCACACCACCATGAAATTCAAGGCGTGGGCCACTCACCTGCCCTTTCCAGAAGGGTACCTGCTGATTCACGAGGGTCGATCCATCGCGTGTCACTGCCAGGCGCAGGGCACCTTCTCTGTCCCACACCGCCAGGGCCTGGTAATTGCGTACGGTCAGAAATCCCTGGAATAGCTCAACCTGTCGCTCCTGCGCCCAGTCGTGTTGAAGCTGACCGAGAAACTGCGCACTTTGACTGAGGAAGTCCAGTTCGTGAACAAGCGCCTGGCGGGCATTTTCCAGGACTGCCCGAACTTCTGCCTCCTGCGCTGCCACCACATCACGGTGGGAACGCCAGCCCTCCGCTGCTATCACCAGTATAATGAGGAGAAAAGCGGCCAGGGAACCCAGCACCACCCCACGGTGATAGCCGAGGATACGTACAGCGAGTGGCTGCGCGTTGTGCCTGTCTGCGTCGGTGCCGAAACCATCTGCAATGCGTCGAAAAATATCAGGAGCCAATGACACACCATTCAGACGACATTGCGCCCACCCGTACGCTCCAGAGTCTGTCGCGCGGAACGCAGTAATTCTTCCGTTGTCGGCCAGTCAATACACTTGTCGGTGATGGAGACCCCGTAGCAGAGTTTGGAGGAACAAGGGGCCATGGGTTGATTGCCGGCCTGCAGGTTGCTTTCCATCATTACGCCGAAAATGGAGGTATTGCCACCCGTGATCTGCTCCAGAACAGAGTGCAGCACTTCAGCCTGGCGGTCGTGATCTTTGAAGGAATTGGCGTGGGAGCAATCCACCATGATGGAAGGAGCCAGGCCGGCCTTGTGGAGGACTTCCTCGGTGTCCCTGATATCAGCGGGTTCATAATTGGGCTTCTGACTGCCGCCCCGCAGCACGATGTGTACCGACTGATTGCCCGTGGTCTGCACAATGGCCGTGCGACCTTCCAGGTTGATACCGATAAAACTGTGGGGGTGCTGAGCCGCCTTCATGGCGTCTATGGCAATCTGCAGGCTTCCGTCGGTGCCGTTTTTGAAACCAACGGGGAAGGAGAGGCCACTGGCCATTTCCCGGTGTGGCTGCGACTCCGTGGTGCGGGCGCCGATGGCACCCCAGCTGATCATGTCCGAGAGATACTGGGGCGTGATGGGGTCCAGCATTTCCGTGGCAATGGGCAGTTCCAGATCGGTAATGGCGCACAGCAGCTGACGGGCAACCCCCAGCCCTTTGGATATCTGGTGGCTGCCGTCCAGATCGGGATCGTTGATGAGACCTTTCCAGCCAATGGTGGTCCGGGGCTTTTCAAAGTAGACACGCATGACGATGAACAGCTGATCGCTCACCTCGCGATTCAGCCTGGCCAGGCGCTGGGCATACTCAAGGGCGGCTTTCGGGTCGTGAATGGAGCAGGGGCCCACCACCACCATCAGGCGACTGTCCTTGCCCGAGAGGATATTGCGGATATGCTGCCGCGCCTGGGTGACAAAGGCAGCCCCTTCACTGGAGAGGGGGAAGACCTGCTTCAGACTGGCAGGGCTGATAATGGGGGTCAGACGACTGACGTTCAGATCACTGGTACGAATCATAAAACCTCCTGAAAAACAAACCTCTCCCCGGTGACCGATTCCGGAGAGAGGCATTCATGGTAACAAGGATCTGTGGCTTGGTTCCAGGGACGTCCTAAAACAGGCCGATGGCCCGCAGAAACACCAGGCCAATGGCAACTGGTGCCACAAAGCGCAGGATAAAGATCCAGGCATTGCCCCACAGGGTATCTCCAAAATCAGAGGATTCCAGCGCGTCGGATTTCTTCCATCCCCAGCCGATAAAGAGAGCGATGATCATGCCCCCCAGCGGCAGGAAGATATTCGAGGCGAGAAAATCCATGGAGTCCAGGATGTCCTTACCGAAAATGGTGACGTTGGAAAGCACTCCAAGACCAAGCGAAGATGGTATACCAACCAGGAAAATAATACCACCGATTACCACCGTCGTCATATGCCGACCCCACCCGAAAACACGCATGAAATAGGAGACGGCCACCTCAAGCAGTGACATGGCGGAAGAAAGGGCAGCCGCAGCCAGCAGGAAGAAGAAGGCGATTCCCACCACAACGCCGATTGCCAGATTCTGGAAGATATCGGGCAGGGTGATGAACACCAGTCCGGGGCCAGCTCCAGGTTCGCCTCCAAAGGCGAAAACAGCAGGGAAGATCACCAGACCTGCCACGATGGCAAACATCGTGTCGAGGGAGACAACACCCACGGCGGCTCCTGGCAGCTTTTCCTTTGGGGTGAGGTAGCTGCTGTAGGTAATCAGCGCCCCCATACCGAGACTCAGGGAGAAGAAGGCCTGTCCAAGTGCCGCCAGGTAGAGTTCCGGACGGGACAGAGCGCTCCAGTCAGGCGAGAACAGAAAAGAGATGGCTTCGCGGGCAGCGCCAAGGCTGAGGCTGTAGAGTGCCAGCACCAGCAGCAGGATAGCCAGCAGGGGCATGAGGATGCGGTTGGCGGTTTCAATGCCTTTCTTCACACCCAGGAAGACAATGCCAATGGTTAACGCCATGAAGACAAACTGCCAGAACAGAGGTTCATAGGCATTGGTGATAAAGCCGATGAAGAAGCCGTCATAACCGTTTTCCGGTGTACTCCACAGAGAACCCGTCAGATAACTGACCAGGTACTTGACGGTCCAGCCGCCAATAACACCGTAAAAGGAGAGAATGATAAAGGCCGAGGAGACACCCATGATCCCCGCAACCACCCAGGGCTTGCCGGGAGCCAGTGAGGTGAAGGCACCAACCACATCGCACTGGGATTTCCGACCGATGGTGAATTCCGCCATGACAATGGGCAGACCAATGAGCAGTACGCACAGAACATAGACCAGCAGAAAGGTTCCACCGCCATTTTCACCGGCCACATACGAGAAGCGCCAGATGTTGCCCAGACCCACGGCTGAGCCCATGGCGGCCAGAATAAAGCCCCAGCGCGAAGCCCAGTGTTCGCGGGGAGTAAGATCACAACGCTGCATACCAACTCTCCATAAATGAGTGAATAGCACACCTTCCCCAGGGAAAGTCCTCACCGAGCCTACGCAATCTTCAACATCTTTTGATACAAAAAGCCCATCACAGGAAGTATATACACGCTGAGGAACAAAAAAATGACAGTGAATTACTCCACACGAAGAGGAATCAGGGTGACGGCATTGCTGGCAAAGCCCGCCAGGTCGGGGGCACCGGCTTCAAGCAGGCCCGCAAATGCTGCCGTGGCAAAAATATCGGGCTGGACCTCAGCGTCAAACTCCTTCTCCACCTGCTGCGCCAGGGCGGTGATTTCCGCCAGCACAGCGCTGCTGCGCTCCCTGACCAGAATAATGACACGCACCATGGCATCAGGTTCCGAGGAGGGCGGAAAGGCCAGAATATAGACCCCCTGAACCACTGGCAATGGCTCCAGTAAGGCGACAAAGGCGTCCAGCACTTCACGGTGTCTGCGGGACAGCACATCAAGAGAACTTCCCATGGCCTAACTCCTCGCCGTCACATAGAGCACGGGTACCTCTGCCTGACGGGCAACCTCATTGGCCACGCTGCCCAGAACCGCTTCACGGAGAAAACCCTTGCCCTGATTGCCCATGATGATCAGCGAGGTGTCACGGGGATCGGAACGTTTCAAAATTTCCTGCAGCACAACACCCTCCACCAGTTCATAACTGGCATTCAGACCTTCCGCAACCAGAGCGTCCCTGAGCTTGCACAGGCGCTCTTCGTCAAAGGCATCCTGTTCCTTCATGGCTTCGGCTGAAAGGTAGGTCAGTCGACGCTGGTTGTCATTGACATGGAGAATTCTGATGGGACATCCGTGCACCATTGCGATATCACGGGCTTTCTGGAGAGCCAGGGCAGAGAGCGCCGAAAAGTCATAGGGCACCAGCAGGCTGGTGAAAAGTCGCTGACAGGGCGCAACACCCTCTCCTTCAGGGGAGTCCAGCAGCTTCACCCGCACCAGCAGAACCGGACAACGCGCTATCTGCAGCACTTTAAAAGAGACACTGCCAAGAGCTGCCGCCCGCAACAGGCTTTCACCCCGTGAACCGATGACAATGGCATCCACTTCATAGTTGGACGCTTCTTCTTCAATGGCATATACCGGCATGCCAAGGGGAATATCAATCTGCACCCGCAGACCAAGCTCCTCAAGTTGTTCTTTGTACTGGGTCAATTTCTTCGTCGCTTCCGCTCTCAGGGCATTCTCAAGGCCCGGTACCACAGCGGCGTACACCACATGCAGCAGAATAACCTCTTCAAGGCCAAGCTGCTGCAGGTCGCCGACGCAGGAAACCAGAGCATCAGATGCCGCTGAAAGATCACTGCAGAGGAGAATTTTACGAAACATGGAGCCTCCTTGGCTGGGTGTATGGTGTAAAAGCCAGACCAGTTCGAAGATCACACACCTGCGAAAGGCTGTCGCAGCCAGCATGTAACCAGACTGACATAGTAGCCGCGCTCCGGCTCAGCGTCAACGATTTTGCTCGGAGCGGCTCTGGTCATATTTTTATAGTGGACATACTTTTATTCTGTTATAATCCTCGGAAAAGTACAACAATCGTACAATAAGTAACATTTTTCGCATTATATCCTTGAAGGGGTCGCTTGTATGGGGACGTTTGCCGGCGTATCTGATATCATCAAAACCAATGACATACCCACCACCATAAAAGAGTTTGCTCGCGATAACGAACTCCCCCTGAAGGAGCTGGACTTTTCCATTGCCTTTGAAAGCGACCCCTACGAAAGCAAGCAAATGGGGAAGGTGACCAAAAACTGGCAGATCAAAATCATGCGCAAGGCTCTGCGCGAATACCAGCACCACCCTATCATGCGCGTCACTCCCAATCGAGAAAATCCCCTTATCTGCGAGCTGACCTTCCTGACCCAGAGCAAGTTTGACCTCAATGACCCCAACCTCCTGAAGTCGGTGGTGGCGGAAATACGCAAGGTTCTGGCCTACAACCATATCGTCTTTGGCATCATCAGCTATCCGGAACTGGAAAAGATCGCGCAGCAGATCGTGGATATTGGCCGCATGAGCCATACCTCCGTCAAGGAACCCGCCCTTATCTTCCCCATTGCCCGCGGCCGCCTGCGCAAAAACGGCAAGGATTCCAAGACGGAATACCACTTTGAGACCTATAACACGGCAGGGCAGATTGATGAAAAGGGCAATATCGATTACAGCAAAAAGAACTTTACCCAGCACGTGGAAGACGGCCAGCTGATTGTCACCTACTACCGCGCCCTCAAAGGCAGCCCCGGCGTACTACCCGACGGTAAGTTGACGCCCCAGTACGTGGGGCAGACCAAGGACACCTTCCCCTTCCACTCGGTCACCAGCCGCCTCAGCGTCGTGGACCGCCCCGACCGTATCGAAGTGTACGCCCGCCAGGAGGGCTTCTTCTGCGTCGACAACAACGGTAACGCCGACATCAAGGATAATGTCACCATTGATGGTGCCGTTGACCTGGCGGTTACCGGGGATATCTACTTCAAGGAAGATGCCCGCGATGTCATCATCAACCACCAGGGCGTCAGCAAGGATGCCGTGGGCGCTGGCCGCACGGTTCAGGGCAAAAATGTCCAGATCAAGGGCAATATCGCCTCCAACGCCAAGGTTGCCGGTGAGAATGTGGAGATTGAGGGAACCATTCACCGCTCTGCCACCATCGAGGCCGATGAAAAAGTCAGCCTGACCCTGGGCAGTGGCACGGTACGAGCCGATGTAGTCCACTGCGACTCCTTCCAGCAGGGCACCATCTACGCGCGCCAGGTCTTCATCAAACAGCATATCCTCAACGCCACTATTTATTGTGAAGAGATCAACCATCACGGAACCATGCGCAACGCCGAGGTATTCTTCTCCGGCAACAGCGCCCATCTGGGACATATGGTTGGCGATGAGAACAGCGTCCACGCTGATCCGACCCTGGTTCCCGCTGTCAACGAAGTTCTCGAAGGCTACAAGGCCACCATGGAAAAGGATCGCGAGCGCATGACCGAGCTGAGCAAGCAGGCGCGGCGCATATCCTCGGAACTGCAGAAGGATCGCTCCCGCCTGGAAATGGCCATGCGCACGGTCAAGGAGTGCAAGGCTGCGGGCAGAAAAATTCCTCCTTCCTCCATCGCCGTCATCCAGAGTGTCCGTGACAAAAAGACGGAGCTGGAAGCCATCGTAACCGAGACGGAAACACTGAAAGTCGATTTTGCCAAAACAGAAAAACTCTATGACCGCATCATCAAAACCAGCAAGGAAGCCAACCTCTTCATAGAGGCCGCCGAAGAAGGCAATCGCATTCGCTTCTATGGCATTACCCAGACGAAGCACTTGAATCGCTTCGAGATACCAATCATGATCTGCGTTGAAGAAGGCAAGGACGAAATCAAGGTCCAGCGTCAATAATCACAATGTTCCTCTCCTGTTTCCCCTGTAGTTCCCACCCTTGTTGTGCTAGTATTCACTCTGGAGAAAAAAGGGGGACGGATGGCATTTTACTATCAGTACCAGTACACTGACCACTTTATCCTGGAGTACCATACTCCTGAAAAAGCCCCCTGCATCTCCATTGAAAAGATAAATGATCAGCTCACCTTCTTTGCCCTGTCCAATGACACGCATTTGAGCGACCTGTTGCTGAAAAGCTTGCGCGCCTATGTCACGGAACACCGGTTTTTCACCAGCTATAACTTTGTCCCTTTTCTGCGCGAATACGCACGGGGCGAACTCACCCTGAAGCACCGTCTGCTGCTGGGAGTCCTGGACCAGGGCAGCCAGACCCTGCGCTTTATCAATTTCGGCATGTACTATGTGCTCTTCAAGGATACGGATGGACGGATTTTCACCGCCCGCGATCACGAAAACACCCTTTCCGAACAGCCCACGCCCTTTCGCGTCCAAGTATACCCCCTCAACGATATTCAGAGCGTCTTCTTTGCCAACAATTCCAGGCTGCTCAGCATGGCTGAAGCCAATATGGCCCTGCTGACCACCAAAAAACAGTTTCTGTATGTGCACAGTGCACTGGAGGATGTACAGCCGACTGCAGAGACCGGCTCCTTTCTCCTCATCAATCACCTGCCAGCCGGCTCCGTCACGATCCTCTCCCGCGAGACTGTCACGCAGCCGAATCTGGATGCCCTTTCCAACCTTGAAATACGATTCGAAGCCTCTTTGGCGGCTTCAGGCCTCCACGAGGAGCTGGCGGACAATGCCATGCTCATCTTCCATGAAATGCTGCTGAACGCCTTTGAACATGGTGTACTGCGCATGACATCGGAACAGAAGCAGGAGCTGATCCGCAGTGGACAGTACGAAGGCTTTATCATTGAGCAGGAAAAGGCCTGTACCGGCCAGATTGATATCAGCTGTGAACTTTTTGCGAACCGGGTGCTGCGCATATCCATCTCCGACAGCGGTGACGGTTTTGAGTACGAAAGTTACCTGCGGACAAAGGCGACAGAAACCCAAAGCCTCTTCCATAACCGTGGAATCAAAATTACCCAGGAGCTCAGCGATGGCATGTATTACTCAGACCAGGGGCGACAGGTTCACCTGATCCTCTCCCTGACCAGTCTCTCCGCCATTACTCAGCACAGGAAAACGACCCCGGAGGAAGAACTGCAGAACTCACCGCTGCGGGATGTGTCCATACTCTATGTAGAGGATGACGAACTGACCCGGGAGCTCTATGTTCGTCTGCTCAAGCGCATGTCAAAATCCCTCCATGTGGCGGAAAATGGCCAGGAAGGCCTTGAGCTGTTCCATAAATTTCATCCGGACATCATCCTCAGCGACATCCAGATGCCCGTCATGAACGGCCTCGATATGGCACGGGAAATCCGCCAGCACAACCGCGACATCCCGATCCTCCTGATAACGGCCTTCTCCGACAAGGACCATATCCTGAGCGCCATCGACGCCGGCGTCGATCGTTTTATCAACAAGCCCGTCCAGCTTGGCAAGCTGCGCATGCACCTGGAACATTACGCACGCATCATCCAGATGCAGCAGCAGCTCCAGAAACGCCTGGAGGAGGAACAGCGGCACCGCGAAGAGGAGTTTTTCGCCCTCAAGGACAAGAGCAGACGCGAAGAGCAGCAGCAGAAGGAAGCCTTCGCCAAGGAGGAGCTGATCATCCATAACGACGCCGCAACGCTCGAAGGAATCAGAGCCGAGGTATTCTACAAGCCCCAGGATATCCTCAGCGGCGACATCTACGGAATTTTCAGAATCGATGAACGCCGCACCCTTTTCTATATCATCGACAGCATGGGCAAGGGGATCGGCGCCTCCGTCACCGCCATTCTGTCGGCATCATTCATCAACCAGTACCTCAAGACCACACCCAAAGCAACAGCTCCATCATTACAGGATATAGTCACCACCTATGCCGACTATATCAAGAGCTACCTGCTTGATGACGAGGTCATTTCCCTCTCCATGGCCTGCATCGACACACAGAGCCTGCTGATGGAGTACAGCTCGTTCGGCATGTACCCGATCTTCATCAAGGATATCGACAAGGACAGCCTCCATGAGTGCCGCACCAATAACCTGCCGCTTATGATCTACTCCCAGGATATCCGCATCGACCAGTTCACGCTTCCCCGCAACTTCCATATTCTCATCTACTCTGACGGACTGTGCGAAAACGATGATTTCAGCGGTACGGAACTGCGGAGATCCTTCGTCAAAAGCCACTGCCTGAATGACATCCTGCAGGACTTCTTCAAGGCCACCAATAATCAGGAGCCGGTACCTGGCTCTGATGACACCAGCATCCTCTACATCAGCAACCAGAGTGTCGCACACCCTTGACAACACGCGGCACCTGGGTCATATACATGCACAATCATACCGGATGGGGAAGACTGTGAAACAACGACTTTATCAGTTTTATATCGGCTTTCTCGTGAACTTTAGCCGAATGCTCTTCTTTGTTCTGAACAGACTGCAGGTGAAGGGGGATCAGTACATTCCCACTGACGCCAGGGCCGTCCTGTACGTTTCCAACCACGTCAGCTTCCTTGAGACCATGGCCATTCCCATGACCATAGTGGGACGACAAAAGGTGCACACCTTGCGTATCGCCGCCAAAGAAGAGCTTCTCCAGATACCCGTCATCGGCCGCGTCCTGCGCAGCATTCACATCATTCCCGTCAAACGGGGCAGCGGAGCGAAGGCCTATGCCGCCATCCTCCAGAACATCCGCCAGGGTAACTCCATTCTGGTCTTCCCCGAGGGCACCAGGGCCAAAGATGGCATCATGAAACGGCCCAAGCGCGCCATCGGGAAACTCATGCATGAATCGGGATTGCCCATCGTTCCCATCCGCGTTGATGGGCTGCATACCTGGAGGCTGTGGAAACTGGGGCAGAAAGGTGCTCTCACCTTCGGCGAACCCTTTGCCATTGATGAAATACTCCCCGTCAATCAGGACGAAGAAGCCATTGACTACCAGCTTGTCGCTGATAAAGTCATGGAAAAAATACGCTCACTTTGCTAGAGTACCTGCCATGTTCACCCGAAAACAGCACCACTTTGTATTGAGGGAACCATGAAAAAACTGCTGCTTCTGTTTATCTTCATACACACTCTGGTTCTTACGGCAATCGCCGACAATTATGTTGCCGTTACCGGCGATCGGGTCAATCTGCGCGCGCAGCCCTCCACCAATGCCGAAGTCCTCTGGACCCTGGGCAAGTACTTCCCCTTGAAAGTGCTGAAGCAGCAGGGTAACTGGTATCAGGTGGAAGACTTCGAGGGTGACAAAGGGTGGATTCACAACAGTGTTGCCAACAAGGAAAACCGTGGCGTCATCGTCATCCGCAATAATGTAAATGTGCGCAGCTCCAACTCCACCAATAGCGATATTCTCTTCCGCACCAGCTATGGCGTTGCCTTCCGCATCATTGGTCAGCGCAGTAACTGGTATCAGGTTGAACACCCCGATGGTCACCAGGGATGGATTCGCGGTGATCTGCTGTGGGGCGCCAAGTAATCTCCCGTCTCTGACTGGAGCCATTGAGGGGATGGGGTACGCAAAGCCTGGCTTCCCATTTTTCTCTGCGCCTGCAAAAGTACTCTTCCAGCTTTTGCCATTGCCTTTATGCCTGTACGTCCGCGTAATCTGCGGACACGTTTTTTCCCTCATTCCCCAAAATCCCCTCCATGCCTTCTGTTTTCCTCCCTCGCCTTTGCTGTGAACGAAAGTTTCGTATCCCATAATTTTCATATAAAACATTAAAAATAACTCAACTTTCGCACCTTGTCGCGCTGGGCTAAGGTGTTGCTATAATGAGATTTACCATGAGGAAACAGTGTATATTTTGCGTACTTGACTCATCTGGCATCACTTTTCGTTTCCGGATATTGCCCTTTTTGACCGCCCAAAAAGGGCACAAAAACGCGCCCCCCGAACGCCCGTTTTTCCGGCTTATTGCTTGCCTGTTCTGGAGATCCGGCAGACACTGCGTCCCTGCAGTGCTGCCGGACCACTCACTTCCTGTGAGTGTCCCGTTCGGGTCTTGCCAGCCAGGCGTCGCACTCACCGGACGGGCTCAGGGGGGAACGGCCTGCTCCTGTTTCTCCCCCGTGTGCTGGCCCAGCCAGGACGCGAAGACTGGAACGCTATGGACCCGCAGGGTTGACGCCACGAGGGCGGCAACCGCAAACCAAAAACCACGGAGGGCGGTTGTTTGCGGTCCCCAGTTCCAGGCAAGCGGGCGGCTGATAAGGACAGCACTGGGGGTCGCTTCCCAGCCACTTTTTGCGGGTAAAAAGTGGCAAAAGAAACTCGTGTATATGGTGAGGATAATGTCAAGCAACGCAGTCTGTGCAGAACCACTTCCTCCATTCCAGCATGGCATCAGGGTCGGTGCCGATAACCTGCAGTTTCGGAGGTGAAACCTCGAGTTTGCAGAAAAAAATTCCCGCCTGCGGAGCAGGCGGGAAAAACCAAATACGATGAGCGAAGAATATTGTCATGTCCACTTCCCTGACGGGAACCATGGATAGTGGCAATGTTTCTCTTCCTGTTCCACACAAAAGCCGCTCGAATCTTTTGGGTTTCACTTGCCTCTGGTGTATCCCAAGGGCCTGGTACGCCACGAGGGCAGAGGTACGGACGCGTGTCTGCCCGCGGAAGATCACTGCCGTGCCCCTCAAGGGGGCAACCCTGAGAGCCTGGTCACCTTGCCAGCGCTCCCCGGATTGCCCCCCGAAGGGGGGATTGTTTAGCGTTTCATGTTCAGGACTTCCTGAATCATGCTGTCCGAGGTGGAGATGATGCGCGAGTTGGCCTGGAAACCACGCTCGACGATGATCATCTGGGTGAACTCCATGGAAAGGTCTACGTTACTCATCTCCAGGGAGTTACTGATGATGGTTCCGAATCCGGCTGAGCCGGGAGCAGCATAGTTGGGCTGTCCACTGGCATTGGTGGAGACAAAGAGGGAATTCCCAACCTTGGAAAGGCCCTGAGGGTTGGTGAAGTCCGCCAGGGTCAACTGAGCCAGCGGACGGGAAAGGTCGTTACTGAACAGGCCGTAGACGATACCATTTTCATCAATGGAATAGTCTTCAAGCGTTCCTTCCTTATAGCCGTTCTGCCGCTGTTTAGTGGTATCAGACTTGCTGGCGTACTGGGTAAAGCCGTCAAACCCGCCACCAGGCGTGCCCATGTCGATGACGACCTCCATTGGGTTGGCACCATTGTTGGGAACGATGAACAGCGGGCCACCGATCATCATTTCCAGGCCGCCATCGGGGCTGAAAGTAATGCTTCCCTCCGGCAGGGAGAGCGATCCGGCGCCGCCGGTGATCTCAGCTGGTTTGGGTACGCTGGCCTTCCAGGTCCACTGGTTCACATTACGCGGATCAGGGTCCTTGTAGAATTCAAAATCCAGAGAATGAACAAAGCTTTCGGAGTCAATGATATTGACCGTGGTGGCATGATAGCCTCCGGAAGCCAGCTGCTCCACACTCAGGGAGGTGGTGATGGCGTTGAAAATGGGGTTGCCCGGCACCGAGAGCTTCAGGTCGAGGATGGAGAAGTGTTCGCCATCATCGCCGTTGATGACAATAGAGCCATTCTCATTGACGTAGACACCCTTGTTGTTCTTGAGGTTCAGGGACTGCTCCAGGGCGTAGGCCAGGTCTCCCAGGGTGGTGTCGCTCTGTCCCAGGTTATTGTTCACCGACATGGAGGAGCTGAACTGCTGCCCCATACCAAGGGTGGCACTCAGGGAAATGCGGTCGTTGGTACCCAGGCCAAGGCTCGTGCCATTGCTGTTATAGAGACGTGCCAGCTTGGTGTCTTCGTTGGCACTGGTCAGGAAGCGCTCCGACGTTGACATGGAACCGGTCAGCAGGGTCGCGGGCAGGTTCAGGGCCTGGTTCAGGCGCGCCGAAGAGGTAATGATCTCGGCACCGGTGATATGGTGGTTAATGGGGCCACGCAGGATACCGGAAGTGCCGGCCGCGCTGACATTGAGGTTGCTGAATGGGCCACTTGCCGTGGTGTTCAGCTGGTGGCGCAGATTGATGTCACGGCCCACATAGTTGATGGGGCCTGTCATGCCGATCTGCATGGTACGGGCCGAAACACCAGCTGAGAAAATTACATTGCTCAGGGGCTCAAACAGGGGATTCAGCAGATCCTGATAGGCCGCATCAACGCCGGCATTGATAGAAACGCTCAGTTCGGCCAGTCCACCACTGCTGGGGTTTTTAAATTCGAAATCCTTGCCGGTCCAATTAACAATAAAGCCCGTGACCCCTGCAGCTACAAGCTGATCCTGAATATGGGCGGCGATATTGGCCATGGAGGTCATGGCAGTGGCATCGACGTTAATGGTGGTCAGAACCGTCTGTCCGGGGCGACGGAAGGTGATATCGAAGTTGGCCCCGTCAAAATCTGTACCATTAAAACCAAAATAATCGGTGGCTTCAAAGTCAGCATTCACCGCGCCCGTTGCCGTGGCATCAAAATTCAATCGTCCGTCCTCTTCCAGGGTGACATTCACATCGGCCAGGGCAGGGTTGGTATTGATGATGGTGATCAGTTCGTCCAGGGAGCTGAAGTAATAGGCTCCCGCGTTGCTGTTATTGCCACGAATCCCTTCAGGGTCATAGACAAAGGTGGCAATCTGGGGAACATCAACACCGGCCACGTTCACTGTGCCCGTGACCACGGAGATGGCATCGTTGGCGTCCTTAAAGCCCATCTTCTGCAGCGTAAAACCACCGTCGTGATTGTTATCATAGGTGATCTTGCCACCCAGCTGGTCGGACGTCTTGGGGTCGGCGCCGAAGATAAAGTCGCCAGTCAGATTATCCAGATACTCGTTGACGGCCTTGTCGTTGCCCACATTGGTGCCGCTGTAGCTCACCTGAATATTGCCCAGGTCAAACCCGGCGATATTGGCGAAAGCCAGGCGACCACCATCATTGTAGGCGCGTATGAGGTTCATGGCGTCGGTGGAAATGGAACCATCCTGGCTGTCACCAACGGTATAGGCGCTGAACGCGGTACTGACCGTGGTTCCGGCAGGAATTTTCACACCCGACGAAAAACTGAAGCGGATCCAGTCACCAGCACCGTTGACCTGCACCAGGTTGGGATCGGTGGCGTGGATGGTGACAAAGTCACCGGCGGCAAGCTCAATGCTGCGGTAGAGACCATTGGGGTCTTTGCTGCCATCATAGAGGGTCATGGGAGCGCCACTGGTGTTGGTGACGACGGTGCCATTCTCCAGGCGCTCGGAAAGGCGCACACCATCAGCCTGCATGCCCGTATAGGGAGCATCGACGTTGACCTCGTAGCCAGCCGGGAAAGCGGTGGTGTGATTACCGGGGGCAAAGTCGGAGTTGATCTGCATGATCAGCTCATCAAGAGTTGAAAAAGGTTTGGCCATGTTATCCACGCCGCCAATGGCAGTCGTGTCGAGGGAAACAGGGTTGGTGGCCGTGGAGTAGTAGTACTCCTGGGTCACCAGGTTGCCCTTGACTTCCATGGAAATGCGGATACGGTCGTTGCCGTCCTGGAAGTTAAAGACGCTGATATCGCCGATATAGGCGCGGCTGGTGGCGCTGACATTCTGCATGGAACCCTGGAGGCGGGCAGTCAGTTCTTCCAGGGTATTGAAGTCAAGCCCCTTGTTGTACTGCTCCTGGAAGAAGAATTCGCTGGATGTCTTGACGCCGTTGGCGTTGTACTGACCATTCAGGCTGGAAATGACGTTGTTGAATTTGGTGTTGGCGGGAACGCTGCTTGACTCCATGCTCAGATCCATGCTCTCGCGGGCCGTGACGCGCAGTTTTCCTTCCACAATATCAACACTCTGCACATACCCGGCAAAGCGCTCTTCGATTTTTCGCGCCAGCCCTCCCAAGGTACTGAAGATGTTATCATTGGAGTCAAAGTCCCGCGGAATACCATTGGCACTGTATTCATTTGAGGCGCTGGGACGGTAGCGGAAGGTCACCGTCTCCTGGACACCATCCTTGGTGATGGTCACCTTGAAGGTTTCGTTGTCCACGATGCTCAGACCGGTGTCGGCAGAATCGTAGAGCTGACCCATGCTGGTAAGCGCCGTGGCGTGGGACTTGAAGGTCACCGCCTGGTCATCGAGGATGGAGAGGGCATTGCCCTGTTCGTTGAAGAGTGTGGAGAGATCCTTGTTGCCGTCGGCAGCAGTGCGCAGGACCGGCGTACTGAGAATGGTTCCCGAAGCTTCAGCGTTCAGGTTCCCACCTAATTCGACATTACTCGTGGGAGAAGCCGGAGATTTTATTCCTACGGGAATCTGGATGTTACCCACAACGGTGGTGGGGTTGATGGTAAACTCGCCGTACTGGTTCTGGGTTGCCATGCGGCCCTGCATGACCAGACCATCGGGGGTGACCATCATCCCCTCTTTATTGAAGGTAAAATTGCCGTTACGGGTAAAGAAGTTCTGGGCGCCGTTGGAGACGACGAAGAAGCCACGTCCGGCAATGGCCATATCAGTGGACTTATTTGACGCCTCAATACCACCCTGACTGAAGATAAGGTTGGTGGAGTTGACCCGCGTACCAATACCCACCTGCATGGGGTTAACGCCGGATCCGCCGATGCTGATACTCATGACATCAGCAAAACCGGCACGGGCTTTTTTATAGCCGAAGGTGTTTACGTTGGAAATGTTGTTACCGATAATATCCATCGACCGCTGATGATTGACCAGACCGGATACACCGGCATACATGGATTGCAGCATGTTTGTGCTCCATAATAGTGTAGTATGCCTCCGTGCATTGTATTTTCCATCCCTGTAGTGTTTATGAAGTGCCCGGCTCCTTACCGGACACAGTCCTCTATGTCATATCGGACTCAGTGTCTTCCTCACCCCCTGAACCCGGATCCGGCATGCCTCCTGAGATGTTCGGCATATAGAAGCTCTCCAGCTCCTCCAGCAGGAACTCTTCATTGTTCATCATAAACAAGCTCACCCCTCCTTCATTGCGCACAGCGGTAATGAGTCCATAGGTATAGTTTTCCACTTCCATGGGATTGCCATCATCACCAAACGCCACCACCCGGTAGGTGTAGTGACCGTCCGGCAGAACCTGCCCGGAAGAATCATAGGCGTCCCAGGCGATGCTGTTGACGCCTTTGCCAAGGGCCCCCACATCAAGGCGATCGATAAACGAGCCCTGGGAGTTGTAGATCATTATCTGTACTTCATCGGAAGCTTCGGGCAGTTTAAACTCGATATTCTGGGTCATGCCCTGGTAGGCCTGAACTGTATTGCCAAGGGCGCGTGCTTCCAGACCGATATAGGCGGCGGCGTTGAAGTTCATGGTCTGCTGCTGCATGGCCACCAGTCGATCCACAGCGGCCGTCATGTTGGTCAACTGCTCCAGTTGGGAGAACTGCGCCGTCTGGGCAATCATCTGGGAGTTGTCCTGGGGGTTGGTGGGATCCTGATTGCGCAGCTGCGTAATCATCAGATGCAGGAAAGCATCCTTGTCCATCTCCTTCTTGGGTAACTCGGGCTTCAGAGTGCTCCAGTCATCAATGTTTCCGATGTTCCGAACTGGTGCTGATGTGTTCATTGGCATGAGAGCCTCCTTGTCAAACGGTTATATCCAGAGCGTCCGACGTAGCGATGGCACCGGTTTCACGGGTGTCATCGACATGTTCATGGTTTCCTTGGTTTTGGTGTGTTTCGGTATCATGATTCCGCGATCCTCCGTCGCGCTCACCTTGCTGATCATTGCGGGCGTGACGGAATTCCTCGGAAAACTGACTTTGGTTATCCTGGGCTGCGGACTGATGAGCTGGCTGAACTATTTCAAAACGCTCAACGCGCAGGCCCATGTTGCTCAGAGCCTCCCGCAGCTGTGCAGCCGCGCGCTGCATGTTTTCGCGCAGGCCACTGTCTTCCACCATCAGGCGACCCACCAGCTGGGCATTCTCAATGGAGAGGCGGATATGCACCTTGCCCAGATGCTGCGGATTCAACGCGACCGTAATGGTCTTCAGTGAGCCGCTTTGATGGACACTGACTTTGCGCAGTATCTGGTCGATGACACTGTCCATGTCAACCCGGCGCCCGGCAGACTCCGGGGCAGACTCCGGTGTCAGTGAACTCTGGGTTGCACTACTGCCCTGCTGTCCGACAAACGGCTGTCCTGCTGGCGTCGAGCTGGTGCTCCCTGCTGCCTGAAGAGTCACGGAGGACTCGGCATGTGCCGATACCGGTGTGGCTCCGGTGGCAGTTACGGTGTTTTCCCGCCCGGTGGCAGAAGTTTTTTCCGTGGGCAGCGTGCGCGTGGGCCGCTGCTCTTCCTGCAGGCTCTCATCTTCGGCTTCCAGAGCTTTGTTCATAACAGCCCTGGCAAGCTCGCTGTCGCGGCCCTGGGTTTCCTTTGCCATGGCCGCCTGGGCGACAACCGGTTGTCGTGCGACTGCCGCGCTCTGCCTGTCTACAGTTATTTCAGCAGCAGACCCATTGTGTCGGTTCGCATTCTGCTGTTTTCGGGAGAGCTCCTCCTCCAGGGATTCGCTGGAAGCGTCCGAAGCCACAACCCGACTCATGGCTTCCACCAGCTGGCGCAGGGGTGACTTCTCCAGCAGAGCTTCAAACCCCGCGTATTGACGTGGTGTAGCTATATTATCCGCCTGGGCTGTTCGTCCAGGATTCTGGTTCGCCTGAATCAGCATGCCCATGGCGGCAAGGGATTGGCCAAGCTGACGGGCTACCTCGGTCCCTTCAGCGGTTTCGCCCACAAGGCGCTGCAGTGCCTGCTCCGTCGCTGGCTGCTTCTCATGCAGCCCCAGGCTTTCGATATCACGCATCAGCTGCACAAAATGCTGCATGCCTTCTTCACCATCAAGCACCTGGGCCAATATCTGTCCATCATGCTCTGGTGTCATGGATCGGCTCTGGCGTACCTCTTCCATCATTGCGCTCATGGTCATCAGGCCCTGGAATACCTGGGCTATACCGGCCGGCAGATCATCGGGCTGCAGGCCCGCCTCATCCATCAGGCGCATGAAGAGCTCACCTGCCTGCTTCATGAAATGCACAAGAGTGCCGAGTTCTTCCGCCAGGTCAGTTCTGGCGAGAAGGTCTGCCGGGATATGGGTATCAGGATCTTCCACTGCAGACTCATCGGGCGCCACTACGGTTTCCTGTTTCTGGAACAGGGCACCAAAGAGCAGGGAGCGCTCAAGGTGATGATATGCCTGTACATCCTGATCCTTGTCGTCTTTGCCCTTGCGGTGGGCAGAAAATTTTTCAATCAGGAGCGTCAGATCACGGAGCTGTTGGGGGGAGAGTTCAAAGGAACTTTTTTCCAGATTCATCACAGTGCTGTTGAAGTCCATAACTTCTGCAATCAGCGCACGTCCAATGGAGTCGGGAGGAAGGACATTCTGATTGAGAATATCCTGCAGGGCATGGTTGAACTGGGGAGTCAGTACGTCCGACTGGGCCAGCTGGCGCAGGCTGCGGCCGGAAAGGGGCAGTGACTCAAGAGCTGTCTGCAGTTCCTGTTTCAGTCGCTCCATGGCCTTTTCGGCTTCAGGGACATCTGCAGGAAGCAAAGGAGAATTTTTTTCACTGGCTCCCTTGTCCATGGACTGGAAGAGGAGCTGCAGGAAACCACCTTGCTGGCCATCGGCCATGGCACTTCCTGTACCTTTATCTGCTTTTTTTAGAAGGGGAAAGTTCCCGATGTCGAGAATCTGGGTGATCAAGCTACACCTCCTGTCGTACAGGAGTGTCCTGCATGTAGCGTGCCAGAAATGAAAACAGGGGAAGTGCCGACCACAGGCACAGAAGAGTTCGGCGCAGGCGAGGCAGAAGTGGTGGCCTCCAGAGCGCGCAGCACCACCGCTTCTTTTCGCGGGAAACTACAGGGGAACTATCTCGTAGTGCTCCTGATGAAAATGGGGGTTGGACTTGATGACCAGCTTGACGCAGCAGTCCTCTTCCAGCTTTTCCACATATTCGGCTTCTTCGGAGAACATGATATCAGCCACATCGGCATAGGCCTCGATATAGAGCTTCTTGCCTTTGTAAATACCGGCGATACGCTGAATCTCCCGGAAAATATCGTAGCAGACGGTGTGGGGCGACTTCAGGAATCCGCGTCCCTCACAGTAGTGGCAGGACTCATACAGCACGCGCCCGATGCTGTCACGCACCCGCTTGCGGGTCATCTCCACCAGTCCCAGTTCGCTGACAGGTAATACGTTGGTTTTGGCCCGATCTTTCTTCAGGTTCACCTCGAGGGCCTGCAAAAGCTTCAGGCGGTTCTCCTCTTCCTCCATATCGATGAAGTCGATGATGATGATCCCACCGATATTGCGCAGTCTGAGCTGGTAGCAGATTTCGCGGGCGGCCTCCAGGTTGGTCTGCAAAATAGTGTCTTCCAGATTCTTCTTCCCCACATAGCGCCCGGTATTCACATCGATGGCCGTCAGGGCCTCAGCCTGGTCGATGACAATATAGCCACCCGACTTCAGCCAGACCTTCTTGTTACTGAGCTTGTTCAACTCCACTTCGATATTAAAGGCGTCGAAAAGAGGCTCTTTGCCATGGTACAGCTCAATGCGATCAAAGAGGTGGGGCAGCAGTCGCGATGCGAACTCGCGACAGCGCAGGTACTCCGCTTCATCATCAATGTAGAGCGTCGCGACTTCCCGCGTGAACAGGTCACGCATGGTCTTCAGGATCAGATCAAGATCCTGATAGAGGAGTGCCGGGGCCTTCACCTCCCCGGCCTTCTTCATGATCACATCCCACAGGTTGGTCAGAAAACTCTGGTCACTGGCAAAATCCTCTTTTTGACGGTTCTCGGCAACAGTGCGCGCAATCAGCCCCATGCCCGCCGGTTTGAGATCATTAAGGATGCTGCGCAGACGGTGCCGTTCCTGTTCCGAAGCAATGCGACGTGATATGCCGATATGGTCGATGGTGGGCATCAGCACCAGGTGTCTGCCGGGAAGGGTGATGTAGCTGGTGATACGCGCGCCCTTGGTGGAAATGGGCTCCTTGGAAACCTGCACTATCAGCTCATCGCCAAGGCGCAGGATTTCGTCAATGGGAGGATATTCCGCGCTGCGGGCTTTTTCGCCGTTGGCATCGCCATCTTCAAGATCCGGCAGTGCGGCATCAACACCCAGCTGCTCGCGTCCAAGATCAGCGACATAGAGAAAGGCTGCCTTTTCCAGACCGATATCCACAAAAGCCGCCTGCATTCCGGGCAGTACCTTTGAGACGACCCCCTTGTAAATATTCCCCACAATGCCGCCTTCGCGCTTGCGTTCGATGAGAATTTCACTCAATTCACCATTTTCCATATAGGCGACGCGGGATTCATAACTGCGATGATTGATAAAGATAGTTGTTGACATGTATGTGGCAGATCCTTCCTGATTATTCGTACTGGGGAGCCCAGAGATAGTAAAAACCGCTCTTCAGGGATGCCATGTGGCCCACAAAGCCAAAATCGACCAGAGCTGGGCCCGGAGCACTGTTCGTCATGGTGTTATAGACATTGTCATTTGCGTAGGCACTCCGGCGATAAACAACCACCCTGGCATCGGGGCTGGCACCGGAAATTTCTGCAGCCCGTGTGAGCACGCGGGGAAAGTGCAGAACCTCGTCTATCAGACCCACTTCAAGGGCCTGGCTGGCAGTATAGATTCTTGCGCTCGCGACATCGGCCATGTGTTCCGCCGAAAGCCTGCGGCGCTGCTGCACCAGTTCAAGAAAGAAGCCATTGACATCATCAACCATCTGCTGAATCAGCTCCTGCTCTGCAGGCAGCTCAGGGCGGAAGGGACTGCCCATATCCTTCAGGGAGCCAGACCTGGTAACCTGCGCCTCAAGCCCAAGTTTCTCCATGAGCCCATGCACCTTCGGACGGATGAAGATCGTGCCCACCGATCCCGTGATGGTTGCAGGGTGAGCCGTAATAAGATCTGAAGCCAGGCTGATGTAATAACCGCCTGAAGTTGCCATTCCCATCAGACTTACCACCACCGGAGTGCCCGTTTCAAGACGGAAACGCTCAATTTCATGATAGAGGATATCACTGTCAACGGTCGTCCCCCCAGGAGTGTCCACGGTCAGGATAACCGCCCGGATTAAAGGATCACGACGCGCCATATCCAGGTGGGCAACCACCTCCTGCACCAGACTGGGCTTGGTGGTCAACATTCCCTCCCGGGGAGTACTGGAAATAAAACCCTGGATGGGGATGACCAGAATCTTATCCTGGTGAGTCCCCTGCAGCACCTGCTCCTCCAGAGGATCGGAGTAGCGGGGGAAGAGGGTGATATTGGCAGGAGCACAGCCTGCAAGGAGAAGGGCGCAGGCCACATACAGTGAGAAAATCAAGTGTGATATCTTCATAGGTGTTCCTCTTGTTTCTGGCATAATATTTTCATAAGAATTCACTCAAGTTTCGCATCTTGTCGTCTTAGGCTAAGGCACTATTATTCTGACATTTATCGCGCGGAAACTGTATTGATTCTGAATGCTTGACTTATCTGGTCTTCCACTTTTCGCCTCTGGATATTGTCCTTTTTGACCGCGCAAAAAGGACACAAAACGCGCCCCCCGAACGCCCGTTTTTCCGGCTCGCCTGCTCGCCTGTTCTGGAGATCCGACAGACACTGCCTCCCTGCAGTGCTGCCGGACCACTCACCTCCTGTGAGTGTCCCTTCGGGTCTTGCCAGCCAGGCTTCACACTCACCGGACGGGCTCAGGGGGGAACGGCCTGCTTCTGTCTCTCCCCCGTGTGCTAGCCCAGCCAGGACGCGCCGACTGGAACGCTATGGACCCGCAGGGTTGACGCCACGAGGGCGGCAACCGCAAACCAAAAGCCACGGAGGGCGGTTGTTTGCGGTCCCCAGTTCCAGGCAAGCGGGCGGCTGAAAAGGACAGCACTGGGGGCCGCTTTTGCGCCACTTTGGGCGGGTCCAAAGTGGCAAAGAAACTCATAGACAAGGCGAGGGCAATGTCAAGAAACGCAGTCTGTGCAGAACCATTTTGGCCATCCCAGTATGGTATCCAGGTCGGCGCCGACAACCTGCCGCTTCGGGGTGCGAAACTTCAGTTTGAAGTTTTCGAATACAAGAAAGACAATTCCCTCTCGCAGATCCGCTGGGAACGCAGGGAAGACGACAGCCAGATACACTGTCCCCATGGTGTATTCGCCGCGTTCCCCGCGTCCCGTGTGAGCGCAGTGAACGGGCGAGAGACCGATTTCACTCTTCTTGATTTGTATTCATTCGCGTGTATTCGCGGTCAAATTTCCCCTTGAAATTATCGGAATTACTGCCATACTTGCAATACATTTTCCGTTGGGGGCGCTTCCGTAAGGAGGCTGAGAAGAACCCCATGAACCTGATCCAGGTAATGCTGGCGAAGGGAAACGGGTGCCGTGTTCACGACATACAACCGTTTCCCCTTCGTCGGGAAACGGTTTTTTATTTTCCACAAAGGAGCAAGCATGAATGTAACCCAGATGCACCGGGCCCGCAAAGGCGAAATCACCGAGGCCATGCAGACGGTAGCGGCCAGCGAACAGCTCGAACCGGAGTTCGTGCGCAGCGAAGTGGCCCGTGGCCGCATGGTCATCACCGCCAACATTAACCACAAGAACCTTGTCCCCATGGGCATCGGCATCAACGCCCGCTGTAAGGTCAACGCCAACATCGGCAACAGCAAGCTCTCCAGCGGCTGCCGTGAAGAGCTGGAAAAGCTGCACATGGCCATCAGGTATGGCGCCGACACGGTCATGGACCTTTCCACAGGCGAGGATATCAACCGCATCCGTACCGCCATCATTGAAAACTCTCCCGTGCCCATCGGCACCGTACCCATGTACCAGGCGGTGGAGGAAGTGGAGGATCCCCTTGATCTGAGTGCCCGCAAAATCCTCGATGTCATAGAAGAGCAGGCCCGCCAGGGCGTGGACTACATGACTGTGCACTGCGGCATTCTGCGCCGCCACATTCCCATGGCCATTGGCCGCACCACAGGCATTGTCAGCCGTGGTGGCAGCCTGATGGCTCAGTGGATGCAGAAGCACCAGAAGGAAAACCCCATCTTCGACCACTACGATGAGCTGCTGGAAATCTGCAAAGCCTACGACGTCACCCTCTCCCTGGGAGACAGCCTGCGCCCCGGCTGCCTGGCCGACGCCTCCGACGAAGCCCAGCTCAGCGAGCTGGAAGTCCTGGGTCAATTATGCAAACGAGCCTGGGAGCAGGATGTTCAGGTAATGATCGAAGGCCCCGGCCATGTACCCATCGACCAGATCGAGTTCAACGTGCGTAAGCAACAGGAGCTGTGCCACGAAGCCCCCTTCTATGTCCTCGGCCCCCTGGTCACTGACATAGCCCCCGGCTACGACCACATCACCGGCGCCATCGGTGGCGCCCTGGCAGCCTACTACGGCGTGTCCATGCTCTGCTACGTCACCCCCAAGGAACACCTGGGCCTGCCCAACGCTGAAGACGTGCGCAACGGCATCATCGCATTCAAGATTGCCGCTCACAGCGCCAACATCGCCCGCAAGTTTCCCGGCGTCCGCGATCGCGACGACGAGATGAGCCGCGCCCGCTTCGCCTTCGACTGGCAGAAGCAGTTCGCCCTCTCCCTCGACCCCGAACGCGCCCGTCAGTACCGCATGGAATCCATGCCCGAAGAACTCAGGAACGACTGCAGCACCGAACACTGCTCCATGTGCGGACCCAAGTTCTGCTCCATGAATATCAGCCACCAGATCATGAACGCCGACGCTGCCAATGCAGCCAAGTAAAGGAGGAAACCATGGCACAAGTCAACGGACGCACCGTACCCATCCCCGAAAGTATCTCCATTGAACAGCTGAAAGAACAGCTGGGCGTCAACGCCTGCCGCATGGCCGTGGAAGTCAACGGCGAGCTGATCGACCAGAACCGCTTCGGGGAAGCGATCATTAACGACCAGTGTACGGTGGAGATTATTACCCTGGCTGGAGGCGGTTGATACTGTTCCTTTTTGACCGGCCAAAAAGGAACCAAAAAGCCGCCCCCCGAACGCCCGTTTTTCCAGCTCGTTAGCTTGCCTGTCCTGGAGATCAGGCAGAAGCTGCATCCCTGCAGCTCTCCCGGACCACCTGCCTCCTGCAGGCGTCCCGTTCGGGTCTTGCCAACCAGGCTTCGCACTCACCGGACAGGCTCAGGGGGGGGGAGAGAGTGAGATGCTTTGCTCCCCGTGTGCTTGCTTCTGCCAGGCAGCACCGACTGGAACGCTGGCAGCCCGCAGGGTCGCCGCCACGAAGGCGGCGACCGCAAACACAGTCAGGGATGACGGTTGTTTGCGGCCCCAGTTCCAGACAAGCTGACGGCAGAAATCTGCAAGCACTGAGGGCCGCTTTTGCGCACCTTTTGGCGGGTCAAAAGGTGCAACTGACTCAATTAACCATTTAACCCGATCGCAGCATGGTGACTGCATAAGGAAACTCATATGTCAACAGACCAACTGATCATAGCCGACCGTTCATTCACTTCCCGCCTGCTCATGGGCACCGGGAAATTCGCCAACAATCAGCTTATGGCCGAGGCTATCCGCGCTTCCGAGACGGAAGTGGTGACGGTGGCCCTGCGCCGGGTTGATCTGGATGCGCCCCAGGACGATATGCTGGCGGCCATTGACACGGAGCGCATTCTGCTGCTGCCCAATACGGCGGGGGCACGGGATGCGGAGGAGGCGGTGCGTCTGGCCCGCTACGCCCGCATGGCGGGTTGCCCTTCCTGGGTGAAGCTGGAGGTGACGCCCGATCCGCGCTACCTGTTGCCTGACCCGCTGGAGACCTACAAGGCGGCCCAGATCCTCATCAAGGAGGGCTTTACGGTGCTGCCCTATATCAACGCCGATCCGGTGCTGTGCAAGCACCTGGAGGAGATCGGCTGCGCCACGGTCATGCCCCTGGGCAGCCCCATTGGCAGCAATAAGGGGATCAAGACCCGCGAAAACCTGCGTATAATCATAGAGCAATCCCATGTGCCGGTGGTGGTGGATGCGGGGCTGGGCGCTCCTTCCCACGCGGCTGAGGCCATGGAGATGGGGGCTGACGCGGTGCTGGTGAATACAGCCATTGCCATTGCCAGCGATCCAGCTGCCATGGCCCGCGCCTTTGCCAAGGCCGTTCAGGCGGGTCGTGAGGGGTATCTGGCGGGACTTGGCCCCCAATCCAGTTTGGCTTCAGCTTCCAGCCCCCTCAAGGGCCTGATGTGGGAGTGAATATGTACAGTCAGCACTTTGCCAGCATTGATCAGACGGAACTGCGGCGCATGGTGGAGGGGGTGGGTGAGCAGGATGTGCGCATCGCCCTGGAGAAGGAGCACCTTGGCATCAAGGATTTTGCCGCCCTTATCAGTTCTTCCGCCGACCCGTACCTGGAACAGATTGCCAACAAGGCCCGCCAGCTCACCATCCAGCGTTTCGGACGCACCATCCTGATGTATGCTCCGCTCTATGTCAGCAACTACTGCACCAATGGCTGTCTCTACTGTGGTTTCAACCACGACAACCAGGTTGATCGGTTGCTGCTGACACCAGAACAGGTCATGCAGGATGCCCATATCATCGCCAGCGAGGGTTTTCGCCATCTGCTGCTGGTCTCCGGTGAGGACCGACGCTATGCTGACACGCCCTACCTGTGCCAGATCGCTCGCCAGCTCAAGGGCCAGTTCAGTTCCATTGGCGTCGAAGTACAACCCCTGGAAGAGGCTGAATACGCGCAGCTCAATACCTGCGGAGTGGACAGCCTGACCATCTACCAGGAGACCTATGACCGCGAGCTCTATGCCCACGTACACCCCAAGGGGCGCAAGCACGACTTTAACTACCGCATAGACACCCCTGATCGGGGTGCGCGGGGTGGCATGCGCAAGGTGGGGCTTGGAGTTCTGCTGGGCCTGGGCAACTGGGCCATGGATGCCTGCAACCTGGCCCTGCACGTGCAATACATGATGAAGACCTACTGGCGTACCCAGGTTTCCGTCTCCTTTCCCCGCCTGCGCGTGGCAGCTGGTGGTTTCCAGCCATCTGACCCAGTCAGCGACAAGCACCTGTTCAAGCTGATCTGCGCCTTTCGCCTCTTCACCCAGGATGGGGTACTGGTGCTTTCGACCCGCGAGTCGGCGCAGTTTCGCGACCTGGTTTTCCCTTATGGGGTTACCCAGATGTCGGCGGGTTCCAAAACAAACCCGGGTGGCTATACAGATCATGACGCCTCTGAGGAACAGTTTCATGTGGAAGACCCCCGCTCAGCAGGGGAAGTAGCCAGGGCAATAAAAGAACATGGTTATGAAGCAGTATGGAAAGATTGGGACGTGCAGCTGGTGTAAGGAGCATCATGAGAAAAGTTTCACACGTAAAATATTCCATATAAAGGTGTTGACAGCTCAAGTATATTACCGTATCCTCCAGCTCAATTAAAACGTTGTTCTGATTAACGCAGCGGAGGTGCACTTTGGAACCTGATTTCCCCATGCAGTTTTACTGGGACCTGTGTGCAGCATTGCGTGAAATCAAACACGCTGATCTGGAATTCCTGAAGAAATACGATGTAGGACCAGCACAGTTCCGCATCATGCGCTATACCCACGGCAAGCGCGGCGGCGTTAACCTTAAGGATATAGCAACCCTGATGGAGGTTTCTCCCAGCAATGCCAGTCGCCTGGTGGATAAACTGGTTCAGAAAGGGTGGATAGACAGGTCCATATCTCCCATCAGCAAGCGGGAAATACTGCTTCAGTTAACACCTGATGGCAAGAAAATGCTGAAAAGGATTGCGCCGGAACAGCGAAAAAATATTGGAAAGCTTCTGAACGCCAAGCTTTCCCAACACGACCTCGAACAGCTTCACGAACTGCTTCAAAAACTCCTGGGCGGCCAGCAGAGCCAGGAAGAGTACGCCGAAGAGTGTGACAGGGCCATATAGCAGATGAACTGAAGGAGCGATCAGCAGCGTTCCATGGAATACAGGCATCCACAGTAGTGTTGACGGTAAAAACCCATTTCGCGTGATATCTGGAGGCTTCGCTGGAAGCCTCCTTTTTTTTTGAAGTTCGCCTGCAGAAATCTGACACCAGAGCGGGAAGCGGCATCTTCTCCCAGCGCATTGATGCGCTCAGCGTCTTTGTGGGGAGATATACTCAGCGTCGTGGTGAAGATGTCATAGCCATGGGCAGCGGCATACTGTGCGCTCTTTTCCAGGCGCATACCATAGCATATGGTACAGCGCAGACCTTTTTCCGGCTCCTGCTCGTACCCTCGAATTATTTCAAACCACGTTCTACTGTCATCATCGGCAATGACTATATCGACTTCCGGATTGCGGTGTGCCCAGCGAACAAGTTCGTTTCGACGCTGGATATACTCGTCCCGCGGGTGAATATTCGGGTTATAGAAGTAGAGAGTCACCTGATATTCTTGCACCAGCTGCTCTATAACCGGACCGGAGCAGGGCGCACAGCATGCGTGCAGCAGCATGCGCAGACGAGCATCACTCATGGATCACCATCTGCTCCAGCCACAGGTCAAGGATATCCATCATCTCCCCGAAGCGGGGATTGTAGGTCAGCCGACGCATATACCCGCCCTCCTGACTGAAAGGCACGAACACTTCGCCAGACCAGACCTGCAGCGCCCTGCGGCACTGTTCTTCCTCTTCGGCAGCGCGGTAGTGGAGGCAGTTCACGTAACGGCCATCAACACCATAGTGTCTGTCATCGGGTTGGTAGGGCAGGCTGACGTGGGAGAAGTGATAGATGTTCCGCTGCGGCAGGTAACTGTTCAGAATATGCGTTCTCTGCTGAGCGAGAAACTGATCGCCACTGGACTTCTGAAACAGCAGCAGACGACTCCCATCGTGGACGGCCTGCTCCTGAAAAAACCTGATCGCGGCAGGCGCGCTCACAGTGGCATCATCCATGGAGATGGCCAGGAAAACCGGCACATGACCCAAACTGCCGGAACTGCGCATGAGCCGGTCATTGTGCTGAATCAGTCGAAATACCTGCAATGCGCCATTCAGAGCAAAGGATTCATACTTTACCGCGTCAAGGTCTGCAGAAGTGCGCAGCCAGGGGCGAAACTGTACCGCCAGTGGCAGCAGATGAGAAAACGGACTGTCTATGGCTATGGCCGGTGCCAGCAGCACAATGCCCTGCAGGTCATGTCCGCCCTCCAGGGCCATGCGCACACTGAGGGTACCTCCGGTGGAAAAGCCCCCCATATACAGGGAGTGCACAGCGCGGGACAGATGGTGCAGGCCATACTCTACGGCTCTGACCCACTCATCGTGATGCACCGTGAGCAGATCACCCGGAATGGTTCCGTGGCCGGGCATAAGGAGAGTGCGCACCAGAAAACAGCGTTGTGAGAGGTGCTCGGTCAGCGCGCGCATGCTGTAAGGAGAATCCGTCAGTCCATGCACCAGCAGTATGCCCTGCCGGTGCATTCCGTCGTCATCCGCCTCCGGGCAGTGGGAAGCTGGCTGAAGTTCGTAGGGCGTATTGGCGTCAATGGAAAACTCCAGAATATCGGGAGCTATGTGTTCCTGCTGCTCGCGCACGGCACGCACCATCGCTTCTGTCAGCTGCAGGTATGCGGAGAACGGCGTCTCCAGAGCCACCGGGAATGTACGGTTCATGGAAGAAGGCTGAAGGCGCTGCTCATGGGAAACAGGTATCAGCAACAGCAGAAGCAGGCTGACGAGAATCACCGCCGCTGCTGCCAGCAGGAAAAGGCGACCAGGCTTCATGGGCCCGTGCCGAGAAAGTTGAGAGACAGGGAGTTGGTACAATACCGCTTGTGGGTGGGCGCAGGCCCGTCTTCAAAGACATGGCCCAGGTGGCAGCTGCACACTGCACAGACGATCTCGACTCTTTGCATACCGTGACTTGTGTCGGCATGATACGCCAGCGCACCATCAATGGCTTCCCAAAAGCTTGGCCAGCCGGAGCCGGAATCGTATTTCCAGATGGAGTGAAACAGGGGAGCGCCACAACAGGCACAGGTATAGGTACCCTCTTCGTGATGGAGAAGATAGCGACCGCTCCCCGGTCGTTCTGTGCCCCTGCAGCGGCAGATATGATACTGCTCGGCAGTCAGGCGCTCGCGCCACTGTGCTTCTGTGAGTTCTTTCCACCGGGTCATGGTATGCCCCTCCACGGGAAAATATCCATCATTGTATGCATACACAGCATCTGGCCGTCAGGACAGACGCATCCGATAGTCTTCGTAGCCGAATTTTCTGACGACATCAAGCCTGCCCGACTTCCTCCAGATGGCAATGGAGGGGAGGGGGACACCATTGAAGGTATTGTTCTTCACCATGGTATAGTGGGTCATATCCTCAAAGACAATGCGGTCTCCCGGCTGCAGGGGGCTGGCAAAGGAATAATCCCCGATCACATCGCCCGCCAGGCAGGTATTCCCGCCAAGGCGATAGGTGAAGGGCAACTCACCTGGCTCTGCAGCTCCACGAATAGCCGGCCGATAGGGCATTTCCAGCACATCGGGCATATGGGCAGCAGCCGAGGCGTCGAGAATGGCGATATCCATGCCATTGTGCAGAATATCCACCACGCTGGCCACCAGCGGGCCCGTCTGCCAGCCCACGGCTTCGCCGGGCTCCAGGTAGATCTCCAGGTTATAGCGGTGCCGGAACTGCTGAATAATGCGGATCAGGCGGTCCACATCGTAATCGGCCCGGGTGATATGGTGACCTCCACCGAAGTTCACCCATTTCAGCTGTGGGAAAAACTGGCTGAATTTGGCTTCGACCACTTCAAGGGTACGCTCCAGGGCATCGGAGTTCTGTTCGCAGTGGGTGTGAAAGTGAATCCCGTCAAGGCCGTCAAGGAGATCGGGACGGAACTGATCACGGGTAACCCCAAAGCGGGAAAAGGCCACGCAGGGGTTGTAGATAGGAGGCTCCACTTCGGAGTATTCGGGGTTCACCCGAATACCGCAGGAGACACCTTCTTTTTCCCGGATCACATGCTGCAGGCGCTCCCACTGACTGAAGGAGTTGAAGACGATATGATCACTGTACCCCAGGATCTCCCGCAGAGACTCCTCGGTAAAGGCCGGCGAAAAGGTGTGCACCTCGCGTCCCATCTCCTCACAGCCAAGGCGCGCCTCATGCAGTCCGCTGGCAGCGGTGCCGTGGAGTACCTCGCGGATCATGGGAAAAGTGCTCCACATGGCAAAGCCCTTCAGTGCCAGGAGAATCTTGGCCCCCGACTCGCGCTGAACCCGGTCCAGAATATTCAGGTTATGCTGCAGTTTCTCCTCTTCCAGCACGTAGCAGGGCGTGGGGACCTGGGCTATATCCAGCGACATCAGTACTCCTTGATGTGCCAGGGCAGGCCCTGCTGGTTGAGAAGCTCCATGAAGGGCTTGGCGTCAAATTCTTCCATGTTGAACACACCGGCACGGTGCCAGATCTTCTGCACCATGAGCATGGCACCGATGACCGCCGGGACACCGGTGGTATAGGAGATGGCCTGGGAGCCCACTTCGCGGTAGGCATCCTGATGGTCGCACACGTTGTAGATGCGCACGCGCTTCACCTTGCCGTCCTTGATGCCCTCGATGTTGCAGCCAATGTTGGTCTTGCCTTTGGTCAGGGGCCCCAGGTCGCCGGGATCGGGCAGCACGGCCTTGAGAAACTGCAGGGGAACAATCTGCTGTCCCTGAAATTCGATGGGCTCAATACTGGTCATCCCCACATTCTGCAGAACACGCAGGTGGGTGAGATACTGCTCACCGAAGCTCATGTAGAAGCGGATGCGTTTTAGTCCCTTGATGTTGCGGCACAGGGATTCCAGCTCTTCGTGGTAGAGCAGGTACATGCGCTTGGGGCCGACCTCTTCAAAGTCATATTCAAAGGATTCAGAGAGGGGCGGGGTGATCTTCCACTCGCCATCCTCCCAGTAGCGGCCATTGGCCGTAATCTCGCGGATATTGATTTCTGGATTGAAGTTGGTGGCAAAGGGCAGACCGTGGTCGCCACCGTTGCAGTCCAGGATGTCCACATAGTGGATTTCATCAAAGAGATACTGCTGGGCGTAGGCACAGAACACGTTGGTCACGCCGGGGTCAAAACCGGAACCCAGGAGCGCCATAATGCCTCGCTTCTCGTAGCGTTCCCGATAGGCCCACTGATACTTGTACTCAAAGACCGGGTTGTCCTTGGGTTCGTAGTTGGCGGTGTCCAGATAGTCCACACCCGTCTCCAGGCAGGCATCCATGATGGTCAGATCCTGATAGGGCAGGGCCACATTGAGCACCAGATCCGGCTGAACCTTGCGGATCAGGGCCACGAGCTCGGGAACATTGTCGGCATCCACTTGGGCGACTTCAAGTTTCTCCGTGCCAACGGCACGCTGTATTTCCTCACACTTGGAGAGGGTGCGACTGGCCAGTACCACCCGCGTGAATACCTGAGGATTCATGACACACTTGCGGGCAACCACATTTCCAACGCCACCGGCGCCAATAATCAAGACCGTGCTCATAGACTCTCCTTTGCTTTTGAGGATTTCCTTTGCTGCTCAGCGCGAAATTCCATGGTGAGGGCTACAGCATAACACGCTGCCCCGACCGTAATACATATGTCAGCCACGTTAAAGGCCGGCCAGTGATATGAACCAAGAAAAACGTCAAAAAAGTCGATGACATACCCCAGGCGTACGCGATCTATCATATTGCCAATGGCTCCGGCCGCGATGAGCAAGGCGCCCTGGCGATGAAACCAGGTACTGCCGTGGCGGTAGAGGTACACACAGACAGCCAGGGCCACACACCCTACCACCACAAAAAAACCAATGCGCAGGCTGGCGTCCAGACCACCAAGTAACCCGAAAGCCGCACCTGGGTTATATACCAGTGTCCACTGAAAAAAACCTGGTATTACCGGCACGCTCTGACCCAGGAAAAGCCATGTATCCATAAAAACCTTGCTCGCCTGATCCGCGACGACAAGCAGGGTAACCAGTACGGCGAACTTCCTCATCGATCGCGAATCACTGCGGCACAGCGCGGGCACAGACCAGTTTCCTGCTTCCCGGTATCCACATCACTGATCCAGCAGCGCTCACACTTGGCGCCAAGTGCCTTGGACACTTCCACCAGCAGGCCGTTCTCCAGTTCCTCCAGGCCGCTGAGTGGTTCCACACTGAGCTGACTGACAATGCAGGAGTCGCGCAGCTCTGCGTTTGTGAAGCTTTCCAGGAAAGCAACGGTCTCGCGGTCGTTGGAGTACACCCTGACCCTGGCATCCAGGGAGTGACCGATGACTTTCTCATTGCGGGCCAGCTCAAGGGCCTTACTCACATCGGAGCGCAACTTCATCAGTCGATCCCAGCGAGCCATGAGAGCTTCATTGAAAAACTCGCCACGGGGCTCAGGGAAGTCCAGCAGGTGCACGCTGGCCAGTTTTTCCGGCTCATTGAGGTGCTGATAGACCTCTTCCATGGTGAAGCTGAGCACGGGAGCCAGCAGGCGCATCATGCCCGAAAGGATGAGGTGCAGCGCCGACTGGGCACTGCGCCGCTTAAATCCATCGGCATCCTCTGCGTAGAGGCGATCCTTGATGATATCCAGATACTGGGCCGACATATCCACACTGCAGAAGTTGTTGCAGGCATGGTAGATCACGTGGAACTCATAGTTTTCGTAGGCATCCAGTACCCTCTTCTCGAAGGCGTGGTACCTGGCCAGGGCGTAACGGTCAAACTCCAGCATATCCCCGTAGAGAATCGCGTCGGTCAACGGATTAAAGTCATACAGGTTTCCCAGCATGTAGCGCGCCGTATTGCGGATGCGGCGGTAGGATTCAGCCAGGCGATTGATGATCTCATCGGAGATGCGCAGGTCATCACGGTAGTCCTCGGCAGCCACCCACAGGCGCAGGATATCGGCACCGTATTTCTTGATAATCGCATCAGGGGCCACCACGTTGCCCATGGATTTGCTCATCTTGCGCCCCTTGCCATCCAGCACAAAGCCGTGGGTCAGCACGGTCTTATAGGGAGCCTGACCACGGGTAGCCACGGCAGTCAGCAGGGAAGAGTGGAACCAGCCCCGGTGCTGGTCACTGCCCTCCAGGTACATATCAGCCGGCCAGGGCAGGCCGCGTTTGCGCAGCACTGCCGCATGGGTCACGCCGGAGTCGAACCAGACGTCCAGAATGTCCTTTTCCTTGTAAAACTCACCATGGCCGCAGTGGGTGCAGGTCGTCCCCGGCTGGAGAAAATCACTTACCGGCCGCTCATACCAGGCGTCCACGCCCTCGGACTCAATCAGGTTCGCGGCTTTCTCAAACACGGCGATATCCTGCAGGGGTTCTTCACACTGTGAGCAGTACAGAACCGTTATGGGCACTCCCCACAGGCGCTGACGGGAGACACACCAGTCGGGACGATTCTCTATCATGTTGTAAATGCGGTCACGTCCCCAGGCAGGCACCCAGGTGACCTCTTCCTTGATCTGCTGAAGGGACTTTTCGCGCAGGTCATTGTGTTCCATGGAGATAAACCACTGGGGCGTGGCGCGGTAGATAACCGGCTTCTTGCAGCGCCAGCAGTGGGGGTAGGAGTGTTCAATGCGACTGCCCGCCAGCAAGGAACCGCTCTGCTTCATGTGCTCGATAATGGCCGGGTTGGCCTTGTTGATATGCATGCCACCGAAGTGAGGCACCTCCGCACGGAAAACACCATGGTTATCCACGGGGTTATAGGGCTCAAGACCATATTTCAGGCCGACAATATAGTCCTCCATCCCGTGGCCTGGCGCAGTGTGCACCGCGCCGGTTCCGGCTTCGGTGGTCACGTGGTCACCCATGATCACCATGGAGTCGCGTTCGATAAAAGGATGACCACAGACGCTGTTTTCCAGCACAGCACCGGGGAAAGTGGCCAGAATGGAGAACTCATCAAAGCCAAAGATCTGCATCAGAGAACCCAGCAACTGACTGGCAACAATCAGGATGCCGCGGCTTGTCTCCACAGCGCTGTACTCCAGCTCAGGGTTCAGGCAGACAGCCAGGTTGGCGGGCAGGGTCCAGGGCGTGGTCGTCCAGATGACAATGGACACATCCGTCTTCCCCTGCAGTTCCGGTATAATGCCACCAAGGGCGGAGACAACGGGGAAGGCGACATAGACCGAATCTGAAGTGTGGTCATGGTACTCCACTTCGGCCTCAGCCAGGGCGGTAACACAGTCGCAGCACCAGTAAATGGGCTTCAGTCCGCGATAGAGGGAGCCCTTGGCCATAAAACTGCCCAGCTCGCGCACGATATCCGCCTCATAGGCGAAGTCCATGGTCAGATACGGCTCATCCCAGGCGCCGAAGACACCAAAGCGCTGGAATTCCTCGCGCTGGATCTCAATGTACCTGGCGGCGTGTTCACGGCACAGCTGACGTTTGTCAACGGCCGTGGTCGTATGCTTGTCCTTGCCCAGGGCCTTGTCAACACCCAATTCAATGGGTAGTCCATGGCAGTCCCAACCGGGCACATAGGGTGCCTGGAAACCCTGCATGGACTTCTGCTTGATGATAATGTCCTTGAGTATCTTGTTGAGTGCGTGACCTATGTGCAGATGCCCGTTCGCGTAGGGGGGGCCATCATGGAGTACGAAGAGGGACTTGCCCTGACGTGACTGCTGAATCGCGGAATAAATGTCCTCCTGTTTCCACTTTTCCAGAAACTGGGGTTCGCGCTGGGGCAGGTTGCCGCGCATGGGAAAGTCAGTGACAGGTAGATTCAGGGTATCTTTCAACTCCATAGGTATAGCTCCTTGTAAAATTCAGACGAACAGTCATCACGCAAAAGAGCGCACTGATACAGCAGGCCCACACGGAAAATCTTAAAGATAAATGATTATCACAGACTGAATCAAGCCAATAATAAAACCGAGCACGGCCCCCAGCAGCTCAATGTGACGCAGCTCTTTTTTTGCCAGGCGAAGGATCATCGCCTCGAACTCATCGAGGTCAAACTGATCCAGTTTCTCCTCGACGATTTTGCCGATGTCCACTTCCCGGTGAATCTTATCCACCATATCCTGTTTCAGTTTCATGGCCTGGGCGTAAAAGTCCTCTACCACCACGGGGCGGATCTTGGGTATCAGGCTGTCGATAACCGATGCCATCATGGGTATCTTCTCGGTTATCTTGTTGCGCAGTTTCTCGCGAATCAGCTCATCGACAGCGGCCTCAATCTGTGTGCGGATATCGAAACCGTGAAAGATGCGAGTGATCTCCTCTACGCTCAGGAGCTCGTCCTGCACGGTTCCGGCGATTTTGCGGGCGATCTCGCCGCGCCGCTTCGGAAGGATACCCTGAAAATTCAGGCCCAGAAAATACACCGGACGGTGAGGGCGAAAGAGCATTCTGATCGCCAGCATATTGGTACCCCAGCCAATGAATAGGCCTATAAACGGCATAAGAATGATCTTTATATCCACAAGAGGTCCTCACGGTATGGAATGGGCGCCAAGGATAACAAAAAAATCGTTTTCTGTCACGGGACAGAAAACGATCAGTATATCTCCAGAAAACGGGATCACCATCAAAGGTACCCCTGCTGCCCGGTCAGACCTGTTTAATCAGGTCACGGCTGCCAGGCTTCACCAGGTCGATCTTTCCTTCACGGCACATGGGGCATTCCTCGGGGGCATAGGCGGGAACACTCATGACCAGCAGACTGGTATAGGGCACGCCCAGCTGCGCCGTGCCGTTGCTGCGGTCAACCAGCGACGCAGCCCGCACCACTTCGGCCCCATGGGCCTGAGCCAGCTTGATGACTTCCTTGACACTGCCGCCAGTCGTAATGACATCTTCCACGATCAGGACGCGCTCGCCGGGCTGCAGCACAAAACCGCGACGCAGGGTAAACTTGCCGTGCTCGCGCTCAGCATAGATCGACCGCGCTCCCAGGGCCCGAGCCACTTCATGTCCGGCACGAATACCTCCCAGTGCCGGAGCCAGCACCACATCGATCGCGTCTTCTATCTTGGATGCCAGTTCAGAGCACAGCAGCTCGCCCTTTTTCGGATACTGCATCACCCGCGCGCACTGCAGATAGCTGTCGGAGTGCTTGCCACTGGTGAGCAGAAAGTGTCCTTTCAAGAGGGCTCCGGTCTCCCTGAAAACATCCAAAACCTGTTCATTGCTCATCATAACTCATCTCTCCATCCAGTAATTTTATCACCCGCTCACCTGGCATCATCATACCCAGCTCACGGCGGGCAAGACGAATGAGGTGCTCTTTGTCATCGGTCAGGCGGCTGATCTGATCTTCCACCAGGCTGATCTCATAGGCCAGGTCGCGCAGGCGCGTATCCAGCTCTGTTTTATTCTTCACAATCTCTTGGTAACGCAGGAACCCCATGTCACTGAAGAGAAATGACAGAAAGAAACCGATGGCAAAACACAGGAGGGTTACGGGTACAAACAGGTTTTTTCCCATGTTTCTACTGGCCAAGTAAATAGTTTTTTCCAGCTTCCAACAGCTGTTCTACTTCGACGGCATCACCAGATTCCGCGTAAACCCTTGCCACAGGCTCGGTTCCAGACAGTCGAACCAGAATCCAACGGTCGTCTCCAAAAAGGAATTTTATTCCATCAGCCCGATTCACTTCCTGCACAGAAAATGAACCAACACGCTCAGTGTCATGGCTGAGGCGAGCTTTCAGCTGCGCCATATCAACACCTTCCAGAGCCACATTGATGCGCTTGCAGGTAAGTGAACCCACGGTTTCGTGTATATCCGCCAGAACGCGAAAAAAATCCTTTTCGTAAAAGGCCAGCGCCTCAGCCACGAGCAGCACGGCAATAATCCCATCCTTTTCCGGAACATGGCCAAAGACGGAGAGCCCCGCGCTCTCCTCGGCACCGAGGGCGATCTTGTCCTGGGTAATCAGTTCCCCCAGCCACTTGAAACCAACCGGAGTTTCGAAATACTCCCGTCCGTTATGAGCCGCGACCCGATCCAGCATATGGGTGGTGGCCACGCTGCGACCCGTGCCACCGGGGAACTGCTTTTCCCGGATCAGGTACCACGCCAGAACGGTGGCAACATCATTGGGGTTAAGCACGGTGCCATCATTGGTCAGGATGCCGAAACGGTCGCCATCGCCATCGCACATCAGGCCAAGGGTGTGTTCCGGCTGGATAAAATCGATGAAATCCTGAATATACTCCGGTGCCGGCTCAGGCGGATAGCCACCAAAAGCAGCATCCCGATAGTCGTTAATAATGTCGTAGTCCACCCCATTGCGCTCCAGCAGGGCATCCAGAACCCCCCCCGCCGTTCCGTAGAGCGGATTGACCGCGTACTTGTGGTTGCGCAGCAGGCTGAAGTCTATGATGCGCTCGATAGAGTCGAAGTAGGCCTCCAAGGGGTCCATGGTACGATAGTCTTCACTGAACCGGGGCTTCCAGCCAGAGTTCAGCAGCTGATTGGCCAGGTCGGCTATTTCTCTGGTGACATGGGGCAGCGCCGGACCTCCGGTGGACATGCTGAATTTAATCCCGCCATAATCACTGGGGTTGTGGCTGGCCGTAAAATTGATGGCGCCAGCCAGTTCGTTATGAATAACCGCATGGGCCAGTACCGGGGTGGGAACATCACGCTCGACCAGGTACGCCGTCACGCCTTCAGCGGCGAGGATGCGGGCCGTATCCCGGGCGAATTTGTCGCCCAGAAAGCGGGGGTCGCGCCCGATGATGACACCATTGGCGCCCCTGGGGTCTTTCTTCACCACCTCCGCGATAGCCTTCACCACACAGGATACACCTTCAAAGGTAAAGTCATAGGCCAGATGTCCCCTCCAGCCACTGGTGCCAAATGCGATCATACCACCATCCCTCCGATGTACGAGTCAAGGTCAATGGAGTTTTCGGAAAAGTACCGCTCAAGATCTTCGAGAATTTTCAGGGAAGCACAGGGATCGGTGAAGTTCACCGTTCCGACCTGTACCGCGCTGGCTCCGGCCAGGAAATACTCCAGCGCGTCCCGGTAGTTCATGATGCCGCCCATGCCAATCACCGGAACATCGGTAACACCGCAGACCTGATAGACCATGCGCACTCCCACCGGCTTGATGGCGGGGCCACTGAGCCCGCCAGTCAGATTGCCGATGCGCGGCTTGCGAGTCTCCACGTCAATGGCCATGCCGATCAGGGTATTGATGAGGCTCAGGGAGTCGGCTCCGGCCGCCACAGCGGTCTCGGCAAAAGGGCGGATATCGGCCACATTCGGACTGAGCTTCACGATCAGGGGTTTTTCGGTGGCGGCACGCACGGCCTGCACCACCGCTGCCGTCATGCTCACGTCGGAGCCAAAGGCAATGCCACCGCTTTTGACATTGGGGCAGGAGATATTCATCTCCAGTGCCTGGATACCTTCTACAGAGAGGGCTTTGGCACATTCCACGTATTCTTCCACGGTATTCCCATAGAAATTGGCGATCACGCTGGCACCGATTTCGCGCAGACGGGGCAGCTTCTCTTCCACAAAGCTGCGCACGCCGATATTCTGCAGCCCGATGGCATTGAGCATGCCGCCATAGGTCTCCGCGATACGCGGCATTCTATTCCCCTGGCTGCCCGCGAGGCTCAGGCCCTTGACGCTGATACCGCCCAGGCGCGCCACGGGGAAATACTCATTGAACTCAAGGCCATAACCAAAGGTTCCGCTGGCCACCATGACACGATTGGGAAAAGTCGCGTTGCCGATCTTCAGTGGTTTCATTTTCGCTTCCTGGTAAGTTTTTCTCGTTTCAGCTTCTCGAAGTACTCAATCTCCCAGGCTTCAGCCCTGCGATACTTGCCGACGCCGACTCCCCCCAGCAGAATTTCACCCAGACTGACCCGCTTGAGCTTGCGCACATCATACTTCAGGGCTTCAAACATCTTGCGGATTTGCCGGTTACGACCTTCGGTGATGGTCACTTCGTACCAGAGGTTGGGCGTGGCCGTCTGCTTGCCGGTGTTCACGCGACGTACCCGGGCGGGTTTGGTCTTGCCATCTTCAAGGAGAATGCCCTTCTCAAAAACCTGCATATGCTCAGCCGTCATGGGCTTGTCAAGGCGCACCAGATAGGTTTTCGCGACGTGAAAGGCGGGGTGCGTCAGCACATAGGCCAGGTCGCCGTCATTGGTGAGCAGCAGCAGTCCCGAGGTATCCCAGTCAAGGCGCCCCACCGGAATCAGTGGCTCCCGGATATTGGGAAGCAGATCCATGACCACAGGACGTTCCTTGTCATCAGAGCGGGAAGTGATATAGCCCGTCGGCTTATGGAGAATGATATAGGCGTGGTTGTGGAATATCTGAATCCGTTTGCCGTCAACGGCCACAAAGTCTTCATCGGGATCGGCCTGGGTTCCAAGTTCTGTCACCACCTTGCCGTTGACCATGACCCGACCCTGCCGTATGTACTCTTCCGCTTTACGGCGTGAAGCGACACCGGCCTGGGCCAGAATTTTCTGTAAACGCATATGCATGTATACTTCCTGTCTGTAGTCTCTTACCAGTGCCGCACACGTATCAAGGCGACTGTGATGAAAATTCTATCATAAGCGTCCCCCGTTGCACATGACTAACTGGCAGCCACTCAAAACGGATACGCTGCGCGTAGCCCATGCCCTGGCGATCCAGCTCCTCGTTACCGGTACGGCGCAATACATTCACCTGGGATACGGTACCCGAGGGCTCCACAAAGAGCATCATCTCCATGGTTACGGCATAGGCGACACTGATGCGGGGAAAGGCCGGCATAAAAGTAATCTTGCGTTGGGAAAGGTCACCAGTAATCTGAACGCGCTCGTCCAGCTGTTCGCCACTGACCTCTGGCACCACGCGCTGGACCTGGGCCTCGCGGCGCTGGGCGAAAAGTTCCTGGATATGCTCATCCACATAGCCAAGCTCCGCTGGCGGGGTGGGGCGAGACATGCGTCGATTGCGTTCCAGGGAGGAGTCGCGCATCTCCCGCTGCCCGAAGACACCCGATGCCAGCGGTATCGAAAATTCGCGCACCTGCCCATCGGGTTGCTCCGTTCGGGGGAGAGCCACCGTGCGCCCGGAAATCTGATCGATATTTTCGCCAGCCAGCTCAAGGCGACGCGGAAGTTCCCGCGCGACGGGAACCGGCGCAACGGGCTGACGCATGCGTCGCTCGAATTCCACCGCCACCAGTTGGGGCACGTCTAATTCCTGGGGCTGATAACGGGGAAAGAGCGCGAAGAATATCCCGTGAATCAGCAGCGAAAGGCAGACCAGCAAAGGCAGTCGTAACATATATCATCCATCAGGACAGAGTGCGCGGTCGAAGACGCTTGCTCGCCCGCTCAGTTTCCATCCACTACCGTGGCAATGGATATTTTTTCGATACCATGGGTCTTTGCCGCATCCATCACCGCTACGACCCTGCCGTGCTGGACATGCTCATCGGCCATGATAACGATTGAGGGGTACTGGTTGCCCCGCAGCACTTCCACAACTTCCTGCAGGGTCTTGCGCTGACCGCCATGGAAGTATTCCCCCTCGGCGGTAATGGTGATCTCCAGAGGTGTCGTGACCGTGGATGTCGCTTCACCGCGGGGCAGGCTCACCTCAACTCCACCCGTGGGGTTAAAGGTCGTCGTCACCATGAAGAATATCAGCAGCAGGAACACCACATCAATCATGGGCGTTAGATTGATAATCAGCTGGGACGGTCGTTTGGGAATGAAATTCATAGCATCCCCGCGATATCCGATGCGTGTTTTTCCATATGGGTGACCAGGTTCTGGGCTTTGGCTTCAAAGTAGTTGTGGGCAGCCAGGGCGGGAATCGCCACGATGAGTCCGAATGCCGTGGTCATAAGCGCCTCGGAGATACCACCGGCCATGGCCTGTGAGTGGCCAAGCCCCTGCTGCTGTATGGTGAAAAAAACCTTGATCATGCCACTGACCGTACCCAGCAGGCCAAAGAGCGGCGAAATATTGGCTATGGTTCCAAGCGTTGTCAGGTAACGTTCCAGGCGCAGAGCTTCCAGTTTCCCCGCGTCAAGAATGCGATTGCGGGCCTGCTCGCCACCGGACTCAAGGCCCGCCAGAATGATGCGTGTCATGGGAGTGTTATGCTCAGCACAGAACTTCGCAGCATCATCAATATTGCCAGAGGCCAGTGAGCGTTTAACCTTTGCCACCAGCTGCGGATTGATCACCACGCTGGCGCGCAGGGTGATGGCCTTCTCCAGAATGATGGCAACGGAGAGGACGCTGAACAGAAATATGGGGGTCATGATGTAGTAACCACCGAGGGAGAAGTAGTGCAAAAGCGTGTCGATCATCGATTCACTCCTTGGTTCATTCGCTCTTCAAGTGCTTGAGCCCTTTCAGGCTGATTGGTCAATATATAGAGTTCATGGAGCCTTTGGAAGGCTTTCTGCACATAGGGGGAGCTTTCGTGCAGATAGGTCACCTTGAGGTATTCCACAATGGCTCGCTGCGGGTCGGTTTTTTCAAAGGACCACGCAAAAGCGTAGCCCGCCAGATCCCGGTGTGCCGTATAGGTGAACAGCAGGGCACGGCTGATGGACTGCGCGCCCTGGGCGTTGCCCTGCTCCATGAGAATCGGCAGCGCTTCCGCCAGGTTGCGGGTACTGCCGGTGGACTCCGCCTGCTGCAGCAGCAGGGTGACATCGGGGGTGCCCAGGGCCATGGACGCCTCGATGGCGTGATGGCGGGCCTGTTCGCGATAGTTGGGGTTCTCAAGCATCTGCTGCAGAAAGAGGTAGGCATCACGGTAGTTACCCTGGCGCAGATATGCCATACCCAGGTAGTAGCGCAGCTGTGGGTGCTGCTCACGATGCTGAGCGGCAAAACGCACCACAAAGTCATATTCACCGCGCTCCAGCAGCACACGGGCAAAACCCACAAAGGCGTCCCGGTCACCAATACGCTCCACATGACTCTGGGCCCGCTGATAGTCACCCAGCTCCACATACTTGCGGCTGAGATACGCATAGGCGCTGCTGAGTGTGGCGCGATCCATGGAAGCCTGGTGTTCGCTGACATAGGTTTCCACCTCGCGGAAGCGATCCTGCATGATCAGACTGTTGAAATACCCGCTGTGGAAGCTGTCGCTGGACACCCTGGCGTAGTACCGCTGCGCCCGATCATAGCGCCCGGCGTTATAGTGAGCGTCCCCCATGAGGCGCAGGGCACGCTCTCGGTAGTAGGCGTCGGCTTCAAAGCGCTCCTGAAAGCGCTCCAGCACCATGAGCGTCCGGTCATAATCCTGGGCATGGAACATGGACAGTGCCTGAAAGAAGGTGCACTCCAGATAGTCGGCCGACGACTCGTCAAAACGCTGGCGGCACAGGAAGTAGGAGCGGGTGGCCTCCTGGTAGTGCCCAAGCTTCAGGAAGGCATGTCCGCGCTGGCGAACGGCGGCACCACTGCTCTCTGTCACGGTATCAAGGACCTGCTGATAGCGGCCCCAGTTGTTATAGAGGATCGCCAGCGAAATGCGCACGTCATCTTCACGATACTGGCGGCGCAGAAGGTCACGATAGATTCTCTCGGCCTCTTCATAACGCTCACGCTGGGTATGGAGGTTTGCCAGGTGAAAGCGGGCACTGGTGTAGTAGGCCGACGAAGAGGGGATCTCGGCATAGAGCTGGGCAGCCCGCTCAAGATTTCCAATCAACAGCGAGGCCTTGGCACTTTCAAAGAGCCACAGGTCATAGTAATCCACCCCTGGCCGAAAGTGCTGATGCCCTGCCGTTATAACCCGCTGAGATTCGGCAAAGTGTTCCATCTGCGTACGGTTGATCAGGGAGAACAGGAAGAAGGCGCGTTTGTTTTCGCTGCTCAGGGCGTCCACGACAATCTGCTCGAGGGAGTCGAACATGGACTGGGCAAAGCGCCCGGTATTGATAAAGTGTTCCGCCTGGAGGAGGTACGCCTCATTGCGCACATCAAAGGGCGAATACTCGACCAGAACACGGGCAAAGTAATCGCGCATGCGGATATCCGGCTGGACCATATAGGCTTCGTAGGCGGCGCTGGATTTCATGGTGGAAGAGCCGATACGCTCAAGCCAGAAGCGCGCTGCCTCCATATCACCAAGCCGCGCAGCGCTGACCACCGCCCGGCGGGCTACTCCATCATCAGCCAGGTCAAGGCGATCCGCGGCCATGCCCAGCACACGACGATCATCTTCCTGGCTGGCGTAGTGCTCAAGCACCCGCGTAAATGCCAGGGACATTCCCTGTTCAAAGGCTTTTTCAAAGGATTCAACGGCCTTCTCGTGCTCGCGCAGCTGCTCGTAGGCATGGCCCCTGAAGTAGAGGGAGTGGGCCGAGAAGGGCGTCCCTTCGAGATTGCGGGCAACCCGCACGGATTCTTCAAACTCCCCTGCATCGAAGAGGGCTATCTGCTGCAACAGCCAGGGTGCTGGCTGGATATTCTGCGTTGGCGTGCGCTCGTGATAACGCCTGACAAAGGAAGCGTACTCCATGTCGCCACGATTGTAGAGCAGCGTCGCCAGGGCCAGGGAGGATTCCGCCGCCACTTCCGGTGAGGCGGAGCGTGCTGCGCGGCGGAAGAACTCGATACTCTGCTGCTCATCCCCGATCCCTTTCCAGGACAGGGCGCGTAAATAGAGGGAAATAGGGTAATGGGGCGAGGACTCCCCGATCCCTTCAAGGGTGGCAAGGGCCTGTTGATAGTCCTGGGCTGCATAGTGAAAGCGGGCCGCTCGCACTTTGCCATCGTCACTCATGGCCGCTGCGACGGAAGCGCCAAAGCGCGAAGTGAACAGACAGCCGCCGGGTTTTCCCACCAGAACCTGATACTCCAGGGGGCGACGCAACATCTCAGGACTTTCCGTATACTCCTCCACCTGCAGACGCATCAGAGCCGTCTGGGGTGCCTCGCCACCGGGCTTGAACAAAGGTGCGGTTATCGTATCTGGTTTAATAAGGACGTTCACCTGAAGGGGATCCAGTTGAACCGGCGGCAAATCGGTGACAGCCTGGGCATCCCAGACACCTATTCCCAATACCATGAACAGGAGAATCGCGCTTTTTCTCATTTTTGCCCCGCCATGTAGTCCCAAAAGGTTTTCATAGTGCTCATGGTATGATAATTTAGCCGCCGTTGCAACTTCCCCAAGAAGGACTGTTTCCCATGAGCACACGATCAGCCACCGGCCTGAAACTCTACACACTGGAAGAGATCGAAAGCATCTCCCAGGCCGCCCGCATAGCCGCCACCGTCCTACGCGACATTGAACAGCAGATCAAACCCGGCATTGACACTGAGACCATAGACGCGCTGTGCGCGCAGATGATTGCCGACCATGGAGCTACAGCGGCACCCCTGAACTACAAGGGTTTTCCAAAAAGCGTCTGCACCTCCATCAACAACGTCATCTGTCACGGCATCCCCTCAACGGGTGAGGTTCTCAAGGATGGTGATATCATCAACGTCGACATCACCGCCATCTACCGCGGCTACTACGGCGACACCTCACGCACCTTCTGCGTCGGCGAAGTACCAAATCCGGTACGCCTCTTTGTGGAGCGCGTCGAGAAGGCCATGGACAAAGGTATAGAGGCTGTAATGGCCGGCAAGCCTTTTACGGTGATTGGTGATGCCATCGAGAAATATGTTCGTCGCTTCGGCTATTCGGTAGTCCGCGACTACTGTGGACACGGAATTGGCGAATCCTTCCATGAAGAACCGGCCGTGCTGCACTACAGCAGCAACAGCCCCTCCCATATCCTGCAGAATGGCATGGTCTTCACCATCGAGCCCATGGTCAATCAGAGTAAAAACTGGCGCAGCGTGCTCGACAAAAATGATGGCTGGACCGCCAGAACAGCCGATGGCGCACTGTCTGCACAGTTTGAACACACCATCGCCGTCGTCGATGGACGGGCAAAGGTTCTCAGTCACGCCCATTAACCGCTTGCTGAAACACCTCAGCACAGACAGGTAATTGAAAAACACGCGAAGCGCCGCTAATGAGACTTTTTCAGCAGCCTGTCAACCCAAACCCCTGATAATCCGAAATTCCTCACCGGTAACCGGCTGGACAGAAAGCCGTTGCCCCGCTTTGCTCAACAGCACCATGGAAGCCAGTTCCGGTACCGTCTTCAGGAAACCCAGCTCAAGCACCCGGGGAAAGATCTCCACCAGCTGCAGGTCCACCTGGTACCAGCGGGGATTCGCACGGTCACTGCGCGGATCAAAAGAGGCAGAGCCAGGGTCAAGGGCCGTTTCATCGGGATAGGCTTCGCGCACTACCGTTGCCAGACCGACAATGCCGCGCTCCTTTACATTGGAGTGATAGAGAAAAACCTCATCCCCCAGCGACATGGCCCGCAGGTTATTGCGGGCCTGATAGTTGCGTACACCATCCCATCCACTGACCCTGTCCGGCATCCGCAGAAAATCTTGAATTGCAAATACGTGAGGCTCTGTTTTTACTAACCAGAAAGCCATTATCGCTCCCATGGCCGGGCAAAGGTAAAAAACGCAGGCATATGGGCGTGCAACCTCTCAACGAGCTGCTCCAGCGCCGCCTCATCATAGGCTGCAGCGGGAAGATTTCCCCATACCGGGCCAGGCCAGGCGGGATCGCTCTCATAACGGGCGATATGGTGAAGGTGAAGCTGAGGAACCATATTCCCCAGGGCGGCAATATTGAGTTTCGACGGTGAATGAAGTTGCTGCATGAGCATGGCAAGCTGTGAGGATTCATCTACGAGCTGGTGCTGATGAGCGCGGCTCAAGTCGTGAATTTCCCGCAATCCGGGCAGCATGGGCACCAGAATGTACCAGGGCAGGGTGGCATTCTTCAGAAGCAACAGCTGGCACAGGGGAAAATCCCCAAGATGAATGGTATCTTCATGCAATTGGGGGTGCAGCCTGAAGGCTGTTGATGGTACGCTACTCATAGCCACTGCCCCTGCCTGCAGAAGCTGCGAATCCCAATATCCATAGGGAATGACAGCTGGTCAAATCTCCTGTACCTTTCATGGACAAGACTCCCCCTCCCGTGAAATATGGTCATAGAGCCGGACGATAAAACAGGCCCCCTGGCCACGATTTTCCGCTTCAAGCGACCCGCAGTAACTATCCTCCACCATGCGCCTGAGGTAGTACAGGCCCATGCCCTTGTCACGCTTTCTGAACTGGCTGGTGGTATAGGGAACAAAGAGCATGGGCAGGATCTCCTGGTCAATACCGCCGGCATTATCACGACAGACGATCTGGACAGCACCGTCATCAGTGGTAACCACTGTCATTGCCACCGCCACCTGACTGCGTTTGCGAGCACGGGCAATGGAGATGGCATTGGCAAGCAGCTCGACAAATATCTCAACCACATCGCTCTGCACCGCCTGCAGGGTGATGTGCGGGCAGATATCCTGTTCCAGGCACAGCATACCACGCTGTTCCTGGGTCAGGTACCCCAGACTCTGACGGAATATCGCGGCAAGATGTACCGCAACCACCTCGCCCTGGGTTTCGTAGAGATGCGTCAGGCTGGAGATGGTGCCTGAAAGGTCAACAAGCTGCTCCATGGCCTGAGCAATCGACTGGCGTATGTGTTTATGGTCAACATCCTCAGCCAGGAAGCACTCCTCAATCTCCTGAATCAGCAAACCGGCCACATTCAAAGGCTGGCGCCACTGATGGGCCAGATTCAACAGTAGACGGGACATCGACTGACGGCGGCTCTGCTCATAAATTATGCGATCCTGCTGTCGCGAGCGGGTAACGGCATCGTCGATCTGCTGCTGCAGGCTGGCCAGGGTTGCCTGAAGCTCCTGCTGCGCCTGTTTACGTTCGGTGATATCAATGAGGCTGAACTGCAGCATTCTCCTGCCCGCATGCTCAAAACGCATCAAGTGGACATCGGCAAGCCACTGGTTGCCATCGGCACGCTGATGCCACCATTCAAATCGAGCATTCCCTTCTTTCAGAGCATGTTGAATTTTTTCCACCGCCAGCGTTGCTGAGTCACTTCCATCCTCCTGGGTTGCCGCCGAGACATCGGCTGGCGTGGAACCAAGCAACTCCTGGCGATTTGACATTCCATAGATCGCAACCGCTGCGTCATTACAATCGGTATAATGAAAGTCTTCCGCATCCATGACAATCAGCGGAATGCGCGAGTGGCGGAAGAGCACCCGATTATATTCCTGACTCTGGCGCAGCTCTTCCATTAACTTTTTGCGGCTCACGATGACTTTGAGCAGGGCAAAGATGATGATGAACTGCACCAGCAAGGCACCGGAAAGAGCGGTCACAAACCAGCCAGTGCGCGTGCGCAGCTCAGAGGTCCGCTGTTCAACGGTCTGTTCCAGATGCTGCTGATACATATGCAGCTCCTCACGGGCCTGCAACTCTTCGGTGATATCCTGTATTATAGAAAAAAGTACTATCCGGCCACTGTGTTCAACGGGCCAGGAGTAAACCTCAACAGTGCGGACTTCGCCGCTGGCGAGGCGGTGGGGAAAGACAAAGAAATTTCGCTCTTCTGCGGCAGCGGCTTGCCGTTCCGACTCCACTTCGACAGAACTGAGCATATTGAGATCCTGAATGTGAAAGCTGCGCAGCTCTTCTGAAGTGTAGCCATAGAAATCTTCCGCCGCCTGATTGGCGTCGAGAATCGCTCCGCTCACCGGATCAATGAGCAGCATAATGGCCCCGTGGCGCTGAAACATCTCATAACCGAAGGTAGGCGTCTCCTCAGTCTCAGTGGCCTGTGCGGGGAACCAGAGCGCAACTATGAAAAACACAATGAGAAGCTTCATGGTCTTGTGGCAGCAGACTGCAGAGCATCAATAAGCTGTGTTTTCAGCAGAGGCTTCACGAGAAAGAAGTCGGCCTCAGGAACCAGGTGATCTTCGTCGGCAAAAGCCGTGACCACGATAACCGGCAGATCAGGGTGCAGCTGCTTCAGGTGTGACACCATCTCCATACCACTCATGACAGGCATCTCCAGATCAGTCAGGACGATATCCGGCCCCAACTGCTCGCACACATCAAGGCCATCCTGACCATGAACGGCCTCATAGACCTTTTTCACGCGGTACTTTATCAGGCGCGCGAGACTGCTGCGAGTCATGGGGTCGTCTTCTACGATCAATACGGTTTTGGTTTTCAGCTGTTCTTCAGGCGTCATCCTTTTCTCCTGGGTATTCTCACAGGCGCACCCTGAAACAGGTGCCTTGCGCTGTATTAACTGCATCGGATGAATTTGCCATTCTGGCTCTGCCTCGAATAGTATCACAATGCCCCGGAAACTGCCCAGCAGCAAAGTTCATCCATGCTCCGTTTCCTGGAAGCCTTCAGTAACCACGCCACCCTCTTCTGGAAATTCTATCCGAAAACAGGCCCCCGGCGCATTGCTGGTGACACGAAGCGTTCCACCCATCTTTTTCATGATCAGACGACTCAGGGAAAGACCAATCCCGGTGCCATGCTCACCCCTGGTGGAAGTAAAGGGCTGGAAAAGTTTTTCCGGCAAAAGATCAGGGTGAATACCTCCGGCATTATCGCTGAAAAGGAGGACGGGCTTCCCCCGTGACCATTCCAGCTGAATGTTCACATAGGGGTCATTGGTTCCATGGACACCATGGGCATCACGGGCATTTGACAGAAGGTTGAGAATGACCTGTTTAAATTCGCTGGCATATCCCATGACCTTCACGCCCCTGTCACCACCGATCTCAACACGCAGCCCTTGCTTTTGCAGCTGTGGTTTCATGAGATCCACCACCTCTTCGACACACTGCACAATGGAAAAGGACTCCACTTGCCTTGATGGCTTGAAGAAATTACGAAAATCATCCAGCGTGCGGCTCATGAACTGGAACTGTTTCAGAATTCTCTCCACTGTTTCATCCAGGATATCGGCATCAAGTTCGTCACTGTGATAGCGATCCTGCATATCCTGAATCAGCAGTGATACGTTGTTGAGGGGCTGATGCCACTGGTGGACAATGGCACCCATCATACTGCCCAGTTCAGCCATCTTGGCCTGCTGGACAACAATGGCCTGCTGCAGGTCTCGCTCCTGCTGCAGCTGTTTGAGTTCAGTAATATCGCGCCAGATGCAGAGCAGCTGTGGCTTTCCATCGTAATGAAAAGGAACCATCTGCACGTCCACGAGCACTTCCCGGCCACTGCGGGCGACCAGCAGCCATTCAAACCGGGCGGGTTCGGCAGCATGTACAGGCCGCGCCAAGCCAGCAGCCTGGAGAGGGCTCAATGGAGCACGTACACTTTGCAAGGACCAGATAAGCGTTCCGATCATTTCGTCGGGTTCATACTCCAGCATCCGCGCAGCCGCTGGATTACACTTCACGAAGGCACCGTCGTCATTGAGAATCAGAATGCCTTCAGGGTTCTGCTCAAACAGAACCTGAAACTGCTTCTGACTCTCCAGATTGCGCGCCACTTCCACCTCAACCTGGAGAGCCAGCTCCTGACGGAAATTCTGCTGCATCTGCTCGTGGGCCTTGCGAATGGTGATATCTTCCTTGATCCCCACATAATGCGTAATGGCACCTTTACCATCGCGGATGGAGGATATGGTCGCCTGTTCCCAGTACAGCTCTCCGTTTTTGCGCCGGTTGCGGATTTCACCACTCCACTGACTGCCACTGGCAATAGTCTGCCACATCTGACGATAGAACGTGTCGGGGTGTGACTGTGACTGGAGAATACGCGGATTCCTGCCGAGAACGTCACTGGCACTGAAGCCCGTCACCTCTTCAAATTTCGGATTCACATATTCAATCTGCCCGACAGCATTGGTAATGATAATGGAAACCGGCGCCTGTTCCACCGCCAGGGAGAGCTTACGCAGGTTGTCCTCAGTGCGTTTGCGTTGCGTTATGTCACGGGAAACCCCCAGAATGCCCACAGCCTTCGCGTTGGCATCGTACATGAGGTGGGCAAGCACTTCGGTCCAGACCGTGGAACCATCACGACACGGCTGTTCCACATACTCATAAACCGGGTGACGCTCCTGGCCACTGGCCGCCAGCTCATTGGCGAGCATCAGACCACGCAGCACCACTTCACGGGATCCCGCACAGACCACCTCGTCAAAACTCTGAGCCATGACCTCGTCTGGAGTATAACCGCGAAGCTGGAATACCGAAGGACTGATATAGGTGAACTTTCCCTGCATATCCATCACCCAGATCACGTCAGTGGCGTTTTCCGCCAGCAGGCGATACTGTTCTTCGCTCCTTTCCAGGCGCTGCGTGATCAGTTTCATTCGGCGCAGCAGCAGCACCAGCGCCGTCGCCAGCAACAGCAGCAACCCGATAATCCCCCACATGAGCGCGAACTGCTGACGGTAACGCTCCATGCGCTCTGCCAGGAGATTTGGCCCAGTAAAGAGAAAGCCATCCAGGTCAAACTCGCCATCGGAAAGGCCGGCTTCTACAAAGGTCTGAGCCATATACTGAATACGACCGGGATTGATGTGGCCTATGGGGATCAACTCCGGCATGATCAGCGCGCGCATGGCCTCGGCTTCAAATGCAAGGTGCTCCCGTGTCTTCTCCACACCATACACCTGCTGCAGCCAATCAATCACCTGATCAGGATTGGCCATGGCATACTTCCAGCCCCGCAGGGAAGCATTGCGAAAGCGCTCCACAGTATCGGGACGTTGCCGCAGCATCTCTTCGGAAGTGAAGAGAAAATCCGAGTAGAAATCCACTCCATAGGTGCGCGGGTTGAGCACATGATAGTCGACGCCCCGCTGCCCCAGAGAAAACGGCTCGTTGGTGAGATAGGCGTGATACGCGTCGACCTGGCCACTGACGAGGTCGCCAAGGTTGAACGAACTGGTGATGATCTCAACCTTTTCAAGGGGAACCCCCTCCCGGATTATCATGGCAAGGAGATCCGCTTCGGCAAGGGGATCGGTGATCATGACCTTTCTGCCGGCAAGCTGGTGAGGGGAAAGGATATGGCTCTGCGCCCTGGTAAGAAGTACTGAAGGGGAGTGCTGAAAGAGGGCCGCCAGCACCACGGTGGGCATGCCCTGCATGCGGGCGTACAGGACACCGCTGTTGTCGACACCGAAATCTGCCTTGCCCTCCAGAACCTGCCGTGTGGCATTCAGTCCGGGTGAAGCAGCGTGAATGCGCACATCAAGTCCGGCGTCAGTGTAATAGCCCATCTGCTCTGCCGCGTAGTATCCAGCAAACTGAAACTGATGATACCAACGCAGCTGAAGGTTAACAACTTCCAGGGAAAAGGCGTGCGTGACGAGCCCCAGGACAAGAAGCATTGCGATGAGTTGCCGTGTGCAGTGGCGCAGGCGTTGACATCTCGAGACTAAACGGACAGACAGCGGCCCCCGCTGCACTGGGGATGGACAGGCACGGCTCATGACTGAACTGCTGACATCAGAGTTTTTGAGCAACGGCGGCCAGCACGCCGAGCAACTCTTTTTTGAAAATAGGCTTTACCAGGACACAATCAGCCTCGCACGCGAGATGCTCATCATCGTCAAAGGCCGTTATCACCACAATCGGCTTATCAGGGCTCACCTGCCTGATGGCCCGGATCATATCGGCCCCATTCATCACCGGCATTTCCAGATCAGAGAGAATAATATCGGGATTGCGGGAATGAAACAGCTCAAGTCCTTCCTTGCCGTTGGCTGCCACGATCACTTCACCCACGCGAAAACTCAGGATTCGAGCCAGCATCTGTCGGGTCAGGGGCTCGTCTTCGACAATCAGAACTGATTTGTTTTTGAGTATTTCTTCAACTTCCAACGAAAAAATCCTTGCCCACCACGCCCCTGGAGGGACAAATGATGCCATTCATAATACAGCTTTTGTATTGCAGCAAATATTACCATTACAGGACCATGTTGTATGCACTTTTTTCTGCCACGCAGCGGAGATCACCGGAGCAAGACTGCGCAAAGTGGCGCGAAAGCTCAGTGGTCACCAAAGACACCAGCCTGGTTGCGGCTCTCCTTTTCCTGGGCATCGGTGATCACAATGGTGATCGTGAATCCTTTCCCGGTATCGGAGTCAACAGCAAACGCCAGGCGTGAACCATAGAGGTTGCGCAGCCGCTCATACACATTACTGAGCCCCACACCGGAGCCCTTCCCCACACCCATCTGCATGATATTCCTCAGCTGTTCACGGGCTACGCCATGACCATTGTCGCAGATCTTCAGGGAAAATCTCCCCTCCTCATAGTGCGCCTTGATATCGATAAGCCATTTGCCGGTACGACCCTTGAAACCATGGGCGAAGCTGTTTTCCACCAGTGGCTGCACAATCAGCTGGGGGAGATGGTACTTCATGGCCGGAGGGCTGATGTCCAGCTGCACACTGATATTGTCGCCAAAGCGGGCTTTTTCCAGCTCCAGGTACCCCTGAACAATCTCCAGTTCCGTGCTCAGCGGCACCGTTTCTGCCGTGCTCTTGAAAGTGACCCGGAATATCTCACTCATCTTCAGCAGCAAGCGGCGAGCCTTGGGCGGATCGATGCGAATAAGGCTCATAATGGTATTGAGGGAGTTAAAGAAAAAATGCGGATTGATCTGCCGCTGCAAAGCCAGCAGCTCCGCCTGAATAGAGAGTTCCTTATGCTTCTGCAGTTTGGCGAACTCAATCTGCACGCCAATCAGCTGTTGCAGCCCTGAGATGAGTTCCATGACATAGGGGGAGAAACTGCGACTGCCCCAGTTGCGTAGCACGAGCAGGCCTGTCACCTCATCGGAGGCCTTGAGGGGGACATAGAGCCCATGATACGGCAACCGGTTGCCCTTGCGACGGCGTTCACGCTTGCTGTACACAATTTCCCCCGTACGGATTGCCTTGCGGGCATCGCGGTCGAAGAGCCGCGCTCCGTCTCCGTGAACCTCGTCATCAATGGTCCCATAAGCGGAGAGCACCTGTTCATGGTCAGTAATCGCCACCACATCCACGGGAATACTGCGGTGGATGATACTGCACACCTGGCGCGCGCCATCGGCAGTAAATCCGCCCTTGAAGAAAACGATGGTCTTGCTGGCAATCTGCAGCGCGTTTGAGGTGGCAAAACTGTGCTCTTTTTCCTGTTCCGAGTTCATGAAATTCAGCATGAACAGCAGCAGCAGCCCACCGAAAAAATCACTGGCAAAGGTGGCCACACCGCTCTTGATCAGCAGAAAGAGCGCCACCGGGTAGTCGGAAAGCATCACATAAAAGATGAGAACCTTCAGAAATGCCAGGAAGAAGACAATGGGAATCAGCTTCAGATTGAAGCGAAAGGCGTTACGGCCGAAGTAGCCCGCGAGAAAACCGATGATGGCCGACGCGGTGAACTGGGCCGCCCCGGCCCAGTCTCCAAGGATGAAGTGGTAGAGCCCGGCGATAGCCCCCAGGACGAGCCCCCAGAACATGCTGCCCAGAAGGTAACCGGCGGCAATGACCACCGCCGAAGTGGAATAAAGACGCGTTCCATGGTAGGCGGTGGCCAGAAATTCCCCCACCGTGATAATCAGCAGAAAAAAGACAAGCAGCCGGGCCTGGCATTTGATATCGGTGCGATCATAGAAGCAGTGGCGCACCCAGGTGTGTTTTCCCAGCAGCAGAATAATAATGCCATACACACCGATCTGCTGAAAAAGCTGGATGAACAGATGGAAGTTGGACTTGATATCGACATCAAGCACAAGGGAGAAAAACACCGGCTGACTCCTCGCAGATCAGATATGACGCCCATGGGGGGAGTCGAGATCCAGAACCGGCCCCAGGGGCACAATGCGTGCCGGATTCATATGACCGTGGCTGAAAAAGTAGTGCTGCTTGATGTGCTCGAAATTCACCGTCTCCCGCACTCCCGGATACTGATAGAGCTCCTTGAGATATCCCTGGAGGTGGGCATAGGATGAGATCATCCGCTGGTTTGTCTTGAAATGACAGAAATAGACTGCGTCAAAACGCACCAGGGTAGTGAAAAGACGCCAATCCGCTTCGGTCAGGCGATCTCCCACCAGGTAGCGACTCTTCCCCAGCAGCAGTTCCAGTTCATCCAGGGCCCCAAACAGCTCATGAAAAGCCTCTTCGTAGGCATCCTGCGTAGTAGCGAACCCACAGCGATAGACGCCGTTATTCACACGGTGATAGACAAACTCGTTGATGCGGTCTATCTCCGGCAGAAGCCCTATGGGGCAGAAGTCTTCAGTATTTGCAGTGAGATGATCAAAGGCACCGTTGAACATGCGAATGATTTCAGCAGACTCATTGCTCACAATGGTCTGCTGCTTCTTGTCCCACAGTACCGGCACCGTAACCCTTCCCGTGTAGGTGTCATCTGCACGGGTATAGAGTTCGTGCAGGAAACGGCTGCCATGGAGGGGTTCCGGATCAGGGGCGAACTCCCAGCCGCTGGCGAGCATATGGGGGTGCACCACGCTGACCGGTATCAGTTCCTGCAGGCCCTTCAGAGCACGAAAAATCAGGGTACGATGGGCCCAGGGGCAGGCCAGGCTAACGTACAGGTGATAGCGATCCGCTTCAGCGGTAAACCCAGCTGAGCCACCTGGCCCGGCACTGCCATCAGCAGTGATCCAGTTGCGGAAGCGGGCATCTTCGCGCACAAATCGTCCACCGTGCTTGGCAGTGTCATACCACTTGTCATGCCATTTTCCATCGACGAGTAAACCCACGGAGACCTCGACCTTACTTGTTTTGCAGGGAATAAAGGTACTGGGCTACAGATTCCATCTGCGCGTTGTCCAGTGCGGCTCCATTTACAACCATCATCAAAACCGTCTCACGCCACTGATCCAGGGACTTTGGCGGAGCATTGTAGATGCGTTCAGAGGTATGGCACATGGTACAGCGCTGGTCGATGAGTGCCTTCATGTTGTCGGAGGCCAGAGCTGAAGTACTGAGGGCAAACAGGATTCCCAGACCAAAGAGCACGAGTGCTGATTTTTTCATGGTATCACCTCCAGAAAGTTTCAGGGCAGTATAGCGAAACGGGAAGCAAAATCATAGGGGCACGCGCAGCAGGTCAATTTCCCTGGCCCAGCCTTCCATTCCCGCCGGAGTTTCCAGAATCATGGGCAGATTGCGCAATCGCGGATGGTGCACCACCTGCCGCATGGCCACAAGGCCGATTTCCCCCTCGCCGATGCGGGCGTGCCGATCGCGACGTGAAGCCAAGACAGCCTGGGAATCATTGAGATGGAGCATGCTCAGCCGAGAAAAGCCAACGGCATCCTGAACCTCGGCCAGTAACCCCTCCAGACCATCAGCGTGGCGAAAATCATAGCCAGCGGCAAAGGCGTGGGCCGTGTCAATGCATATTCCAAGCTCGGCACCGTGGACACACCGCTCAAGAATCATGCCCAGTTCAGCCACGGTCGAGCCTATGGTGGTACCCTGGCCGGCCACGTTCTCCAGCACCAGTCGGGGGCCAATATTGTGGTCAACCTGCTCCAGTACCGCATCCAGGGTCTGGGCAATGTGCCCGACCCCCACCTCCAACCCCGATTGCAGATGCGCCCCCGGATGCAGCACCAGTTGTTCGATTCCCAGCAGGGTACAGCGCTCGTATTCAGCCACCAGCGCATCCACGCAGAGCTGTCGCTTCCCGGAGTCGGGATTGGCCAGATTCAGCAGGTAAGAAGCATGGGAGATGACCTGCGCCATTCCCACCCTCTCCCGGGTGCGCCGGAAAAGGGTGACTTCTTCCGCAGTAACCGGTCGGGCCTTCCACTGTCGCTGGTTGCGGGTGAATATCTGCACTGCCGTGGCGCCGATCTCCTGGGCACGCTCGAAACAGAGGTGCAGCCCTTTCGCGGTGCTGGTATGGGCGCCCAGCAGAAGCGGTGTCGCCATTATCTGGGCCGCACCATATCAGCGGGAACCACATAGCGATCGAACTCTTCAGCGCTGAGAATACCCAGTTTGACGGCCGTCTCTTTCAGGGTGGCACCTTCCTTATGCGCTGTCTTGGCGATTCTGGCGGCATTATCATAGCCAATATGGGGGTTCAAAGCTGTCACCAGCATCAGGGAGTTGTGCAGGTTGCGCTCAATCACTTCGCGATCCGGCTCGATTCCCACGGCACAATGGTCGTTGAAAGAGTGCATGGCATCGCTGAGCAGCTGAACACTCTGCAGAAAATTATAAATGATCAGGGGTTTGAATACATTGAGCTCAAAGTTTCCCTGACTGGCGCCAAAGGCGATGGCGCTGTCATTGCCGAACACCTGGCAGGCCACCATGGTCAGCGCCTCTGATTGGGTGGGGTTGACCTTGCCCGGCATGATAGAACTGCCCGGCTCATTCTCGGGAATGGCGATCTCGCCAATACCACAGCGCGGACCACTGGCAAGCCAGCGGATATCATTGGCGATTTTCATGAGATTGGCCGCCAGCCCCTTGGTGGCCCCACTGGCAAAGACCAGGGCATCGTGAGAGGTCAACGCGTGAAATTTGTTGGGAGCGCTGTGGAAGGCGGTGCCCGTCAGCGCCGTCAGTTTGCCCGCCACCTTCTCACTCAGCTGGGGATGAGCGTTCAGTCCGGTTCCCACGGCGGTACCTCCGATGGCCAGCTCCCGCAGGCTCTCGACACTCTGCACAATATGCTGACGGCTTTGCTCCAACATGGCCACATAGCCGCTGAACTCCTGCCCCAGGGTCAGAGGAGTGGCGTCCTGCAGATGGGTGCGACCGATTTTCACAATCCCGGCAAAAGCCTCTGACTTGGCTTTCAGGGTGGCGTGCAGAGCATCCAGGGCGGGAAGCAACTGCTTCTCCACAGCGATGACCGCCGCGATATGCATGGCCGAAGGGAAAGTGTCATTGGAGCTTTGGGACATGTTCACATGATCGTTGGGATGAATGGGTTTTTCCGTACGGAAGTCGGCGCCCAGCATCTCACTGGCACGGTTGGCGATGACTTCATTGAGGTTCATGTTTGTCTGGGTGCCGCTGCCCGTCTGCCACACCGAGAGGGGAAACTGCGCATCCAGGCTGCCGGCCAGGATCTCATCACAGGCTGCCGTAATGGCATCGCACTTTTTGCGGTCCAGCTTTTCCAGGTCATGGTTCACCAGAGCCACCGCTTTTTTCAGCAGCGCAAAGCCCTCAATAAGGCCATGGGGCATCTTCTCCCAGCCGATGGCAAAATTCTGCAGACTGCGCTGGGTCTGAGCGCCCCAGTACTTCTCGGCGGGTACTTCAATTTCACCCATGGTGTCCTTTTCAATGCGGTATGACATGTTGCCCTCCTTCGAAGCAGATAGGCTTGTTGTAGCAAGTATGCTAGTATTTTTCATCCAATTTTCCCATGGAGTGTCACATGGCCAAAGTCAGAAGTGTCTACCAGTGCAATCAGTGCGGCAGCAGTTTCCCCCGCTGGAACGGCAAGTGCCCCGACTGCGGAACCTGGGGTTCCATCAGCGAGGAAAAGGTTCCCCTGGTACAGAAGACCTCCGGCGCCCCGGCCGCGACACCTCAGCAGACCATCAGCCTGGAGCAGGTAACTTCCTGCGCCACCTCCCGCATTCCCACCTCCATGGAGGAGCTTGAGCCCGTTCTGGGAGGAGGCCTGGTTCCCGGCAGCATGGTCCTGCTGGGCGGCGATCCCGGTATCGGGAAATCCACCCTGACCATGCAGCTGGCCGGCAACCTCTGCAAGGATGGCCTGAGCATTCTCTATATCTCCGGCGAAGAATCGCTGCAGCAACTCAAGATGCGCGCGGATCGCCTTGGCACTGCCCAGGGGAAAATCTTTGTCTGCACCTCCACCTCCCTGGAAGAGGTGCTGGCCCTGCTGCAGCAAACCACACCCCAGCTGCTGATCATCGATTCCATTCAGACCCTCAGCTCCCAGGAGCTGGATTCAGCCGCCGGCACCGTCTCCCAGATACGCCACTGCACCGCTGCGCTCATGGAACAGGCCAAAGCTAACAGCACGGCCACCATCCTGGTGGGCCATGTCACCAAGGAAGGCGTGCTGGCGGGGCCACGGGTGCTGGAGCACCTGGTGGACGTGGTACTCTACTTCGAAGGGGACCGCTTCCAGAATTTCCGCATCCTGCGCAGTGTCAAGAACCGCTTCGGTTCCACCAACGAAGTGGGGATTTTTGAGATGACCGCCCAGGGGCTGGTTTCCGTCGACAATCCCAGCCAGATGCTGCTGGCAGAGAAGCCGGAGATGGCTTCGGGATCGGTGGCCACCGCCACCATGGAGGGAACGCGCCCGCTGATTGTGGAGATTCAGTCCCTCGTCAGCAGCTCGTTCTTCGGCAACCCGGTGCGCAGCACCATCGGCATAGACCACTCGCGGGTGAACATGATCCTCGCCGTACTGGAAAAGAAACTTGGAATGAATATCAGCAACAATGACGTCTACACCAATATCATCGGCGGCATCAAAATCAATGAAACTTCCGGCGACCTCGCCGTTGCGGCTGCCCTGGTCAGCAGTTTCCGCAATATCCCCCTGGACAAACAGCTGCTGATCTTCGGCGAAATCGGCCTGTGCGGTGAAGTGCGCAGCGTCTCCCAGGCACAGCTCCGTATACAGGAAGGACGCAAGCTGGGATTCCATCACTTCATCGTCCCCGAACAAAGCGCAAAAAAAATTCCCCTCCGTGAACGGAAGGGAATAACCGGGGTCAGTTCAGTCGAAGAGGTAATGGATCACCTTTTTCGATAACGCAAGTAATAGCGCAACGCGTCATCCCAGTTGTAATCCTGGGCCTGGCGCAGCAGACTGTAGCGCCGGTTCAGCTGACGCCGATACTCCAGCTCCCACTTGATACGCTCTTCAGACCAGTGATCCGGGGGAGAGTTGGCGGTCTGCGCTTCCCGTTCGATGTCTTCTTCGATGGAATTCTGAATTGACTGGCAAAAACGATAGGCATGTTGAAGCATAACTTCCTTGTTATCCACGAGCGCACCTCCCTGTGCAAAAGCTTCGTCTGCTCTTTTTTCGGATTTCCCCGACACTTTCTTGAGGGGAAAAACCGCGTCAGACTGAGAAATCTGACACAAAATTCACAACTGCTGAAATTTTGAAGTTTTCACCACCACCCTGCGGCGCAACAGGTGCTGCGGACAGTACACGGGGAAGAGACAGAGGTAGGCCGCCCCCCTGAGCCCGTCCGGTGAGTGCGACGCCTGGCTGGCAAGACCCGAATGGGACACTCGCAGGAAGTGAGTGGTCCGGCAGCACTGCAGGGAAGTAGTGTCTGCCGGATCTCCAGAACAGGCGAGCCGGAAGAACGGGCGTTCGGGGGCGCGTTTTTGTGCCCTTTTTGCGCGGTCAAAAAGGGCAATATCTATAAGTGAAAACATTGACCATGACGGCAGAATGCAAAACATCCATTACTGGCTCTCAATATCCCATTTCCCGTGCCTCCGCCGGGCATACTCGCGGGAAACTCGTCCGCTGAACATGGAGGGGAAGAGAGGCCAGTTGGCCTTGACCAGAAACGCTGCCAGGTGAGCCAGCAGCAGCAGGACAAAGGGGATGGCGGCGATGGTATGCACGTAGGTCACCACCTGCAGAAACATGGGGTCGAGGATGATATTACCCATGTTCTTATAGGTTTTGATCAGGCCCGTGAGTACCAGAATCAGCGAAACTGACCCCATGGCGGCGTAGGCCAGGCGCTGCTCCGCCAGGAACTTTCCGTGCTGCGGCTCTTCCTTGCCCCGTATCATGGCCCAGATGATATGCACACTCTCGGTGACATCGCCTCTCCTGGGCAGCGCCGCAAACTCACGGCGCATGGCATGGTAGATCATATGGAAGACCACTGCTGCGGTGAAAAAGAACGCGGCAATGTAATGCAGAATCAGGTTGATCTCGTAGTTCCCACTCCAGCGGAATCCCGGCACCTGGGTCAGTCCGTAACGGGCATACATGGGCATTTCACCAAAGCCGGAGAAAATCAACAGCAGCGCGCTCAGGGCGATGGTCCAGTGGGTGGCGCGCACCACCCGGTTATGGCGGACAACCAGAGCAGACTTACTCATGGGTGGACTCTCCTTGGGAAGGGGTAGTGCCGGTGGCAGGTGGCTTCTGCTGTTTGGCGTCAGGTTTTCTGCCAGCCGCCATGGCACCAGCGAAAGCACCAACGGCACCGATTACCGGGGCGGTCAGGGTCATGCCCGCCCAGCCCGATGTGCGATCCAGCATATTGGTGGGGCGATGCAGCTGGGTGACCTGACGAGGATCTTTGGCCTCGGCCATCAGAGCCTGCTGCATCTTTTCAAAAGATACCCGGGAAACATACACCGTCGAGGTTCCGCCGTTCTCGGCCTGGCCATAGATATACCCGGAGTATTCCTGTGCCAGTTTTTCTGCCAAAGCGTCAATTTCACTGCGGGCGCCGAAGGTCATGGCATCTTTTGGGCAGGCAGGTAAACAGGCAGGCTGTTCGCCACGATCCAGACGATCCTTGCACAGATCACACTTGAACATGACTCCACCTCCGGCAGGAAGGGGATCCAGATGCGTGTAAATCCCCACTCCGGCCTGCCGCTGAGGGATATGCCACGGGCACACACTCTTGCACTTGGAGCCGCCAAAGCAGAGGAAGGGGTCGATGGTCACCATACCTTCAGGATGCTTGTGTTTGACGCCAAAAGGGCACAGCTTGGCACAGGGAGGGTTATCACAGTGCATGCAGCGGCGAGGCACGTGCACCACTTCGGTATGGCCATTCTCGGTGACAGCAATGTGCTGGACGAAGAGCCAGTTATAGGGAGTCAGGCGATCATGAACATCCCTCCTGTCGCTCCAGTCATCATAAAAGTTCTGGGGCCAGTAGGGCTTGAGCATTGCCGGGTCGGGTTCGGGAAACTTATGAACATTGGCAGTGCGACAGGCGCTGACACAAGCTGCCATGTCTTTGCCGGGACAGCCGTCGCACTTGGTGAGATCAATCAGGGTGGCGTAGGAATCTGGTGATATGTCGCCGGAATAGCGCCGCGCCGCCTTGGCCTTGGTCGGCACAGCGGTGGCCGTGGCCGCGGCAGCCATCCCCGCCAGAAATGAGCGTCGAGAAAACTGCATAGGTAAACTCCCCGGTAATTATTAACTACATGGCTATATAGTGAACAATTATGGCGGGGTCAAGGAAAAACTCAGGGTTCCACTCCCAGCAATTTCCCCACCTGGGCACCGGAAATATGCTGATGCAGCCGCTGCGCAAATCCGGAATCCCCTTCACGCTCCTGCACCTGTCGCGCAATCAACTCAAGAACTTCACGGGCCTCAAACAGATGACGCAGTGGAGGTTCCGACTGAGGGAGGGGGGAGAGCGAAAGCTCGCGCAGATCGCCTTCGATTCTGGCTCCCAGACGATCCATTTCCCCCAGCCCTGCGACACGGGCCTCAGCCGCCAATACCCTGGAGTCGGTAGCGGCTTGCGGAGCTTCAGGCGCAGGGGTAACTTCAGCGTCCCGTTCTGGCGGAAGCGGCTCCCGATCTCCCGCATCGGTACTTTCCGTTGAAGCCTGAGGTGTCTGCGCCTCAACGCTCACCGCTGCACCTTCGGAATACCATTCCCCTGCTTCGTGTCTTTGGACAGTTTCCCGGGTCTGCTGCTCCACAAGCCGCACCTGCTGCTGGCTCGCCTCTTCCGCCTGGCGCTGTTCATGACGTTGCCGGACGGTGTATTCATGTTCCTGTCGCTGTACCTGCAGACGGGTCATGATCTCCTGTTCCTGCTGCACCTGCTGCCACAGTTCCGTTCGGATCTGCGGATGAAAGTGACGGGTATAGTCATCGGCCGGCGGCTGTACCGACCTGGCGCCAGGGGATGAAGGCAGCGCATGTACTGGCTCGCCGTGAAGGGGAGAGATGGGATAGTGTGTCTGTGGGTGAGCTTCTGACAGGGAGATGGCTTCGCTCATAAATGGCTCCGGATAAAAGTGGTCAGTTTATTGCAAGAGTTCCGGGAAAGCCCGCATATTCGTCGACCTTACCTGTGAAGGAATAGTGTCATGGGCAGAAAAAGTAAACGAAAATTTTCCGATATTCTGCAGGAGCACCTGCGCAACACATCATCTTCCGGAGGCACTTTCATGGGATTGCAGACCTATAGTAACGCAACCGCATTGGGTTCAATGAACGCGCTGAACATGCATGGCTCACCCCTGAAAAACGCACTGGAAAGAATTTCCTCAGGCATACGTATCAACCAGGCATCCGATGATGCCTCAGGTATGGCTATATCAGAAAAGATGCGCAACCAGATCCAGGGGATCAACCGGGCCATTCGCAACTCCCAGGATGGCATATCTCTGATTCAGACCGCTGAAGGAGCTCTGCAGGAGACCACCGCCATCCTGCAGCGCATGCGGGAGCTCTCGGTCCAGGCCGCCACCAGCAGTATTAACGCCAGCGATCGTCAGGAGATCCAGCGGGAAGTGGATCAGCTCATCGCTGAAGTGGATCGCATATCCTCCTCAACTGAATTCAACACAAAAAAACTCCTCAGCGGTGAAGGCACTGCCACATGGCGCAGCACAGATCCCGACCGTATCTCCGCCATCATCCGCGATCGGGTTGTCTCCGGAAATTATCGCATTGATGTCGAAGCCAAAGTCGGCAAGAATCAGGTGCTCAAATCCAACATCATGGTTCTGCAGCCTGGCGCCTATGCCGGGGATATCATCACATCGGGAACCCTTCTGGGTGATGTGGCCAACAACTCGGGTGTGGTCGGCATCTATGAAGCCGATAACCTGCGTACTGGCACTGCTGATCAGCGAATTTACAAGGTGAACGTCGCAGCGGCCAGCGCTGGTGCACCACTGATCCAGGGCATGCCACCGGAAATATTTTCCACCGTCGGCGATCTGGGCAGTATTATGGGAACCTATCAGCAGCCCGGTTCGCAGTTTATGATCACGGGAACCGAGTTTTCCGATACCGCCGTTCTGAGCAGTGGTGAAATGGTTTTCAGTTCCGGCATCAACCTCCAGGCAGGCGTCCATGGCTACCTGGAAATTGAGTTCATGGCCGGCGTTACCATAGAAAGTGGCGCCACCGATGTTGACCCCCAGGGTGTGCGCATACGCTTTATCGATGTCAAAACCGGCAATATGGGTGACTGGGCCATGGGGACTCTGGATCGCAGTGGTTTCATTGATCTGGACACCAATAATGTCAATGGATGGCGGACACTGACCTCGGGTGGGCAGGTACCTCTTGCCAACATCTTCGACAACACCGACCCACTGGACAACCGCCTCTACTTCGGCGATGGCAGCACCATAAAGACAGGAGACAAGATCCTGCTTTCCATAGACGCGGCGGAACACCTGGATGGCACCCTCACCGTGGGAGGTGGTGCCATCAAAATCGACGAACGGTTCATGGACAATGGTGTGGAGCGGGAAATCCGCGGCGCCTACTATGTTTCCTATACCGCCAATGGGCTGCAGCACACCGCCCTTTCCAGCGGCAACAAGCAGATTCTCTACCATCTGCCCCAGCTGGACGAATCCACTGGTGCCATATCCATCGGCTCCATCACCCTGGACATGCGTCCAAGCTCCACCGGCACCATGACTGACTCGAACCTGGCCATCGAACTGCGCGGTGAAGGCGGTATCGCATCCACTTACACCAGGCTCAAGGATATTCAGGCCTTCCAGACTGCCGAAGGTATTAACACCTTTGAACTGCCACAGCGCATCATGCTCTACGGAAATTCCAAGCGCACAGAGCTTGTCCTCAACGGCAACGACACAATTGCCATGATGGTGGATAAATTCGCCCGCGCCATCACCCACAAGACCGAAGGACTGGGCATCAACCTGGAAAGCGTGACCATAAACAAACACGTAGCCGATTTTATCTCACGAGGTGAAGCGATCAGCGAAAGTCAGGCCTCTATAGAAGGGACATTTTTCCTGCGCTCACTCTTCAATGGCCTTCAGGGCGAGATCTCCATGGTTGCCGATCAACGCGTCATCGACGCCTTTAATTTCCATGAACTGCAGCAGTCCCAGGAGAACGAATATACCGTTGAGGTCTTTGACGCTCACCGGGGCACTCTGATTGGGAGCGCCCTGGTGGCCAATGGCATCATGGAGGGAGTCCTGCAGGGAGCTGATATCCTGATCGAAGGCAATATCGGCGTCACCGCCAGCTGGAACTCCCGCCAGCAGTTACTGGAGTTTGAAGCGAACCAGGAAAAGAGCACCACCTATCTCAACCTGGTGGATACCGCGCTGGTCTTCCAGGTTGGTCCCAATGAAGAACAGGATATTGTCGCCAACATTTCTCAACTCGACGCCCGGGCACTGGGTATTGCCAATCTGGTCCTGGTCACTGAAGAGAGCGCCGCCAAGGCCATCACTCAGGTTGATCGGGCCATTGAGCTGGTGAATACCGAGCGTTCGCGGCTGGGAGCTATTGGCAACCGTCTCGACCACACCGTAAACAACCTCAGTGTCGCGGAACAGAGTCTGCAGCACTCTGAATCGCGCATACGGGATACGGACATGGCCAACGAAATATCCACCCTGACCTCCAAGCAAGTGCTCAGCGAAGCTGCCAGGGCCATGCTGGCCCAGGCCAATCAGATGCCGCGCGGACTGATACAGCTGCTCAACAACCAGTAGCACCATCGACAATCAGCCCCATAACACCAGCGAAGCGGTGACGGATACCACGATCCCCTTCAGACCTTCGGGGAGCAGCCGCTCCCACGAAGTTGGTCATTGCGCTTCAGTCGAACACAACTTGCAAGCAGACTTGATAACGATTTAAGTCAACCGAATGAGTTATTCGCGTTTTGGAACCTACACAAGTCAGCGCGCCTTGAAACTTTTCCATACACCGCGACTTCCCTGTCAGGTTTTTATCCGAACCAGTTTCGATATCAAACATGCAATTTGCAAAACCGTCCTCCTGAAGCGAATCCTTGTCGCGCCAGTCGATTCAGTCTGCATGATACCACAGTAAATGTTACAGAGGTACCGTTAACCTTCTTGAAAATGACAGATGTGTGACTTTGATCCTGAAACGGCTCATGGAGATGCTCTGCATTCAGATCGGTTTAACGGCTATTGAAACCCTATCTGCCGTGTTGCCACTGTTGCTTCCGCCTCATGTTCTTTCCCATTCGCGTGTATTCGCGTTCATTCGGTGCGCCAGGCTAAGAACTTATCCATAAATTACGCCGATTTTCCTGTATGTGATTATGGCTGCCGCAAGACACGTCAACCCGTAGTGAGTGACCTCAAGCTTCTCAAAGCGCACATGAATCTTCCTGAAACGGTTGAACCAGGAAATAGATGCTTCCACTATCCAGCGCCTCGCCTTCTTTGATGGGTCACGCTTCTTGTCCTCGATCTCTTCTTTTCGCTGCTTTACATGGGGTATGTATCCGCGCTGAAGAATGCTGCTGAGCGCCTGCTTTCCCTTGTAGCCACAATCTGCGCAAAGATGCTGCTCCTGCTCTGCAGGCTTCTCGAAGACTACGCCATCAAGAACAGCTTCAAGCTGGCTCACATCATGCCGGTTCGCTCCGGTTACGACGATGGACAACGGGACGCCACGACCGTCCACCAGGACATGACGCTTGCTCCCGTTTTTTCCCCGATCCGTCGGGTTCTTCCCTACGGTTTCAAGAGCCATTGGTGCTTTGTACATTCCGCCATCTATGCTTTGCCACTCCCAGGCAATTCCCTCCATCTCGTCATACTCAGCCAGCCCTTGACGCCAAAAGCTTCGAATACACCGGCCTTACTCCACTCAATGAAGTACTTGTGCACGGCACTGGCGCAACCAAACTGCTCCTTGGGTATGGCTTTCCACTGGCAACCGGTGCGCAGCACATAGACAATGCCGGAAAACGCCTTCCTGGGGTTAAGTCGCTTGCGCCCACCACCAGGCTTGCGCTTGTAGACCTTGTCAAGATCTCTTTGATGGATTGGCAGCAAAGGCTCAACTCTTTGCCAGAAAGCATCTGAGACTTCCCATGATTGCACTTTAGACATAAATCACCGCCATGAATGATCTCTCACTGAATCATTCTATAGCAAACTATCATAATGGTCAATAATTATTTATGGACAAGCTCTAAGTCTGGCCAATCTCGTAAGCTGAAAGGAGCTTACCATAGTAATTGTCTGTTTGACTATGTAGCAGCCGGGCGTGCATCGGAGTAATCTTCTGTACGAAGCCCCGTAACTGCGAAGGTGCGAGCCGCAACGCAAGTGAACTCGATTCGGCCTCGTTAACGCTAATTGAGAGTGGCCATCCTGCCGAATGAGGTGAAGCCTATAATCGTTGCAGAAGCAACAGACAAGTGCATGCATCGGACTCTCCGGGGTGGTTGGAGGCAGCGCGTACCGACAGATTGGTCAGGAACCTGGGAGGCCCATATTGCTGTGGCTTCGAGCCAAAAGGGTGCATGGGAATGCATAACCATGTTTTCCTGTAATGTGGGAGTCGGAGAGGCCCATAGTAGTGCTGAAACCGGGTAATGCTGGTGGAGCGAAGGGGCCTTACTGTTGTCATGCTGAGTTATTGGCAAATGGGATGTTTGCTTGAGTGGACTCACTCGATAACAAACCCTGCAGAGTCGTGAGTACCCGTAATGGAAAAGCCATGCTGCCGGAAGAATCCCTGGTCTGATGAAGCAGCTGTACCTGCAGGCGAAGCAGATAATTCTGCGTGTTCCTTCAGGTGAAGGCAGCAGGAAAGCCGGATGCGGGAAATCCGCATGTCCGGTTTGAGGAGGGGGAGCAGGGTGAAACCTGCTCTCTACTCTACCGGTAAAATCCCCTGCCTTTCCATTGCGAGCTTGGCAGCTTGGCGAGAGGTGTGCCTTTCCCTCTTTTTCCGTGGGCTCCGTGCTTTCCGTGGTTCAATCTCTTCCTGCCTTTTCACCACGCCCCTGCGTACTCAGGGAGAGACCTGTATTCATTTCCCACTGCATTTATCTGCGTTAGTCGGTATTCATCTGCGGATAATATCTTTTGTTTTGCAGTTTCCCATTCGCGGTTCACTCCCTCGGCTTACGCTTCCTCTGCGGCTTTATCGTCAACCATGGTCAGCGGTTCAAAGCGGCACAGGTGGGAATTGATGCGTTCCAGGTTGGCCACCAGGTCGGTGTGCACGGTGGTGGTGGCGACGGAGGCCTGCAGGCCCTGCTGCAGGCGCTGAATATGGGATTGCATCAGCTGGTTTTCTTTTTTGCGCACCTTCTGGTGGTTATCCTGCAGCTGCACATGGAGGGAGCGCTGACTGGTCAGGTAGAGCTGGTGGCACAGGTCGAAGTTTTCCAGGGTCATGGCTTCCAGTTCCTGCAGTTCCCGGTAGCCTTCTTCGCTGAGGCGGATTTTTTCGCGATTCAATTTGCGGGAAAGCTTGATGACGTTCTTCACCAGGACATCGCCCACATATTCCAGGGTGGTGGCGTAGTTGATGGTGTCAAAGAGCAGGTTGGATTCTGCCGGGTTCATTTCGCGGTGGGAGAGGCTGGTGAGGTAGAGGCGGATGTCCAGGTTCATGGCGTCCAGGCGGTCGTCCATGTTCTGGATTTTCCAGGAGCGGTCGATTTCGTAGCGATCTATCAGGGCAAAGCTGCTGGTGAGCATTTCACGGCACATGCCCGTCATGTTGATGGTGAGTTTGCGGGCTTCCTGGATCGCCAGGTCTGGCGAGGACTGGAGGGAACGGTCAAGGAAATATTCGGCGGGAGCGGTGGTCACTTTGCGTGGCTTGATCAGGCGGTCAATCATGGCGGCTACCAGTCCGATCAGCGGAAAAAAAACGATGGTCAGGGCGATATTGAACAGGGTGTGGAAGTTGGCGATATTGCGGGCAATATCCCCTTCCGTAAAGAAGTTGGCGTGAATGTAGGGCAGGAAGGGGATGATGGCCAGGGCGCCGAGGGTATTGAATATGATATTGGCCAGGGCTGTCTTGCGGGCCTGGAGGTTGGAGCCGAAGCTGGCCAGCAGAGCGGTGACCCCGGTGCCGATATTGGAGCCGACGACGATATACATGGCGGAGTGAAAGTCGATCAGGCCGCTGGCGGCGAAGGAGAGGGTCAGGGCGATGGTGGCTGCCGATGCCTGCACCATGGCGGTAAAGAGAAAGGCGCCCAGTACCAGGAAGATTTTCGGCACGCCCCCTTCAACGAAATAGGAGAGGAACTGGGCGTTGTGGCGCAGGGGATCAACACTGGCGCCCATGAATTTCATACCCAGGAATATAAGTCCAAAACCCAGGATCAGGCGGCCGAAATAGATGGTGCGGTCTTTCTTGCCGAAAAAACGGATGCCGGCACCGACCCCCGTCATGAACAGGGCATAATCCTGGAGGCTGAAGGAGATGAGCTGTACGGTGAGGGTGGTGCCGATATTGGCACCCAGCAGCACTCCCAGCGAAGCGGTAAAGGATATCAGACCGCTGCCGACAAGGGTTACGGTGATCACGGTCGTGGCCGATGAACTCTGCAGCAGAGCTGTGGCAAAGGTGCCGGTGATAATGCCTGTCAGGCGGTTGCGGGTGAGGGTGGAAAGATAGGTGCGCAACCTGGCACCGGCTATGATCTGCATATTGGCACTGACCTGGGAGATGCCGTAGAGCAGGAGCATCAGGCCGCTGAGGAGGTTGATGTAGTCAAGTGGTTGCAAGGGTACCATCCGCTGGAGTATTTGTGACTTCTGTGAGAAAATGCTATCAGAGACTGAGGGTTTTCATTACCGTTTGTCTGGACAGTTCGTCAACAAAAAGATGCTTGAGAAAAGAACGGGAGTTCCATGCAGAAAAGAAAATCTCTTGCTCGTCACATCTTCCTGCCGGTTCTGGCTCTCAGCGCACTCTCCATCATCGCGGTAAATGTCCTGATGTATGCCTCTTTGTTTTCCGCTGTGGAGAAAAATTTGCGCGATGGCATGGCATCGGTGATCAACAGCCACCTCCATGTCCATTTTGATTATTATATTGACCAGATAGTCACGGATATGCGCTTTACCACTCAGCGGTTCTTTCTGGATGAGCAGTGGCGTGACAGTGATGCCTTCTCTGAGCATATCGAACAATTAAAAGACAGATACCATGCCGCAGAGGTTTTTATGTACTGCCCTGCCAGTGGAACCTCTTATGTGAACCCGCAAGGGCTTTCCCGTTCTTCATGGGAGCTTTCTTCGCCAGCGCGCCCAGTATTTTCCATTCACTCCGATCAGCGTAAGGCGCGGTTGTCGGTTCCTGCTGAAAATGGAAGCAATGATTGCGGTTTTATGGGTATGGATTTTTCTCTGGAGACGGTGTTGGAACAGGTTGATTTTGATGTCCTGGGCCAGGTCTCCCGCTACGTGATTTTTGACCAGGGGCAGGCGTGGTTCAGTGGGGAGCACTCCGACAACCGGCGCTGGCTGGAACTGGTTCGGCAAAAAAGGGTTGCCGGAACGCATTTTTTTCCATCGCTCAACGGACGCGACAAAGCCTTTACCTTCATAACTCCCCTGCAGGATATCGGCTGGTACCTGGCGGTGGAAATCCCCCGCTCCCAGTTTACCCGCAATTACTATCTGACCTTTCAGTGGATTTCCCTCATCATCGTCCTGTTTATTGTGCTGTTGGTCATCGCCATTCTGGCGATCCTCTACCTGCGCGTCAAAAAACCCCTCAGTTCCATTATTGAAGCACTGCGGAGTTATGATCCCGCTGCCCCCTTTGACTTCAAGGCTCTTTCCAGCTTCAGCCGTGAGTATCACGATATCGCCTTTGCCTTTTCGTTCATGGATGGGCGCCTGAAAAACACCTATGCCCAGCTCCAGCGTTCGCAGCAGCATCTGCAGCAAGTCAACCAGAGTCTTGAACAGCTGGTGGCCAGTAAGACCTGGGAGCTTGAAGAGAAGATCCGCGAGATCCAGGTTATCAACCAGGATCTCAGCCAGGCCAAGGAAGACGCTATTCAGAGCCTGAATATCCGCTCGGAGTTCATGGCCAATGTCTCCCATGAGCTGAAGACACCGCTGAACTCCATCATCAACTTTACGGATCAGATCCTTGAAGACTTTGATGAGATGCTCAGCGACGACGAACTGCAGGCGGAGTACCATGGCTACCTGGAGCGCGTCCTCTCCAACGCCAGGCATCTGCTGGCCCTGATCAATGATCTCCTGCTCTATTCGAAAGCCGACTCCAGCAAGCTGGACTACGAGATGGAGTGGCAGAATGTGGTGCCTCTCCTGGGGGACTGCCTGGAGGATTTCCACCCCATGGCCCAGCAGAAGCATATTCAGCTGCACCTTGAAGTGCCGAAAAAGCTGTACGTCTGTATTGATGAACTGCGTTTTCTGCAGGTACTGCAGAACCTGATTTCCAACGCCATCAAGTTCACCGACAGTGGTAGCGTCAACGTGCGTGCCAGCGACGAAACGGGCCGCGTCGTGGTGGAGGTCGCCGATACCGGACGTGGTATTCCCACCGAGAAAATGCCGGTGATTTTCGACCCGTTCTCCCAGCTCAACCGCTTCGATCAGGGCACCGGGCTGGGGCTTGGCCTGGTGAAGAAAATGTGCGAGGGAATGGATATCCGTATCGAAATAGACTCAGAAGTAGGGCGTGGAACCACATTCCGACTTCTCTTTGACAGAACGCCTCCAGCACAGTAGCATAGGTTAACCAGAGAAGGATGGGAACCATGGGGCAGGAGTCGTATCGCATATTGATCGTCGATGATATAGAAGATAACCGGCTTGCCATCAAAGCCGCTCTGCGCAAGCAGGAGTACACCTTTCTGGATGCCCACAACGGCCAGGAGGGCTTTGACCAGGCAGTTGCGCATATGCCCGATCTCATCATCACCGACGCCATGATGCCCCAGGTGGACGGCTTCGAGATGACCCGCCAGCTGCGCGAACAGGAAAAGACCCGCCGCATTCCCGTCCTCATGATCTCGGCCCTGGACGAAAAACGGGACAAGCTGCGGGCGCTGGAAACCGGCGTGGACGATTTCATCTCCAAGCCCTTTGATAAAACGGAGCTGCGCGTACGCTGCCGGGCCTTTATCAAGAGCTCCCTGCTGAATCGCCAGTACGTCCTGGCAACCAAGAATCCCCTCTCAGGATTTGCCAACCGCACCGCCTTGCTGGAAGACCTGCGCAGTCAGCGGCACACCGCCCTTTTTATCCTGGCCATAGACAGTTACGAAGAGTTCCATGAAATACATGCCAGGGAAATGGTGGACTCCATTGAACTGGAGTTCGCCCAGCGGCTTTACAGTGCGGTACCGCACTCCTTTGACATGCCCCTGAACCTCTACCATTTTGGCGACGGAGAGTTTGCCCTGCTGCTGAAAAATGGTACCAGCGAAGTGGGGCCTGAAAGGGCTTCGGGCATCTGTCAGCAGCTGCACGACCTGGTGCAGCGCGGCTCCATCACCATCAATCAGAATGACTTTGAAATCAGCGTCACCATCGGTTACTCCATCAGCTCGCGCAACACCTATGAAAATGCCCGTATGGCACTGCGCTACGCCCAGAAAACACGGAGACCCCATGTCCTGGCCGAAGAAATACAGGAGCAGGTGCACCAAAGCGTGCAGCACAACTTCAACTGGCTGCGTAAACTCAAGGAAGCCATCCAGGACGACAACATTGTCGCCTACTACCAGCCCCTGCTCAATAACGCCACCAATACCATTGAGCGCTATGAGTCGCTGGTGCGCCTGATCGACGAAGATGGCACCGTGCACTCACCCTTCCACTTCCTGCCCGTGGCCAAATCGTCGCGCTACTACTTTTTCCTCACCCAGAGTGTCGTGGAACAGTCATTTGATATCTTTGCAGACAGCGAGGCCGGCTTTTCCATCAACCTCACCAAAGATGACATCGAACAGGATTTTATCCGCGGCTTCCTGCTCAAAAAAATCATGGAAAACCCCGAAACCGCAAAGAGACTGACCTTCGAATTCGTCGAAGATGAGTCCCTGCAGAATTTCGGACAAGTGAAGAAGTTTATCGATCAGATTAAACAGTACGGCGTGAAAATCGCCATAGACGACTTCGGCAGCGGCTACTCAAACTTTGAACGCCTGCTGGAGCTGCAGGCCGACGTACTGAAAATCGACGGCAGCCTGGTCAAGGACATCGACCACAACCCCGTCAAGCGACATATCGTCGAAACCATCAAGACCTTCGCTGACAAGACAAACATGCAGACCGTCGCCGAGTTTGTCTCCAGCGAGGAGATCTTCCGCATCGTCCGGGAAATCGGCATCGACTATTCCCAGGGCTACTACGTCTCTCCCCCCCAGCCACGCATCAAGTGAGACCTCAGGGAATATCCTGGAAATCCTCCAGGGCGCTGACCTCCTCAATCTCCTGGTAGTCACTGAGCTCCACCTTGTCAAACTGCTCGCCGCAGAAATTGCATACCCAGTGGTAAATCAGCCAGTAATCGCTATCGACCTCAAGCATAGAGCTTTCAATCTCGTTCAGTTCGCCCTGGGTTCCGCAGAAAGGGCAGAAATCCGGTTCAGCTTTCATACAACTCCGTCCTGTGTTGAATACCCGCTTGCTGAAACACCGCAAATCAGACAAGAGAAAAAACTCATGGTGCAGAGCGCCCCGCTGTGAGAGAAGAAGCGAACGCGAGAGAACGGTTTTCAGCAGCCAGGCTATGGTAGCTGAAAGGTGAGGGCATTTCCAGTGCTGAAAGGCGGGGAGATTTTACCGCAAATGAACACAAATTGACGCGAATAGGGAATGGAACCTTAGTGAATTATCCGCAGATTACGCAGATAAAGGCAGGGAGCAGGAAGGCAATACGCTCACTTGAGGCGCTGGCCCGCCAAGGAAAGGAAAAAATCTTGGTATGCTCATCAGGAAAAGATTTATACGCAGCAGGTGGAGTAATCATTTTGGTTTGCCAGAGAAACTTTGCTAAACTGAACCCATTAAACATAATGCAGGTTTCCTGTCCGGTCAGCAAATTGGATTTGCACCCAACATTGGAGATCCTAGGCATGCCAAATGTAAAAGAGAAAATGACAGAAGTGATTCAATCCCATTCAAATGATGCAAGTTATGAGGAAATCATTCGCAAGCTTGCCTTTGATCTTATGATTGAGCGCGGTTTGCAGGACTCTCGCAGTGGACGTGTTATTTCTGATGAGGACATGAGACAGCAGATTTTGTCATGGCGGGAGTCCCAAAGTCCCACGCCTTGTTGAGATGGACGGCGAAGAAGAGTGCAGATTTCAAAATCCGTCCGCTCGGAGCAAAACCATGCAAAATATACCCTCTGAAGATATAACTTCTATCTCGCCCTTAAAAATAGACCTGGACACGATCGTCTGCCAGGCAATTGGGATACACCAAGAAGCTTTAGTGACCAGCCGGGCATGAGGGTAGCGCTTGTGCAAGGTTCTCGCAGTCACGAGAAAGTCACAGAAGAACTGCGATTTATGAAAAGTATCGCTCGTGGAATATTAGATATCTGTGATGGCAATGTGCTGACCATGGCGGAAACAAAAATACTGCTGAGTGTGGAGTCGCTAAAAGTTGTCGTCACTCGCTCATCTCCTAGTGATACCCCTATAGAGTAAATTGTTGCTTATGCATTGATGAATATAGCCAAGCAAGGAGGAGCCATGAGCACCAGTCGCCTCTACTCTGATCTTGCCTGGCTGTGGCCCTTATGGGGCGATGCCACGGTGGAGTATGCCGATTACTGTCAGCATGTGGCGGGATTGATCCGCCAGTACGCCCGGCGTCCGGTGGTGTCACTGCTGGATTTGGGATGCGGGGGTGGGAAGAATGTTCTGAATCTGAAGCAGGAGTTTGATGTCACGGGACTGGATCTGAGTCCGGCAATGCTGGCCCAGGCGCGGGAGCTGAACCCGGAATGCACCTTTGTGCAGGGTGATATGCGTACAAGCCGCTTGGGGCGGACGTTTGACGCGGTGCTGATGGACGACGCCATTTCCCACATGACCTGTCGGCAGGATTTTGAGGCGGCTTTTCGCACGGCCTCTGCCCACCTGCACCCTGGCGGTGTACTGATCGCTACGCCCGATGTGGCGACGGAAAATTTCTGCCAGAACCGCACCACAACTACGACGGCCTCCCGTGACGGTCAGGATGTGGTTTTTGTCGAAAATGTCTACGACCCCGACCCCAGCGATGAGCAGTATGAAACCACCATTCTGTACCTGATTCGTGAGCAGGGGAAGCTGCGCGTGGAATCAGACCACTGGACCATGGGGATATTTCCACTGGATACGTGGCGGGAGGTTCTGGGCGCATCGGGTTTTGAGGTGCATGAGGTGCGATATGTGCTGGATGGTGATGAATACTGGGTGTTTGCCGGGGTGAAGCAAGGATTATGATTGGGGCAAAAACGGTGCCCGGTTCTGTCCATGGATACTTCATAATAATCGTGGATACATTATGAATCCGGTAATTTGCACGTGGAATATAAATCTGGCGAAGGGGCATCTGGGAGTCTGGCCTGATGGCTGCCGGGATGTGATCGCGATTTTCCCGAAAGGTGAAACGCCAAAAGTGATTTGCAGCGGGCTTGATGCTGCGCCACGATTGGTCGTCTGTGATGGCGATACGCAGTATTTCGGTATCCGCTTTGCTCCTTGGGTTGCCTTTCCCTGGGACAAGGCTGAGGTTGGTTCAAAGTGTATTGATGTGAACGTGTCGCAATATTTTCCTACAGTGGGGCAGTCTCTGGATTTTTTCGCTGAAGGTGAAAGTGTTTTCGCTGAGCTCTTCTGCTATGAGGATTTATGGAGTTTTCCAGCCCCGCAGTGGCTCATGGAATACTTTGAAGCCTTGCGGGCCGGTATGCCTGAGCGCTGTTCTTCGTTGAGTGAGCGCAGTGTCAGGAGGAAGATGGTCCAGATGACCGGAGCTGCGCCGCGCTACTGGCAAGGTCTGGTTCGCGCGCGGAAGGCTGGTCTAGAAATTTGCGAATCAGATATTCCACAGCGTCACTTGCCGCTGATCACGGTTTTTCCGATCAGGCGCATATGAGTCGCGAGATTCAGCGCTGGTTTGGCTGCACGCCCATGAGTCTCCGCGTGCATCGAGAGCAGGCTCTGAGGCAGCTGGCTGCTCCCGATGTACTGCAGAGGGGCTGAAAGGTGTTCAGGGGTTGATTATGAAGTATTTCTGAAACTCTGCGGCTGGAGCAATCGACTGGTAGCAGTAGACGATGAGACCAGCTGGGTCAAGGACGCCAAAACCGCGGTCTCCCCACGGATGGTCCTCTAAGGGGACAACTGGCGACAGTCCTGCGGCACTCAACCTGGCGTGTAATTGGTCAACATCCTTTACCTGAAGATTCAAAAAAGCTCCCCCGGCGAATACATTCATGCCTGATTGTGGCTCTATCAGACAAATTTCCTGTCCAGAAGAGGATTTGAAGCGGAGCACAACATACCAGGCGCAATCAAAAACCGAGTATGCCCCAAAGTGGGCTTCATAGAAAAGGCGGGTTTGTGGAAGATGGTTCGTGACTACGGTCAGACTCGCAGACTCAATGCTCATTGTGTCCTCCATGGATTGGCTTGCTATTCAAGGATTATGCGCCAATGTAGTAGTCGTGGGGGCACATGTCTTGAAGAATTCGGTCACGGGAAATATATTCAACCTATTGCAGAGTTCCTGAAAGTCCCAGTTGCAGTTTCGATATGACCAGTGAAATCCACAGCTCTTGCGGGATTTGCGGGGGACTTTGCCTCTGGTCAGCCTTTCCGTAAGCTGGGGGACGTATGGCGATTGTCACCCCTGTTGTTGAACACTTTGTTTTTTTTTTACCCGCAAATGGTGGTGTGTGGTTTAGCATGATAAAGTTTCCAGAACGCAACCCCATACGACATTATTTGCCAAAGGAGTACACCATGTTAGAGTTCAAAAAAATCCTTGTTCCGGTGGACATGAGCGATTTTTCCCTGAAAGCTTTGGAGGAGGCGATTTCCCTGGCCAAGAAATGTGATGCCAGTATTACCATCCTGAATGTGCTGGGGGATTCTTTCTACACCAGCAATTACATCCGCATTCTTGAGCTGGAGGATATTACGGCTTCGGTGACTCGCCAGATGGATGAGCAGCTGCAGCAGCTGGCTCAGAAGTACGCTTCTTCTGGTGTCGCCATTGACGCGGTGCTCAAGCAGGGCAATGCTTCCCAGGTTATCTGTGATTTTGCCAGGGATGGAAATTACGATCTGATTGTGATTGCCACTCACGGTTACTCTGGCTTGAACAGCATTCTGATTGGCAGTGTGACGGAAAAGGTGGTTCGCATGGCCACCTGTCCGGTGCTGACCCTGCGCATAGAGAACAACTGATAACACACAGTCGCGTCCCGCCTGAATCCTTCAGGCGGGCTTTTTTTTGTCTGTATTGCCGGGAGTGACAATGCCCGCGCTGACCACCAGTTTTATTCCCTCTTCCACACTCATGTCCAGGTGCATGACGTTCTGCCGGGGAACGGCGATGAGCAGTCCGCTGGTGGGGTTGGGGGTGGTGGGAATGAAGACGTAGACCATCTCTGTTCCGGCAATTTTCTCTGCCAGTTGATTTTCCACATTGGTGCTCAGGAATCCAATGGAATAGATGCCCTCTTTGGGGTACTCCACGCAGACGACCTGCTTGAAGGCGCGTCCGTTGGCGGTGCCAAAGGCGTTCAGCAGCTGTCGCATGGCGCTGTGAATGGAGCCGGCAAAGGGAAGGCGGCCCATAAGGTCTTCGGTGTAGTGAAACAGGCTGCGTCCCACATAGTGTTTCGTAAGCATGCCGGTAACAAAGAGCAACAGCAGCAGACCGACCATTCCGATGCCCGGGATGCGGTAACTGTGAGGAAGTTTGATGCCCAGTGATATGAGGGCATGGGTGACCAGTGGGGAAAAGGAACTGTCGATTTTCTGGAACAGAAAGTGCGCGACGAGAATGGTGACGGTGGCGGGCAGGATGACGATCAGGCCCGTCACCATAGTCTGGCGGCAGTAGCGATAGATTTTCATGGGTCAGGGCAGCAGCGTGCTGGCGTGTTCGGTGCGCGCACTGATGTACGTACTGCTGATGCGTTTGTGCAGGTTGTCTGACAACTCCTTGCGTCTGGTGCCCGAAGCACTGTATACGGGCTCCATGAAAGTCATGGAGACATGTACGGATCGGGTCTGGAGCAGTCGCCTGACATGGGCCAGGAATTCCATATCCCCATAATAGCAGATGACATCAAGTTCAGCCTGGTTGGCCTGCCTGGAGTTGATGGTGTGATAACAGAGGCAAAGAGGCTGGATGGTGAAATGTCGCTGACAGGCGATCTCCAGCAGTCCACTGCGAAAGGGGAGAACACTGCTGCCATCGGAGGTTGTGGCTTCCGGAAAAATACAGACGCGCAGGCCCTGTTCTACCCATGACGCAATAATCTGCTGCTCCTGGTGGATATTGCGGGGATTGCGCCGATCCACAAAGATGGTGCCACCGCAGCGAGCCAGAAAACCCAGCAGGGGTGAGCGTTCCACTTCCGTTGATGATACGAAGAGTGTGGGGTGTTGAGCCGCGATAACGAGGATGTCAACATAAGAGAGATGGTTACTGACAACGATACAGGCAGACGCGGCTGTGCCTGGCTGGGGGGCGCCATGGTGGCTGACGTGGATGCCCAGCAGGCGCAGCCCCCACCGGCAGTATCTGGTGGTGGTTTCAGCGCACAGTCGCTTGCGCCTGTGCGCCTGAAGGGGGAGATTCTGCACTATCCACCCCGTCAGGGCATAGGCGACCAGAGAGAGCACTACCAGGGGGTATTTCAGCAGGGGGTTCATACTCCGGAGAATTTCTCCTCAATGCGGTTATTGAGTTTTGTGGTGTCCAGCAGGGTGAAGAAGTCCACACAGGCGAATTTGCGATCCAGTGCAGGCTCGCCGCAGATGACCGCACCCGATTTCAGATAGAATTTCAACAGGGTCGGAATCTGCTTTCTGGCATCTTCGGCAAAGCTGTCCTGGATGGCCCCGACAAATTCAGCGTAGGCGTCCAATCCGCTGATGCGGAATTTTCGGCGGGGGAGAACTTTTTCGTTGGCGCTGCAGCGATGCTTCCACTTCAGGTAGAGGTGCAATGAGGCGATTTCATCCAGGGCAGTGGTCTGAATGCTTGAGCAGCCGAAGATATAAGTGCTTTTGGTGAGCTGGATATAGTGCCCGACGGCTTTCCAGAGCAGGGCGATCATGTAGCTGTTGCGGTAGTCGCGGTGGATGCAGGCACGACCCAGTTCAAGCTTGTGGCCGGGCAGGGCCAGGATGTTGCCGATGGAGAATTCTGTGGCAGAGTAGAAGGAGCTGCTGAAGCGAGATGAGTTGACCCGATAGGTGCCGATACAGCTCCCGGTCGCCTTATCGATGATCATCAGGTGGTCGCAGATGAAGTCGAAGTTGTCGATATCGATCTGCAGGGGCCTGTTTTTCTTGAGCATCTCGCTGTAGAAGACGTCGTGTCTGAGGGTCAGTACCTTTTCCAGGTCTTCGCCGTCAAGGGCAGTTCGTACCAGGTACTTGCTGTTTTCAATGACGAAGGGATATTTGGGTGTGAACTTGCGCATTTTTGTGTGAACCAGATAGTTCACCAGTTTTTCGGTTTTGATGGTCTTGTGCAGTGAGGTAAGGCCAGGAGCTTCAAGAATGCTTTCGATGATCATATCGTACTCCTTGGGAAGCGTATGCCAGGAGTATGGGGGAGTGAGGCGTGAAGTGTGTGAAGTCATTGTAAAATAGCAGTAAATGAATAAAAAAACCGCAGCCGATGGGGGCTGCGGTGGGAATGGTGTCCTGATTGGATCAGATGTCCAGGGTCTGGGTCTTTTCCTCCAGGATGTAAAACTCCAGGGTATCGCCTTCCTCGATGGGATCGTTGTAGCCGTCGAGGCCTATGCCGCACTCGTAACCCTTGACCACTTCCTTGACATCGTCCTTGAAGCGTTTGAGGGAGGCCAGCTTGCCCTTGAAGAGCACGTTGCCGTTGCGGATCAGGCGGGCAAAGCTGTTGCGCGTGGCTTTGCCTTCAGTCATCATGCAGCCGGCGATTTCGCCCTGTTTGGGAACGCGGAAGACCTGGCGAACGCTGGCCTGACCGATGACCAGTTCCTCAACCTGCTTATCGAGCAGGCCTTCCATGGCTTTTTTGATGTCTTCCACCACCTCGTAAATGATGTTGTAGAGGCGGACGTCAACGCCTTCACGCTGGGCCAGTTCGGCAGCCTTCGGCTCGGCGCGGACACTGAAGCCAATAATGATGGCGTTGGAGGCGCTGGCCAGGTTCACGTCGGTCTCGGTAATACCACCGGCACCCTTGTGGATAATGCGCAGCTTGACCTGATCGCTGGGGAATTTCTCCAGGGACGTGGCGATTGCCTCAGCGGAGCCGTGTACATCGGCCTTGATGATGATACCCAGTTCCTTGATGGTTCCACTTTGCATGTGGCTGAACAGGTCGTCCAGGGTCATTTTCCCCTTGCTGGTCAGCTCGGTGTTTTTTACTTTTTCTTCGCGACTGGTGCATATCTGGCGGGCGGTTTTTTCATCTGCCACAACGGCAGCCAGATCGCCGGCTTCGGGGACGCCGTTGATGCCAAGCACCTCGACAGGAGTAGAGGGGCCCGCTTCGTTGATAGGTTTGCCGCGGTCATCGAACATGGCGCGCACACGGCCATAGCAGGTGCCGGCGATGACAATATCCCCTTTGCGCAGGGTACCGTTCTGGACGAGTATAGTGGAAACGGCGCCGCGCTGTTTGTCCAGCTTGGACTCCACCACGGTTCCACGCGCTTCCCGTTCGGGGTTGGCTTTCAGATCGAGGATCTCCGCCTGCAGCATGATCATTTCCATCAGGTTATCAATGCCGATGCGCTCTTTTGCGGAGATGTTACAGTAGATGGTCGTGCCGCCCCACTCTTCGGGGAGCAGGTCGCGCTCAGCCAGCTCCTGCATGACGCGCTGGGGGTTGGCGTCGGGCTTGTCTATCTTGTTGACCGCAACGATGATCGGTACGCCGGCGGCCTTGGCGTGGTTGATGGCTTCGATGGTCTGGGGCATGACGCCGTCATCAGCGGCGACGACGAGGATAACGATATCCGTTACCTTGGCTCCACGGGCCCGCATCTGGGTAAAGGCTTCGTGTCCTGGGGTATCCAGGAAGGCGATTTTTTTACCGCTGCCAAGGTCCACGTTATAGGCACCGATATGCTGGGTGATGCCGCCTGCTTCGCCGGTTACTACGGCACTGGAACGGATGCTGTCCAGCAGACTTGTTTTCCCGTGGTCAACGTGACCCATGATGGTCACAATGGGGGAGCGTGACTGCAGGTTTTCCTGGATGTCGTCCTCGGTGCTCAGCAGGTGCTCGTGGTCGAGCTTGCGAATTTCAACCATGGCGCCGTATTCATCGGCCAGTAACTCGGCGGTTTCGGCATCGATGACCTGATTTATGTTCGCCATGACGCCAAGTTTTATGAGTTTGGCGACAATTTCTGTGGCTTTTTTTGATACGGCTTTGGCGAAGTCAGCAACGCTGATGGCTTCGTGAACGATAATTTTCAACTGCTTTTTCGACTCGACAGTTGATACCTGCTGTTGCGAGCCTTTGTCCTTGCGCTTTTTCTTTTTGCCGCCACGCTTGCGTCCCAGGGCGATTTCATCGGCATCCCAGCTGTCCATTTTGCGGATTTTATTGGGGTCGATTTCGACGGTCTCGGCTTTCTTTATGGGTTTTTTTACCGGTACATCGTCTGCCTTGACGCGCTCTTTGGCTTTGTCGCGCTCTTTTTCCTTCACCTTGTCCTTTTTGCGGGTTTCCTTGGGGTCGAGTTCCTCAAGGACCGTGCGTCCATCGGCGGGTGCCGGTTTGCGGACAGGACGTGGGCCGAATGCGGGCTTGCTGTCCTTGTCGAAGGCGTCCTTGCCGCCCGTGAAGGAACGATCGGGGGCCTTGCGGGGAGGTCCAGCCGGCTTGGCAGGCGCCGCAGCTGGTGGCGTGGCATTGGCCTTGGAATACATTGGCGAGCGCTCAGCCCGTGATGGAGATTCCGGACGGGAAGGGCGCTCGGCCTGACGTTCTGTTGAAGGTGTACTTGAGCGCTGCTCCTGGAAGCGGATCGCGCCCTTTTTATTGTCGCGGGAGAAACTGAACTGGCGAGGTTTCGCCGCGCTTTCTTTATTGTACAGCGGTTCGGCAGGAGTCGAAGCTCCACTGCCTTTTGATGAGCTGCTCTTTGCTTCGGAAGGTTTTTGGGAATCTGCTGGTGAAGTGTCAGCTGCAGATGCTTTGGGCTGTGGCGTCGGCGCTTCACTGTCTTGCTGGTGCTGACGCATCTTTGAAACCATTTCCGGTTCAACGCTCTGCAAGGGGCTTGTAACCCGGTATCCCATGTTCTCCAGTTCCGACATGGTTTCTTTGGTGTTCATACCCAGTTCTTTTGCCAGTTCGTGAACTCTCAGTTTTGCCATCTACATCCCTTCCTTCTTCATGGTTCTATATCTTTCAAAATTGTGAATAAACGTTGACGCCAGCCCGGTATCAGTAATGACCAGGCAACTGCGCTGTGCCGTTGCGAACAGGGAGCCCATCTCCTCCTGGCTGAGCAGGAAGACACAGGGGATCTGCAGTCGTGCAGCATCTGCGCTCAGTTCGTTGCGGCGATCCAAACTTATATCATCTGCGAGGACGAGTACCTTGGCAAGTCCTTTTTTCATTCCCTGCTGCACCTGGGTGTAGCCGGAAAGAACCTTGCGGGCTTTTACTCCGATCTTCAGGCTGTTCAGTGCCTGGTTGCGCAGAAGTATCTGCAGTTCGGTCAACTTCTCTTGTACACTGAAAGGGCTCAGCTCTTCAACCCGCAGGGCATGCATAAGCTTCTTCTTTTCCAGACCTTTGCTGACGCACCTGGTCTGTGGACACACATGGGCTCCCCGTCCGGGAAGCTTTTGTTTCAGATCCCAGATGATGGTGTTGTCAGGGGTTGCCACAATCCGCAGGAACTCCCTGGGGCTCCCTTTGGCGCGGCAGGCTATGCACATGCGTTCGGGTTGCGGCAACTCAGCTCTCCTCCTGCTCTTCAGCCAGGCTGCTGTTCGCAACAGGTTGAATCTGAACCGACTGTGTGGGGTCGGAAGATCGGCGTGCCTGTGGTGTCTCACCGCGCAGATATGCTTCGTACTCCTCTTCGGAGTAAATGTCTATCTTCCAGTTGGTGAGTTTGGCAGCCAGGCGGGCGTTCTGACCCTTGCGACCTATGGCCAGGGAGAGCTGACGCTCCGGGACAACGACCACAGCCACACCTTCTTCATCATAAATATCCATTTTGACGACTTCAGCCGGATTCAGGGCATTGCAGATAAACAGGGCGGGCTCGTCGCTCCACTCGATGATGTCGATCTTTTCGCCACCGATCTCTTCCACTACCGCACTGACACGACTGCCTTTGACGCCAACACAGGCGCCGACAGGGTCCATGCCCGACTTCAGGGCTTTGACGGCAATCTTGCTGCGGGAGCCTCCCTCCCTGGCAACGGCTTTGATGACGACGTTACTGGAGGAGATTTCGGGCACTTCCTCGCGGAAAAGCTGGAGCAGGAACTGTTCGCTGGTGCGGCTCAGGAGAATCTGCACGTCGCCGCGACGGCTCAACTGTACGTCGCGGATTACAGCCTTGACGACGTCTCCCTGTTTGTAGGTATCGGTGGGGAGGATGTCTGACTGCAGCAGAACACCATCGCACTCGCCCATGCTCAGGACGACGCGCCTTGCTTCCACGCGTTCAACAGGCGCCAGGATGAGTTCGCCAATGCGCTCGCGGTATTCGTCCATCAGGGACGCTTTTTCAACATCGCGTACCCGCTGCATGATAATCTGTTTGGCGGTCTGGGCGGTGATTCGCGCGATGGTCTGGATGTCAATGGGGACGTGGATTCGCTGTCCCACCTTGGCGTCTTCCTGAATTTTGATTGCGTCGGTCAGGGAAATTTCCAGGCTTTTATCGCGAACCTTTTCCACAACTTCCTTTTCAAAAGAGACGTCAAAGACTCCCGTCTCGTCGTCTATGCGGAAGAATATTTCGCATTCCTGGCTGTATTTGCGCTTGAGTGCGGCAACCACAGCAGTTTCAATGGCTTCAAGCAGGGTAGTTTTATCGAGGTTCTTCTCGCGGCACAATTGCTCAATTGAGCTGATGAATTCATTTTTCATAGGTTGTTACTCCCATTCGTATTCCAGATTGGCTTTTTCTATAATGGCAAGGGGTACCGGTATGAGAATACCCCGGTCTTTTTCCCGTATGGTCAGCTCGGTGTCGCTGATATCAGCAAGATAGCCAATGTGCAGTTTTGTATTCAGGAGGACTTCGCTGGTACGAATACGTGCCAGACGACCCAGGTATTTTTCGAAATCAGCACGGTGGCGCAGTTTGCGGTTTACGCCAGGGCTTGATACTTCCAGGGTATAGCGGAAGCCGATGATATCCTCCACGTCGAGAAGGGTGCCGAGCTCAATGCTGACCCGTTCGCATTCATCCAGGGATACCCCGCCCTCCTTGTCCAGGTAGACCCGCAGGATCCAACCGCTGGCGTTGATGAGCTCCACATCGAACAGCTCAAGTGCGAGTTCCTGTACAATGGGTTGCAGGAGTTCGCTGACGCCGCGAAGTATGCGCTCTTTATCCATCCTCTCACCTCAGATTTCACAATAAAAAAAGTGGGCGATAAAAACCCACTTGTTAAAGGTTTATCCTGTTTTCTCTCGCAAAACGCCCGTACTATACCATGAGTGGTGCATGCGCGCAAGTGGAATTATTCCAGGGCTCTGCGGGCATAGTTAGCGGCGTCGGAGTCGGGGAATTCACTCAGTACCCGCTGGTAGAAGAGTTTTGCCGTGCCCGTGTCGCCGAGAGCGCGAAAGGCGTGGCCTTGCTTAAGGATGGCGAAGGCGGTACTCCAGTGTCGGGGATATTTTTTCGCCTGCTCTTCAAAGATCAGTATGGCATTGCGCTCGTCACCAAGGCGCTGCACCGCACTGCCGTACCAGTACATAATACCTGCCCGTTCATTGTCGGACTCTGCTCCGGCCAGGATCTGAGGATACTGGTCACGGACCTGGGTGTACTTCTCTTCGCGGAAGAGCCGGCGGATGTAGTCGTAATTATTTTCGCCAGCCTGTTTGTCCAGGGTCGCGGTGGCGCGGGTTGCTGGCTGCTTGCTGCTTTCCGTGAGGGTTTCTGCCAGGGTTGCGGCGGTGGCTGAGCTTTCAGCCTTGACTTCGCCAAGGGTTCGCTCGAGGGCGCTGATTTCCCGGGCTATACTCTGCAGTTGTTGCTGGATGCGGGTGAGTTCTTCCTGGTTTTTCTTTTCGTTGGCCGCAACGGTGCCGCTGATGGTTTCCAGGGAGCTCTGGGTTCGCTGCTGGTTGCTTTCGAGTTGCTCCTGCAGTGAGCGCTGGCCGGTGTCATGTCGTCGCGATGAAGTTTCCAGCTGGTTGCGCAGGGTGGCTATCTCCCGCTCCACTTCCTCGAGGCGAAAGGAGACATCCATCTGCGAGCGCTGAATGGTCGGGCGCAGGCGCTCCTGGTCGGTGGCCAGTTCGCTGACCCGTGTCGAGGCTGCGGTAACGCCGGATTCCACACGGTTCAGCTCTTCGTTCAGATAGTGAATCTGTACCTGCAGAGCTTCAAGGTCAGCCTGCTTGGCGCATCCGGTGAGCAGGATGAGCGAAAAGACCGCGATCCAGGTATGGCGATGTGTCCACAGTTTCATTGTATCCATCCATAGCAAATTGCCTGCTCATGGTGAGCAGGCAATTTGTCAGTTTGCTTTGGGCTGTTTCCTGGGCACGTGGTCAGCGTTTGTTGACAAACTCGCCACGGCGGTTTTTCTGCCAGGCCCACTCGTTGCTGCGTGGGTCGACGGGACGCTCTTTGCCATAGGAGATCGTTGTCAGACGGGAGGCGTCAATACCGCCAGTCACCAGGTAGTCCTTTACGGACTGGGCACGGCGATCGCCGAGGGCAAGGTTGTAGTCGCTGCTGCCGCGCTCATCACAGTGGCCCTCAATGACGATGCGTGCATTGGGGTTATTCTTCAGGTACGCGATATTGTTGTCCAGCACTTTGCGTGCATCAGGGCGAATGCTGGAGCGATCAAAGTCGAAATGTACGGTGTAGAGTTCGGTTCCGTCGAGGTAGATCTTCCCGAGCACGGGGCTGGTGAAGGCATACTGTTCGCGGTCTTCGATCTGCATTTCAGGGGCTGTTGTGGTTTCCGTCGGCGTGGTCGTTTCACTGACCGTGGGTTCACTTACAGCAGCGTCATCTTCAATCACTACCTGCTGTGGCGCACAACCCACAGCAACGAGAAAAATCATGCCCGCCAACAGGGCAAATAGACCTTTAAACTTCGCCATTTTTCCTCCTCATTTTTCCTTCTCTGGAAATACCCAGTCGGGCATATTATTGTTTGCCGGCCCGTCTTTCAGGCGTTTCTGAAAGGTTCCCGTCCGGTCCATGACGTACAGCTTGAATTCTCCGGTCCGATTTGAAGTGAACAGGAGATAATTGCCGTCCCGTGACCAGCGGGGGGTTTCGTTATGCCCAGAGTTATACGTAAGACGCTGAGGATTATAGCCGTCCTTTTCGACAATGTAAATATTAAACTTATTCTCTTCCAGCGAGGTATACGCGATGTAATTGCCGTCAGGACTCCAGACTGGCGAGACATTGTAACGTCCTTCATAGGTGACCCGTGTAATCTCATCGGTACGCAGGTTTATCATGTATACCTGCGGCGAGCCGGGTCGGTCGGAGACAAAGGCGATGAAATTGCCGTCGGGACTCCAGGCGGGTGAAACGTCAATGGACCAGTGGCGGGTCAGCTGGCGATACATGCGGCCATCGCTGTGCAGCAGGTAGATGTTGGAAATTCCGTTATGGGACGCGGTGACAGCAATGTACTTGCCGTCGGGGCTGGGGATGCCGCCGGTATTGGTGCCGCCGAAAGCGGCCAGCAGTGCTGTGCGTCCCGACTGCAGATCCCGCAGGAGTATTTCGGGTCGTTGGCGGATATAGGAGGTGAATGCCACCTTGCTCATGGAGTGCCAGAAGGGATTGATGTTGATGCTGTCGTTGGTGGTAACGGGCTGCAGATTGCTGCCGTCAAAATCCATGGCGTAGATATTTTTACTGACGGCATTTGCCGAGCTGGTTCGGTCAGAGACAAAGGCGATGCGCGCTTCAAAGAAGCCTTGGACGCCGCTGACTTCGTAGAGAATGTGGTCGGCGAGGCGGTGGGCCAGCGTGACATACCGATCAAAGGCGATCTCAAAGCTCTGTTTGGACTTCTTGCGCTTCATGGCCATGTCATAGACTGCCACTTCCGCGCGCAGGTGGGTTCCCGTGGAGAACAGGCTTACGCTTGCCATGAATTCGGCACCGATAAAGAGCCAGTCTTCATAATTGACATCGGGTCTGCCGGGTTCGGCCAGGTACGCTTCACGGGGCAGCACTTTGATGATCCCCGCATAGCTGAGATCCTCCAGGATGAGGGCGCGCATGTTTTCGCGGAACTCGGCGGAGAGGCTGTTGTCCGAGGTGAATGTGGGGATGGCTATGGGGATACTGGTGATGCCGGTGGGTCGTACTTCAATGGCAAAGGCTTCGCTCTCTGCAACGTCAGCTGTGGCGACACCAGTCAGGATGAGTGCGGTGGCCAGGGCGCAAAGGATACGGTTGATGTGGCCCATGGCGGAGCAGAAAGATGGACGGGGGTCAGTCATGAATGTTTCCTCGAACGTCGATGGTGATGGTCTGGCGCGGGATGCTGGCGGGGAAGGGCATGTAGGGGTTGCCTCGCTGGACAGCCAGTATGAGCGCACGGTCTATGATCTGGGAACCGCTGGAGGTTCTGATGCTCACAGATTCGGGGATGATGTGGCCATCGCGGCTCAGGCTGAAGCGCACCACCGGGTCGCGGGTGGCTTCCACACTGAGGTCGATGCGGTTTTTGAAATGTTCCGTGATAATAGCGGTGATGGCCTCCAAATAGCTGATGGCTTCGCGATCACCGCTCATATCCCAGACAGTCTGCGCTTCAGTCTCTGCCCCCGAGTTTCCGGTAATGGTTGCCTGGGGAGGTGCGACTGGGACTTCCTGCCGGGTGGCAGGCGGTGTTTGCGGTGCCGGTGCGGTCTGGGCCTGCTGGCGAGCCAGGCGGTCAATGGCCTGCTGGGTCTGCTGCTGCAGTCGCTGGTTCTCCTGTTCCCGGCGCAGGCGATCGACAGCTGCCTGGGTCTGTTGGCGCACGTCGGTAGCTGGAACGGGTGGCTGCACTCTGGGAGGGGCGGTGGACGCCTGTTTACTGGAGGTGGCGATCACCGGGGCTTCCTGGGGTGTCGCCTGGGTTGTGGTGGTGCGGTCAGCCACTTCAGGGATGAGATGAACGCGGATATTCGGCGTAACCGGCGGGCTTACGCTGCTGCTCAGGCTGAGCAGTGCATAGATGAGTATGAAGACGCCATGCAGTGCCACGGAAGCGGCAGTGGAGTTACGCAGGCAGAGCAGTGGGGTAATCCATTGAAGCATCAGTTTCAGCAACCAGTCTTTTATTGAGTTACCAGGCCGATATTAAAAAAACCTTCAGACTGAAGAATATCCATAACCGCCACGACGGCACCATAGTTGACTTTGCGATCACCCTCGATGATGACGTCGTACTCCTGTCCCAGCTGTTTGAGGCCCTGGAGACGAGCCGGGAGATCAGCCACGGTGATGGCGTTCTGATTGATGAATACCTGGCCCTGTTCGTCAACGGTGATGATGATCTGCTGCTTGGCGTCATCAACCTTGAGCTCAGCCTGGGATTCGGGCAGGTCGACATTCATGCCGTGCTGGAGCATGGGCGCGGTGATCATGAAGATAATCAGCAGAACCAGCACCACATCCACCAGCGGAATGACGTTGATGTCCGGCATGGCCGGGTAAAGATTGCGCTGAATCTTCATTGCTTCCTCATGAGAATAGCCATGAGTTCATCGGCGAAGCTCTCCATGATGCTGACCTGCTGCTTGATGCGGGCGGCAAAGACATTGTAGAACATAACGGCGGGGATGGCGGCGAAAAGGCCCAGGGCCGTAGCCACCAGCGCTTCGGAGAGCCCTGGCGCCACAACCGCCAGCGAAGCGCTGCGCATGGCGCCGATGGTGTGAAAGGAGCGGATGATGCCCCAGACGGTTCCCAGCAGGCCGATATAGGGGGCCGACGAGGCGATGATGGCCAGGGTGCTGAGGGAGGATTCCATGTCGCGTACCTTGGCCATGGATTCCGCGCGCACGATGCGCTCCACATAGGCCACTTTTTCATCGCTGGCGGTTTCCTGGGGGAGTGCCTGGAAGTTCTTATGGGTGACCCGGAAGACATCAAGCAGGGGCGCGCTCATGCTTCCGGCGGAGGAAGTGACCTTGGAAAGGGACTGGTTGGACCAGAATATATCAAGAAAGCGGTCATTCATCTGGCTGACGTTACGCAGGTACAGAAATTTCTGGATGATGACTCCCCAGCTCACAATCGACATGCCCAGCAGGAAAATCATAATGAACTTGCCGAAGAAGTCGGCGTGGGAGAAGACATTGGCGATGCTGAATTCCATTCTGTATCCTCACAGGCAGAAATTGATTTTGGGGTAAAATAAAGCAATGCAGCGGGAAAGCCAAGGGATTTCGGTGATGCGAACATGTGGGTTTTGATTCTTGAAGCCATCTATAGTAAAAGGGTACTGGGAGTCGCAGACTTTTGGAAATGACCATTGCCCGCGCAGGAGGCACAGAATGAAATCCTTTCTCTTTGGTGGTCTGATCAGCATTGCTCTTTCCGCAGCCCTCTTCTGGCTTTTTTTTCAGTGGTATGTGCCTGAGAACTTCATCAGCAAGGACGAAAGTCGTCTGATTGCCGACCGCAACAATATGCTGCTGATGGAAATTGACAGCCTGCGCGAGGACTACGATCGCATGCGTCTGGAGCTGGCTGAGGCACCGGTTGTCCAGGAAACCCAGGATGTCACGGAACAGTGGATTCAGCGGCGGCTTGAAGTACACCGCGACCTCAAGGTGCGCCGTGTTGAGCAGCTGTCCTACGAGTACTTCAGCATGCCCGTCGGTGAGGCGATTCTTCCGGAAGCGGAGCGCCAGGCTATTCTCAATGAAATTGCCATGCCGTCGGAGCAGACCGTCTATCTCATCGTGGGTATCACCGATGAGCTGGCCTATGCTCCTCCCCTGGCAGATCTGAAGCAACAGGGCCTGGCGGTGAAACGCGCCCGCTACGTGGAGAACCTCATTGAAAACTTTTATGGCGAGCGCACTGACCTGTTTATCGACGTGCTGATGGATCAGCCCGATCGCCGCGGCATCATGATCTCCCGCATCACCTTCGAGGTGCGCCAGCCGTGACCCTTTCCACAGAAGCCTGCCTGCAGGCGCGCAAGGAAAAGCTCTGTCAGCGCTATCCCTTGCCGGACAGCGAAGCGCTGCTGATTACCAAACGCTCGAACCTCGCCTATTTCAATGATTTCCAGGGGACCAGCGGCTCCTGCCTGCTGTGGCGTCAGCAGTTGATTTTCTTTACCGATCCCCGCTATTACAGCGCTGCCTGCGGGCAGTGCTATTACGATGAAATCGTCTGCTTTGAGGGAGCCTTTGATCCCTTCCTGACGGACTTTCTGAAGAGTCGCCCCATCAGGGTGCTTCACGTTGAACCCAGTCTGACCCTTGAACAGTGGCAGCTCTGGAAGGAAAATCTCTCTTTTCTGGAAATTCGACCTCTGGTGAAGCCACTGGCAGAGCTGCGCATGATCAAGGACGAGCTGGAACTCGAGGAGATCCGCCAGAGCTGCGCCATTTCCATCAATGCCTTTGAGCAGCTCCGTCCGCTGCTGGCTCCTGGTATGCGCGAAGAAGAGATTGCCGCTGAACTGGAGTACCGCAGCCGCAGGCTGGGCGCGCGCAAGATGTCCTTTGACACCATTGTCGCGGCAGGGCCGTCCAGCGCCGTCCCGCACCACCAGACCGGGAGTGCTGTGGTGGAGCAGGGGGATGCCCTGCTTCTGGACTGGGGTGCCCGCAAGCGCTACTGCTCCGATATGACGCGCACCTTTTTCCTGGGAGAGCCGGACGAGGAGCTGTCCCGCATCTATCGTACTGTACTTGAAGCCCAATTGAGCGCCATCGAACAGTTAAAACCGGGAGTTAAACTTCTGGATGTGGATAATGCTGCCAGAAGTGTGATAAAGTCCTCCGGTTATGCGGAATTCTTTGGCCATGGAACCGGTCACAGCCTGGGTATCGATATCCATGAGTTCCCTGGAATTTCGCCCCGGAGCGCGGAGGTCACAGCCCAACCGGGAATGGTTTTGACCATCGAACCGGGAATCTACCTGCCCGGCAAAGGTGGGGTGCGCATTGAAGATCTGATCGTCGTCCACGCGGACCGCCTGGAGATCCTGACCGCTGCAATGCCGAAAGACTATGAAAGTGCGCTTCTTGGTTGAGTCAAACAGGATGAAATCTTTTGAATAAACGTCATGCGGAGGAATCATGATCACCACCAGCGATTTTCGCAAAGGAATGAAAATCGAACATGAAGGCGAACCCTATAGCATTATCGACTTTGTCCACTATAAGCCCGGCAAGGGTGGAGCCTTTGTCAGGGCAACCGTGCGCAACCTGCTCAGCAACAAGATTATTGAAATCACCTGGCGCAGTGGCGAAAAGGTCAAGAAGCCGGACCTGGATGAGCGCATGTACCAGTACCTGTACAGTGACGGCGATGACGCTTACCACTTCATGGATAACGGCACCTATGAGCAGATAACCCTGAACGGCAGCCAGATTGAGAACGCCAAGGACTTCATGAAGGAGAACGAGAACTACCAGATCATGATGTTCAACGGCAAGGCCATCAGCGTTGAGCCCCCCACCTTCATGGAACTGCTTATCGCCAAAGCGGAGCCCGGCCTGCGCGGTGATACCGCTACCGCCGGCACGAAACCGGCAATACTGGAAACCGGCAAGAAAATTCAGGTACCCCTCTTCGTCAACGAAGGGGAGGTGGTCAAAGTGGACACACGAACTGCAGAATATTTGGAAAGGGTATAACCTATGGACATTAAAGACATTCAGGCCCTGGTGGCACAAGTTGACTCATCCAGTGTAAATGAGCTGTGTATCGAACAGGATAGCTTTAAACTCCAGATCCGCAAGCTGGCACCCAATGTCACCGTGGCGGCAGCCCCGGTTCAGGTGGCCGCTCCCGTTGCTGCCGCGCCCGCGCCCGCACCTGCATCGGCAGCGCCAGTATCCGCCGCCGACGCGCCCTCCCATAACTACGCGGAGCTCAAATCCCCCATTGTGGGAACCTTCTATTCGGCACCCTCCCCCGACAGCCCTCCCTATGCCCGTCCCGGTGAAAAAGTCAAAAAGGGCCAGGTACTGTGCATCGTGGAAGCCATGAAAATCATGAATGAAATCGAATCAGAGTTTTCCGGCACCATCGTGAAGGTGCTGGTGGAAAACGGCAAACCTGTGGAATTCGGCCAGACCCTCTTCCTGATCGAAGAAGAGTAGCCCATGTTTCGCAAAGTTCTTATTGCCAACCGCGGCGAAATCGCCGTGCGCATCATACGCGCCTGTCGTGAGCTGGGCATCAGCACCGTGGCCGTCTACTCAGAAGGCGATCGCGACTCCATGCACGTGCGCATGGCCGATGAGGCCGTATGCATCGGCCCGCACCCGAGCTCCCAGTCCTATCTGAATATCAAGAACATCATTGCCACAGCGGAACTGACCAATGTGGACGCCATCCATCCCGGATATGGCTTTCTGGCCGAAAACGCCAACTTTGCCAACATCTGCAACGACTGTACCATCAAGTTCATCGGGCCAACCGCCAATCACATCACCCTGATGGGTGACAAGGCCAGGGCACGCCAGACCATGATGGAAGCCGGAGTTCCCGTCATCCAGGGCAGCTACGGCACCATCACCGACGAACGCGACGCCCTGGAAACCGCGCGGGAAATCGGCTATCCGGTCATCATCAAAGCCTCTGCCGGCGGTGGTGGCAAAGGAATGCGCATTGCCCGCAATGACGCTTCGCTGCAGTCGAGCTTCAACATGGCACAGAACGAAGCCCGCAACGCCTTCAACGACGCTTCCGTCTATATCGAAAAGTACATCGAAGAGCCCAAGCACATTGAATTTCAGGTGTTCGGCGACTCCCAGGGGAACGCCGTGCACCTGGGAGAGCGGGACTGCTCCATCCAGCGCCGCCACCAGAAGCTCCTGGAGGAAGCCCCCAGCCCCTTTCTGACCCCCGACCTGCGCAAGCGCATGGGTGAAGCCGCCGTGAAGGCCCTGAAGCATATCGGCTATGAGAATGCCGGCACCGTGGAATTCCTGGTGGACAAGCACGGAGAGTTCTTCTTTATCGAGATGAACACCCGCATCCAGGTGGAGCATCCGGTCACGGAGATGATCACCGGCATCGACCTGATCAAGGAACAGATCCGGGTAGCCGCTGGCCACCCCCTCTCCTTTACCCAGGAGGATATCACCTTCACCGGCCACGCCATAGAATGCCGCATTAACGCCGAAGATCCGGTGAAGTTCACCCCGTGTCCGGGGACGATCGAACAGTACATCGTGCCCGGTGGCTTCGGAGTGCGCGTGGACTCCGGCGCCTATGCCGGTTACCGCGTTCCGCCCTATTACGATTCCATGGTGGGGAAACTCATCGTGCACGGAAAGGATCGTGAAGAGGCCATCTGGCGCATGCGTCGTGCCCTCTCGGAATTCGAGATCACCGGTATCAAGACCACCATTGACTTCCATAAACGAGTCCTGCGGGAGAACAGCTTTATCAAAGGCGACATCTCAACCAACTTCATCGACCTGATGGAACAGCAGGTATAATAAACACAAACTGAAATCGCCCCACATGGGGCGATTTTTTTTAGGTATGCACATGTACAAGCTTTCATACTACGTGCCCGTCAGCTATCTGGAATCCACCAAACAGGCGCTCTTCGACGCCGGTGCCGGCAGGGTGGGCAATTATGACTCCTGTTGCTGGCAGACACCGGGCCAGGGGCAGTTCCGCCCCCTGGTGGGCAGCACCCCCTACCGTGGCGTGCCCGGACAGCTGGAACTGGTGGATGAGTACAAAGTGGAGATGATCTGCGTGCAGAGCAGCCTGGAAAACGCTCTGGGCGCCCTGCGGGCGGCCCATCCCTACGAGGAGCCCGCCATTGATGTGGTGCGCCTCGAGTCAGTTCCCTGAGGATCAGAACCTTCTGCCAAAGCCCATGAGCACCTGAACGGGGTGAATGCTGTGGACCTGGTGCCGTTGCCACTCCACAAAAAACGTGCTGCTGGCGTTCAGCAGTACTTCCACACCCACGCCCACATAGAGGCCTTCGCCGCTGCTGCTGCGCTCGCCACTGAACCAGTCGGCCCGCAGGCTGTTTTCGTAGATACCCAGCCCCACCCGTCCAATGACGCGTATGGGCACCTCCTCATCGTACTGCCAGGCTCCTCTGGCTCCCAGCATGAACGTCGCCGTTTCATAGCGATACCTTCCGGCAGCGCTGCTGTTCACTGATTTGCCCATGTACATGTATCCGACTTCCGCCTGCAGCCCCGGCTGCAGCTCGCTGCCGACGCGAAGCCCAAAGGGGTAACTGCTGTCCATGCCCTTGTCGTAGGCATTGTAGCCGCTGAAAATTTCGATCTGGCCGGTATTCGCTTGCGCCATGGCGCTCATGGACACTAGGCACAGGATGGGGAGCAGCAGCCTGAGAGGAAGATTCACGGATTCCTCCGAGGTCGCAGGAGATAGATACCGGCCAGGGAAAAGGCCGCCGGCAGGGTGGCGTCGGAAGAACTCCCCGCGCCGCAGCCGCCACTGGACGATGAACCTGACGATCCCAGCAGCCGTTTTTCAATACGCTCCTGCTGGGACTGCTGCAGTTGCTCCTGCTCCAGAATCTGCTGCTGCAGCTGCTCATACTCCGCCTGCAGCTTTTCATGCTGACCGACAAGGTTGCTGTAGTCTGTGTTTTTGACCAGACGGGCATAATTCTGCAGCAGGCTGCGCAGGTGCTCGTCATAGGTGCTGGCAAACTCCAGGGCGCGGTGGGCGTTGAGAATTCCAGCGCCACAGCCTTTGGAGTGGCAGTCGGAATCTGCCGGGAACAGGGTGGCACTGCCGATGAGGATCAGTTCAATATCCTCCTGAGAGAGCAGGGGGTTCGCCGCCAGCATCAGGGAGATGACCCCGGCCACATGGGGCGCGGCCATGCTCGTGCCGGAAAGGTAGCCATAATTATTATTTGACATGGTGGATAAGATTTTATAGTTGCCTACGATAGCGCCACCTGGAGCACTTAGAGTCACCATATTGCCATAATTGCTATAGCTAGCACGGTTGCCATCATATGTGGTTGCTCCGACAGAAATTACGTTTTTACAGTTAGCTGGCGAAGTACCTGTTGAATCTAAATTAAAATTTCCAGCAGCAGCAACAACAATTATGTCATTCGCAACAGCAAAATTGATAGCATCCTGAAGAGTGCTTGAGCACTCACGATCACCATCTGTTTGCACGCTTAGGTTAATTACATTGGCAACATTTAAGTTTACTGTTGAGTTATAGACTGAATCATCCCCTGCCGCCCATCGAATCCCCTCAGAGAGTGTTGTTATACTTCCAAAATTAAATCCAATAGCTCTGACTGGTAATATTTGAGCATTCCAGTCTATACCGGCAATACCTATACCATTGTCACTTTGCGCTGCAATTATCCCTGTAACATGGGTGCCATGTACGTCACCACCATCTGGGTCAATAGGAGCAAGTAGCTTGTTTTGAAGGTTTAATCCTGGCAGTATTCTGTTATCTTCAATGTCCTCATGTGACACAATTCCCGTGTCGATAACTGCGACCGTAATTTCTGCACTGCCCGTGGTGATCGCCCATGCTCCGGGCATGTCGATACCGTAGTTGGAAATGTTTGGGGAATGCAGATTCCATTGTTCATGCTGGTAGTAAGAATCATTGGGTATCACCGCCGGATACACCCGCCAGTCCGGCTCGGCATATTCCAGGTCAAGGTGACTGTGCAGGCTCAGCACATACGCTTCGGCTTCGGCTGGCGACATGGCATAGGGCAGGCGCAGCCGGTAGGCTCCGCCGGCAAGGGCGCTGTCAAATTCCAGGGAGGGGGCAGCGGCTTTCAGGGATTCGTTCTGATGGATGGCCGACAGGGATGTGGCCAGTGCTCCTGGAGTCGGCTTGATGATAATATGTTCTATGGGAGCCTGGGCCGCTGCCCATTGGCAGAATATGGCGATCAGGCAACTCAGGCGAATGGGAAATTTCATGGCGATGGATCACCGGCAGGGCTGGGGAGGTTGAGGCGCACCGGGGCGTCCTCTTCGGCATAGTCCAACTGGGGGAGGCTGTTCAGCTCCGAAAGCAATTGACGCAGCTGCAGGCTGTTCAGGGCTTCCTGGGTGCGCAGCAGGTGCGCGCCACCGGAGGTGGGACGCACATAGCGCAGGCGGGTTTCGGTTATCTCTTCAAGCTGCTGCACCAGTGAGGCATCCTGACGGGGGTCCAGGTTGTCACTCCACTTGACGATCAGGGTGACCTGTTGCGCCGTGGAGGCCAGGAGGCCCGAGCCAAGCAGGCCAAGGAGCAGCAGCGTGCCGCAGAAAAGGCGCACGATACTCACTGGTCTGCCCCGCCATTGGAAGATTCGGGCATGGTGTCCTGGAAGGTATCGCGGATTTCAAGAATATCCTTGAGGTTCTCGAAGAAGGCATCCACCACATTGGGGTCAAAGTGCTGGCCCCGCTCCTCCTTGAAGAGGTTGAGGATGCGCTCCAGTGGCCAGGCGGCCTTGTATACCCGGTCGCTGCCAAGGGCGTCGAAGACGTCGGCCAGGGCGGTGATGCGCCCGAAGAGGTGGATCTCCTCGCCGGCCAGACCGCGGGGATAGCCACGGCCATTGAACTTCTCGTGGTGTTCGTGGGCCACGGTGGCGGCGGCCTTGAGGATGGAGCGGCGCGACTTCCTGAGCATTTCGTAGCCCATGGTGGAGTGGCTCTTGATGACGTTGAATTCCTCATCGGTAAGTTTGCCGGGTTTTTTCAGGATGGCGTCGGGAATGCCGATCTTGCCGATATCGTGCATGGGGGAGGCCATGCGCAGGATCTCGCGTTCCCGTTCATCCATATTCATGCCACGGGCGAGCACATAGGAATATTCCGCCACCCGCTTGACGTGGTTACCGGTCTCCTTGGAGCGGCTTTCGCCCACTTCGGCCATGGTGAAGATGATCTCCTTCTGGGTGTCTTCGATTTCCTGGTAGAGCAGGGCCGACTCCAGGGCTTTGCCGGAGTAGGAAGCCGCCAGGCCCAGGTGCTCGCGGTCCTTGTCGGTGAAATATCCCTGGGAGGTGAGTTTGTTGATGGCCTGGTAGGCGCCGATGATATCGCCATCGTTATTGCGGATGGGCAGGGCGATAATATTGCGGGTGCGGTAGCCGGTCTGCTTGTCCACTTCCTGGTTGAAGCGGGCGTCGGCGTAGGCGTCGTTGATGATGATATCCTCACCACTGCTCATGGAGTGCCCAACCACGCCAGTGCCGGCCGGAATGCGAATGGGAGGAATGCCATGGGCGACTTTGGTCCAGAGTTCACCGCTCTGTTCGTCCAGGAGCCACAGGGTGCAGCGGTCGGCAACCACCAGTTGGCGGCCCATGTCTGCCATCAGCATCAGGATGCGGTCAACCTGCTTTTCATTGGAGATTTTCGCCACATACTCGAAGATGACTTTCAGCATCTGATCGGGTGAGAGTTCACGCTTCATGCCTGGCTCGCGGTCAAACTGGTTGTGGTAGTCGTGCATAAGTCTCATGGGTATTTACCGCATATCCTGTTTATGGGAGCTGTGTGCAAACAAATAATCGACGGGTTCCCAGACAACACATATCACTCTTCGTTGCGATTGGCATCAGTTTTTTTGTCTTCAGCGGGAGTTTCCGGCAGGGGTTGCACAGTGGACTGCGGGTCGGCGGCGTTCACGCTTTCAGCACCGGTGTGATTTTTGACATAGTCCAGCGCGGCCAGCACTTCTTCCTTGAGGAAACGCTTCATGACCTTGCCAGCCGCATTCAACGGGATTTCGTCGATAAAGTGAATCTGCTTTGGCACCTTGTAATTGGCCATATGCTGGCGCAGGTATTTTTTGAGGATCAGTTCATCAATCTTGCCTGGATACTCTGAGTTGAGAACCACATAGGCCACGGCAATTTCATCCAGGTGTTCATCGGGAATACCGATCACGGCAGCGTGCTCCACGGCTCCATGCTGGTAGAGGACTTCTTCGATTTCACGGGGGTAGATATTCATTCCCTTGGTGATAATGAGATCCTTGAGGCGGTCGACAATGTAGATATAGCCATCTTCATCGATTCTGGCAATATCGCCGGTGCGCAGCCAGCCGTTGATGATGGTGGAGGCGGTCTCCTCCGGTCGGTTGTAGTATCCCTTCATGACGTTCGGTCCCCGCACGATCAGCTCGCCATCCACATTCCGTGGCAGCTCGCAAAGGTCCTCGTCCACTACCTTGACTTCCACATCGGGCAGGGCTGGTCCGACGGAGCGGACCTTGGGCTTGCCCGGCGGTGTGAAGGCGACCACGGGCGAGCACTCGCTCAGGCCGTACCCTTCCAGTACCATCCCCGGCAGCTTTGCCTGCAGGGTGGTCCAGGTATCTTCGTGCAGTGGGCTGCCTCCTGATATGTACAGCTTCTTGCCCAGCAGCATGCGCACGTACCAGGGGATTTTCGTGCGCGCGAGCACGGAATAGATGGCGGGTACGGCAATGAAGACGTCCATGCGCTCTGTCAGCAAGCTGCGGAAAATCGGCGAAAAGGGGCGCAGGCTGGCAAACATGCGGATGGTACAGCCGAAGTAGAGCGGCAGCAGGAGGTTCGCCGTCAGGGGGAAGGTGTGGAACAGGGGCAGGAAGAGCAGGAACCGACGCCTGGAATTGACAACCGGCGAAAATGCGCGGTCGATGGAGGCCAGGTTGGCGCTGAGGTTGGCATGGGTCAGCATGACCCCTTTGGGCTGTCCTGTCGTGCCGGAGGTGTAGAGCAGGAAAGCCACATCCTGGGACGCCTCCTGCACATCCAGGGCTGGCAGTTCAGCGGTTGTTGGTGTGCCAAGGATATGGGGGGTGCGCGATTCGCTCTCCTTGCCACCATAGAGTACGGGAATGCCTTTGTTGGAAGCATGGGCTCCGATGCGGGAAAAGCGGCCCCCGCAAATCAGCAGCCTGGGCGTGGCGTCGTCGAGGATATGCTCCACCTCCTCGTGCTTGAGGAAAGTGTTTATGGGGATGAAGATGGCCTGGAGGCGGACTATGGCGAAAAGACTGATGACGAAGTGGGGGTGATTCTCCATGAGGAGCGCGACGCGGTCGCCGGGTTGGACGCCGTGCTGGCGCAGCAGGCTGGCCAGACGCTCTGTTTCCCTGTGGAACTGGCGAAAGGATATGCGCTCCTTTTCAAATTTGAGGAAAGTTTTGCTCGGACTTGTCTGGGCAGCCCGCTCAACATAGTGAAAAATATGCATTGTTGCTCCTGATTATGGCATTTCCACGAAAAACTCGGCACCGCCATCGCGATTGCGGGCCCAGATTTTTCCACCCATATTGCGTTCAATAATCATCTTGGACATGTAGAGGCCAAGGCCGGTGCCATGCCCTTCCTGCTTGGTGGAGAAATAGGGGTAGTACATCTTTTCGATGATCTCGTCCGGAATGCCGCCGCCATTGTCGTGGATGGACACGACCGCTTTGCCATGGTCAGTGTAGACGCGGATGTGAATCCGTGGGTCGGCGACCCTGTTGTCAATGATGGCATCGCGGGCATTGTTGATGATATTGAGGAGCACCTGGGCGTACTCTTTTGGATAGCCTTCCACCTCGGGGGTGGCGTCGCACTGTACCTGCACCCGGATATTGTTTTTTTCCATGGCGGCACCTACCAGTGACAGGGTGGTTTCAATGGCGTGCCGAATGGAAAAGCGGGATTTGGACTTGTCGGGACGGAAGAAGTCACGGAAGTCGTCGATGGTCTGGGACATGAATTCCAGCTGATCGAGTATTTTTGTGGTTCCACTTTCCATAATATCCCGGGAGAGTTCACCATTGCAGTAGTGATCGTAGTGCTCCTGGCACAGCAGTCCCACCACATTCAGGGGCTGCCGCCACTGGTGAGCAATGTAACCGATCATCTCGCCCATTTCTGCCAGCCGGGCCTGGTGAAGCATGACCTGATCCTTCTGACGATTCTTTTCCACCTCGGCCTGAACCCGCTCTTCCAGCTCCTGATTCAGCTTTCGCAGCTGCTCCTCCCCCTGTCGGCGCAGCTGGAGCTCCAGCTGGGTGTTGAGCAGGTTACGCACGCGGGCCAGCAATTCAATGCTGTTGACCAGGGGTTTGCGCACATAGTCACTGGCGCCAAGGTCAAAGGCCGACTGCAGGGTCTCAAGATCCGTCTTGGCGGTGGCTATCAGTATGGGGATGTCCTGGAGTGGCGCCTGGGATTTGATATAACGGCAGGCTTCCAGTCCATCGATATCGGGCATGATGATGTCCAGAACCACCAGGGCGATGTCGTCGTGCCTTGCCAGGAGATCATAGGCGCTGGTCGCATTGAGCGCCGTGGAAATGCGGGTGTAGCCGTCGTCCATCAGCATGGTTTCGAAGAGGGCCAGATTGTAGGTGGAATCATCTACCAGCAGGATGTGCATGTCGCGTATGCGCTCATCAGTTCCCATGGGTAACCTCAAAGTACAGAGTTGGGTGAGATTGCGAAAAAGATAACATCTTTATAACATAGTGCATCAAATGGCGTTGAAAAAAATCCTGGGTGGCAGAGAAGCAGGGTTGGTGGCTGTCAGAGGGAGAGGTTGCGGCGGCCTACGGACCACAGGCGCCACCCCTGCAGCAGGGCGGCACAACTCAAGCCCGCCACCAGGCCTGTCCAGAAGCCCTGGGCGCCCATGTGAATTCCGGCCCATGACGATATGCCCAGCAGAACGCCAAGGGGGAGTCCGATGACCCAGAAGGCGATAAAGGTGATCACCATGGGGACGCGGGTATCCTTGTAGCCCCTGAGGCCGCCGGCCGCGCTGACCTGGACGGCGTCTGATATCTGAAAGAGGGCCGCGAAAAACAGCAGGCTGACGGCTATGCTCTGTACCCGGGGATCGGGCGAGTAGAGGGCCGCTATCTGGGGTGAAAAGAGCATGATCATCGTGGAGAAGAGCAGCGCCGTGACCAGGGTCGTCAGCACGCCGGCAAAGGCGCTGAAGCGGGCAGCCTGTCCCTGCCGTGCCCCAAGTGCCTGGCCGACCCGTATGGTGATGGCCATGGAAATACTCAGGGGCACCATAAAGAGCAAAGAAGTGAAGTTCAGGGCGATCTGATGTCCCGCCACCACTTCGGCGCCCAGGGAGGCCACCAGCAGCGCAATGACGGCGAACATGCTGGTTTCAATGAAAATGGACATGCCGATGGGAAAGCCCAGCAGGATGATTCTCCACAGTGAACGGAGGTTGGGGTACTCCCAGAGCAGAAGTGACGGAAGAAAACGGTACCCGCGGCTTCGCCAGACGAACCAGGTCATGGTGGCAAGCATGACCCACATGACCAGGGCGCTGGCCCAGCCACACCCGACGCCACCCATGGCAGGGAAACCCAGTTTGCCGTAAATCAAAATATAGTTTGCCGGGACATTGAAGGCCAAGCCGATGAATCCGATGACCATGATGGGACGTGTTATGGAGACTCCCTCGCTGAAGGAACGCAGTGCCTGGTAGAGTGCCAGCGCCGGCAGACCCCAGGCAATGGCATTCAGATAACCTACCGCCAGGCGCTGGACATCCTCTTCAAGTTCCAGCAGGTCGAGAATCCACTCCACATGGCGCAGCAGGAAGAAGCCGCCGATGCCAAGCAGCAGAGCGATCCACAAGCCCTGACGCAGGGCTGAGGGAATAGCGGAAACGTTTCCTGCCCCGAAGTGCTGGGCGACAATAGGGGTGACGGCCATCAGTACCCCTCCGGCAAAGAGAAAGACGGGGAACCAGATGCTGCTGCCAATGGCTACCGCCGCCAGGTCGGCCGGGCTGACTCGCCCCGCCATGACGGTATCCACAAAGCCCATGGCCATATGGGCCACCTGGGCCAGAATGAGGGGAAGGCTCAGGCGTGTCAGATATCTGAGTTCAGTACAGTAGCGGTGGAAAAAGACCATGGCGGTGACAGGGCTCCCGTCGTTGACATCATCCCCGCGGAACACTACCATGCAGGGCCGACGGATTATGGGCCCTCTGGCTCTGACAGTCAATGCGCAATGACCATTCCATGGAGGAAAACATGACCCCTTCTCAGTTACAGCAAGCCTATAGTGAACTTGATCCGCAGCAGCAGGTGGAATGCCTGAAGGCCATTATGCCTCAGGCCCTTGAAATGATGCGTACCAGCCCACTGGTCGCCCTGGAGATTTTTGCCGCCTGCCAGGAGCAGATGGCGGGCATGGATATGTCTCAGCTGATGGCCATGATGTCCATGCTGGGCAAAAAAGAAGATGGCTGCTGCTCAAGCGGAACCTGCTGCTGAGGCACGCCGCAGTGTTACTCTCCCCCGGGGTGGGCTTTCTGTGGTCCTGGGGGAAAGAGTCTGGTGGGAACCCACCAGAGGTAGAGAACCATCCCGAAGAGCTCAATGAGCGACTGCAGGACGACAATACTGACCGCCAGTTCATAGCCCTGGGGTAAGGCCAGTGCCAGGGGCAGCACCACAAAGGAATTGCGGGTGCCGTAGCTGAAGGCCAGCACTCGGCCCTGCTGCACGGGCAGGCGAAAGCAGTGCGCCATCAGGCGCGCCGCCAGTGCAGCCACCACCAGGAAGGCGATGAAGGCCAGGGCCGCTGGCAGCAGTAGCGCTCCGGCCTCCAGAACCACATGCACCTGGGTGATGGCGATCAGACAGACCACAATGCTGAGCAGGGGTACCGGCAGCCATCCGAGCCCTTCCAGGAGTGTCTGGCGCTTGCGGCTCTGGTGGGCGTTTTTGCGCGTCAGGTATGCCAGCGCCAGGGGCAGGAGGATCAGCCCGCCGAAGGCGAGCAGCATATTGTGGCCGGTACTGGCGAGCATGGCGCTCTCCCCGGAAAAGAACCAGAGGTAGGCGGGCAGGCAGAGCATCTGCAGCAGCAGGCTCACCGGCGCAAAGGCAATGGCGCGTCTGGTGTCGCCTCCGCCAAGCTGAGTAAAGGTGATAAACCAGTCGGTGCAGGGCACCAGCAGCACCAGCAGGACGCCCAGGCGCAGTCCAGGAGAGTCCGGCAGCAGGGATGTCATGAGCAGCACCAGCAGGGGCAGAAGGAGAAAGTTTCCGGTTACGGCGGCCCAGAGAAAGCGTTGGTCAGCCAGCCCCTGCTTCCAGAGCCCCTCAAGGGGGACCTGGGTGAAAGTGCTGTAGAGCAGAAGGCCAAGCAGTGGCCACAGAAGGGTGTCAAGCACCTGGGGTGTCGTGTGCGCCAGCGAGCCGATGCCGAGGCCCAGGGCGATGGCAGACAGGTAAAACAGAATCTGGAACTTCTCCAGTATCAATCGTGACATGCCAGGTATCCTTTGCGGTGTCAGAGCCGCCTACTTGCCGATACAGAACTCACTGAAGATGGTGTCAAGGATATCGTCGGTGACCACTTCCCCAAGAATTTCCCCCAGATAGCTGAAGGCGTGCTGGATATCCATGCTGACCAGCTCGTAGCCGAGCCCCCGGATCAAAGTGTCCTGGGCATGGCCCAGGGATTCAAGAGCATTTGCCATGCTTTCGCGTTGCCGGGCGCGACTGAGCAGCGGGTTGCTGTGGCTTTCGTGATGCGCACCGCTGAGCTTCCGGAAGAGCGTATCCATGAGCTTTTCCAGTCCGTCTCCCGTCTGCAGACTGGTGGTGAGAATGGTGTCGTGGTCCATGGCGTGGAGGATGCTTTCATCCATGGCGCGGGGCAGATCCGACTTGTTGAGGAGCACCAGGCAGGGTTTGCCCTGGACGAGACGGGCGATTTCATGGTCTTCCTCATCGGCGGGCCTGGAGGTGTCCAGCAGCCACAGGATAATATCCGCCTGCTGGATAGCGCTGCGGGTGCGTTCGATGCCGATCTGCTCCACGGCATCCTGGGACTGGCGAATGCCCGCGGTGTCCAGCAGACGAATGGGCAGGCCGTGGACACTGATATACTGTTCGACAATATCGCGTGTGGTGCCGGGGATGGCGGTGACGATGGAGCGTTCACTGCGGCTCAGGGCGTTGAGCAGGCTCGACTTGCCGACATTGGGCTTGCCGACGATGGCGACGGCGGCGCCATCACGCATGAGCATGCCCGTACGGGAGTGGGCGAGCAGGGTTTCCAGCTGCTGCCGGACGCCGGTCAAACGCTGCGCCAGCGCCGTTGTGCTGGCGGGGGCGATGTCCTCATCGCTGAACTCCATGGTGGCTTCCAGGTTGCCCTGAATGGCAATCAGCTCCCCACGAAGTTCCTGGAGGGTGTCGCGCAGTCTCCCCTGCATGACATCGCTGGCGATGCGGGCGGCTTCGGGGGTTTTGGAGCGGATGACATCGATGATGGCTTCAGCCTGGGTGAGGTCGAGTTTTCCGTTGAGAAAGGCGCGCCGGGAAAATTCACCGGGCTGGGCCAGGCGACAGCGGGTGCTGCACAGCTCCAGGATGCGGCTGATAATGGTGCTGCCTCCATGGCAGTGGAACTCCACCACATCCTCTCCGGTAAAGGAGTGGGGGCCGGGCATATGCACTGCCAGCACCTGGTCTAGGGGGTGTCCACCCTCATCGAGAAACAGACCGAAGTACAGGTGGCGTGGTTTGGGCTGTTGAACTGGCTGCAGGTTTCTGGAACGAAAGAATTGCTGAAAGAGGGTCGGGGCAGCAGGGCCGCTGACCCGGACAATGCCTACGGCACCCTCACCGGGTGCCGTAGCCACGGCCGTTATGGTTTCCTGACAGATCACGCTTGCTGGGCCTCTTCTTCATCGTCAGTTTTGGCAACGGCGACGCTGATAATGCGATCGTCCCTGGAGAGGTCGACCAGCTTGACGCCCTGGGTGTTGCGTCCGGTAATGCGAATGTGTTTGGAGTCAAGGCGGATGATCTTGCCTTCCTTGGAGAGCAGCAGGATCTCATCGCCGTCGACCACCTGCAGGCCCCGTACGACCAGGCCGTTTTTGGTGGTGGTCTTGATGGTCAGATTGCCTTTGCCGCCACGGCTCTGCAGACGGTACTCATCGGTGATGGTCCGTTTGCCGTAACCCAGGTCGGTGACCGTGAGGATATAGGAAGGGTCGATGTCCTTGGAGATGGTCTCGGCGCTCACCACATAGTCGTTATTGACGAGGGTGATGCCCTTGACGCCACGGCTGACCCGTCCCACAGCGCGCACTTCCTGCTCCTCGAAGTGGATGCTGGCGCCAAAACGGGTGGTGACCATGACGCTGTTGCTGCCATTGGTGTGCATGACCTGGATCAGCTCATCGTCGTCATCAAGGTTGATGGCGTTGACCCCTTTCTTGCGGATATTGGCGTACTCCGAGAGGGGCGTCTTCTTGGCGATGCCGTTTTTGGTGATGAAGAGCAGGAATTTGTCTTCAGAGAATTCGCGTACCGGGAACACCGTGCTGATCTTTTCGTCCTTCTCGAGATCGACGAAATTGACGATGGCCTTTCCGCGACTGTTGCGCCCCTGCTCGGGGATATTGTAGGCCTTGATCCAGTAGACGCGGCCGCGATCGGTGAAAATCATCAGGTATTCGTGGGTGCTGCAGACAAAGATATCGGTGACGAAATCACCTTCCTTGATATCGAGGCCCACTTTGCCCTTGCCGCCACGGTGCTGGCTTTTGTAGGTGTCAGCGGGCGTGCGCTTGACGTAGCCGTCATTGGTGAGGGTGATGACCGTGGGCTCATCGGCGATGAGGTCTTCCAGGTCGATCTCCTCATGGTCGTCGATGATGATGGTGCGACGGGGGTCGGCGTATTTTTCGCGGATCTCATGGAGTTCGGTGCGGATAATGTCAATGACGCGGCTGTCGTTGGCGAGGATATCCTGCAGGTCATCGATGAGGGCGAGCACTTCCTCGTAATCGCGGATGATCTTTTCAATTTCCAGGCCAGTCAGGCGCTGCAGACGCATATCCAGGATGGCCTGGGCCTGCTCGTCGGAGAACTGGAAGCGCGCGATGAGGTCCTCTTTGGCCTCCTTGCCGGTGGCGCTGGCGCGAATGCGCTCAATGACTTCATCCAGGTTTTCGATGGCCACCTTGAGACCTTCGAGGATATGGGCTTTTTTGATGGCATTGGCCAGTTCGAACTTGATGCGGGCGATAACGATCTCGCGGCGGTGCTCGATGAAGTATTCGAGGATCTCCTTGAGGTTGAGGACACGGGGAGAGTTGTTCACCAGCGCCAGGTTGATGACGCCGAAGGTCCCTTCCATGGGTGTGAACTTGTAGAGGCGGTTGAGGATGCTTTCGGCGTGCTCGCCCCTTTTGATCTCAACCACAATGCGCATGCCCTCGCGGTCGGACTCATCGCGCAGGTCGGCTATGCCTTCTATACGTTTTTCCTTGACCAGTTCGACGATCTTCTCCAGCAGGCGGGATTTGTTGACCTGGTAGGGAATTTCCGTGACGATGATGGTTTCGCGGCCGGACTTGCTGGTTTCGATCTGGGCGCGGGCGCGCATGCGAATGCGGCCACGACCCGTGCGGTAGGCGTCAATGATGCCCTGTTTGCCGGTAATGAAGCCCGCGGTGGGAAAATCCGGCCCCTTGATGAGCTGCATGATCTCAGCAATATCCGCTTCCGGTTTGTCCAGCAGCAGGAGCAGGCCATCCACCACTTCGCCCAGGTTGTGGGGAGGGATGTTGGTGGCCATGCCCACGGCAATCCCGCTGGAGCCATTGATGAGCAGGTTGGGGATGCGGGCGGGCAGGAGTTTGGGCTCCTGGATGGTATCGTCGTAGTTGCTTTGGAATTCAACGGTGTTTTTTTCCAGGTCTGTCAGCAGCTCGTCGCTGATGCGCTTGAGGCGGACTTCCGTATAACGCATGGCCGCTGCACTGTCGCCGTCCACGGAGCCAAAGTTTCCCTGTCCGTCAATGAGCGGGTAGCGCAGGCTGAAGTCCTGAACCATGCGCACGATGGTGTCATAGACCGCGCTGTCGCCGTGGGGGTGGTATTTACCGATCACGTCACCCACGATGCGGGCCGATTTCTTGTAGGGCTTATTGTAGGCAACCCCCAGCTCGTGCATGGCGAAAAGCACCCGGCGGTGAACGGGTTTAAGGCCGTCACGCACATCGGGGAGTGCCCGACCGACGATAACGCTCATGGCGTAGTCGATATAGGCGCTTTCCATCTCCCGCTTGATATCGACGACCTGAATATCCTCAGGGAACAGTGTTTCTTCACTCACGGGGGTCTTCCTCCCAGCAAACTTTTTTGTGCAGAACAACACTCTATACCACTTTTTGCCGCCGATGGCAAAGTTTCGTCGCCGGCTTCAAGTGTCGGTTGCTTCCCGGCAAGAGCCGTATTATTCTGCACAGGCAAGCGTAAAGAAGGAGTGCACACGTGTCCGATACCCTGACCCCCATGATGCGTCAGTTCATGGAAATCAAAGATCAGTACCCCGATGCCATGCTCTTTTTCCGCATGGGGGATTTCTATGAACTTTTCGGCGAGGATGCCGTCCTGGCATCGGAAATACTGAAGATCACCCTCACCTCCCGGGACAAGGGAGAGAAGAAGACGCCCATGGCGGGTGTGCCACACCACGCTCTGGAAGGGTACCTGTACAAGCTGGTCAAAGCCGGGCATAAGGCGGTTATCTGTGATCAGCTGGAAGATCCGCGCCAGGCCAAAGGTATTGTCAAACGCGGTGTTACCCGCATTGTGACTCCCTCGACGATCATTCACCATGACGGGGTCGACCCGTCACAGCATAACTTTCTGGCGGCACTCCATGGCGACGACGATGACATCTGTATCGCCCTGTGGGATCTCTCCACGGCCAGTGTGAAACTGCTGCGTTCAAACCGCGAGCAGCTGGCCGATGACCTGCGCCGTTACCCCGTCTCCGAGTATCTGGTATGTCGCGATGGCCTGCTGGAGCAGGGCCAGCTGGTGCAGGCGCCCCAGCAGAGCGCCGCAGACTTTGCCCGCTTTGAGCACGGCCATGCCATGGCACTGACCATGGCCAGCGCTTATCTGGAAGGGACGCAGCTGCGCACGGTGCGTCCGCGCAGCATTGAAGATCTCAGCGCCCGTGAACTCCTGCTCATGGATGAAAATACCTGTGTGAATCTCGAACTGCTGCGCAATATGGGGGGTGGTCGTGAACACACCCTGCTGTGGGTGCTGGATCGCACCCGCACTGCCATGGGGGGACGCCTGCTGCGGGACTGGATGCGCCATCCGCTCTATCAGCAGCATGCCATCGAGCAGCGCCTGGACGCGGTTGAACTCCTGGCCGGACAGTACACCCTCACCGGCAGTATTCGCGATACCCTGGGCCGCATTCACGACCTTGAGCGGCTCATCAACCGCATATCCCTTGATCAGCATAAACCACGCGATCTGGTGGCTCTGCGTCAGTCTCTGCGCTTTACTCAGGAGTTGCGCCTGCAGGCTCCCCACTGCGCGGACTCTCCTTTGCTGCAGAGTCAGTTTGGCAATATGGAGGACTTTACCTCCCTGCTTGATCTGCTGGATCGAGCCATGTGCGATGAACCGCCAGTGACCGTCAAAAACGGGCAGGTGATCCGGTCCGGCTATGACGCGCACCTCGACCAGCTGCGGGATGTGCGGGGCAACGCCCGTGACAGGATTCTGCACATGGAGGCCAGAGAGAAGCAGGCTACGGGAATCAGCAGCCTGAAGATCCGCTATAACAGAGTATTCGGTTATTACATTGAGGTTCCGAAAACCCACCAGAACCGGGTGCCTGCCGAATACATACGCAAGCAGACCCTGGTCAACGCCGAACGCTATGTGACCGAGGCCATTAAAGAGCTGGAAACCAGTATTCTGGAGGCAGAAGAACAGCTGATTCCCTACGAGGAAAGCATCTATGCCGATATCTGCCAGCAGGTGCTCCAGTGGTTTGATCCGATTATCAACGCTGCCCGATCCATCGCCTGCATTGATGTGCTGAGCACCTTCGCGGAAGTGGCAGTCGCCTATGACTACCGCAAGCCCCGCATCAGCCCGGACCCGGTGCTGCATGTCCAGGGTCTGCGCCATCCGGTCATTGAAAAGCTCTCTGTCGAACCCTTTGTGGCAAATGACCTCGTACTGAATACCGATGACCAGCAGCTGATGATTATCACCGGCCCCAATATGGCGGGAAAGTCAACCTATATGCGTCAGGCCGCCCTGGCCGTGATCATGGCCCAGATGGGCTGCTTTGTGCCGGCCACGGAAGCCCTGATAGGCCTGTGCGACCGCATCTTCACCCGTGTCGGGGCCAGCGACAACCTGGTTGAAGGCAAGTCCACCTTCATGGTGGAAATGAGCGAAACGGCCAACATCCTCCACCATGCCACCCGCAACTCGCTGATCGTCATTGATGAAGTCGGGCGGGGAACCAGCACTTTTGATGGTATTTCCATCGCCTGGAGCGTGGCGGAACACCTGAGTTCCCAGGGGCCCATTGGCGCGCGAACCCTTTTCGCCACGCACTTCCACGAGTTGACGGACCTGGAGCGCGAACTGCACGGGGTGGTAAACTTCCATATTCTTATCCGCGAAAACCACGGTACCCTGCACTTTCTGCGCAAAGTGGCACCCGGGGCGGCCCCCAAATCCTACGGCATTGAGGTGGCGCGCCTGGCCCAGATTCCCCTGTCAGTCATCGAGCGCGCCCATGAGATTCTGCAAAACCTGGAAGCGCGGGAGTATTCCCCCGAGGGTCGCAGTTCCGTGGTGCACTCCCAGGATCCTCCCTTTCTCTTCGGTGCCGTGGAAGATCCGCTCGTGGAGAAAATTCGAGGCTTGAATCTGGATGAGTGCACACCGCGGCAGGCGCTGCAGATTCTCTATGAGCTCAAGTCGGAAGCGGGCGGCAGCGATACTTCCAGGGGAGGGTAACTGCCGTTTCGCACCCCGAAGCGGCAGGTTGTTGGCGCCGACCCGGATGCCATGCTGGAATGGTCCTGCACAGACTGCGTTTCTTGACATTGCCCTCACCTTGTTTGTGAGTTTCTTTTGCCACTTTTTTCCCGCAAAAAATGGCTGGGAAGCGGCCCCCAGTGCTGTCCTTATCAGCCGTCCGCTTGCCTGGAACTGGGGACCGCAAACAACCGCCCCCCATGGCTTTTGGTTTGCGGTTGCCGCCCTCGTGGCGGCAACCCTGCGGGTCCATCGCGTTATGCAGGCAATTGAAAAGTTCTCAGGTGCAAGGCGCAAGCAAGGTGAGCAACGCCGCAGATGAGGCTTTTCAGCAGCCTGACAGTCGGCGCGTCCTGGCTGGGAAAAAACACGGGGGAGAGACAGAAACAGGCCGTTCCCCCCTGAGCCCGTCCGGTGAGTGCGACGCCTGGCTGGCAAGACCCGAACGGGACACTCACAGGAAGTGAGTGGTCCGGCAGCACTGCAGGGATGCAGTGTCTGTCGGATCTCCAGAACAGGCGAGCAATGAGCCGGAAAAACGGGCGTTCGGGGGGCGCGTTTTTGCGTCCTTTTTGCGCGGTCAAAAAGGACAATACCCGGAAACGAAAAGAGGAATATCAGATAAGTCAATCATACAAAATCAATACGGTTTCCGCGCGATAAATGGCAGGCATAATAATGCCTTAACCCAAGACAACAAGATGCGAAACTTGAGTTCATTGCTCGTGGGGCAGATTGCAGGTGTTTTCGTTTCTCAAACAGAGCAGACATGGCTCAGGAAGGCACAAAAACGATCTCACCAGTTTTTCCTGTGACCTTCTGCGCTTTTATTGTACACTCTGTGAAATATTTCCAGTATCGTATCGCGCAGGAAAGAAGAACCCACCGCACGAGAGTGCGCGGCTGGGCCAGGGAAGTCACACTGCCCATGCCGGGTTTCAACGCAGAGGAGTGATAATGGCCAAAACAGTTATACTTGTGGATGACTCCCGCACCATACTGGCATCAGCGGAACTGGCCCTGGAGGATATCATCCAGGCAGGGCAGATACATTTTCTCACCTACAGCAATCCGCAGCAGTTTCTGGATGAAGTCTTCGCCGGTTCGGTGGACTACGACCTGCTGATATCCGACATCAACATGCCCCAGGTCAGCGGGTTGGAGGTATCGGCCAGACTCAAACAGGATCCACGCTTCAAGAGTAAGCCTATCCTTATTCTTACAACGGAGAGTTCCGCCGAGATGAAGGAAAAGGGCAAAGCCATCGGGGTAACCGGCTGGATGGTAAAGCCGTTCAGTGACGAGAAACTTGTAAAATCCATAAAACTCGTACTGGGGTTGTGAAATGAATCAAAAGAAAAACAATGCCAATCTTTCCCACCGAAGTCGCTACCTTATCTTTCACCTGGAAGATGAAGTTTTTGCCGTGGATATCATGAGTGTACGCGAGATCATCGCCATGATGAAAACCACACCGATCCCCAAGACACCCCGTTACATCAAGGGCGTTATGAATCTGCGGGGGAATATCATTCCCGTTATCGACCTGCGCCTGAAATTTCAGATGCCCGAGAAAGAGCCGGAGATGGATACCGCGATTATCATTCTTCAGGTTGGTGAAGCGGATATCGGCTTTATTGTTGATCACGTGGAAGAGGTCGCCACCATTGGCGATGAGCAGCTTTCCGATGCGCCTGCTTTCGGCACCACCGTGAATACAGACTTTATCCACAAAATTGCCCGTTACGATGATCGGGTCATCATGATCCTTGATGTGGACAAGGCCTTCAACCTCGATGAACTCAGGGATCTGGAAAATCTCGCCAAAACCTCGTAGGAAGAGTGACACTATGCAATGGTTCCGCCAGCTGAAGTTTCGCACGCGCATCATAGGACTGACCGTGATTCTTCTTTGCGGTACTGTCTGGATAGGGGCTATGGGCTATTGGGGCCTTGATACCCTGGAGGATCGCATAGCCAATACCAGTGAGGTGCGAATTCCAACGCTGATCGCCCTGGCGACCCTGAATGGCGAGCGCATGGCTATCCGCGCCCAGACCCTTGATGTGCTGCAGTATGAATACAATATGGCAGCACAGCAGCGCTTTCGCTCCATAGCCGAACAGCGGCAGCGCTCCTGGCAGATCATAGAGCGACACTGGCAGACCCTGGAGCAGACTCCGCGCCAGTCGGAAGCTGGTCGCCGGGCATGGGAGCAGTTGCAGACACAGTATAATGCGTGGCGTGGTATCTATGTTGACCTTGATCGCATCATCGATCAGTTGGCCGCCAATCGCGACTCCGCCACCCAGCGTGAACTTTTTGCCCGCTATCGTGAAACTGTCGAGCGCATGGTTCCCATCTCAGACGCCATGGGCAGCACCATGCAGCAGATGGTGGATAACAATATGGCGGTCACCAATCAACAGGTGAACGAAGCTGTGGAGTTCGGCATTTTCCTCGAGAAAACCATTGTGGCAGCGATTCTGTGGACCTTGCTCGTTTCCCTGGTCATCGCCTTCTTTATCATACGCTCTTCATCCAGACTTCTCACCGCCGCGATCCGCAATATATCAGAAGCGAACTCACAGGTGGTAAGCGCCTCAGACCAGATTGCGTCGTCGTCGAGTTCACTTGCAGAAGGCGCCTCTGAGCAGGCCAACAGTGTAGAGGAAGTGACGGCGACCGTTGAGGAAGCGACATCGATTAACAATCAGAATGCGGAGAACACGCGTCAGGCAGACATTCTTGCCGGTCAGGCGACGCAGGCCGCCAATGAGGGCTATGAGAAGGTCCAGCAGCTGATGAGCTCCATGGAGGAAGTGACCGCGTCCTCGGAGCGCATATCGCAGATCATCAAGACCATCGACGAAATCGCCTTCCAGACGAACCTTCTCGCGCTGAACGCGGCCGTTGAAGCGGCGCGCGCCGGCGAGCACGGACTTGGTTTTGCAGTGGTGGCGGAGGAAGTGAAGAGCCTTGCGCAGCGCAGTGCCAACGCAGCGCGTGAGACCGCCGACATCATCCAGCGCACCATCAGTCAGATTCGTCAGGGCAACAGCGTGGCCGAAGAGACCAACAGCGCCTTTGATGAAATCCGTCAGCAGATCAAGAAGACCTCGGACCTGATCGGCGAGATCACCGTTTCGGTGAAAGAGCAGTCCGAAGGCATGAACCAGATCTCGACGGCCATGAGCCAGATAGATAAAGTGACCCAGCAGAACGCCGCCAACTCTGAAGAGGCAGCCGCCGCGGCTGAAGAGCTGAACGCTCAGGCCGTGGCCATGCTCAACAGCGTCTCCACCGTGGCGAACTTCGTAGGTTTTCGCATGGAGAGCGAAAGCAGCCACAGTCGGGGCAGTGGATCACTTCCGCCCGCCGGTGGTCGTGTGCGCGTCAGCGCCCCGGGCAGCCCGGCGAAGCCCTCAGGCTCCAAGCAGCTTGCCCCGGCCTTCCATGATCCCCGTGGCAGCAGCGGCAGTGGCAGGGGCAGCAAGAAAGCGCGTAACGAGAACGACGATATCTTTCCCCTGGATGAAGACGACCTGAAGGAATTCTAAGCAGGCCGCTGAAGATCGCTCGGGCATAAAGAAAAGCCAGAAAAAAAGCCATTTCTCTCGCAAAGACGCGAAGGACGCCAAGGGAAGAAAAAACTGAGCATACAGGCGCAAACAGTTTGGTGTATTTCGTGGTTTGCTTCTCTTCTCCAGAAAGGACAGCGATGTTTGAAATAGACGGCGAAACCCTGAATATCAGCCTTGGCATGGACGCCGAGGACGTGGAGCAGCTTCGGCAGTTTCTGCTGAGCCGCATCGAGTACATCGAGCACATCGGCATCCAGGACCCCCGTGAAAGCCTTGGCAGCTCCAGCCTTCTGCAGCTGCTCGGGGCGATCCGCCGCAGCCATCGTGACATCGTGATCGACCTCTTTGACATGCCCCTTGAGCATCCCGAGCTTGGTCGTCAGTACTGGAGCGTGCCATGAGCCGCGAGCGCCTGCGCCAGATTTTCATAGAGGAAGCCAGCGAAATCATCGAAAAGCTCGACAGCGATGTGATGGACCTTGAGAGCGACCCGGGCAACAGCGACACCCTGAATGAACTCTTCCGTGGCGTACACACCCTGAAGGGCAGCGCCAACTCCATCGGTTTCACCCGTCTTGGCACCTTTGTGCACAGCTTTGAAGACGCGCTTGACTACTACCGCGCGGGCCAGGGCACCGTGAACACCGCCGTGATCGACACCTTCCTTGACGCGGTGGACGTGATCAAGGACGTCTTTGACGACGAAGTGCAGGAACGCTCAGAACTGACCCATCCTGCCCGCTATGAACAGAGCCTTGAGCACATCCGTCAGCTGCTGGTGCGCGTCAGCCCCACCGAGGAAACCGAGAGTGCCACCGCAGAAGACACCAGCGACCAACGGCCCAGTCAGACCGCCTACCGCGAAGTGCTGCGTGACCTTGCCGAAGAGTTTGCCAGCGTGCCCGAAGCCCCTGACGACAGCACCGACAGTGCCAGCGCCGTTGGAGGGCGCGCGCCGTCAGATCCCGTCAGCCGTGAGGGCGCAGACCACATAGACCTTGGTGAACTGCAGAGCCGCAAAGGCCCCGGCGAGCACCTGTATCACATCCAGCTGACCCTTGACAGCGACATCTACATCCGCGGCTACGACCACGCCATCTTCCTGCGCCTGCTGCGCGAACAGGGCAGCATCCTGAGTGTCCGCTGGGACCTCAGCCGGGTGAGCCACCTGAGCGACATCGACCCGCTGCGCTGCGACATTGGCATCGTGGACATCTATATGGCCAGCGACCATCCCCAGGGGGAAATCGAAGAGATCTTCGAATTCCTTGACGACTTTGAATACCGCGTTCGCGTCGTCGACGACGAAACGAGTGAGCCGGCATCCATAGCCCAGAGCGACAGCGCACCCGCGCCGACTCCGGCACCTTCACCGGCAGCGACTGTTACCGCTGCAACTACAAGCCCTGATGAGGGGCACCGTGAACCGCCAGCACCGGACACTGCCGCCAGCGCACCACCCACCGCCCCGGCAGAGGCATCCACAGAGCTCCCCACAGAGCCACCCACCGCCCCGGAGAGTGCAGACGCCATTGCCGCAGCACCCACTGCTCTTGCCGCAGAGTCCGAGGTCGAAGCGGACCGTGCCGCAGAGCGCAGCGCCCCCGCCAATCGCGGTCGCGACGAGAAACGCTCCTTCGTGCGCATCGACACGAAGAAACTGGACGAACTCTTTGACTCCGTCGGCGAACTGGTGATCGCCCAGAGCTTCCTGACCCAGAACCCCACCATTCAGGACATCGCCGACGAACACGTGAAGAAGACCCTGGACGTGCTGTCGAAGATCACGCGCCTGATCCAGAACCGGGTCATGTCCCTGCGCATGGTCCCCATCCGGGATACCTTCGAGAAGATGCGCCGGGTGGTGCGCGACGCCTCGCGCAAAATCGACAAGGACATCGTGCTGCACATCAACGGCGAAGACACGGAAATCGACAAGAACATGGTTGACGCCCTTGGCGACCCGCTGATCCACCTGATCCGCAATGCCATCGACCACGGCATCGAATCCGACCCCGCCGAACGCACCCTCCATGGCAAGCCGATCCAGGGGAATATCTTCCTGCGGGCCTTCCACAAAGGCGGCTCCATCGTGATCGAAATCAGTGACGACGGCCGTGGGATCAACCGTGAGAAAGTACTGCACAAAGCCATCAGGCAGGGCCTGGTGAGCGCCGAAGAGGAACTCAGCGACACCCAGGTGTACAGCCTGATCATGCAGGCAGGCTTCTCCACCGCCGAAGCCATCAGCGACCTCTCTGGCCGTGGTGTTGGCCTTGATGTGGTGCGCAGCTCCGTAGAACAGCTGCGCGGGAAAGTGGAAATCCAGTCCATGGCCCAGCAGGGCACGACCTTCAGCCTGCAGCTTCCGCTGACGCTGGCGATTATCGATGGCATGCTGGTGCGCTGCGCGCACGAGACCTTTATCATCCCGACGCTGTCGATTCTGGAGTCCTTCCAGCCCAGCAATGACAGCGTGTTCACCTACCAGGGCAAGGGCGAGTTTGTGAAGCTGCGCGAAGAAATCCTGCCCATCGTTCGCCTTGATGAAGTGCTGAATATCAGGGCTGCAAAGCGCCTGAAAGCCGCAGAAGCCACGCTGGTGCACGTAGAGAACGACAACGGCCACTTCGCGCTGCTGGTTGACGAACTGATCAGCCGTCAGCAGGTGGTGATCAAGCCCATCGGTGAAGGGAGCATCCGGGTGCCCCAGGTCTCCGGTGCGGCAGTGATGGGCAATGGAATGGTCTCCCTTATCCTCAATGTGGAAGGACTCTACTGAAATGGTTGATGAGAAGGCTCTCACGAAGCGGGAATTTGACTTGCTGCGCAAGTTTGTCTATACCAATGCCGGAATTTCCCTTTCTGACCAGAAGATGGCTCTGGTGCAGGGGAGGCTTTCCAAGCGTCTGCGCACACTGGGCATGAACTCCTATAAGCAGTATTACGATCATCTGGTCTCTGATGATACGGGTGATGAACTGATACATCTGATTGATGCTATTTCGACCAATGTGACCTCATTTTTTCGGGAACGGGGACAGTGGGAGTACCTGAAGATCCATATTGAGGATATCTTCGCCAAGCGATCGAACTCGGCTTTCCGTATCTGGTCGGCAGGGTGCTCCAGTGGTGAGGAACCTTACTCCATCGCCATGTTCCTGCTGGAAAATCTGCCAGCGGTCAGTGTCCGTCAGTGCAAGATACTGGCGACAGATATCTCCGCTGATATCCTGCGTCGCGCCACCAGCGGGCGGTATGTGGCGAAGAACGTTGAACCTCTTCCCAAAAACTATGTGAGTAAGTACTTTGATCGGGATCGCAAAAGCGAGTCTTATCAGATCAAGGCCTTTGTGCGCGAGATGGTGCTGTTTCGCCTTTTCAATCTGGTGTACGGGAACTTCTCCCTCTTCACTAATCCCTTTGATATGATTTTCTGCCGCAATGTCATGATTTACTTTGATACGCCCACCCGTGATAAGCTTATCGCGGAGTTTGCTCGTGTTTTGCCGCCGGGTGGTCTGCTGTTTATCGGGCACTCGGAATCTCTGACCCGCAACAACAAGCTTTTTCGCATGATTCAACCATCAATTTATGAACGCATAGGATAAGGAGAAGGGCCATGGCACAGGAACTGAACCAGCTTGAAGATGCTTCCATTGTCAAGGAGCTGCAGCGGCGCCTCAATGAAAAGAGTGCCTCACTGCTGGAAATGGAGCAGATGACTCGGCGTCTGCTGAGTCTCAATGAGCAGATTCGCCATACCGAAACCATCAAGAGTGAGTTTATCTCCCTTATCAAAACGGAATTTCGTACTCCGATCAGTTCGCTGCTCCAGGAGTCCCAGCAACTTGTGGAGAATATCGGGAATACCGATGTGGTGGCGACTGGAAGCCACCTGCACCAGCAGCTTCTGCGCATAGATTTCCATATGAAAAACATATTTGCCGCCGCTGAACTTGAGGCTGGCGAGACCCGGAATGCATACGTGAAGGTGCGTCTTGAGAGTCTGATAGAAGATGCCCTGGCTATTTTGCAGTACGTTGTCAAGCAGAAGCAGCTGCGCATTGAAAGTACCATAGACCTGCCGGAGGGGACCCTGGTCACGGATGCCGGGAAAATGCAGCTGGTGCTGATGAACCTGCTGTCCAATGCGTGTGAGTACTCCTATGGTGGCGACACGATCCGCATTCGCGGCACGGTGGAAGGCGACAGGATTCTGGTCAGCGTGGAAGATCCCGGCGAGGGGATCCCCGAGGAGCACCTTGAGCATATATTTCAGAAATTCTACCAGTATCACTCTGGGAAAACCCGTTTACAGAAAGGCCTTGGCCTCGGGTTGAATGTGGCCAGGGGCCTGGTCGATCTGCTTGGCGGAAGTGTTCACTGTACTTCCGCCCCCGGTGGCAAGAGTACCGTGTTCACGGTGAGCCTGCCCCTGAAGGACGATCGTGAGGTGAAAGACACCTCCGACGGTGGCAATGACTTCATGTTCGAAGCGTTCTGAATGAAAATGCAAAAACCCCCGTCCGGAAAGGCGGGGGTTTTTTTGATGGATTTCAGCGATAGCGCCAGCTTGTTCCTTCTTTTGAGTCCTTGATTTCCACGCCATTTTCCAGCAGTTCGTCACGGATGCGATCAGCGGTAGCGAAATCCTTATCGCGGCGCGCGGCATTGCGTGCTTCAATGCGGGCGGCAATTTCATCGGCGCTGAGCTGTGAAGTGCTCTGCCTGGCAAACCACTGTGATGGCAGAGACTGGAAGATTCCCAGTACGTCGCCCAAGCGGCAGTAGGTGTCATAGATGCCCTTGGCATCAGCGCTGGAGGGATTGAGTTTATTGAGGGTGTGGACCCCTTCAAAGAGGCTCGCCAGGGCCAGGGCGCTGTTGAAGTCGTCATCCATGGCCTCCTCGAATTTCCGCGTGATGTCACTGAGGACAGGGGCGATGGAATCCGAGGTGCGGGTGTCTTCGTGGTTTTCAAAGTTCTCCAGGAAGCGGTAGAGCTTCTCCAGTGCCTGGCGCGCCATGGTCATGTTCTCTTCACAGAAGTCGATGGGGCTGCGGTAATGGGTCTGGGCCAGGAAGAGGCGCAGGACTTCCGGGTCATAGTGCTGCAGGATCTCTTTGATGGTAAAGAAGTTCCCCAGGGACTTTGACATCTTTTCGTTATTGATGTTGACGAAGCCGTTGTGAATCCAGTAGCGGGCTGGGGCGCAGCCGTAACCGGCCTGGGACTGGGCTATCTCGTTTTCATGGTGGGGGAAGATGAGGTCCTTGCCACCGCCGTGGATGTCAAAGACGCGGCCAAGGTGTTTGTGGCCCATGGCGGAGCACTCAATGTGCCAGCCGGGACGCCCGGCACCAAAAGAGGCCTCCCATGAGGGTTCACCTTCTTTTTTGCCTTTCCAGAGGACGAAGTCCAGGGGGTTTTCCTTGAGGGGATTAACCTCGACCCGTGAGCCGCTCTGCAGGTCTTCCAGGGCCTTATGGCTGAGTTTGCCATATTCGGTGAAGCGATGAACCCGGAAGAAGATATCATCGCCACCCTTGTAGGCGTAGCCGTTGTCCAGAAGCTTTTCAATCAGGGCGATCATTTCTGGAAGGTGCTCAGTGGCCCGTGGTGCGATGGTGGGTGGAAGCACATAGAGCGCCGCCATATCGCGGTCGTGCTCGCTGATAAAGCGCTCGGCCAGCGCTTTCCACTCTTCGCCATTTTCGCGGGCTCGGTTGATGATTTTGTCGTCTATATCCGTGTAGTTCTTGACAAAGGTGACTTCGAATCCGCGATAGCTCAGATAGCGGCGGATACTGTCAAAGGCGACCGCGCTGCGGGCGTGACCGATGTGGCAGTGGTCATAGGTGGTGACTCCGCACACATAGATGCGGGCTTTGCCGGGCTCTATGGGGATAAAGTCTTCCTTGCTGCTGCTCTGGGTGTTGTAGAGGCGTATCATGGCTGCTCCTGTGCTGGTTTATGGCTGATTGGCGCGCTGGGAGCGTATGAAGTCCCAGTATCGCTGGACATGGCGATTGTGCTCGGCAAGGGTGGTGCTGAATACATGGCCCGATTCCCCCGGGGCCGCGACAAAATACAGGTAGTTCGTCTGAGCGGGATTGGCGGCGCTGGCAATGGCGGCTTCTGAAGGTGAACAGATAGGCGTGGGCGGGAGCCCATGGCGGGTATAGGTGTTATAGGGGGTATCCTGCTCCAGGTGCCTGCGGCGCAGGCGATCCTCCAGGGCGTCATCATCCCCCAGACCGTAGATAACGGTGGGATCTGCCTGCAGCCGCATTCTCCGTTCAAGACGGTTATGGAAGACCGAGGAGATCAGGGGCATTTCATCTCGGTTGCCCGCTTCCTTTTCGATGATGGAAGCGAGGATCAGGACATCCATCTTACTCCATCCGGGGCGCTGGTAGCGCTCAAGGAGCTGGAGCGTCGTGTGGCTCATGCGCTGCACCAGTTGTGTCTCCGCGCTGTGCCGTGAGTAGGCGTAGGTTTCGGGGAAAAGCAGGCCTTCCGGAGTGGAAAAAAGTGCTGAAGCTTCCACGGCATCCATGACAAGCTGGTGGAAGAGAGTGGCGTCGAGCATGGGGTTCTGGTCAACGCTCATGAGGATATCGCGATAGGTCGTTCCCTCGGTGACCGTGAAGGAACGCTGATAGGGGATACCCTGCATGAGTATCGCCGACACGCCTGCCAGTGATATTTCAGCGGGAAACAGGTATTCTCCGCTTTTCAGGGTGTTGCGTTGCAGGCGGTTGTACAGCACAAAGGGGAGCTTTGACGGCAGCACTCCATCCTCTTCGAGGATGGAAGCGATCCGGTTGAGGGACGCGCCACGGGGTATTTCTGTGATAACGGGCTCTGCCAGCGGCAATGGCCTGTGAATGATGGAGGTATAGGCATAATAGCTTAGTGGGGCCCCCAGAAGCAGCAGGGCCAGCACTGTCAGTACAAGGGCTTTCATGTGGGTTTCACCTGATCAGGGGTTCTCTGTGGCTGCCGCAGAAGACGGCGGTCACAGGGGGAACTGGTGGAGTAACCGGCAGGGCGATGATATCTCCGGGGTAAAAAGTATACGCACTTCCCATCTGTCCTGCCAGAGGAAAAAGCATCCCGGAGTCGAAGGGAAGCACTTGTCTGCCTGCTGTCGTCTCCACTTCCAGGGCTTTGGGAGCCAAACACAGAAGGAAGCTCGAAAGCTGTAGCGTCTGCGCAGCATAACAGGGCGAGGCTGCGCACTGGTGGTCTGCCAGCCATGTGAACCCCAGGATACGCATCTGGCTGCTTGAGCCATAGCCGCATCGATTGCCGCAAACCAGGGCAATATGGAGAACTGGTTCACCCATGGAGGGCGCGAGGATATCCGTCCGGAAGTGGGCCGCGGATTTATGGTGGGTGACCTGTCCGTCGCTCTGAAGAAAGTAGATGTTTTCGCTGTAACAGAAGGGAATGCCTTCCAGTGAGGAAATGTCAGAGGTTTCGGGAGTTCTTATCCATTCATGGAAGAGGCTTCCCGCAATGGCCTGGACTCCGGTATGCTCCACCAGTCCGTAGCGCTCAACTTTGCTGCCCTGGCTTCGGAAGTGGAGGAATACCTGGTTGGTATGGTTCATGGGTGCAATTTTCATCGCGCCAAGATACGGGAAATATCGGGGAAAATGCAAGTAATGAGGTAAGCTTTCCCGTCAAGAGGACAGTTTAAAACGAGAACACTACTATAAAAGGACACCCACTTTTGGTGCCGCCTTCCGTGGTTAATCTCCCTTGCCTTACCTTGGCGGGCTTTGCGACCCCCGTGAGCGCAGCGAACGGGGGTGAGACCCTGCCTTTCCATTCGCGGTTCCTTTCGTGCCCTCCGTGCTTTCCATGGTTCACTTCTCCGGTTTCCCTGCCACCCGCACTCAAGCGCCATGTGTGATGAGCACTTGACATCCCCCCGCTGCACTCTTTAAGCTGTTCGAGCTTTTTTCCGGTGTCCACAGGTGTGGATGAAAAGGGAAGAGGGGTGTAAATCCCCCGCGGACCCGCCACTGTAAGCGACGACAAGGGATCACATGCCACTGGCCACGGGCCGGGAAGGCGATCCGGAGGACGAATCGTGAGCCAGGAGACCTGCCGGAAAGGGTCACTACACTATCCTTCCCGGGTATGGAAGGTGGGTGCTGCAGGTCTATTGCTGAACACAGCCATAACGCCTCCTGCGTCCTCCCCACAACCGGGATACACAGGAGGCATTTTCATGCGTATTGGTTCCTTGTTGTATCCCGCTGCCATCAGTGCATCACTGATGTCCTTTGCAGCGGTATCCGTCCTTGCCGAAGAGGCAACCCCCGTCAGACTGGAGACCACCGTCGTCACCGCCACCCGCACGGCCCAGACCGTGGATGAAACCCTGGCTTCGGTCACGGTTATCACCCGCGAGGAGATTGAGCGTGGCCAGTACCAGAGCCTGCCCGATTTGCTGGCGACCATTCCGGGGGTGCAGGTGAATCAGGATGGTGGTCTGGGGACAAACACCAGTATCTATCTGCGGGGTACGAGCACCAACCAGACCCTGGTGCTGGTTGACGGTATCCGCATTCGTTCGGCTACTACGGGAGCCGCTTCCCTCCAGTATATTCCCCTCAGTCAGATTGACCGCGTCGAGGTGGTACGCGGTCCCCGCTCCACCCTCTATGGGGCCGATGCCGTGGGTGGGGTTATTCAGGTGTTCACCCGCAGCGGCGAGGCCGGTACGCGGGGCGAGGTCACGGTGGGCGGTGGCAGCCACGGCACTGCTGAAGGGCGGGCCTTTTTTGCCACGGCCAGCGGCAACAGCCACTACAGCCTGGGTATCGGGCACCTGCGCAGTGACGGCATTGATGCCCAGAAGAACGATGTCCCCGACGCTTTTGGCTGGGGCAATACCCCCGATGAACCGGACAAGGATGGCTACCGGGAGGATTCCCTGAGTGTGCGCTTCGGCCATGAGTTTTCACCGGGCAATTCCCTGCAATTCACCGGGTTGCATGCCGAGGGTGAGAGCGAGTATGACGGCACAAGTCAGAACTCTGCCGACTTTATTCAGCAGGCCCTGGGCCTCACCCTGCACCTGCTGCCCACTGATACGCTCAGTGTGACGGTTCAGGCCAGCCAGAGCCAGGATCGTTCGGAGAACTTTCTGGATGGCACTTTCTCCAGCCTCTTTGACACCAAACAACAGCAGTTCAGCGTGCAGGGCGACCTCTTCCTGCGCGACAGCGACGTGCTTACCATCGGCAGCGACTACACGAAGGACAAGGTGCGCAGCGACACGGACTACGACGAGCGCAGCCGCGATAACAGCGCCCTTTTCACCCAGTACCAGCTGGAGCACATGAACCACAGCATCCTGGTGGGTGTGCGCTACGACGATAACGAACAGTTCGGCGGCCACACCACCTACAACGCTGGCTATGGCCTGCGCCTTCCCCATGACCTCAAGCTGGGCCTGAACTACGGTACGGCCTTCCGCGCCCCCACCTTTAACGAGCTGTACTACCCCGATCCCTGGGGCTGGGGTGGTGGCAATCCCGACCTGAAACCTGAGGAATCGACCAGTTACGAGATTTCGCTGCAGCAGTCCCTGCCGAATGCCTACTGGCGCACCAGCCTTTTCCGCACGGAAATTGACAATATGATCAGCGGCTGGCCAGCGGAGAACATCAGTCGCGCCCGTATCGACGGCATGGAGCTGGATGGGGGCTACCGGCTGACCAGCCAGTGGAACATCAGCGCCGCCATTACCCTGCAGGACCCCAAAGACCGGGATTCGGGCAATCTTCTGGCCCGCCGCGCGGAGCAGATGGCGACGGTGAACCTGGATGGCGACTTCGGCAAAACCCGCGTGAGCGTTACGGCCCAGGGCTTCAGCGAGCGCTACGACGATGGGGCCAACACGCTGCGCCTGCCCGGCTATGGGCTGCTGCACCTGCGGGGCGAGTATGACATTGCCCCCAACTGGCTCTTGCAGGCTCGCATAGAAAACGTTCTGGACAAGGAGTACGAGGAAGTGGCGACCTATAACACCCCCGGCCGCAGCGCCTATCTGTACGCCAGTTACCGCTTCTGATGAACGCCATTACTGTCACCATACGGGCCCTGCTGGTCCTGCTGTGCCTCACCACCCTCCACTGGTCTGCCCTTGCGGGCCAGTGGATTGATGATATGGGGCGCAGCGTGCGGCTGGACAGCCCACCCCAGCGCATTGTCTCCCTGGTGCCCAGCGTGACGGAAATCCTCTTCGCCATCGGGGCCGATGGGCAATTGGTCGGCGTAACCGACTTCTGCGACTATCCCGCCGAGGCGCGCCGCAAACCCCAGATGGGGGCCTACTCGGACCCCAGCCTGGAGGCCATTGTGGCCGCTCGCCCCAGCCTGGTCTTCGCTTCGGCGGAGATGCACCGGCCCGGTTTTGTGGAGCGCCTGCAGCGCATGGGCATTGCGGTCTATGTGGTCAATCCCGGCACCATGGCGGAAGTGGTTGCTTCCCTGCGGGGTGTGGGCCGTGTGGCGGGCAGGGCTGCCCAGGCGGAAGAGCTGGCAACGTCCATGGAGCAGCGCATCCGCGCGGTACAGGAGCGGGCTGCTGGCAAGGTGCCGCCCCGTGTGCTCTTCAGCGTTATGGTCAATCCCCTGGTGGTGGCCGGACCCGGCACCATGACCGACGACCTGCTGCGGGTGGCGGGTGGCATCAATGTGGTGCCCGACGGCCCTTCCCGCTATCCCACCTGGGGCATCGAGGGGCTGCTGGCCATCGATCCCGAGGTGATTGTCGCCACGCCCCACACCGCCTATTCCACTTCCCACGAATACTTCCTGGCCTGGCCCCAGCTGCAGGCCGTACAGCAGAACCGCATTGTCAGCATTCACTCCGACTGGGTGCATCGCCCCGGCCCCCGCCTGGTTCAGGGTCTGGAAGCCCTGCACCAGGCCCTGCACGGGAAGGAGTAGGCATATGCTGCGCGCCACCCTGTCCCTCGTGATTCTGTCCCTGGCTCTGCTGCTGAGCCTGGGTATATCCCTGACCACCGGCCCCTACGACATCGGGCCGGGGCAGGTGTGGAACGCCCTGTTCAGCGCGAGTGCAGAGGATATTCATCGCACCATCGTGCAGGAAATCCGCCTGCCCCGCAGCCTTTTAGCCCTCCTGGTGGGGGCCGCCCTCTCTGTGGCGGGGGCAGCGTTCCAGGCGGTTCTGCGCAATCCTCTGGCCGATCCGTATATTCTGGGAGTTTCCGGTGGTGCCGCCCTGGGAGCCGTCAGCGCCTTTGCCCTCGGCATGTGGCTCACCTTCAGCGTGCCGGTCCTGGCCTTTGGCGGTGCCCTGCTGGCGCTGCTGGTGGTCTATCTGGTGGGGGGCACCCAGCGCACGGCGGCCCCGACCCTGATTCTGGCGGGTGTCATGGTGGGCAGCCTGGCGGCGGCCCTGTTGCTGTTTGTGCTGTGGAGCATGCCCGCCGACAGTGTGCGCGGGGCCATCTTCTGGCTGGCGGGCGACCTGAGCGCCGAAAACACCCGCTGGCTGCTGCCGGGTGCTGTGGGTGTACTGCTGGCCTGTGGTGGATTGTGGCTGATGGCTCCCGCTCTGGATATCTTCACCCAGGGGGAGGAGAGCGCGGCTGACCTGGGCCTGAGTGTGGCCTGGGCGCGGCTGGGGATCTTCTTTGCGGCGGGGCTGCTGACAGCCACGGCGGTGGCACTGGCAGGGCTGATCGGCTTTGTGGGGCTGGTGATTCCCCATGTGGTGCGCCTGCTGTGGGGGCCGAACCATCGTTTCCTGCTGCCCGCTTCGGCCCTGCTGGGGGCGACCTTTCTGCTGCTGGCCGACACCATCGCACGCACCATCTTCGCCCCGGCCCAGTTGCCCGTGGGCGTGATCACCGCCATCATCGGCGCTCCCTGCTTCCTCTACCTGCTGCGGCGGCGGGAGGTGCACCTGTGATTCACCTTGAAAACCTGCACTTTGCCTATGGCCCGAACCCGGTGCTGCAGGACATCACCATGACCATCAGCCAGGGGGAGATCGTCAGCATCCTGGGCCCCAACGGCTGCGGCAAATCCACCCTGCTGAAGCTGCTGCGCGGCGTGCTGAAACCCCAGCAGGGCACGGTGAGCTGGCAAGGGCAGCCGCCCCATGCCATCAAGCGCCGGGAAATGGCCTGCCGCTGCGCCGTGGTTTCCCAGTCGGAACAGCCCCTCTTTGGCTATACGGTGGAGGAGATGGTCAGCATGGCCCGTTTCGCCCGCCTGGGGCTGACGGGCACCATGGGAGCCAGTGACCGGCAGGCCATTGAAGAGGCCCTGCAGGCCACCGACATCGTCCACCTGCGCCACAAGTCCATCATGCGCATCAGTGGCGGCGAACGCCAGCGGGTCTACCTGGCCCGCGCCCTGGCCCAGCAGGCCACGGTGCTGCTGCTGGATGAAGCCACCAGCTCCCTGGATCTGGACCACCGCTGGGATACGGCCCGGCTGCTGCAACACATGAACCGCCAGCAGTCCACCACCATCGTGCAGGTCTCCCACGACCTGGACCTGGCCGCCGCCACCTCCCACCGCATCATCCTGCTGAACGCCACCGGGCAGATCGTGGCCAGCGGCACTCCCACCCAGGTCTATACCCCTGAGCACCTGGCCAGCGCCCTGCGGGTGCACGTGGCCGTCGATATCAACCCCCACAGCGGCACGCCCCGGGTCACCCCCCTGGGGAGCCTGCGCAGCCATGGGGGCAGCTGAAATGGACCGCCTGCTGAGCCCGACCATGAAGTGGTGGATGGCACTCTCCCTGGGCCTGCACAGCGTGGCACTGCTGCTGGCAGCCAACAGCTGGCAGCTGCCCTCGACGCTGGCACTCGGGCAGACAGAGAACCAGGTGATGGTACACCTGCTGAAGCGCCCCCAGCCACCGGCTGAAACAGCAATGGCTGGGACACCACCCCAGCCCGAGCCACCGTCAACCATTGCCGAACCCGCCAAACAGACCGCGCCCCAAGCGGCGCGGGAACCGATACCTGAGCCCGTCACAATCAGCGCGCCCCCACGGGAGCCCCAGAAGGCGGTTGCTCCTGAGAGCGTGCCAATGGATGTGGCAGACACCGAGCAGCCAACGCAGGCGGCCCCAGTGAGCACCCCAGCCCTGGTGGCACCCCCACAGGCATCAGCCGCCCCAGCACCCGTGGCAGCCACCTTCGGCAGCCCCAGCGGCCCCGACTACCACCGACAGGTTCAGCCCGTCTATCCAGCCCTGGCCCGCCGCCAGGGCTGGCAGGGCACCGTCATCCTGCAGGCCATCATTGACGAGGCGGGCCAGATCTCCGACCTGGAAATCGTTCAGACCTCCGGCTACCAGGTACTGGATCGCAGTGCCATGGAAGCCACTCTCGCCTCCAGCTATCGCCCGGCAGTGCTGGGTGGCCGCACCATGGCCAGTCTGGTTGAAATCCCCGTGCGCTTTGTATTACGCTGATACCGGCTCCCTGGAGCCCACTCTTTCACCTGCCTGGGGCAACCTATGAAAACCGTGAATATGGAATACCTGCGCAGCTGGATTGGCAGGCAGCAACACGATGAAGACACCCTGGATATTCGCCAGGCACAGCTGATGGCTGCCACCATCGACCATGGAGCTGCCATAGGACCAGGCGAACCCCTGCCTCCGTTGTGGCACTGGATCTACTTTCGCGAAGGAGCTCCCGCTGCTGAGCTTGGCCCTGATGGACATGGCCCCCGTGGCGACTTTCTGCCTCCGGTGCCCCTGCGCAACCGCATGTGGGCTGGTGGCCGGGTGGAGTTCCTCCGCCCCCTGATCATCGGTGACAGCGTACACAAGCATTCCCGCGTACTGGATGTGCAGCACAAGCAGAGCCGCAGCTGGGGCGAGCTGGTCTTCGTCACCGTGCTTCATGAACTGCGCTGCCGCGAGGACCAGCTGCTGCTGCTGCGCGAAGAGCATGACATCGTCTACCGCCAGCCCCGACCTGTGGGTCAGCGTGACCCGTTGCCGGAAACACCGTACACCCCCTCATCCGGGGCAAAAACCTTCACCCCCGCTGCGACCACGCTGTTTCGCTACTCCGCCCTCACCTTCAACGGCCATCGCATCCACTACGATGCCGACTACTGCCGGCGCGAAGAGGGTTATCCCGACCTGGTCATCCACGGGCCCCTTATTGCCACGCTGCTGGCAGGGCTGGCCCGCCAGTGCCTTCAGGGAGATATGCAATCGTTCCACTACCGCGCCCTCAATCCAGCATTTCTGGGCGACACCATCTCCATGGAGACACGGCTGACCAATGGCGCAGCGACCCTGCTGGCCGTTCTGCCCGACGGACGCGTCGCCATGGAAGCCCAGGCAACCAAGGAGACACCATGAAGCCATCACTTCCAGCTTTACATGCCATGGAACAGGCGGCGTCCGTCGTCTACCGCTCCATGTCGCCCACACCCCAGTACCGCTGGCCGCTGCTGTGCCGGGAGCTTGGCGCCGACATCTGGGTAAAACACGAAAACCACACGCCCGTGGGTGCCTTCAAGGTGCGGGGTGGCCTGGTCTATTTTGCCGATCTGGCTGCCAGCAAAGCTCGCCCCCATGGCGTGATTGCCGCCACCAGGGGCAATCATGGGCAGTCGGTGGGTCTGGCTGCGCGCCTGGCGGGAATTGCGGCCACCATTGTCGTGCCCCATGGCAACAGCCGGGAAAAGAATGCCGCCATGGGAGCCCAGGGGGTCACGCTCATCGAACATGGCGCAGACTTCCAGGCGTCCCTGGAGTACGCACGGCAGCTGGCCGCAGAGCGCGATCTGCACTTGGTTCCCTCCTACCATCCCATGCTGGTGGCCGGAGTGGCAACGGGCGCACTGGAACTGCTGCGCGCTGTCCCTGACCTGCAGCGCGTCTATGTGCCGATTGGACTTGGATCGGGGATATGCGCCATGGTGGCGGCGCGGGAGGCTTTGGGGCTTGCCACGGAAATTGTCGGCGTGGTGTCATCCCACGCCCGGGCCTACAGCGAGTCTTTTACCCGCAAGCAGATGACGGAAGCTGCCGTTTCAACAGTACTGGCCGACGGCATGGCGTGCCGGACGCCGGAGCCAATGGCCCTTGAGGTTATCTGGAAGGCAGTGAAGCGCATTGTGGAAGTCTCCGACCAGGAGGTTGCCACGGCCATACGCATGCTCTACGAATGCACCCACAATGTGGCGGAAGGGGCGGGAGCCGCCGCTCTGGCGGCAGCTCTGCAGGAGAGGCCCCGCAATCAGGGCAGGCGCGTTGCCGTGCTCCTGACCGGGGGAAATATCGATCGAGAACTGCTGATGCGGGCACTGGGCCAATGGTGATCCACCGACCGCAGGCCGCAGTGGCGCTCAGACCACCAGCAGCCCTTCAAGACGCTGCTCTTCCACAGGATCGGCCGGGAACATGGTGGTCTGCCCCCGGTACTCCATGAGCACACGACTGCCACGTTCCACACTGCGCGCCGAATAGCGGGCCAGGATGCGCGCAGCCAGTTCGTGGTTGGCGGGGCTCTGCTTGCCGCGCAGGATAGCGACGGCGCCGCGCTCATCTTCCATGCGCAGGAAGGCGTCCCCCTCCCGGAGCAGATGCGGCAGGTAGCGGCACTCGGTTTCATTGCGGCCGATGGCCAGGCGGGCTTCATCCAGGATAAGCTGGCGACCGATCATGCTCAGGCGCACGGTGGCCTCATCCATCTCTTCAAAGGGGCTCTCCATCAGGTGGCGAATGCGTCGCGCCATGCCTGGATCGGTAAGGAAGCATCCTCCGGCGGGACTGGCGTATTCGGTGATCCCCAGCTCCTTTGCCAGCTGCATCTGCGGCTTGCGACTGCGATTTTTGAAGGCGTAGAGTTTTTCCCGGTCCAGCAGTCCCAGGGTTTCCAGCTCCACCTCGGGCATCAGCTGCTGGCTCAGGGGGCGCACGATTTTCCCCTCCAGTCCCGCGAGCTTTTCAATGCGACGCAGGGACTTCGGCATCTGGCTCATGGGGCGCTGGCCCATCACCTCGCCGGTCACTATGGCCAGGGCACCCTCTTCCTCCATCATGCGGCGCAGGGTGCTGAAAAAGAGAACCTTGCAGTCAATGCAGGGGTTCACCTGGGAACCGTAGCCATACTGGGGATTCCTGACGATGCCGATATGGGGGATGGCCATATCCACCAGGCGCAGGGTACAGCCGATGGTGGCCTCCTTGGCGCGAATATAATCTTCGGGGCTTTCTTTCAGGTAGCTGCGTCCGAGAAAGGGTGAAGTAAACTGGATGGCAAGCACTTCGAAGCCCAGCTCCACCATGACACGGGCCGCCAGGGTTGAGTCGAGGCCACCGCTGTACGCTGCCAGTACTTTCGGTTTTTTCATGGATATACACCTTGATTCGTTAGAGTGTTGTGAGGTATTCCTGATATGGTGCGCCAGGCACGGGGAGAAAACTGCCAGCATTTCTCCTGACAACGCCCGGATACCCGGAAACGGGACGCCGGAAACATAACAAATTCGATAGACATTCGCCATATTTTTTTCCGGGGGGGGGTTGATGCCCATCGATCTGCACGCACACTCCACGGCTTCCGACGGCTCCGATTCGCCAGCCATGCTGGCCAGCCGCGCTGCCGAGGCCCATCTGTCGGCCCTGGCCCTCACCGACCACGACACGGTGGCGGGGGTTGAGCCCTTCATGCAGGCGTGCGCGCTCTGTGGCGTTGAGGGGATCGCCGGAGTGGAAATTTCGGCACTGCACATTCTGCGCGGCACCATACCGCTGGGCGTGCATATCCTCGGCTACTTCTTCGATGGCGTTTCCGATGGCTTTGAAGAGGCGCTGAGCTGCATGATGGAGGCCCGGGAGGAACGCAACCTGGCCATGATCGCCAAACTGCAGCGTCTGGGCATTACCATTGAGCTTGAGGACGTCAGCGCCCTGGCACAGGGCGATGTGGTGGGCAGGGTCCACATGGCCCAGGCCCTGATGGCTGCCGGTCATTGCCGATCCATCAACGAAGCCTTCAGCCGCTATCTGGGTCCGGGTGGCAAGGCCTATGTGCCCAAGGAGCGTCTCAATCCCCAGCAGGCCATCGACCTGATCCGCAGCCACCAGGGGTATGCCGTGCTGGCCCATCCGGGTACTCTGCCGCTGCGGGGACACAGCGAATATTATCCCTTCATTGAAAATCTTGTGAGCAAGGGGCTCGGCGGCGTTGAAGCCCACTATCCGTTCCATAGCCCATCCCAGCGCACCCTGTTTTGTCGGATCGCCAGAAGTCTTCAGGTTGTCGTCACCGGCGGCTCCGACTATCACGGACAAAACCGGCCAGGCATAGAGCTTGGTCGTGGCGACGGCAGTCTGCAGCTTGAGTACGCAATGCTGGAACAGATGCGTCAGTGGTACCGTGAACATTAATAAAAGTGCATATGGAAAGAATTCCCGGCGGAAGTGTTTTGAACGGTCCTGCCATGAGAAAAGACTTTTCTCGTGGTGCGCAATTGGCTATGATACGTTTTACCCCGAATACGGGAACTGAGTTCAAGGCATAGGTGATTGAATATGTGTGCGTTTCCCCAGACCAAGGCATCACTCGACTGGAGCAATCTCTCGTTCAGTTACATGGACACCGGCAGCCGCTACCGTGCCTGTTACCGCAATGGTTCCTGGGATGCCCATATGTCAGCGGACAAGAACATCACCCTGCCGGAGGGCTCACAGGCCCTCAACTACGGGCAACAGTGTTTTGAAGGGCTGAAGGCCTACACCACCGCCAGCGGTGACGTGGTGCTCTTCCGCCCGGACATGAACCTAGCCCGCATCAACCGCTCTGCCCGCCGCCTGCTGATGCAGGAGATTCCGGCTGATATTTTCATGGAGGGACTGGAGCGTGTTGTCCGTGAAAATTACGCCTTTGTGCCCCCCTATGGCCATGGAGCTTCACTGTATCTGCGCCCACTCTATCTGGGCATCGGCGACAACCTGGGGCTGAAATCGGCTTCGGAGTTTCTCTTCACGGTTTACTGCAGCCCCGTTGGCCCCTACTATAAAGATGGCTTCAAGCCCATTCACCTGATGGTTTCCGACTATGACCGCGCGGCTCCCCACGGAACCGGCAACGTCAAGGTGGGCGGTAACTATGCTGCAGGCCTGCTGGCCAGTCAGGAAGCCCGCCAGAAGGGTTTTGCCGAAGCCATATTCCTGGACGCCACCACCCGCACCTATATTGACGAAGTGGGAACTTCAAATTTCTTCGGCATTACCGCTGACAATACCCTGATCACACCGGTGTCCTCATCGATTCTGGAGAGCATCACCCGCCTCTCGCTGGTTGAGGTGGCCCAGAGTATGGGAATGAAGGTGGAACAGCGGCCAGTGGCCCTCAGCGAGCTGGAAAACTTCGTGGAGGCCGGCTGCTGCGGCACTGCTGCCGTCATCACTCCCATCAGCCACGTGACCAGTGGCGAGCGCACGTACCAGTTTGGTGATGGAGTTTCCGCCGGTCAGATGACGACCCGCCTCTATGAACGTCTGCTTGACATCCAGCTGGGCAAAGACGAAGAATTCTCCCACTGGCTGCACAAGGTCATATAACCCGGGAAGGATGTGCCCCCTTGGACGATTTCCAGTACATGAGCCGTATCTCAATTCTCTATGTGGAAGACGAAGACGAAATACGCCATACCCTGACCCGCTTTCTGCAGAAGCGGGCCAGAGAGGTTCATGTGGCATCCAATGGGCAGGAAGGGCTTGAGCTGTTCCGCAAACACCGCCCCCATGTCGTGGTGACCGACATTCAGATGCCGGTCATGGATGGTCTGGAACTGGCCAGGCACATCAAGGCCATCGACATCACCACCCCCATCATCATCACCACGGCCTACGATGATTCCAGTTTCATGATGGAGTCCATCGATCTGGGCATTGAAAAGTACATCAAAAAGCCCCTGCGCACCCAGATGCTCTTCACTGCCATCGACCGCGCTGCCCAGACCCTGCTGCAAAAACGCGAGCTGGAGCAGCAGAACCGCATTATCCAGGCCATTCTGGACAACAGCCCCGGTTTCATTGCCACCTTTGTGAATAACCAGATCACCTACATGAATAAATCGTTCCTGCAGTATCTGGGCTACACCTGCCTGCCTGACCTGATGGCGGAGCACAGCCAGCTCAGTGACTTCTTTGTGGAAAAAGATGGCGTCTTCTACGCCCAGGAAGGCCGTGAAACCTGGCTGCAACAGGTTCAGCAGAACCCGGATCAGGAGCACATTGTCTTTGTCAAAAGCCCTGAACAGCTGAAACTTGACGCCCAGGCCTACATCGTGAGGGCGAATCTCATTTCCGCTTCCGCCAACCCTGATGTAGCCCACCAGATCTGTGTAGTGACCTTTGCCAATGTAACTGAGCTGGAAATGGAGAAGCAGCGCTTCCAGGAACTGGCCATGCGCGACCCCCTCACCGATATCCTCAACCGCAAGTTCTTTGTCCAGGAGCTGGAGCGTGAAATCGCCCGTTCGGTGCGCTACAACCACACCTTCTCCCTGGTCATGTTCGACATCGACCGATTCAAGCCGGTGAACGATACCTATGGCCACCAGGTGGGTGACTATGTGCTCAAGGAAGTCGTCACCCTGGTGAGTTTCCACATGCGCCGCACCGATGTCTTTGGCCGCTACGGTGGCGAGGAGTTCATCATTCTCCTGCCGGAGACCGGCCTTGAAGGGGCCTGCGCTCTGGCAGAGAAGATTCGCGAGACCATCGACAGCCACATCTTCGACTTCATTGAACACCTGACCTGCAGCTTCGGCGTTGCGGAGTTCAACAACGAGCTGACCTCCTTCGAGCTGATCAAGCGCACCGACGATGCCCTCTACAAAGCCAAGAACAACGGCCGCAACCGCATTGAGCACTCCTGAGTCAGGTTTGGCATCTTGTCGTCCTGGGTTCAGACATTATTGCCCTGATGTTGACCACGCGGAAACCGTATTGCTTTTGCATGCTTGACTCATCGGGTATTTCTCTTTTCGTGAGACGCCGTCTGTACAGAGCCACCCCCTCATTTCAGCAGTTCATCAGAGCAGACGCCGACAACCCGCTTTTGCGGGAGTGCGAACGGTACGTCCTGAGATATCACCGGCCCTCAACTGCCGGTGACGATTTCCCCTTCCATGGACTGACCATCGTCCGCCAGGCCACTCAGTCGCACCAGCTGCTTTGAGCGGCCAGTGGGGTTCTCCCTCAAACGGACGCTGATATAGTTGTCCGTCTCACCCTTGAGGTACCCCGCTCCCTTCTCCAGAAGAACCCATCGCTGCTGGCCAAGGCAGGATCGATGAAATCGTTCCTGCAGGTGCGCAGCAACCGCCTGCAGCCGCTGCACGCGCGCGTGTTTCTCATGGTCCGGGCACTGGTCGGGCAGATCCACTGCCTGGGTGCCGGGACGCCCGCTGAAGGGAAAGATATGGAGATAGTCCAGCGGGGAGCTTTCAATGCGCTGGCAGATGCTTTCGAAGGTGGCTGGACTCTCACCGGGAAATCCCGCGATGATATCAGTGCCAATTTTCAGGAACGGGTCAATGGATTTCACCTGTTCCATGACCTTCAGAGCCTCCGACCAGCGGTAATGACGATTCATCAGGGCCAGGATACGATCATCGGCACTCTGCAGGGAAATATGGAGGTGTCGGCAGAGTTTGGGGTGGCTCAGCAGCCCGAGGATAGTCTCGTCGATTTCCGCAGGCTCAATGCTGGACAGGCGCAGCCGTCCCAGGTGGGGTATCTCCAGCAGGCGCTCCATCAGGCGCCCCAGGCTGGATGGCTCCGCCAGATCCTTTCCGTAGCTGCCGATGTGTACGCCGGTCAGGATAATCTCGTCGAAGGTGTGAGCCAGCTCCGCCGCTGTTTCCAAAACGTGCTCCATTTTGATACTGCGGCTGGGGCCACGGGCAATGGTCACCAGGCAGTAGCTGCAGGTATTATCACAGCCGTCCTGTATCTTCAGGTTCACCCGTTCATCGCCACTGGCCTGGGCGATGAGCTTCAGGGGAGCACTGTGCTCCGAAAGCACCCCGACACTGTGGGGAACCTGACGCAGCAGCGTGGTGACCAGGGCGTTTTTCTCCTGGTTCCCGAAGACCATATCCACGTAGGGCAGTGCCAACAGGTCTTCCATGGCCGTCTGGGCCATGCAGCCGATGATGGCGATGGTGGCAGCGGGATTTTCGCGGCGGGCCCGGCGGGCGTAGGCAAGGGTCTTGCTATCGGCCCGTGCGGTTACGGTACAGGAGTTGACCAGCACAAAATCCGCCTGACCGGGATGCTCTGCCTGGCGCATTCCGCTGAGGATAAGTTCTTCTTTCATCATGGCTGATTCCGCCTGGTTGAGTCGACATCCCAGGGTCTTTATGTAAAATGCCTGCATGTTTCGTGCTCCACAAAAAGTTTGCCCTTTATATCACGGTTTACACAGCTATGGGAAAGATGATATAAGGGCCCACGATTTTTTGTTGGAGGGATCTGTGCTGAAGCATTTCCATACATTTCTGCTTGTATTTCTTGCCTGTGTCACATTCTCCCTCTCTGCTCTGGCCGCTCCTCCCATAGACCGCATAGAAACCGAAGGTCTGACCACCATGAGTCACCGTGCCTTCCTGGATCGCATCCGCATTTCGCCTGGCCAGGCCCTTGACCCGACCATTCTGACCGAAGATATCAAGAGCCTCTACCAGCTCGGAAATTTCGAGGATATCCGTGTCTACCGCACCAGTGTTGATGGCGACGAGGTGCTGCGCTTTGTATTTGTCGAACGCCCCCGTGTTGGCTCTTTCAGCGTAGAGGGAAACAAACGCATTCGAACCGACCAGATTGAAGAGGCGCTCTCTGTGGAGCCCAATGCCATCTACAGCCCCGAACTGGTCGCCCGACTGCGCGAAGGGCTGAGACAGATCTATGACAGCCGGGGAATGCAGGATGTGGTCATCACCGATGAGTCCACATTCCGCGCCAGCACCCGCACCTATGACATCGTCTTCCGCGTACAGGAGGGCACCCGCGCGCGTATCACCGACTTTATCTTTGAAGGTGCTTCCTACAAGCGCAAGGATTTCTACCGCTATATGGAGAACCGGGAAGAGCGCTGGTACTCCTGGCTCACCGGGCGCGGAAACCTCTCGCGGGTCAAGGCGGAAATGGATGTTCAGCGTCTCCAGCAGTTCTACTTCAACCGAGGCTACCTGGATGTCGCCATCAGCGGCCCCGAATATCTGCTCCAGGATAACGGCAACTATATCATCCGCTACCAGATTCAAGAGGGAGATCGCTACCGCCTGCGCACAGTGCAGTTCCGCGGTGCCCGCGATCTCGTCACCCAGGAGCAGCTGCAGGAGGCCATGAGGGTCAAGGAAGGCGAATACTTCAACTCGTCCAGGGTGCACGAGAGCATCGTTGCCATCACCCGACTCTTCGCGAATCAGGGTTATGCCGATGCCAGCGTTCGCCCCATGGATGCCATGGATTCCACTAACCTGGTCGTCGACCTGACCTTCCAGATAACGCCAGGTGAACCCTATACTATCGGTTTTGTGGATATCACTGGCAACAACAAGACCCGTGACAAGGTCATCCGACGCCAGATGCAACTGCTGGAGGGCGATGAGTACAGCGCCGCTGCCGTCGATGAGTCCAGGCGCCGTCTGAACAACCTGCGTTTCTTTGAAGAGCTGCGTCTGCAGGAACGCAAGACCGATCAGCCGGGCGAAATGGATATTGTCGTCGATGTACGCGAGGCCCCTACCGGCATGTTCAACCTGGGTATCGGCTACAGCACCGTGGACAGGATTGTCGGCACCACCAGTGTCAGCCAGGGGAACCTCTTCGGGCGTGGCCAGGTGCTGAACTTCAGTCTGGAAAAAAGCTCCGAGCGCACCTACTACTCCGTGAGTTTTACGGAGCCCTACCTGTTTGACCGCGACATCAACTTCTCGCTCTCCTTCTATGATCAGGTGCGGCAGTACACCTACTACGACGACCATCGTCGTGGGTTCTCCGTCACCCTCGGTCGCCCCCTCTTTGAAGAAGTGCGGGGGAACATCCGCGTCAAGCACGAGGAGATCAATATCCGCGATGTGGACAGTCAGGCTGCCGATGTCATCAAAGAGATGGAAGGCAGCGCCACCACCCGCAGCATCATGCCCTCCCTCAGCCGCAATACCCTCGACAACCGCTGGCTGCCCACGCGTGGCACCCGCTCAACCCTCTTCGTCGAGTATGCCGGTGGCGATATCGGCGGAGACAATAACTTCATCAAGTACGGCCTGACTCACAGTATCTACCACCCGCTCTGGGCCAGACTCATCGGCGCGGTCAACGTGGAGATGCGTTTTGCCGAGGGGCACTCCGGCAGTACCTCGATCCCCCCCTACGAACGGCTCTACATGGGCGGCATCAACTCCATGCGCGGCTATCGCTTCCGCGAAGTGGGGCCCAAGGATGAGACAGGCGAAGCCCAGGGCGGCTACAAAAGCTTCCTGACGAACCTGGAAATGCTCTACCCCCTGAACGAAGACGGCTCCCTGCGCTTTGTGCTCTTCTACGACATCGGGAACGTCTACGACCGCGGAGAGAACTACCTGGACGACGTGCTGCGCAGTTACGGCTATGGTATCCGCTGGCTGACTCCCGTTGGCCCCCTGCGCCTGGAGTATGGCTATAAGGTCGACCCTGAGCCGGGTGAAAGCCGAAGCCGCCTTGATTTCACCATCGGAACCATGTTCTGATGTAACTATTCACATCCAACCTGCGATTTTTACGCATGAGCGCCAGCGTTCCGAGAGCGAGCCTGGATGGCGAGCGGCAGAGGCTCGAACCATGGATGAAAGTGAGCGTCTCTGGGAGGAATGCTGGCACGATTGCCAATGTACCGTGAATAATTACGTTCTGATAAGATATCCCAAGGCAGACCGCGAAGAGTCTCCTTATCTTTTCCGAATTTCTGGTGTACTATAGGCAACAAAGGAAAACGGCCGACCAGGAGTTTCTCTATGGCAACAGAGCACCGCACCATACCGATCTTGATCGTCTTTCTGATGCTGGCCCTTATGATCCCGGCCACCGTCATGGCGCAGCAGGGGGGGGACTGCCGTTACGGCTATATCGACGTACAGCGCGCCATCGACAGCTCCCGCTCCGGCAGTCAGGCCATCGAAAAGGTCAAGCAGGAGTTTGAACAGAAGCGCAAGGTCATTGAGGAGCGTAAAGCCGAACTGGCGCGCGTCAAGGAGCGTCTTGACAGTAACCTTGGCACCATGTCCGAGTCAGAGCGCAAGCGCTCGGTGGATATGTACAACGTGGACCTGCTCAATCTGCGCAACTTCGTGGAAGATGCCAACCGGCAGCTGGAAGCCCAGGAGCGCACTCTCACCAGCCGTATTGTCAGCGAAATCAGCGCCCTGGTTCATCAGTATGGCCAGGAAAACAATTACTGCTATATTTTCGAGCTGAAGACCAGCGGCATCCTCTATGCCAATGAGGCCCAGGATATCACCAGCATTATAGTCAGACTCTATGATCAGCAGCAAAACGGAAGGAACTCACGTCGGTGAACACGATACTCCTCAGTGAAATCGCGGCCCATGTACAGGGGGAGCTGGTCGGTTATGACCGCCCCGTCAGCGGAGTGCGGGAAATACAGCACGCCGGGCCGGAGCACATCACCTTTTTTCTCAACAGCAAATACCAGAAATACCTGACCACAACCCAAGCGGCAGCCGTGCTGGTGGATCGCCACCATCCCCAGTGCCCGGCGGCTCAGATTATCGTCAGCGACACCTATTACGCCTACTCCCGGGTGCTGTGGCTCTTTCATCCCCCCAGAAAACCAGTGGATATTCTGCCCTCCCATATCCACCCCGAAGCCCACGTGGCGGAAGACGCCATTGTCAGTGGAGCCCTTGTCGCACGGGGGGCCACCATTGAAAGTGGCTGCGTGATCCACCCCGGAGTGCATGTGGGCGAGGGCGTCACCATCGGAAAAAACTGCCTGATCTACCCCGGTGTCGTGATCTATGCGGGCTGCCACATTGGCAGTAATGTCATTGTTCACGCCAACAGCGTCCTGGGCTGTGATGGCTACGGTTATGCCACCCACCAGGGCGTTCACCATAAGATCCCCCATGTGGGCACCCTGGTCATTGAAGATGATGTGGAAATCGGCGGTTCAACGGTGATCGACCGGGCTGTGCTCGGCGAAGCCCGCATCGGCCGCGGAACAAAAATCGACAACCTGGTGCATATCGGGCACAATGCCAGGATCGGGGCCCACTGCTTCATTACGGCCCAGTGTGGATTTGCCGGCTCAGCCACCATCGGCGACTATGTGGCCCTGGGAGGCCAGTGTGGCATTAACGGACACCTCAACGTGGCCAGCCGCACCATGTTCGCCGCCAAGAGCGGCATCACAAAATCCATAGACGAGCCGGGAACTTACGCGGGGTATCCCGCAGTCCCTCAAAAACAATGGCAGCGGGAAGTCGCCGGCATACGGCGCCTGGACGCTTTGCAAAAAAAAGTACAGCAGCTGGAGAGCACTCTGGCTGCCCTGCTCGAAAGGAATGCCCATGAACGTGACTGAGATTATGCAATACCTGCCCCACCGCTACCCCTTCCTCCTCATCGACCGGGTTCTGGATATTGACCTGGAAGGCCAGAAGATCACGGCCATGAAGAACGTCACCTTTAACGAACCTTTTTTCCAGGGGCACTTTCCCGGCCACCCCATCATGCCCGGCGTGATGATTGTTGAGGCCATGGCCCAGGTGGGCGGAGTACTGGGCCTGAAGCTGCTGCAACATGAAGGACACAGCACGGATAACTGCCTCATCTACTTCATGACCGTGGACAAAACCAAATTTCGCGTTCCCGTGGTTCCCGGCGATACCCTGACCTTCAAGATACACATGACCAGGCGCAAGGGAGCCATCTGCCAGCTGGAAGCCCAAGCCTTTGTGGACGATGAGATGGTATGCGAATCCCAGCTCAAAGCCATGATCAAAGTCAACGGGGATGCCTGAGATGTCCATCCACCCTACGGCTCTTGTATCACCGGACGCCGCCATTGAAGACGGCGCCTCCATCGGCCCTTACTGCATCATAGACGGCAATGTCACCATTGGTGCCGGCACTGTCATCCACGCCCATGTGTGCGTGCGCTCAGGCACGACCATCGGCAGGGACAATGAGATATTCTCCTTCGCCAGCATCGGTGAGATTCCCCAGGATCTGAAATTCAAACGCGATGAGGACACGCGCCTGGTCATCGGCGACAACAACACCATCCGCGAATTCGTGACCATGAACCGGGGCACCACCCATGGGGGCGGCGTGACTTCCGTCGGCAACCGCAATCTCTTTATGGCTTACTCCCACCTGGCCCACGACTGTGTTGTCGGCAGTGGCAATGTCTTCGCCAATAATGCGATTCTGGCTGGTCACGTCACCGTACAGGACAATGCTATCCTTGGGGGGATGAGTGCCGTGCACCAGTTCTGCACCATCGGCGAAGGTGCCATGCTCGGCGGCGGCTCCATTGTGGTGCAGGATATCACCCCTTTTGTCATCGCCCAGGGCAACCACGCCCGGGTGATCACCATCAACAAGATCGGCATGCAGCGCCGTGGATTCAGTGCCGATGAAATCAGCGCCACCAAGAAGGCCTTCCGGATCCTCTTCCGCACCACCATGACCAAAGAAAGTCGCGAAGCGGCTCTGGAGGAGCTGGCTGCCAGCGCTCCTCCAGTGGCAAAAATGCTGCAGTTTTACCGTAACTCACAACGAGGGTTGGCCCATTGCAGGAACCGTCAGTAGGAATCATCTGCGGGCAGGGGGATTTTGCCCGGCTCGCCATAGACGCGTACCGGCAAAAGGGCTATCGCACTTTTGCCGTTGTGCTGCGCGAAGAGAACACCATGGAAGTGGCAGACAAGGCCGACCGTTCCATGGAGCTGCCCATTGAGAAGATCGGACGCATTATCCGGTTTTTCCGTGATCATGGTGTCACGGATCTGCTCTTTGCCGGCAAGGTGCACAAGAAGGTGGTTTACCGCACCATCTTCACCGATATCACCGCCATGCGCCTTTTGCGCCGCTTCAAGGATCACCGTGACGCCTCCATGATGAATGTCATCATGTACTTTCTCGAGGAGGAGGGATTCCGCATCCTCCCACAGACACAGTACCTCGAAGAGCTTCTGGCTCCCAAGGGCGTGATCTGGGGAAAGATAGAACCGGATCTGGCCCGCGATATTCAGTACGGCTATCGCATCGCGCGGATGCTGGCTGATGAGGAGATCGGCCAGACAGTTGCCGTGCTGCGGGAAGCCGTGGTAGCGGCAGAGGCGCTGGAGGGAACTGACCGCACCATCGTGCGCGCTGGTGAACTGGCCAGGGATACCACCATTGTCAAGGTGGAGAGAACTCGCCAGGATCTGCGCTTTGATGTTCCCGTGGTAGGCCTGGAGACGGTCACCTGGGCCGTTCAGGCACGCTGTCGCTGCCTGGCCATGGAAGCGGAAAAGGTCTTCTTCTTTCAGCGCGAAGAGTCCATCGCCCTGGCTCGGAAACACAACCTCGTACTCTATGGGATCTGATATGAACTTTGAAGAGAAGCTCAAGACCATTGAAGCTATTGTCACGGAGATGGAGTCCGATTCCATTACGCTGGACAGCTCCATGGAGCTCTATGAAAAGGGGCGCAGGCTCCTGCAGGAGTGTCAGGACTACCTGGCCCAGGCACGGGGGAAAATCCAGGTGCTGCGTGATGGGCAACTGCACCCCTATGCTCCCGAAACCACCACGACCGCACAGGAGGAGCGCCATGAATAGCCTTGAGCAGTCCCTTCAACACGCCATCCCGCTGATCAATCAGCGCCTGGAAGAGCTTCTGTCGCCTTCAGACGAGCCATTGCTCACCACCATCCACGAAGCCATGCTCTATTCGGTGCGTGCTGGAGGCAAACGCCTGCGGCCCCTGCTCTGCCTGTTGACTGCCGGAGCATTGCGCCAGGATGAATCCCGTGTCCTGGATATTGCCTGCGCCATAGAGATGATCCACACCTATAGCCTGATTCACGATGACCTGCCCGCCCTGGACAATGACGACCTGCGCCGTGGCAAGCCCACGAATCACCGTGTCTATGGCGAGGCCATGGCTATTCTGGCCGGTGATGCCCTGCTCAATCGCGCCTTTGAAGTGCTTTGCCAGCTCCCTCTGGCTCCGGATCTGGTCATCAGGGTTATTGCAGAGATCGCCAGTTCCAGCGGCACCGCCGGAATGATCGGTGGCCAGGTCGTGGATATCCAGTCAGAAGGGAAATCCATCGACATGCCCACCATGCGCTATATCCACGAAAACAAGACCGGCAGGATCATCCGCAGCTGTCTGGTCAGCTCCGCCATTGCCTGTCAGGCCACGGCGGAGCAAATTGAACTGTTTGACCGCTATGGATATAATATCGGCCTGGCCTTCCAGATCGCCGATGATATCCTCGATATAGAAGGCGATGAGGCGACGATGGGCAAACCCGTTGGCAGTGACCTGCAGAATCGCAAATCCACCTGGCCCGCCCTGGTGGGCATGAACGGTGCCCGCAAGGCCATGCAAGAAATGATCGATGAAGCCAACCGCGCCCTTGATCCACTGGGAGATTCACCCGCCGTTACGGCGCTCCGGGATCTGGCACGCTTTATCATCGAAAGGAAGAACTGATGTCAGTGCTGGATCGCATAGAAGAACCCGGGGATGTCAAAACCCTGGACGGACAGGAGATGACACAGCTGTGCGCTGAGCTTCGTGAAACCATCATCGACACCACCAGTCGCGTCGGTGGACATGTGGCAAGCAATCTAGGAATTGTCGAGCTCACAGTAGCCCTGCACCGGGTTTTTGAGTCTCCCCGCGACAAGATCATCTGGGATGTCGGCCATCAGTGCTATCCCCACAAGCTCCTGACCGGACGCCGCCAACAGTTTGGTACCATTCGCCAGCTCGGTGGACTGAGCGGCTTCCCCAAGCGCCATGAAAGCCCCCATGACCACCTGGATGTCGGCCACTCCAGCACCTCCATTTCCGCCGCCCTGGGCATGCGGGTTGGCCGCGATATCCAGCAGATCCCCGGCAAGGTCATCGCCGTGATCGGCGATGGTTCCATCGGGGCCGGCATGGCCTTTGAGGGGCTGAACCACGCTGGCCACCTGGACAAGGATCTCATCATTATTCTCAATGATAACGAGATGAGCATTGCCGAAAACGTGGGGGCACTCTCCAACTATTTTTCCAAAATCATCACCGGCCAGGTCTATAACCGCTTCCGCAAGGATCTGGAAAACATGCTCCACATTCTGCCACGGGGCGAGCGGCTGGTGCGGGCCGCCAAGAAGGTGGAAGAGGGAATCAAGGGATTCATGACTCCGGGAATTCTCTTTGAAGAGCTGAACATCAAATACTTCGGACCCGTGGACGGACACGACCTGGAGAGCCTGATTCCCTTTCTGGAAAACATTAAGCGCATTGAGGGCCCCCTGCTGCTCCACGTCATCACCAAAAAAGGCACCGGCTACGCACCGGCGGAAACCAACCCCGAGAAATTCCATGGAGTCGGCCCCTTTGACCGTGAAAGCGGCGTGATTCACGGCGCCACTGCGACTCCCAGCTACACGGCCATTGCCGGGCAGGCCATCGTCGAGCTGGGCAGGCGTGATCAGCGCACCATCGCCATCACAGCCGCCATGCCAGAAGGAACCGGCATTCAGAATTTCAAGACGGCGTATCCTGAGCGTTTTTTTGACGTGGGTATTGCCGAACAGCATGCCGTAACCTTTGCGGCCGGACTCGCCCTGGAAGGCCTGAGGCCCCATGTCTTTATCTATTCCACGTTTTTCCAGCGGGCTTATGACCAGATCATCCACGATGTGTGCCTGCAGAACCTGCCGGTAGTCTTCTGCATTGATCGCGCTGGCATAGTCGGTAACGACGGCGAGACACACAACGGTTCCTTCGACCTTTCTTTCCTGCGCTGCATTCCCAACATGCGGATTTTTTCTCCCAGGGATGAGAATGAACTCTACAACATGCTGCTCCAGGCCAATACCCTGGACGGCCCTATAACCATCCGCTACGCCCGTGGCAATGGTTTTGGCGTACCGATAGTGGAGTCCCCCATCAACATGGAATCCTGGGAGATTCTCCACCACTCAAAGAAAAAACGCATCGCGCTCATTGCCACCGGATACCTGGTCACCGAGTCCCTGAACCTCTGCCAGGAGCACGATATCACCCTGGTGAACGGTCGCAGCATCAAGCCCCTGGATGGCCCATGCCTGCAGGGAATTCTCCAGGAATATCCCCATGTCATTACCATTGAGGAAAACAGTGCCATCGGCGGTTTTGGCTCTGCCATTGCCGAATTCCACTGCAGTGGAAATTTCCCTGCCCATCTCCACCTGATGGGACTGCCCGATGTTTTTGTGGAACACGGTGACCAGAAGTCCATTCGCCAGAAATGTGGCATCAGCCTGGATGCCCTGAAACAGAAAGTCGAGGAACTTCAATGAGCATACGTACGGAAAAAGTCAACAGCCTCGTCCTGCAAACGCTTTCTCAGATCATCCAGAAGGAGATTCCGCTGGATTACGGACTGGTGAATGTCAACTCGGTGCAGACATCAGGGGATCTTTCCATGGCCAAAGTCTACTACGGTGTTCTGGGCAGTGAGGATCAGGTGGCTATGGCCATCGACTATATTGATCAGCACAGCCGTTCCCTGCAGCACCTGCTGAACCAGCAGCTGCGCCATATGAAGACTGTACCGAAACTGCGCTTTATCTTTGACCAGGGCTCTGAGCACAGCGTGCGCATTGCCAGGATACTGGATGAGCTCAAAAACAAAGAGGAGGACTGATGTCGGTGACACTCTTTGATGACCGCGAGGAGATCCTCTCCCTGATGAGCTCCTGCCAGCGCCCAGGTATTTTCTCCCATGTGAACCCCGATGGAGACACCATCGGTTGCGCCCTGGCCCTTTACCATAGGTTCACCGCCATGGGCAAGGATCCGGTGGTGCTGTGCGAAAGCAGTATTCCCCGCGAATATGCCTTTCTCCCTGGCGCCAGAAACTATCGCAAACAGATCCCCGCAGATGTGGATGCTCTGTTCATCGTGGATACCTCAACCGTTGACCGCTTCGGTAACTTTGAACTCCCCCCGGGTGTCCCCACGGTCAACATCGATCACCATATCACCAACCGTGGCTACGCTGACTATAACTACGTCATCGGTGAAGCACCCGCCACGGCAACCCTCATCTATGAACTGCTGGAGAAGCTTGGCCCTCTTGTCTTTGACGAGGCTCTGTGCCTCTACACCGCACTGTTCACCGATACAGGAGGCTTCCGCTACGCTTCCTCCAATGTGCAGAGCCATCTGATAGCCGCTAAGCTCCTGGCCAAGGGAATTGACCCCTGGCAGGTCACCGTGGAGATATACGAGTCCATGACCTGGGAGAAGGTGCAGCTGTACAAGCGCTGCCTGGATCGGGTGGTCTTCGACAGAAAGAAAGCGATAGCCTGGAGCTACCTCACCCTCTCGGATCTTCAGGAGACGGGCACGGTGGCAAGCGATACCGACGGGTTCATTAACAGTCTGCGGGCCATTGACGGTGTCGAGGTTGCGGTCTTCGTACGCCAGGACACCGCCGACTCCTTTAAAGTCTCCTTTCGCTCCAAGGGCAATATCGATGTTTCAGCGATCAGCGAAGCTTTTGGCGGCGGCGGTCACCGCAATGCCGGCGGTTTCCAGATTCAGTGCACCGATGTGAACCGCGTCATGGAACAGATCTGTGAGAAACTCTAATGGCAGGTGCCATTCTCGCCGTCAATAAGCCGGTTGGCCCCACCAGCCACGATATCACGCACCGGATCAAAAAACTTCTCAAGCTCCCCAAGGTCGGTCATGGCGGGACCCTGGATCCCTTCGCCAGTGGCGTCCTTATTGTGGTCACGGGTTCCTGCACCAAGCTCATGTCCTACCTGAGCCACTCTCACAAGCAGTACCGTGCCACCCTGCGCCTGGGAACCCGCACTGAAACTGCGGATACAGAAGGCCAGGTGGTGGAGACGCAGCCAGTTCCAACCCTGAGTCCACAGCTGCTGGAGCAGCTGAGCCGGGAGCTGACCGGTACCGTAACCCTGCAGGTTCCCGCCTATTCGGCAGTCAAGATAGGTGGCAAAAAAGCCTATGAGTACGCGCGCCGCGGTGAGTCGGTCGAGATGCCAACGCGTACCACGACACTCCACTCGCTGCGCCTGTGGCAGGAAAAGCCCGACGGCATCGAAATCGATGTTGATGTTTCCGGCGGAACCTATATCCGCGCCCTGGGTGAAGAGATCGCGCGACGACTGGGCACTGTCGGCCATCTGTGCATGCTGCAGCGTACACGCTGCTGCGGAATCAGCGTCCAGGAGTGTGTCAGCCTCACGGATTTCGACCCTGACACGCCATGGCAGCACTGGAGCATCCCGCCAGCCCGCGTCCTGGCCGATCACGATATGTACACCGCCGATGCCGCTGTCATTACCCATCTGCGGCAGGGCAGACCATTGGACATGTCAGCATTGAGCCGCTTGCAAAAAGGAGACTTGCAGGATAATCCAACGGCTGTTATCCTTGACGAGTCACAAAATGTTATTTCCATCATTGATGTCCGTAAAAACCGGGTATTACGCAACATATAACGATAAGGAGTACAATGTGCTGCACGAAGCTTTGAAGCAAACCAATCTCACAGCCGAGGAAACGCGAGCCCTGGAAAAGGCTCTGAAACAGGTTAAGACAAAGTTTGCAAAAGTGGTGACCAATGCGGTGATTTACGGAAGCACCATTAAACAAAGCGAACCCGTCAAGCGCAAGGACCTCAATGTGCTGGTGATCATGAACCAGAAGGATAACGATGTGGCACGCTCACTGGAGGAAGTGCTTGAACAGGTAGATAAGAAGATTAAGCTCGACCTGAAAATACTCTCCCTGGAAGAATATGTGGCCGAAGCGCACCTGGAGAGCAGCTTTTACCGCAAGGTCACCCAGGAGGGTGTGGAAATCTACAAAAACGATGAACTGCTGGAACCTGTCAGCAGCTGACACTCCTGAGGATTCTTGATGCGGGAGCAGCCCGTGTCTGGTATGCTCATGGAGATATGGCAGAACGGATAGTCGCTGGTGGAGAAATCCACGGGAGGAAAGTCCGGGCACCACAGAGCAGGGTGGTTCGTAACGCGAACCGGGGGCAACCCCAGTGCAAGTGCAACAGAGAGCAGACCGCCGGGCATCGGCCCGGTAAGGGTGAAAGGGTGGTGTAAGAGACCACCGGTTCCCCTGGTGACAGGGGAAGCCAGGTAAACCACACCCGGTGCAAGACCATATAGGAAGGCAGATGGAGTGGCTCGCTTCGCCTTCGGGTAGGTTGCTTGAGCTGTCGGGTGACTGACAGCCTAGAGAAATGACTATCACCCCCCTTGGGGGTACAGAACCCGGCTTACAGTTCTGCCATATCACTTTCCCGGGCGGGAACACGCACAGCGCGTCTTCGCCCGGGAGTTTTTGTTTCAGGACTTGTCTGGATTCGCCGTCTGCAGTATCCTCGTCCTATCATTTTTCCGGAAACTTTCCGATCAGGAGTGCCCTTTGCATACCTTCACCATTCTCCGCAACACACACCTCAGTGGTTCCAATTTCCTGCTGGAAGTCGCCATCCCCCAAGACTTCACCGTAGCCCCGGGACAATTCTGCATGCTGCAGGCCAGTGTCAGTGGCTATGATCCCCTGCTGAAGCGTCCCCTTTCCATCGCCTCTGCCGGTGACGGTGTCATGGGATTCGCCTACAAGGTGGTCGGTCGTGGTACCCACATCCTCAGTACCTTCCGCGAAGGGCAACCCATAGATATCCTCGGCCCGCTGGGCAATGGTTTTACCCTGCAGTCGGGCGACGCGCTGCTCATCGGAGGCGGGATCGGCATAGCACCGCTGCTCATGCTGGCTGAACACCTCAAATCAGCTGGAAATACTGTCAACGCCATTATCGGCGCCTCTTCAGCCGAGAACCTGCTCTTTGAAAAAGAGCTTGATCACGTGTGCGACTCACTGATCGTCACCACCGACGACGGCACCCGAGGCCATAAGGGTTTTGTCACCCAGGCCATCGGCGGCGATCTCACTTCCCGGCACGTCTACTGCTGTGGTCCCGATGTGATGATGAACGCCGTGGGCGCGCTGGCCCTCAAGGCTGGCGCAGCCTCATGTCAGCTTTCCCTGGAGACGCACATGGCCTGTGGCATCGGCGTCTGTCTGGGATGCGTCACCGACACCTATGATTCTGGTCAGATGCAGCGCAAAACTGTCTGCAAAGAGGGGCCTGTCTTCTCTGCCGCGCAGCTGGAGTGCGGACAAGCGAAACCATGACACTCCTCCTTCCCGCCCTTCTGTTTTCCCTGGGCATTGTCATTCTCTACTTCGGAGCAGAGTTCCTGGTTCGCGGCTCCGTAGCCCTCGCCCTGACCCGTGGCATACGGCCACTGGTGATCGGCCTGACCATCGTGGCGCTGGGAACCAGCCTGCCTGAGTTTCTGGTCAGCTTCACCGGTTTACTTCAAGGCTCAAGCGATATAGCCATCGGCAACATCGTCGGCAGCAATATCGCCAATATCGCTCTGGTGCTGGCCCTGTGCGCCCTCATCAGTCCGGTGCGCATGGATGGCTCCATTACCCGCATTGAGCTTCCCATCGTACTGGTCACCAGCGTGGTCTTCTTCCTCATGTGCCTGGATGGCACCATCACTCGCCTTGATGGCATCATCATGCTCTGCGCCCTGATAGCATTTCTCGTCTACTGTCTGCGCTCGGGACGCACGGTCAGTGATGATGTGGAAACGGAACACATACTGCGCGGCTCGGGCTCATGGAAACATGTGGGCCTCATCGTGGCCGGCGGCATCGGACTGCTGCTGGGCGCGAGATTCATGGTCATCTACGGCATAGAGATCGCAAGGTTTCTTGGGGTAAGCGAGCTGGTCATCGGCATCACCATCATCGCCGTCGGCACCAGCCTGCCAGAACTGGTAACCAGTATCATCGCCTCTATGAAACAGCGTGCGGACATCAGTATCGGGAACATTCTCGGCAGCAATATTTTTAACATTCTTTTCGTCTGCGGATTCATCGCCCTGTTTGCCCCCATCAGCGTTGAACAAACGCTGATCCAGTTCGATATCCCCTTTATGCTGCTCATAACCGCGGTCCTCTACCCCATCGCCCGCAAGAAGCAGGCACTGGGACGGATTGAGGGCCTGCTGTTTCTTGTGGCATATGTGTGGTATATGTATTATATTTTCACCCGCTAAAAACTTCCGGGACAGCATGAACGGCCATCGTCCTGAATCAGAAATTTCACCATGAGGTATATAGATGATCCACAAGTTTCGTAACGTCAGCGCTCCCGTCAAGATTCTCCTCTGGTTTGTCATCGCCACCTTTGTCGGCTCAATTTTCGTGGTCTGGGGCATTCAGAGTGGTGACCAGCGCTCCCGTGGGTACGTCATAAAGGTCAACGACATTGAAATCGGCCCCAATGAGTTCAACCGCACTTACAATCAGGTTCACCAGAATATCAGTGCCCTTTTCGGCAATCAGGGTGACGCGGAAATCAATCGCCAGATCCGCGAAATAGTCATTGACAACCTCATATCAAAAGCGCTGCTCCTGCAGGAAGCGCAGCGTCGCAATCTGCGCGTCTCCGACCAGGAGCTTTTCAACAGCATTGCCGCCATTGAGGCGTTCCAGGAAGAAGGCGTATTCAGCCGCACCCTGTATCGCAATGTTCTCGAAGCCAACAAGCTCTCCCCCGCCATTTTCGAGGAAATGCAGAAAGAGTCACTGCTGGTTGAAAAAATTCAGAACCAGATCGTTGCCGAAGTGCGCATAACCGAGGACGATCTGCAAGAGGAATTCCAGTGGCAGCAGGGCAGAGTGGCCTTTGATTACATCATCCTCTTCCCCGAGCTGTTCGCTGACAGCGTGGAGACCAATGAGCAGGTGCTGCGCGCCTACCATGAGACCAACGCCAAACAGTATGAAACGCCCAAGAGCATCCAGATATCCTACGCCTTTGTTCCCTACGACCCGCAGGACAGCTCAACCCAGGAGACGGCCTCAGAAGTGCTGCAAAGCCTGCGCGAAGCCGTCGTTCAGCAGCAGAAGGATTTCGCCACTACTGCCGAAGAGATGGAGGTGGAATTTGTCACCTCGTATATCTTCGACCAGAACTCCATCCCCGAAGACCTTCTGCGTGAAACCCGCCTGATACGCGAGGCGTTCCTGATGCCCCAGGGACGCTACACCAATGTCATACGCGGGCAGGACAAGCTCTACCTCGTGAAGAAGGAACAGGATATTCCGCCCATGGTGGTTCCCTATGAAGAGATCCAGGATCAGGTGCTGGCCGACTACATCCAGCACCAGTCATACGTAATCGCCATGGAAAAGGCTGAATCCTTCCGTGGCATGGAGCTCTTCGCCATAGCCGCCGAGGTGAATGCCCAGCCCGAAAGCACTGACCTGATCTCCTACATGGACACCAATGGCGGGCCCGGTTTCAACGAAGATGTCATGTACCTTGCCTTTTTGACAGAGGTTGGACAGACCGCAGGCCCTGCGGAGATCATCAATATCCCCTTCTTCCTGCAGGTAACAGAAAAAGAAACGCCCGATATGGAGCTCTTTGAATCCCTGCGCCCGCTGCTCATGGAAGAAGTGCGTGAGCGACGCCGCAACGAAATGCTTTCGGACTGGATTGTTGAGGCCCGCAGCCGTGCTACCATCAACGTGAATCAATCCCTGTTCGTGGACTGATATGAAACTGCTGCTGGTTGACGGCAACTCTTTTATCTACAAGGCATTTTATGCAATCCGCGGCCTGAGCAACCGAGCAGGCCTTCCCACCAACGCGATCTACGGGTTTCGCAATATTCTGGAAAAGTGCCACAATGCCATCGAACCCGATGGCATTGTGGTAGTTTTTGATGCGCCCGGACCCACCTTCCGTCACGAATCCTACCCCCAGTACAAAGCGCAGCGCCAGAAGGCGCCCGAGGACCTCATATCCCAGATCCCCTGGATTCACCGCCTGGTGGAGGCTCAGGGCCTGAAGCGCCTCTGCATTGAAGGCTTTGAAGCAGACGACGTCATCGGCACCATCACCTGCCAGGCTCAGGACGCCGGCTACCGGGAAGTCTACATCGCCACCTCCGACAAGGATCTGGGGCAGCTCCTGACCAAGCCGGGAGTTTTCCTGTACGATACCTCCAAGGAACGCATCCTGGATGCCGCCGCATTTCACGACAAAATGGGCGTCACCCCAGCCCAGGTCATCGACTACCTGGCCCTGGTGGGCGACGCCTCAGACAATATCCCCGGCGTCAAGGGCATTGGTCCCAAATCTGCCCAGAAGCTCCTTGAACAGTACGGTACCCTTGATAACATCTACGCCCATGTGGATGAGATCAGCGGCGCGGTCGGCAAACGCCTGCAGGAGTTCCGTGACGACGCCTTTCTCTCTCGCCGGCTGCTTGAGCTACACACCAGCGTTCCGCTTGATGACAGCGATTTCCGCCCCGGCGTCCCCAATGTCCCGGAGCTCTACGAAATCTACAGCGAACTCGGTTTTCAGGGCCTGCGGGACAAACTGAACTACCAGGTTGACGCCCCCCCTGCCGCCGCCGTTGCCACAGATATTGATGTGCGTATCGCCGATACTGCGGAAGCTTTTGCAGAGCTTCTCCATGAAGCCGCCACCGCTGCCGTCATCGCCATTGATACAGAAACCACTTCAGAACATGCTGTCGAAGCAGACCTGGTCGGCATCAGCATCGCCATCGGCGAACAGGCGTGGTATGTACCCATCGACCATGCCCACACCGATACCCACCGCAACATGCCCACTGCCGATGTACAGAAGCTGATTACTGCCCTTGACCGGAGTGACCTCCTGCTCGTCGGTCAGAATATCAAATACGACCTGATCGTCCTGCAGCGTCACGACATGGCGCTGCCACAGCCACGCCTGTTTGATACCATGATCGCCTCGTATCTGCTGGATGCCAATCGCCGATCCCATGGGCTGGATCAGCTGGCCGTGGAATTCCTGTCCCACGAGATGATCGCCTTCAAGGATGTGGTACCCAAAGGCTCCACTTTCCGCGATGTGGACATTCCCACTGCCGCCCGCTACGCCGGCGAAGACGCCGCCATAACCCTCGCCCTGTACAACCTCTTCGCCCCCCGCATAGAGCAGGAGTACCACGAGCTGTTCCACGCCATAGAAATGCCCCTGGTGCGTGTGCTCTGCCATATGGAAATGCTGGGCATCGCCGTGGATCGTGAAATGCTGGGCAATCTTCACGAATCCTTTACCCGCCGCCTTCACGAGCTTGAAGAAAAGATATACGAGCTGGCAGGCGAAGCCTTCAACATAAACTCACCCAAACAGCTGGCGACCCTGCTCTTCGAGAAGATGGGCATTCCTCCGGTGAAAAAGACGAAAACCGGCTACTCCACCGATGTCTCAGTCCTGGAAGCCCTGGCCCCGCAGTATGAAATTGCCAATGTCCTGACCCAGTACCGCATGGTATCCAAACTGCTTTCCACCTATGTCAATGCGCTTTCAGAACTTATCAATCCCTGGACAGGCCGCATCCATACCAGCTTCAATCAGACAGTCGCCAACACGGGGCGTCTCTCCAGTTCCGATCCCAACCTGCAGAACATCCCCATTCGCACCGAAGAGGGGCGCGAGGTGCGCAAGGCTTTTGTCCCGGCACCTGGCTTCTGTTTCGTGGCAGCGGATTATTCTCAGATTGAACTGCGCATTGCCGCGCACCTGAGCGGTGACGAGTCGATGCTGAAAAGCTTCGCCGAAGAGAAGGATATTCACGCCCAGACCGCCGATGCCATTTTCGGCTCCAGTGAACCCAACTACCGCCGCATGGCCAAGGCAGTCAACTTCGGCATTCTCTATGGCATCTCCGCCTTCAAACTCAGCCGTGACCTGGGCATGACTCCCAAGGAAGGCCAGGCGCTCATAGACAGTTATTTCCTGCGCTATCCCGGAGTGAAGGCCTACATTGACCATCAGATCGCCTTTGCCAGAGAGCACGGATACGCCCAGACGCTGTACGGACGCCGCCGCTATCTGCCCGACATCAACAGCCGCAACCGCAACATCCGCGAGGCAGCAGAGCGCAATGCCGTGAACATGCCCATTCAGGGAACCTCAGCTGATATCATTAAAATCGCCATGAACCGCATTCACCAGCAGCTCGCCCCCTATCAGGCCCGTATGCTGCTGCAGATCCACGATGAATTGCTCTTCGAGGTGCCCTTTGAGCAGGCGGAACCTTTCAGCGCTTTTTTACAGGAGCAGATGGAGTCCGCGGCCCAGCTGAAGGTGAGGCTTACGGTCACGGTCAGCAGCGGGAATAACTGGAATGACGTGCACTGACATCAGGACGCCAGCACACAGGCCGGTATCAGCACCGGCATCGCCCCAGACTCCCCCGCCCCATACCCTCTGCCAGCAGGGACGCGAGCAGATCCGCCTGAAGCTCAACGCCCTGGGGCAGCAGCGTATACCCTGTTTTTTCCTGATCTCCTTTGACTTTTCCCGCCACCTTCTGTGCCCTCTGGCAGCCATGGATGAGCGGGTTCAGTTTGTCTTTCCCGGCTTCCGTCATACGCGCACCGACCACCACCCCTTGCCTCAAGGGGTACGACAGTGGTCAGCGGCTCCCATGGAGCTTGCCCACTACGCTCGGACCTTCAGAACCGTGCAGGAGCATATGGCTGCCGGTGACACCTACCTGCTCAATTTGACGGCCTCCACACCGGTAGCCTGCGACTGGAGTCTCGAGCAGATTTTCCACCGCGCCCAGGCGCCCTTTCGCCTGTACCTGCAGGACGAGTTCACCTGCTTTTCCCCCGAGCGATTTGTCCGCATTCAGGATACGACCATAGAGACCTTCCCCATGAAGGGAACCGCCGATGCGACGATCCCCGGTGCGGCGGCGGCGCTTCTCGCCAACCCCAAGGAGATCAGCGAGCACACGATGATCGTAGATCTCCTGCGCAACGACCTTTCCTGTGTGGCTCGCAGAGTGCGTGTTGAACGCTTCCGTTACCTGGAAAGCATCTCCAGTGGCCGGGGAAGGCTGCTGCAGACCAGCTCCCATATTTGCGGCGACCTGCCCGCCTCCTGGCCCGATCAGCTGGGGGATGTTCTCTGCAACATGCTACCTGCCGGTTCCGTCAGTGGAACGCCCAAGCTGAAAACCATGGAGATCATCAAAGCCGTTGAGCTCCATGAGCGTGGCTACTTCACCGGAGTCTTCGGCTACTTTGACGGCAGCAGTGTTGACAGTGCCGTGCTCATTCGCTTTCTGGAGCGCACTCCCAGTGGACTGGTCTTCAAGAGTGGCGGCGGCCTGACGGCAGAGAGCGACCTTGTGGATGAGTACACGGAAATGTGCAGAAAAGTCTATGTCCCTGTTACTTGAGACCATCCGCATCGAAAATGGCGCGCCTCAGCACCTCCAGTGGCACCAGCGCCGGGTTACCCTCAGCTCGCAGGCGCTCTGGGGCCAGCGTGTACCCATCGACCTGCACGCCCTCCTGACGGAGTGTCCACAACACAAAAGCATTTTGCGCTGCCGTATCCTCTATCACCGGCACGGACTGCACTCCCTGGAATTCCTGCCCTTTCAACCGCGTCAGATTCACCGCCTGGGCCTGGTCGATGGCTCGTCCATCGACTACCCATGGAAGTTTGCTGATCGCCACTCCATTGAGCAGCTGCGCACGAATTCCTCCGCTGTCGATGACATTCTTCTGATCCGCGACGGCCTGCTCAGTGATACGTCCATAGCCAATATCGCCCTGCGCATCCATGGACGCTGGCTGACTCCCCGTCGCCCCCTTCTGCATGGCACCACGCGGGAACGAATGCTGACATGTGGACTGCTTTTCCCCGCTGACCTCAGACCAGGCGACCTGCAACAGGCAACGGGCCTGGCTGTGCTCAATGCCATGGTGGGCTTTCAGGAACTGGTCGACTGGCATATCTGCCATGGGGAGTTGAATCACCGATTGCGTCTGAAGTGAAACATGGTACTCTGTACCTCGAATACCTCCTGCTTCATATAACTGATGCTTCGCATCCTGTCGTCCTGGTTTCAGGCATTCTTGTGCTGATGTTGCCATGGGGAAACGGCCTGTTTCTGTCTCTCCCCCGTGTGCTGGCCCAGCCAGGACGCGCCGACTGGAACGCGATGGACCCGCAGGGTTGCCGCCACGAGGGCGGCAACCGCAAACCAAAAGCCATGGAGGGCGGTTGTTTGCGGTCCCCAGTTCCAGGCAAGCGGGCGGCTGAAAAGGACAGCACTGGGGGTCGCTTTTGCGCCACTTTTGGCGACCCAAAAGTGGCAAAAGAAACTCACAAACAAGTTGAGGGCAATGTCAAGCGACGCAGTCTGTGCAGAACCATTTTCTCTATTCCAGCATGGTATCAGTGTCGGTGTCGACAATCTGCCGTTTCGGATGTACGAAAACTGAACAGCATTATATTACAGCAACCTGCAAACTCACAGGAGTATAAACAGCAAACTTACCCCTTGATTTTCCAGAGGTTCAATGATAAACGAGAATAATTATCAATATATAGAGGTGCGACCCATGAGTGGAGAAAAGGTGTATGACGTTATTATTGCAGGACTTGGCCCCGCAGGTGAAAGTGCTGCCATCTATACGGCCCGCAAGAATCTTTCAACCCTGATCGTGGCCTATGATTCCGGTGGACAGCTCACCAAGACCTTTGACGTGGAGAACTACCTGGGCATACCCTACTCCACCGGCTGGGAAATGGCCATGAAGTTTGAGGAGCATGTGCGCAAATACTCCAATGTGGAAATTGAGCTCATGCAGGAGGTCGTGGCCATTGAGGATCACGGCACGACCAAGAAGTTCATCACGGCAGAGGGTCGCGAGTTTCAGGGGCGTTCAGCCATTATCGCCACTGGCGCCAAACCCAAGACCGTCGGGGTCAAGAATGAAGAAAAGTTCAACGGCAAAGGGCTGACCTACTGTACCACCTGCGACGGCCCCCTCTACCGCAACAAGATCGTCACCATTATCGGTGGCGGCACTTCCGGGGTGGAAGCAGCCCTGGAGATGGTGAAAATCGCCTCGAAAGTCCAGCTTATCGTGCGCAGCCAGCTCAGGGCCGAGCCCATTCTCATGGATCGCCTCAAGGAAGTCAGCGTGGATATCTACGAAAACACTATCCCGGTGGAGATCCTTGGCGATGAGTATGTGACGGGTCTGCGTATCCGCGACCGCAACAGTTCCGTGGAACAGGAACTGACCACTGACGGCATCTTTGTGGAAATCGGCCGCGCGCCCAACGCCGATGGCCTGAAAAATCTCCTGCAGACCAATGACAACGGTGAGATTGTCATCTCCACCTATAACGAAACCAACATTCCCGGTGTCTTTGCCGCCGGCGATGTTACGGATGTCAAGTTCAAGCAGGTGATCATCGCTGCTGGCGAAGGGGCCAAGGCGGCCATGAAGGTCTCCGAGTACCTCATCAAGCAGGGTCAGAAATAGGTGCGAAACTGGCAGCAACCCCTGGCTCTCTGTGCCGCCGATGCCTTTGACTTCCTCCGGGATCCTTTGCTGATTCCGGAGTGGTCGGGCCTGATGGAGGATGTGGGGAGCCGGGGAGCCAACGCCTATGCAGGCCTGAGCCTGATGGGCGAAATCCCCTTCACCTGGGATCCCGACCCGATCCACCTGGGTGTCCATGCCACCTACACCTTCATGGGGGTTCGCTTTCTGGTGGAGTACACCCTTGAACCCTGTGGGGAGCAATCCACACTCCACACGCGCATTACCCCCGCCGACGGCCTGGAAATGGGCTCTCTCTATCGCATTGTGCTGCACCAGTTCCAGGGCCATCTCCACCACGACACGGAAAATTTCGCCCAGTGGGCCGGCCTGTGCTGAAGCTCCTATCCCGCTGAGACAGATCCCGTCAGTTTCTGCCAGGGCTTCCGGGCGAGAAAACTCCCATCGGCCTCCTCTTCCATGCGCACAAAGAGCGAGTAAGGCACACTGAAGCTCAGCAGGTTCTCCCCAAGGCTCCCCTTAAGCGTATTGCGGGCAGTGATGTCAAAGAGCCCGATAATCGCCTTGGGCCGTTCCGCAGCCAGCTGATGATACGCCAGCAGTCCCATGGACTGGCAACCGGCACCAAAGGGAGACATGACATTGTCTATGCCCTCCTGGAAGGAGTTGCACAGCACAACCAGCGCGGAAAGCTGATCGACATTACAGAAAATCGTCACCACAACAGGCTCTTCACCGGGTTCTACCCTGTCCAGGGGTTTGAAAACCGTCACCTTGCCGATATCCATGAATCCCAGTCGCCCCATGAAGTCTTCCACCAGTTCCGGCGTCTTGATATACCCTTCACCATTCAGATACTCATGGATAAAGTGCTGCGGAGCCTTGCCTTCAAGAGCACTGGCCACAGCCTCCCCCTTGGGATACCCCTTGTTGCCGCTGGAGAGAAAGCGCGCGAAACAGTCAATGCCGCCGGGAAAATTTTCATACTGATTGCCATACCCCATGCCCACACCGCCGCCTGGACAACCAAAACTTTCGTGATCAAGCGCGCTCACCCGTCCCTTGGCACTGGCGGCAATCAACGAAAGGATGCAACCCCGACGCCCCTTTTCAAACTGCAGTCGCTCTTCAGGAGCACGGTCGAGCCACAGGGTGGCCACGGGCTGCGTTTCCAGTTTCAGGTACTCTCGAATTTTACTGTGCATGTCTGCCTCCCCTGCTGTGAAATTCCTGCCGATTGTACCACACCCGAAGGGAAATGGAAATTCCCCTCTGCCCGGTAAGACGGTTCCTCAAGGACTGCGGCAGCGCTCTTCCAATCCCAAAAAGCGACACTCCAAGTTTTGCGGTTTACAAGGCAAAAGGGGCGTGCGTATAATCACATGCAGCAGCCACCGGTTTCCGACTTCCGGTGGAGCCTCGTTCTTTCTTCTTATGAAAAGGGGTGTTATGTCTGCGCACTACGTCTCCCTCGAAAGCCTCAGAGAGCTCATGGACACCCTCAACGGCCCCGATGGATGTCCATGGGACAGGGAACAGACCCACGAAAGCCTGCGCCAGTACCTCATTGAAGAGGCCTACGAAGTGGTGGACAGCATAGATGCCGGTGATGACGAAGAACTGATGGAAGAACTGGGCGACGTCTTGCTGCAGGTCTTTTTCCACAGCGATATCGCCAGCCGCCGCGGGGCGTTTACCATTGACGACGTGGCCCGTACGCTGCACGAAAAGATGGTGCGCCGCCACCCTCATATATTCGGTTCGAACGCGCTGGAAAGTGCCGACGAAGTGCTGCAGCAGTGGGGCGAAATCAAGGCCGCTGAAAAACGCGAACGCACCAGCGTCCTCGATGGCGTACCCCGTCATCTGCCCGCCCTGGCCAGGGCCTACAAATTCCAGAAGCGTGCCGCGAAGACTGGCTTTGACTGGCCGGACGCCGAGGGCACTCTTGTCAAGCTGGAGGAGGAGATCGGCGAGCTGCGT